>NZ_LN679998.1:1014362-1632814 GCF_000953675.1 Paraclostridium sordellii | reverse complement strand
AACTGCTGCACTATAGTTTTTATCATAACCTTCCTCAGCTTGAAGTGGAGCCATTGTTCCACCGATTGCAGCCGCTGCTGCAACTGAAGAACCACTTACTGCTCCAAACAACATATTTCCTACTACATTTGTATGAGCTAAAGATCCTGGCAATTTACCACTTAATATTTTTGCGAAATTTACTAATTTTAATGCAATACCACCATTATTCATTATTATTCCCGCTAATACGAAAAATGGTATTGCCAATAATGAAAAACTACCTATTCCAGTAAATATTCTTTGTGCCCCAGTTAGTACTGCAATATCCCACGATAATGTAGTTATTACTCCAAATATAGATGCTATCCCTATAGTCACAGATATTGGTATTCCTAATAAAAGTAGTATAGGAAACACAATAGCTATAGCTGAACCTGCTTGAAATGCTAATTCCATAATCTTATCTCCCTCGGATTAATTATTATTTTTAATTTCTACATAACATTTACATTCTTTTTATTTGATTGAGCGATCTCTTGCTTTAAATCCATTAAGTTTAATATATTGTAAATTATTGTTATCACTCCAGATAATGGAAGTGATAAATATATATATCCCATAGATATTCCTAGTGCTGGCGATATTTGACCCATAGCTAACATACTTATTTGGAATCCTCCTAGCACTAAAACGAATGATGAAAATATCATTACTAGTAATTCTGTAATTACATTTAATATAATTTTTACCTTAGGACTTTTTGATTCAAGTTTTTGTCTAAAAAACACCATAGTCATGTGATCTTTTTTACCAAATACATAAGCTGAACCTAGTAAAGACATCCATACAAATGAATATATTAGCAAATCTTCTGATACTGTACTTGGATTATTTAAAATATAACGAGTTATTATTTGCCAAGTACCTAAAACTACCATAAATGCTAGTAGTGTAATACATATTACTTCTATTACTTTGTTTAATATATTTCTGAATTTATTCACCTTTGTTCCTCCCTACTAGTATTTATTTACTTTTTGGTGCTTTTGCTTGTATCTTATCGTATACAGCTTTAACTTCTTTGTCTTTTTCAGTCAGTTCTCTGTGAAGTGGTAAAACTTTTTCTTTAAATGGTTCTATATCTGGATAGTAAAATTTTACTCCCATCTTTTTTGATTGTTCTACTGCTTCATTTACTTTATCTTCCCAAGCATCAACTTCAAATTTATTTATTTCATCAACTGCATCTAATATTATATTTCTATGTTCTTCACTTAAATTTTCTAATAGCTTAGCATTCATTATTAATATATCTGGAATCATACCATGTTGGTTATATGAATAATGTTTTGCAACTTCTCCATGCTTATTATTAGTAAGTGCTAATTCATTATTTTCAGCTCCATCTATAACCTTTTGTTGAAGAGCAGTATAAACTTCTCCGAAACTCATTGGTGTAGCAGAACCACCTAATAATTCCATCATTCTTATATTTGTTTGACTTTGTTGTACTCTTATTTTCTTACCCTTTAAATCTTGTGGCTTCAGTATAGGTTTATCTGTTGTGTACATATTTCTTGAACCTGCATCAAACCATGTAAGACCAACAAATCCAGATTCTCTAGTTGATTCATATATATCGTTCATTATATTTTCATCATTCATTACAGAGTGGTAGTGTTCTTTACTATCAAATAAATATGGAAGGTTAAATACACTATATGATTTGTTAAAGCTTTCAAGCAAACTTATACTTCCAACAGCTATATCTATAGCTCCTGTTTGAGTAAGCTCTACTGACTCACGCTGTCCACCTAATAATTCATTTGGGTATACTTGTATATCTATTTCATTATTAGTTTTATCTTCTACAATTTCCTCAAACTTTTTTAACGCTAGATGTATTGGATGATCCTCACCTTGGTTGTGAGCAACTCTCATAACTCTTGCTTCATTATCTTTACTTGAACTACATCCAACTACCGATAAACTAGTTATAGCCACAAGTAAAAGCGCTTTAATCCTTTTATTCATATTTAAATTCCCCCTAGGATTATTTTGTAAAATATTTTTTAGCATTGTTGTAACATATATCTTCTACTATATTCCCTAATATTTCTAAATCATATGGATACTCTCCATTTTCAACTAACTCTCCTAAATAATTACAAAGAATCCTTCTGAAATATTCATGTCTTGTAAATGATAAGAAACTTCTTGAATCTGTAAGCATTCCTACAAACTTACTAACTAGACCTAATTGTGAAAGTGCTATAAGTTGTCTTTCCATTCCATTTTTTTGGTCATTAAACCACCATCCAGATCCAAATTGAATTTTTCCTGCAACTTGTCCTCCTTGGAAATTTCCAATCATAGTTCCTAATACTTCATTATCTTTTGGATTTAAACAATAAAGGATAGTTTTTGGTAACTTATCTTCTACATCTAAGCTATCTAATAACCTCGATAACGAGAAAGCGATTTCTCCATCGTCAATACTATCAAATCCTGCATCTACTCCAACAGAATTAAACATTCTAGTATTGTTATTTCTAAGCGCCCCTATATGAAGTTGCATTACCATGTTTCTTTCACTATACATTTTCCCTAATTCTATTAATGTAAATGTTGTGTATTTTTGAGCATCTTCTACACTTATTTTCTCTTTCGCTAAAACTTTAACAAAAATATTTTCGACTTCTTCTTTGCTAGCAGGTTTAAAATAAACTCTTTCTAAACTATGATCTGTTATATTACAGCCATTTTCTACAAAGTAATTTAATCTTTTTTCTAATATTTCTATTAATTTATCATAGTCTTTAATTTCTGTATTTTCTATTTTCCCTAATAACTTTATATAATCACAGAAATCTTCATTTTGTATTTTTAATGCTTTATCTGGTCTAAATGTAGGTCTTACCTCACACTCAAAACTTTCATCACTGTTAATTTCTTTGTGGTATCTTAAATCATCAATTGGATCATCTGTAGTTCCTATATAAACTACATTAGACATACGTATTAAATTTCTTGCTGTTAAATTATTCTTAACTATAGCATTATTACATTTTTCCCAAATATCTTTTGCAGTCTTTGCACTTAAAGTTTCTTCTACATTGAAATATCTTTTAAGTTCTAAATGTGTCCAATGATATATAGGATTTCCTATTAAGTAAGGCATCATATTTGCAAATTCATAAAATTTTTCAAAATCACTAGCATCCCCGGTTATATACTTTTCGTCTATCCCAAAACTTCTCATTGCTCTCCATTTATAATGATCATGATATAACCACAATTGAGTTACATTTTCATATTCTTTATCTTGTGCTATTTCAATTGCTGGCAAATGACAGTGGTAATCAAATATCGGCATTTTTGAAGCATTATTATGATATAAGATTTTAGCTACTTCATTTGATAATATAAAATCTTGGTCCATAAACTTTTTCATAATTTTCTCCTAAATTAGTATTTTAGTTTTCACTCTTTACTTTTTTATACTATTTTTATAAGTAGTGTTTTAAAATAAAATTCATTTTAAAACACTACTTAATTATTTTAATTATTTATTTTTATTTATTGCTTCTATTAATCCGTTTATATAAACAGCTCCTAGTGCTCTATCATATAATCCATATCCTGGTCTTCCAGTTTCTCCCCATATCATTCTTCCATGATCGGGTCTATATGGACCTGTAAATTCATAATCGCAGTATGCTTTTACTATTTCATAAAAATCTAGTGACCCTGCCTCAGATAAATGAGCAACTTCGTTGAAACTGCTATCTCCTGTTATTAAAACATTTCTTAAATGAGCAAAGTTTATTCTATTCTTTTCTTTACCAAAGTAATTTACCATTTTTACTATATCATTAGTTTTAGTACATCCTAATGATCCTGTACATAAAGTTATACCATTATATTCACTATCATAAAGATTTATAAATCTTTCTAAGTTTTCAAAATTAGTTATTATTCTTGGAAGTCCAAAAATTCCCCATGGTGGATCATCTGGGTGTATAGCCATCTTTACGTTACTTTCTTCAGCTACAGGTATTATTTCTTTTATAAAATACTCTAAGTTTTCCCATAATTTTTCTTCATCTACATCCTTGTATTTATCAAGTAATGCACCTAGTCCACCTTCTCCATAAGATGTATCCCATCCTGGAAGTTCTAATTCACCTAATGCTGGGTCCATCTTCTTAACTGTTTCTTCATCATATATTAAGCAAGTTGAACCATCTTCAAGCTCATAGTTTAGATCTGAACGAGTCCAATCAAATACTGGCATAAAGTTATAACATACTGTTTCTATACCTGATTTTCCTAAGTTTCTTAATGTTTCCTTGTAATTTTCTATGTATCTTTCTCTAGTTGGTAAACCTAATTTTATATCTTCATGAACTGGTACACTTTCTATAACTGAAAGCTTTAGTCCATTGTCTTCTACAGTTTTTTTTAACTCTAATATGTTTTCTAATGGCCAAACTTCTCCTACTGGTATATCATATATTGCAGTTACTATCCCTTTCATACCAGGTATTTGTCTGATGTACTCTATCTTTACAGGGTCATCTTTTCCATACCATCTAAACGTCATTTCCATATTCTTATTCTCCCCAATTATCTTTTTATATTTTGCAATCCTTTTCCTAACAAGCTTGTTACACTATCTTTATCTATTATGTTTATATCACCCTTTATAGAGTGCTTTAATGAACTTGCGCAAACTCCAAATTCTATGATATCTTTTTTATCTAAATTATCTAAAATTCCGTGAAGTATACCTGCTGTAAATGCATCTCCTCCACCAACTCTATCTAATATATCGAATTTGTATTCCTTTGAACTATATAAATTTTCATTATCAAATAAATAACCTTTTAATGAATTATTATTTATTGAATGAACAGTTCTCTTTGTACAAGCTGCATATTTTATATTTGGATATTTTTCAAATAATCTTTTATATAAATTTTTAAGGGTATCTTCAAATTCCAAACCTAAATCTTCATATTTTAATATATTTGTCATATCTAAACTTCCTAAAAAAGCTATATCTACAAAAGGAAGTATTTCTTCTAAAAATCCTTTAGCATCCTCTAAGCTCCAAAGTTTCGCTCTATAATTAGAATCTAAGGATACTAGTATACCAGTATTATGGCAATATTTTGCTATCTCTATAGTTAATTCATATAATTCTTTACTTAACGCTGGTGTTATCCCTGATAAATGAACCATTTTAACATCTTTTAGCATATTCTCTATATCAAACTCATCTTTATTAGCCATAGATATAGCGGAATATTTTCTATCATATATAACTTCAGTGCTTCTAAGTCCATGCCCAATTTCTAAAAAATAAATACCAAGTCTTCCATCACCTTGTAATATGTCACTTGTATCTATATTATAACCCCTTAAGTCTCTTATAACTTTATCACCTAAAGAGTTATTAGGTAATTTCGTCACAAACTTAGTTTGATGTCCAAAACTTGCTAAACTCGCAACTACATTTGCTTCTCCTCCACCATAAGTTGCATCAAATGAATTAACTTGTATAATCTTTTGATTATTAGGAGGTGTAAGTCTTAGCATTATTTCCCCAAATCCTAAAATCTTTTTATTATTTGTTTTTAACATCTTTTATTTTCTCCACAAATTCTTTAGCTAGTTTTTCTATATCTTCTAAGCTTCCTGCTCCAAATAATGAACTACCTACTCCTACACAAGAAACTCCCATTTCAAACCACTTATCTACATTATCTATACTAACTCCACCTGTTGGCATTATTTGAGCGTTAGGTATTGGAGCTTTTATAGCTTTTACATATTTAGGTCCAAATACGTCTCCTGGGAATAATTTTACCATTTGATTTCCACTTTCTATAGCATTCATTATTTCAGTTACTGTCATACATCCTGGTAAATAAAGAGTGTTTAATTCCTTGCATACTTCATTAACTTCTTCATTATACCCTGGGCTTACAACATATTTTGCTCCAGCTAAAATTGCATATTTAGCCATTTTTTTATTTAAAACACTTCCAACCCCTAATATAAGATTTTCATCACAGCTTAATTCATTTATTAAATCAACAACATTAGGTATTGAATACGTTAATTCTACTGCTCTTATTCCACCATTTACACAAGCATTTATATATCCTTTAGCTTCATCATGGTCCTTTGCTCTTATTACTGCAACAATTCCCTCATTTTTTATAGTATTTAACATAATCTATCTCCTATACTCCTGAGTAAGCACTAAATGCTCCATCTACTGGTATTACTACACCGTTTACAAATCCTGATGCCTCACTACTTACTAAATATAATAATGTTCCTATTAATTCTTCAGCTTCACCATATCTTCCCATTGGTGTACTATTTAATATTTTTTGACTTCTTTCTGTTAGAGTTCCATCTTCATTAAATAATAACTTTTCATTTTGAGCTGTTACAAAGAATCCAGGTGCTATAGCATTTACTCTTATTCCAACTCTTGACATATGTACAGCTAACCATTGAGTAAAATTACTTACTGCAGCCTTTGCTCCTGAGTATGCTGGTATTTTAGTAAGAGGAGTATATGCATTCATTGAAGATATATTTATAATTGTACATCCTTCTCTATTTATCATATCTCTACTAAATTCTTGTGATGGAAGTAATGTTCCTAAGAAATTTAAATTAAATACAAACTCTACCCCTTTTTGATCTAGGTCAAAGAATGATGTTAATTCTTCATTATCTAAATCTTCTTCAAGTAAGTATTCTTTAGTTGTAGTTCCTTTTGGATGGTTTCCACCAGCTCCATTTATTAATATATCACATGGTCCAAATTCTTTTAAAATTATCTCATGTGCTCTTTTTAAACTTTCTTTATCTAAAACATTAGCTTCTATACCTATAGCACATCCCCCGTTGTCTACTATTTCTTTAGCTTTAGCTTCACAAGCTTCTTTCCCTAATGCAAGTATAGCTACTTTAGCTCCACATTCAGCTAAAGCATCAACCATAGCCCCACAAAGTATACCTGTACCACCTGTTACTACAGCTACCTTATCTTTTAAGTCAATACTAAATGGTAATTTCATATATTGTACCTCCACTCTTATGATATACTTGTATACTAGCATATCAATTTTTCTAATGCAATACCTTTTCCTAAAATTTTTACAATAAATTACAAATATTTTCACAATTCATTACAAATAAAAAGTATATAAAACATACACTTGTAATTTATTGATGTATGTTTTATATACTTTTACTTGAAGAACGCCTTTAGTTCTTCATTTTCATTTATTAATGTTTCCCATTTACTTGCAGGTTCTACTATATGTTTGTTTATGTACGTATCTATCTTATCAAATTCTTTATTTTTAATTATATCTAGCATTTCTTCATGCTGTTTTATTATTTGCATTTTATTGCTTTTCATTTCAGCTAAAAGCCGCATTCTATTGTAGTGAGTGCCTATATTCATAATAGCATCCCATATATTTGCTTTATTACACCCTAAGAATATTAACTTGTGAAAATTTTTATCTAAATCATGAAACTCGATTTCTTTTCCTGGTTTATCAACAACTAATTTTTGTGCAAATAAATTTTTTTCTAATTCTATAAATAATTCTTCTGGAAATTTATTACAAGCTTCTATTAAAACTTCTTTTTCTAGCACAGATCTCATAAATATGGCTTCACTTATAAGGTCCATATCTATTAATGATACATAAGTACCTGCTTGAGGTTTAACTTCAATAAGATGCTCATTTTTTAATTTCATCAATATTTCTCTTATTGGTGTTCTAGATATTTTTAATTTTTCAGATAAATTAGATTCACTTAACAATTCCCCCGGCTTTAAGTTTAAAGACATAATATTATCTTTTAAAACTCTATAAGCATATTCTTTTGCTATTTCTTTATGTTTTCTCTCGTAAAGTATCATTTTTCCTCCAATATATTATTTTAACATATGTTATAAAATAAAAATTAATGCAATAAAATATTAACATATGCATTCTTTCTTATAATATCTCTTAATTAGATAAATTTAAAGTATAAAAAAATAATTTAATCAATTTTTCACTAGTTCCATTATATTCCATATTTATTAAGTAATAAACCTTTAATATAATTAAACTTATACAAAGTGAAGATTTAAATGAAGAAAACAATAAAAGTAATTGTAGCTATTAGAGAAAATGAATAAAAATAAATCTTACATTTTCTAAGATACCCTTAAATGACTTTGCATAACATGTGAGAGTTTAATAGAGGTAAAGTGAATAAAATGAGTCTTTATTTGAATCTATTGAGAGAGATTAAGGAAAAACTTATATTCACTAAAATGGACACAGGATAATGTTATTTAAATTGTCTATATAAATAAAAAGTTAATTTATATATTTATAAATGTTGTGACTATTATACTTATCTTATTGAAATTTTATATCCTAAATTAACTATTAAATTATATAAAACATTAGCTTTTGATTTTCTCAATCTAGTAGATATTGATTTTAAAGAGTAAAAATTTCTTCTAAACCACATATATCCATCAAATAATTCCTCTGAACTCATATTTTTAGGTCTAAAAGCAACTCTAGTTTTACCGTTATAATAAGACCAATCATCGGTTAATAATCTACCTTCTTTCTTTAATTGATAATATAGTGGTGTTTTGGGAAGTGGAGTTAATATGCTAACTGTAACACCATCAATTCCTAGGTAATTACATCGATCTAAAGTTGTTTTAAATACTTCTTTTGTATCCGTATCAAATCCAAATATTATCCCTGCTTGTATACAAATTCCATATTTATGAACAGAATCTATTAGCTCTTTATATTTATCTACATCATTTAACCCCTTGTTTACAGTTTGTAAAGTTTCTTTTGAAAAAGATTCTAATCCAACAAAGAAATAAACACATCCTGCCATTTTTGCTAATCTTAACAACTCATCATCATTACATCTTTCTAAAGTAACCTGAGCTGCCCATTTTTTATTTAATTTTCTAAGTTCTTTTAATAAATCTTTTGCATAATCAATATCTCCGAAAAAATTATCATCCCAAAAAACAAAAAACTTACTTTTGCAATTTTTAACATCTTCTATTACTTCTTGTATAGGTCTTTTTCTAAAGGAATCTTCATATATTTGCTTTAAATTACAATAAGAACAACTATAGGGACATCCTCTTGTAGCAAAAACTGCGCCTTTAGTAAGCCATCTTCCTTTTATTAAATCCCTTCTTGGGATTGGTATTCCTTCTAATGTTGGAGTTTTTAAGCATCTATATTCACTATCATAAGTTCCACTGTAAAAATCATTTAAAAATTTTGGCCAACTCTTTTCAGCTTCTCCAATAATTACTACATCACAATGTTCTTTTACTTCCTCTGGTAAAAGAGTTGCATGAGGTCCTCCAAATACAATCGTACTTCCTTTATCTTTAAATATCTTTGCAATATTATAGCAATGTGGTGCATTTGCAGTATTAACTGTGATTACAACTAAATCATAAAACTTTTCAAAAAGTATTTTTTGATTGTACTCATCTATTAAAGTAATTTCATATTTACTCTCATCAACAAATGCTGCTAAATATGGCATCGTTATTTGTATAAAGTTATTTACCTGCCTTTTTCTAAATCTATTAATCTCCTTATTTTCAGGAGTTATCATTAATATACTTTTTTTCATTTTCCCTCCAAATAATACTTTATTGTCAATGCCTTATTATCAATCTTTTGATACGTGTAATTGAGTAGTATACATTTAAATTTTAAATAACATTCGTTCCATTTTTTACCAATATTATAATTAGTTCTATATTATCATATATTTATTTTTTTACCAAATCAATTTACTAAGATTACATCTCATACCTAACAATAGTCTTATTAAAATCTTTTTAATTAAATATTTGAGGAAATAGTTTTATGTTTATATCAATCTGACGAAACGTTAAGTCCTGAACTTTAGACTTTCAGTGAAGGAAGATGATATAAACATAAAACTCACTCCGCGAAAAAAGGTAAGTAAATCAGCTTAACTGAAAAACTTACCTTAAAAATCATAATTATATTAAATTTAATTTTTTTCACATTTAAAATCTTGCCTACAATATAGAATAAGCAACTCCTATATATTTAAATGATTTTTCTTAATCTCATCAAGTAATCCATCTTCTAAATAAATTTCTAAAGCACATCCCACCATTGCTTTTACCGACTTGTGAAGTTTATCATAAGCTTCCTTAGAGTTTGCATAATTTAAAAACTCTTTCTCATGAACATATGCCATCGGATTTATATCTAGGGCTATTTCTGTATACATAGTAGGACAAACTTGACTTACATTGCCTATATCTGTAGAACCTACTGGACCATCTTTTCCTTCTAATATATCCGTTATACCTACTTCAATTAAATTATTCTTTGTTATATCTTGAAGCACCTTATTGTTTATTATATTGTCAAAAGGATTTTCGAAATTTCTATAAGTTAACTTAGCACCTGTCATTAATTCTGCACCTTTTGCGCAATTTATAACTTTTTTAGTTACTTCATTTAAATAACTTCTTTCACTAGCTCTTATATAAAACTTACAAGATGCTTTTTCTGGAACTATATTTGCTGCTTCTCCTCCATCTGAAACTATACCGTGTATTCTAACATCTGATTTTACATGTTGTCTTAGTGCATTGATTCCTGCAAAAGTAAGTTGTACTGCATCTAATGCATTAACTCCCATATGAGGATGACTAGCTGCATGTGCTGCTACTCCTTTAAATGTAAATTCTATTGAATCCATTGCCAAAGCCTTACAATTTATATTGTTAAAAGCTTCTATATGCATCTGATAACATACATCAATATCATCAAAAGCTCCACTCTTAACTAAATCACATTTTCCTCCTGTACTTTCTTCAGCTGGTGTTCCTATTAATACAATTTTTCCTTTAAACATTTCTTTTAGCTTACTAAGTACCATACATGCTCCTAGTGTTGATGCTGCAATCCAGTTATGACCACAAGCATGAGCTGGTTCTTTATTTTCTCCATATCCAGGTAAGGCATCATACTCTGCTAAAAATGCTATAGTAGGACCATTATTATCTCCTAGTTCTGCTCTAAAAGCAGTATCCATATTACAGTATGGATAAATTGTATCAAATCCATATTCTTTCATTTTATCAACTAAATATTTAGATGATATATATTCTTCATTTCCTAGCTCTGGATTGTTAAATATAAAATCACATACTTCTTCTATTTCTTTTCCTAATTCATTTTCTATTTCATAAGCTCTTTTCTTTATACTTTCTATCATAATTTTACCCCCTTATTAAACCTATATAATATTGTTGTTAAGAATACTATTGTAGTAATTACGATACTACAATGTATTCTAACTCTACTCCATTTTAACCAAAGAATATTAGCTAATACTAATATTCTCTTAATCTCCTCTATGTGGGTGTATCTAGATAAGCTGTAACTATAACTTATCTAGATACTTCTACTACCACCTCTTACACTAATACTTTGTAGTTTTTTCTTTATTACCATACATCATAACAAAACCTATACTTTATTACAAACATAATTAATTTCAGAAAAAACATTGTTGGGAGCCTATTCTCAATATTTACTTTATATATTTTTATAAAAAAATGTAGTTACTAAGTTTTTTATACTTAATAACTACATTCTTATTTAATAGGCTATTATTTCCTTAATCATAAACCCTTTTCCACTGAGTAAATCCCAACTCTTACTGTTACAATAAATACATTGACCATTATTTTCTTTTACATTAAATACTTTATTACAAATTTTACACATACCATTTGCAGGTATAACTTCTATTTTTAGCTTCGTGTCCTTTAAACTTGTATTATATACTGCTACTGGAAAACAACTTTCTACATATTTAGGTATCATAGAAGATAACTCACCTATCTGTAATACCACGCTATCTACTTTTGTTAAATTATTTTCTAAGGCTACTTTTTCTACGGTTTTTACAACTTCTATAACTACCCCTAGTTCGTGCATTATTTTCACCTACTTATTTTAAATCTACTTATTTTCTAAAACCACATTTCTATAAGCATTAGTATCTGTGTAAATTTCATCCTTTATTGGATTAAGTCTATTCTTTCTTATTTTATTAAATTGATAAATTGCTAAAGCTGCATTTGCAATTAAAGATATCAAACTTACTACAAAGAAAGCACTCTTGTTATGTGTTGTAGCAACTGGTGCTATTCTATCAGCAAATTGTGGAACAGTCATAACAAACATAATCCAAAGAGCCAATGTTTGAGCACGATGTTGTAGCCAAGCCCCTCTTTTTATAAAGAAAGTTGGTATAGTACATGAAAGTAATAAAGCTGCACCACAATAAAGTGAATGATCTGATATACAGTTATAAGTATAAGCAAAGTTCCATAAATCATAAGCTATAATCCATGTCCATATCATATCTGGCCATATCATATCCTTTGTTTTATCTTTTGATATAAATATTCCACACCAACCACAAATTGTAATTATATTCAATATTCCTGCTATACCATTCATAATATTCCAAGGTCCAGATATAGTCCAAAGATTGTCTACAACTCCACCATTAGCCAATCCATAAGAAAATATTTGGAAATCTCTAATAGCAGCTTCAAGTATATTTAAGGCTAAAATAATTGCTGGAAGAGCCAATGCCCATTTTTTCTTTTGTAATGATGGAATATATCTAAGAGCCATAAACCAAATACATCCTGCAAGTGCCGAATAAGTTTTCACCCAGTTAAACCAAGTTCCAGTTCCATACTCATTACCTGGTGCTGCTGTAGTTGGCCAAACATAAATAGTTAAAACTGTAGGTACTATTAAAAACAATAGAATACCTGCCCATTTCGTTGATCTTCCAAGTTCGTTAAATGCCATCAATGCTAATAGTACAAATAGGAATATTGCCCATCCTCCAAAAGTCATTTTTTCATATAAAATTCCCATAATACACCTCATATTATTATATTTTTATTTTGCAAATACATCCTTAACTTTCTTGCCTAAAATTCTACCTTTTCGTCTTATAACCGTTTTAACTATTGCTGGTTTAAGATCTTCGTAAGCTACACCTTCTGCATCATATTTTCTAACAAGTGATATGGCATCAAACTTACATTTTGTAGTACATTGACCACAACCTACGCACATATATTCATCTACAACGGTAGCTCCACAACCTAAACATCTTTCTGTTTCTTTTTTCATTTGTTCTTCTGTAAAAGTAAGACGCATATCTTTGAAAGATTCTTTTTTATTTAAATCCGATTTATGAGCTGCTTTTTGTCTTGGCATATTGTCGTATCCTTCAAGTTGTAAGCTTTCCTTATCAAATTCATGATAATCTTTCCTATCACGTCCATTTACTAAACTTTGTCCTGGTTGAACAAAACGATGAATTGATATAGCTCCTTCTTTTCCTGCTGCTATGGCATCTATTGCAAATCTAGGACCTGTATATGAATCTCCTCCAGCAAATATATCATCTTCATTTGTTTGATAAGTAAATCCATCAGCTTTTATTGTATTGTTAGGATTTAACTCTACCTTGCTTCCTTTAAGTAAGCTGCCCCATTCAATGCTTTGACCTACTGAAATTAAAACATAATCAGCAGCTACTACTTTTAAATCGGCTTCATCAAACTTTGGAGAGAATCTTTTATTTTCATCAAATACAGAAATACATTTTTTAAACTCTACGCCTACTACTTTTCCATCTTCTACAATTATTTTATTTGGGCCCCAAGAATTATTAATTGTTATTTCTTCTTCTAAAGCTTCTTCTATTTCCTCTTCTAGTGCAGGCATTTGTTCACGATTTTCTAAACAATACATATCTACACTATCTGCTCCTACTCTTGTTGCATTTCTTGCAACATCTATAGCAACATTACCACCACCAATAACGACTACTTTTCCATTTAATTTTATATCTTTTTCTAAGTTTACATCACGTACAAATTCTATTCCTGGAATAACACCTTTTGCATCTTCACCTTCTATGTTTAATTTCCTACCAGATTGTGCACCGATTGCTAAGTAGAAAGCTTTATATCCTTCATTTCTTAAATCATCTAAGGTAATATCCTTACCTACATCTACACCTGTTTTAAACTCTACTCCCATTTGTCTTAATATGTCTATTTCTGCATTAACTACTTCTTTTTCCAATCTAAAAGAAGGAATTCCTAAAGTTAGCATACCCCCAAGAACTTCTTGTTTTTCAAACACTGTTACTTTGTACCCATCTATTGATAAATAATAAGCACATGAAAGTCCAGCAGGTCCACCACCTATTACAGCAATCTTCTTACCATACTCATGTTTCTTTTTAGGAATAAATCTATGCTCTTCTTTTAAATCTTGTTCAGCTATAAACTTCTTGATTTCATCTATTGCAAGTGGTGAATCTATATCTCCTCTTGTACATGCTGATTCACACTTTCTAGGACAAATACGTCCACATATAGCTGGAAATGGATTTTCTTTTTTTATAAGTTCTAAAGCTTCTTTGTATCTTCCTTGTGAAGCGAGTTTAATGTATCCTTGAACAGCTATATGTGCAGGGCATGCAGTTTTACATGGACTTGTTCCACTTTCTACAACATCCTCTCTATTAGTTCTATAATCCTCATTCCATTTATCTGGGCCCCAATTAGTATTTCTTGGAGTTTCTTTTCTTTCGATTTTATCTACAATAGGTTTGCTAGAACATAGTTTTTGACCTAACTTTAAAGCATTAGTTGGACAGTTTATAACACACTCACCACAGGCAACACATTTATCTTTATCTACTTGTGATACATAATTAGAACGTACCATATCCGTATTTGCAAACATATTTGCTCCTTTTAGTGCTAAACAAGAACATCCACAACAATTGCATATGGCATGAGTTTTTCCTGAACCATCTAGATTTGGTATTTGATGCATTAACCCATTTTCTTCTGCTCTTTTTATTATTTCAAAAGCTTCTTCTCTAGTTATTTCTCTACCTCTTCCTGTTCTTATGTAATATTCAGCTGCATGACCTAATTGAATACACATATCCTCTTTTAAATGTCCACATCCTTCACCCATACTTTCTCTTGCTGTACGACATGAACAATCTGATACCGAGAATTTATCATTTTCATTTAAATATTTTGATATTTCTTCGTATGATGCTCTTCTTGTTTCACCATCTATTGCAGTTTCTATTGGAATAACACGCATAAGTCCTACACCTGGAGGAAAACTTCCTGTAGATTTTGGTCCGTTTTCCACACCATAATCATGAAATGCCTTAGGAATTTGAGGATATTTTTTAGCTTGCTCTTTATTATTAACCATCATTTCCATAATTCCTGGTACCCACGTTTCATACCAGAAAGTATCTACACCATCTATTTCATTAACAAAAACTACACCTATTTCTGATAATTCTAATAACAACTCACTACATCTATCAACACTTTTGCCACATAAAGGTGCTACTTTCTCAGCCGTTGTTTTTTGCCTAATCTTCATACAAAGTAAAACTTCTGCCATTTCATCTGTTACAACTGGCTCTAAAATTTTATAACGTGCATCATTTTCACCAAAGTAACCTCTAGACCCTGGTTTCTTGCCACTAACTTGATTTGCAAACTGAAGAACCTTTTCTTTAACTGCCATAATAATCCCCCTAAAAATTTTAGTTTTTATATTATATTAATTATTCCAAGCTTTTACTTCTTTTCTTATCCAATTTGCCCATTCATCTATACCTTGACCAGTTTTTGCTGATATTGTTATAACTTGTATATTTGGATTTATTTTTTTTATGTATTCTTTAACCAATTCTACATCAAAGTCAAAATACTCTATTGCATCAATTTTATTTATTAAAACCACATCTACTATTGAAAATATTAATGGGTATTTAAGCGGTTTGTCATGGCCTTCTGGTATGCTAAGTATCATGGCATTTTTTGAAGAGCCAGTATCAAATTCTGCTGGACATACTAAGTTTCCCACATTTTCTAATATTACAAAGTCTAAATCTTCTGTTTCAAGTTCTAATAAACCTTGCTTTGTCATATCTGCATCTAAATGACACATGCCTCCTGTATGTATCTGTATTACTTTTGCACCTGTTTTTGAAACAGTATTAGCATCAACATCTGAATCTATATCAGCTTCCATAACCCCTATTTTCATTTCATCTTTTAATGTCTCGATAGTTCTTAAAACTGTTGTAGTCTTACCTGAACCTGGAGAAGACATTAAATTTAATAAAAAAGTATTATCTTTCTTTAATTTTTCTCTAAGCAAATCTGCTTGTTTATCATTGTTTTCAAAAACGCTTTCCTTTATCTCAATCACTTTATATTTTTCCATAACTCTCCCCCTTAATATTTTTTGTATTATCAAATCTTTAGTATATTACTTACTTGTTAATTTGATAACAATTAAGTCAGAATAAAATTCACCGAATCTCATTCTGTAATTAAAATATACCATGCTTTACCATATTTTGTAAATGTATACTTGTTAGTTTTTTTATGATATACTAAATAATCATATAATTTACTGCATTAAAATTGCGGTTATATAAAGAGGTACTTGGCATGGAAAAATTAACTGATAGACAAAAACAAGCTATTAAAACCAAACTTAGAATTACACAAGTAGCCACGAAGCTTTTTAAGTTAAATGGGTTTGATAGTGTGAAAATACAAGATATCTGTCAAGCTGCAGAAATTTCAACAGGAGCTTTTTATCATCATTTCAAATCAAAAGCAGAAATAATTAATACAGCCTATGAGCAAGTTGATATTTTAGTAATGGATAGACTAAAAACTAGAAGTTTTTGTTCAAATCTTGATAAATTATTATTTTTATTAGGTGAAGGTGCTAATATGATGGAGGAGCTTGGCTGGGTATTTGTAAGCGAAATATATAAAAATTTACTTTCAATAAAGGGAAAATACTCTACTAAACCCGACCGCTATATAGCATTAGAAGTTAAATCTATTGTAGAGGATTCACTAAAAAATGGTGAATTAAATAGTTCTCTTTCTTCCTTAGATTTGACTATGATAATTATGAGAATATCTAGAGGTACCATATTTGACTGGTGTCTTTATGAGGGAAGTTATAATCTTAAATCTAAAATGGAATTTGAATTAAATTTAGTTCTTTCTAATTTCAAATCCAAAAGCTAGATAAAAAGAGTCGCTAATTAGGCGACTTTTTTATTTTAATATAAATGTTATAAATATCTAAAAATTCTTATTTTTTAGTAAATACCAAAAAATCCCAAATATGTTTCGATTTCTAACTAAAAGTGTTACAATAATCTTGATTCATAACTATATATCTAAGGGGGATAACATTATGTTTTTATTTGAATCACAACCAATTACTAATTGGCTTATGTTATTTTTGGTATTCATTGTATTAATTGTATTAAATGAAATTGGACGACGTTATAAATGGGGTGGGGTTTTTCTATTTATAATATTACCAATCATCCTTACATTATTTGTATGGCCTAATACTACTTATGGTACTAGTGTCAATGACTGGTTTCACTATGCAAAGGTTTACTCTGCTTTAGCAGGATGTGTTGGTTTTTGGCTAATACGTCACTTAAAAGATGCTACTAGTCATAAATGGGTTTTATATTTCCCACCATTAATTCTTGCAATTAATATTCTTGAGGCTGTTTCTCGTGATTTCCAAATTGGTTCACTAGGTCTTACAAAAGAAGTATTTGAGGGCATAGTATTGTATAGTGGCTCTTGGAATTACTTAAATGGTATTGCAGGAATCCTAAATATAATTACTATTACAGGTTGGGTAGGAATCTGTATTAGTAAAGATAAGAGTCAAGATATGTTATGGCCAGATATGTGCTGGTTCTGGATTATTGCTTATGATCTTTGGAACTTTGCATATACTTATAACTGTTTAGGTGATCATGCTTGGTACTGTGGTATTGCATTACTAATTGCACCAACTGTAGCTGCCTTTACGCTTAAGAAAGGTGCTTGGTTACAACATCGTGCACAAACACTTGCTCTTTGGTGTATGTTTGCAATGACGTATCCGGCATTTATTGATAACTCACAATTTGCTGTTAAGTCAACACAAAATCCAAATGCATTGTTTATTGTGAGTTTAATTGCCCTTCTTGCTAATATAGCATTATTTGCTTATATGATTTACAAAGTAATAAAAACAAAACGAAATCCGTATAAAAGTGAGCTTTATACAGATCTAAAGTGTTATGAAGAGGTAAAAGCATTTGCTGAATAATAAAAAATCAAGCTTTGCAGTAATCTGTAAAGCTTGATTTTCCTTTTAAATCTTTTACTTTACTAATCATTTAAATTAATAATATTAGCATCTTGTATATATTCTTCTATTATACATCTAGTCATATTAAAATAACTTATACATTTATCAATTATTATAGCATCACTACTTATTACTCTATCTAATTTTTCTAAAATAATATCTGGATTATTCACCAGCTCTACATTAATATCTACTTTTCTTTGCTTGAAGCTTTCTATTATTTTATGCTTTAAATTTCCAGAGTTAGATACTGGAGCATCTAAATAAAAAATCACTGACTCACAGTTATTTTTATCTAAAAAGTCACCTATTATTGTTAAAGCCTCTTCTGTTTTATCAATAATTTTATATGTACCCCTAAGACCAGCTAAATCTCTAATATTTTTATCACTTCCTATGATTAATGTCCCTTTTGACAAAGCGACTTCTATAGTTATTATAGTATTAAATCCATCTATATATATGGATCCTTCACTTATCTTATCTATAGATAACTCTTTATTTTTTCTTATTTCTTTCTTTTCATCAGAACATACAATTCTTTTTATACAATCTCTTTGTCTATTTGAAAATTGGTATCTATTACATACGAAGCTTACTACATTATCTATTTTATAATCCCTATTTAGTAGCCATTCAACTTCTTCCTTGGCTTTTTTTAATTTTATAAGTTCTTTATTAGAAAACCATTTTTTATCATTTTCATCATATCCTCTTCTAGTTATTTTACTCATATTGTAGCACACCGCCTTAAATAAGTTTTAATGCATATATTATTTATTATTTCATAAATTACCTATTAAAATTTATTATTGATAGTAATTAAATTCTAAGTATATACTCTTATTTAAACAAACAAAATATACAATCATTTTAATCCTTTAATATAATTTTATATTGATAAGACATGGGTTATTTTGTGCAATACTCCATGTCTTATCAATATATTACAAGGTATAAATATCACTATACATGATTAGTCCATTAACTTTTTCTTTAGAAGCATAATTATTATCTATAATAGAAGAAATACGCTCCCTACAACTAGAATCTATTACTGATGTACTATTTCTCTTCTCATTATCTTTTATTACAGAATCTGCATACTCTTCTCTATATCCTATTATTTTTCATTTTCCCCTTTGAATATAGATGTATACCCTATTTCAAAACTTTCTATCCTTAATTGGATCGGTCATAACTATAATTTATGCTTTTAATTTATTTAGATTAATGCTTAAAGATCATAAGAATTAATAAACTATAGAAGACGTGATCATGAGATTACAATAATTTAGGATTAAAATTTATTAGAATTAGATGTAGAAAATGAATTTGTGGTTTATATGGCAATGTGTAGGGATGTAATAATTATAATCTCCTAGTAAGTAAAAAAGGACTGTGGAATGAATAATTAAAAATTGTTCATTCCACAGCCTTTAAAATATAGAGTTTTTATTTAAAATTTACCCTCTTTTAATATATCAGTTAAATCATCAAGCATTAAGTTAGCAGCTTTTATACCCCCAGCTGTATTCCATATAGTGTCATTTACTTTAATTGCTTTATTATTTTTGACTACATCTAAAGATTTAAATAATGAATCGTTTATCCATTCAGTTTCTCTAGCAAGTCCTTTCCCATCACCTAACTCATAAGTAAAATAGAACATTACATCTCCCTCAGCTTCTTTTAACCTTTCTTTACCAATTTCATTAACAAATTCTGTTCCTTGTTGAGCTTTTGGTCTTTTAAATCCTATTTCTTTAAGAATAGTTCCTGCGAAAGTATCTCCAAGATATATTCTAGTTTTTCCATCCATAAATCTAACTAGTGATACTTCACTATCTAATTTGTCTTTGTAATTATCTTGTATGTAAGCTACTTTATCTTCATATTCTTTTATAGCTTTTTCACCTTCAGCTTCTTTATTCAAAACTTTAGCATAGAAATTGAAATTATCTTTCCATGCACCTCTTATAGTATCTGAGTAAACCGTTGGAGCTATTGACTTTAATTGATCATATATTTTTTCATGTCTCATTTTATTACCAATTATTAAATCTGGCTTTAAAGCAGCAATAGCTTCTATATTTACAGATTTTTCTTTCCCAAGAGGTTTTACACCTTCTAATTCTTTTTTTGTATGGTCATACCATTCACCAGTAACACCAGTTACAGCTCCTACTGGTTTAACTCCAAGAGAAAGCAGAGCCTCAGTACCTTCGTTAGTTAATACAACGACCCTCTTAGGATTTATAGGAACTTCTGATGTTCCCATAGCATCTTGTATAGATACAGTCTTTCCCTTCGATGTTTCTTCAGCTTTATCTGAAGATGGGCTTGAGCATCCAGCAAGTAAGCCCATAGTTATTACGCTTAACGAAATTATAGATATAATTTTTTTTTGCATATGTAGTAACCCTCCTATTATTTTTATAAATTTTGTCGAATAATGTAGATATTCTTTTTCGATTATGATATCATAATTGAAAAAGAATATCAATAAGAATTGATATTCTTTTTCAATAAGACAAAATGGAGGCAAAGGTATGAAAAATTTTTCAAAAAGTAATAAAGGCAAAACCGTATTACTTCTAGTGTTAATATCACTAATCTTTATATTATGTTATTTAAGCATTACTAAAGGTTTTATACATACATCTTACAATACGGTTATAGATGCATATAAAAACTTCAATAATTCTCAAGAGCATATAATTATAAAAACATCTAGAGTTCCAAGAACTTTAAATGCTATTTTAGTTGGAGGTGCTCTTGGGGTAGGAGGCCTTTTAACTCAAGGAATAACAAGAAATAAATTAGCTTCTCCAAGTATACTGGGGATAAATTCTGGAGCGGTATTCGCTTTAGTTATAGCCATGACTTATATACCACAAATATCTACACTAGGTCTTGTATGGATAGCTTTCTTTGGAGCTCTATTTGCTTCAGTATTAGTTTTTATATTATCAGGAGGCCTTTTTAAAGATGTAAGGCCTATGGATTTAACATTAGGTGGAACTGCTTTATCGGCATTATTATTTTCTTTAACACAAGGTATTTTATATAAAAATGATGTTGCTTTAGAACAAGTTGTCTATTGGATGACAGGTTCTGTTGAAGGTAAAAAAATGGAACTTATTCTTCAGTTTACCCCAATAATATTAATAGCAATAGCATCAACATTATTTATTGGAAAAAAACTTAATGTATTCTCATTAGGAGAAGAGATGGCAAGATCTTTAGGAATGAAAACTCTACATTTAAAAATAGTTATAATAGCCATGGTTGCAGTTTTATCCGGTGTGTCAGTAGCGCTTGCAGGGCCTGTAGCATTTATTGGACTTGTAACTCCACATATAGTTAATAAATTTATTGGTACAGATTATAGATGGCTTATACCTTTTTCTGTATTAACAGGTTCGTCTATATTATTACTTGCAGATATAATGTCAAGATTTATAATTTATCCAAAAGAAGTTCCAGTTGGAGCATTAACTGCACTTATAGGTGGTCCATTCTTTATATACATTGCAAAAAGGAGGAATAATTAATGATTAATGTTAGCAAAAAAACTATTAAGCTAAGTTGTATTTTATTATTTATTACATCTTTACTTATTACATTCTCTTTAGGATTTGGAGAAGTAATGGTAAATCCATTAGATGTATTAAAAAGTATAGTAGGAATAGATACAGGTTTTTCCTCTGTTTTAGTAATGAATATAAGATTACCAAGAGTTCTTGTTGCATTTTTTGTTGGAGCATCTTTAGCATTAGCTGGATCTATACTTCAAGGCGTAGTTAAAAATCCTTTGGCATCACCTGATATATTAGGGATAGTAAATGGTGGATCTGTTGGGGCATTAGTATTTCTAACTATTTTTACAGATCCTAAAAATAACTCATTAACAACATCGATACTATATATGCCTATATTTACTTTTGCATTTTCATTTTTAGCACTACTAGTGATTTTCTTTATTTATGGAAAATCTACTTCAACAAGTAAATTAATTATAATAGGAATTGGAGTTTCAGCCATTTGTAAAGCATTAACCAATATTCTTATTATAAATGGTCCTGTAATATTTATAAAAGAAGCTACAACTTGGATAACTGGTACTATATATGGCTCCAATTGGAATCATGTAATAATGATAACATCAACATTCTTTGTTTTTGCCATAATTGCAGTAATATTTATAAAAGATTTAAATCTACATCAATTAGATGATGATGTAGTAACGGTTCTTGGAAATAACTTACGTAAGAGTAGATTAATACTATTATGTATCTCAGCAGGATTAACAGCAGGAGCTGTAACTATTGGAGGGGGTATAGGCTTTGTAGGTTTAATAGCTCCTCATATTTCTAGAAAACTTGTAGATTCAAAGTTTGAGAATTTAATTCCCCTTTCAATACTTATAGGTGGAATTATAACTTTAGTGGCTGACTTTGCTTCTAAATGGTTATTCTATCCACAAGATTTACCTATAGGTATTTTTACAGCTTCAATAGGAGCACCTTACTTTATATATCTTTTAATAAAAAATAGAAAATATTCAAAAGGGAGATAAAAATGATAAAAGTAAAAGACTTAAAATTATGTTACGATGAAAAAATTATATTAGATAATATAATTTTAGAAATAGAAAAAGGAAAAATTACAGCATTAATTGGCTCTAATGGATGTGGAAAGTCTACATTAATAAAAGCTATAGCAAGAATACTTATGCCTAAAAATGGATCTATAGAAATGGAAAATAAAGATATTCTTAATATGCCTTCAAAGGAAGTTTCTAAGTTACTAGCAATGCTTCCCCAAAGTAGCAATGCTCCAGAAGATTTAACTATTTATGATTTAGTAAAACAAGGAAGATACCCTTATCACAGTTTACTATCATTTTGGAGTAAGAAAGATGAAGAAATAGTCTTAGATTCTATAAAAAAAGTTGGTCTTATAGATGATAAGGATAGAACTTTAGATAGTTTATCTGGAGGACAAAGACAAAGGGCTTGGATTGCATTAGCTCTAGCACAAAATACAGATATAATACTTCTAGATGAACCTACAAACCATTTAGATATAAAATATCAATTAGAAATACTTGATATTTTAAAAAATTTAAATGAAAAAGAAAATAGGACAATAGTAATGGTTATCCATGATATAAATCATGCTTTAAAATATGCTGATAATATAGTTGCAATAAAAAATGGAAATATACTTGTTAAAGGTCATAAAGATGATGTTATAAATGAAAATCTTATAAAAGAGGTATTTGGAGTTAACTGTAAACTTATAGATTCACCTATAGATAACTGTAAATTATGCGTACCTTTTATATAAAATTAATTTTAACATAAAATTTCTAATATAATTTTTATAAAGTTAAAAGATATATTTAGTTTCTAAATTTAGATTTAAGAAACAATTTATATTTAAAAAGAGTGAACATCTTGAAATTGATTATATACAATATGTTCACTCTTTTGATATTTTCTAACTTCTCACGAAATATTAATTATTTAATTAAATTCAGTATTTAGGCATTTAATTCTTCTCTACCCCTATATACCTCCCCATCTTAAGAAATATTTTTCCTTATCTTATCATATGAAGTTCTACATATTCAAGATTATTTGAAACTTATATAAATATAAAAATCGAAGGATATTTAACTAACCTTCGATTTTTATATTTATTTTGTAGATTATATATCTTTTCTTTTAATACTGTATTAAAATATAGTCAATTTATTAAAAAACATTATTTTAATCCAAGTTTTTGTCTTTTACTTATTATATGAGCCTCTATAGCCTTCGCAGCTTCTATAGGATCATCTCCTAATGCTACTTTACCACCTGTTAAATTCTCAACTTCTTCTGTAAGAAGTTTTACTAAATTAGGAGCGCCAGTAACAAACGGAGTAGGAGATAAATGTGTATATGCTCCATATGCTACTGCAAACATGCCATCTATAGTAGCTTTTTGTTCCATCCACTCTGGAGCAGTAACTGCTATTGGAAGCTCTGGAATATCGACATCAAGATGATCTGCTAATGCAGTAACTAGCATTGAAATTCTACCAGTATCAGTACAAGTCCCAAAGCTTAGTACTGGAGGTATTTTAAGCATATCACATATTTCTTTTAAACCTTCTCCGGCATATTCTTCTGCAGAATTTAAGTTGCATAATCCTGCTACTTCAAGAGCGTGATTACCACAACCTCCAGCTACTACTAATATATCTTTTTTTATTAGTTCTTTTGTTATATTAACTGTATTCCAGTCTTGTGGTCCATTTCTTAATGTAGAGCAGTTTGCAAGTGCAACAATACCTTTTATTTTACCTGCTGTAATTACATCAACTAATGGATCAAGTTTATTTCCAAGAACACCTAAAACGGCTTCTGTTGAGAATCCTGCTATAGCTTTTGTAACATGTTTAGGTACCATAGGTTTAATTTTACCATGTCTTTTCTTGAAGTTGTCTATTGCTATTTTGATTAAATTGTCTGACATTTCATTAGCTTTTTCTGGGTAATATGGTATCTTATGTTCTGTACCAGGTACACCTATTATTGTACTTATGCTAACTAATGCCACTTGATATTTTTCAGCATATTGATCTATAGCTGGTGGTGAACAATTTTCGTCCATAGCGATTGCATCTACAGTACCAGTAGCAAGTAGTGGTTCTATGGCTAACCAGTTACCCATAAGCCCAACAAATATATCGTCAACTTCATATCTTTGTAGCAACTCTTGTCCTGTTTCAATAGAACCAACGACTCTAATACCTTTAGCTCCTGCCTCTATAGCCTCATTTTTATATTCACCTTTTCTAAGTTTTTCTATTGTAAGTGCTCCTATCCAAGGTTGATGTCCATTAAATACAATGTTTACATAGTCAGGATCCATTATACCTAAGTCTACATTAACTTCATGAGGCATGGGTGTTCCAAATAATATATCTTGTACCATTTCAAGACCTATTTGTGCCGTATATATAGTTGATAATCCTAATCTAAGACCTTTTATAGCAAGCGATACATAATCTCCATCTACGTTTGTTAAACAGCTTGCAATTGAGTTTTCAACTTCATGTTGAACTCCAGATGGATAAATATGAAGTTCTTTCCATACTGATTTTCTTTTTTTGGGAGCAAATGCTTCTGTCATTATACTAGGTTGGTCTGGCCCTACCTTCATTTCCTTATCAAGTAAATCAGCTAATTGAATAGCCAGTTTATTAATATCTTGATTAGAATCTATTCCTACTTTCTCACACATCCATCTTAATTTAGATTCATCTTTTATTTTAAATGGAGATTTACCTTCACCAGTAGATCTAAGTGTTCTAAATGCCTCAAATGCATGATGCCCATATGTAGCTGCACCCATTATATTTCTCATAAGGAAGTTTCTCATAGCCATGGCATCTGCGCCTATACCACAAACTCCTTTATCAACTCCTGTTTTTTCATTAATTCTACAAGGACCATGTGTACATAATTGACAGCTTAAACCTTGAAGACAAAACTTACATCTCATTTTTTCTTGTGGGTCCCATCTTGAAAACACACTTGAAAGTCCATCAGTTTGTATTCTTTTTAACATTTCTTCAACTGAATCATGATAACTTACACGACCTTCTAATCTTTCTCTAATTGTTTCGCTCATATTTTGTATTAATCTCCTTCCTATACTTACATATCGTTAATATTATTTACACATTGTTTAATAATATTTACATATTTGTATTTTATTGTTTAATATGTAAATAAGAATTCGATTTACTCATATTAAGTTGCTAAAACTCAGCTTGTATTATTGTATAGTTTCTTACAAAATTAGATAAATTAAAGATATTAATCTTTTGTATTTATTACCTTTGAAGTTCATTCTTTTCGTATAGTGCCATAATTAACATACATATTATTTATAAGTTAATTTAACTAATTTTAAGCGTAAATAATAAAAAATTATTATTTATAATTATGAATATTACGATACCTTTTTGATAATAATATAATATGTCAGAGGAGGTGATATTAATGGTAAATTCAAATAATAACAATAACAGAAATAACAACAATAATAACAACAGAAACAACAACAATAACAATAACAACAATAACAATAATGACAACAACAGAAACAACAACAATAACAATAATGACAACAACAGAAACAACAACAACAATAACAATAACAATAACAACAACAGAAACAATAACAATAGATAGTTTGTTGTGTAAAAGTCATGTAGAAGTTAGTAGATTAGCTTCTATTTAATTTATAAAGTGATAACAAAGTCATTATAATACTGATTTTGTTATCACTTAATTGTAAAAATTATAAGAAAATACTAATTATTGTCTACTTAATAAATAATTCAAACTACTCCTTTCTGCTAAAAATCTTATCCAAGTCAACATCACCAAATAAGTTTCTAAAGTTCTTTTTTATAAAGCTTAGTTAAAATTAACATGATTTTTATTTACTTAAATATCTACTATTAGTATAAAAAACAGTAGATAGTTTGTCATATAAATCTATCTACTGTTTTTTATTTTTAAATCTAATTATTTATATCCTTTGCTTCATAAACTATTTCACCATCAATTATGGTATACATTGTTTTTGTAAATACTTCCATTGGATTTCCATTAAAAATTGCAATATCAGCATCTTTTCCTATTTCAAGGCTTCCAACTCTATCTGATACATTACATATTTCTGCAGCATTTATTGTAATTGCTTTAAGCCCCTCTTCTACTCCTAACCCCTCTCTTGCTGCAAATCCAGCACAAATAGGTAAGTCTTGTATTCTTGTGACTGGATGATCAGTAGTAATAGCTACTTTCACACCAGCCTTGTGTAATATACCAGCTGTTTTAAAGTCTGCATTTTGAGTCTCTATCTTATTTCTTATTGCTAGTGAAGGTCCAACTATTGCTGGAAATCCTGATTCTTTAATCTCTTCTGAAATTAGATGCCCTTCTGTACAATGATCTAAGGTTAATTTTAAATTAAACTCTTTAGCTACACGGATTGCTGTTAAAATATCATCTGCCCTATGTACATGTGCCTTTAAAGGAATCTCTCTATTAATTACAGGTAACCAACATTCTTTTCTAAATACATCATCAAAACTATCATTACTTTCTATAGCATTTTTTTTGTTTTGATTATATTTTTGAGCTTCAAATAATTCCTCACGTAAAAGTGCAGCTATTGACATACGAGTTGATGGCATCATATTTTTTTGATTATAATTTGTTTTTATATTTTCTCCAAATGCAACCTTCATTGCGGCTGGTTCAAGAACTGCCATGTCATCTATTTTCCTACCATGAGTTTTAATAAAAATAAACTGTCCTCCTACTACATTCGAACTTCCAGGTCCTACCATAACCCCTGTAATACCAGAAGTCAAAGCAGTATGAAAAGCTGAATCCATAACATTAATACCGTCTAAAGCCCTAATATATGGTGTAATTGATTCATTTAGTTCATTACAGTCATCACCTTCAAAGCCTTTTCTCTCTTCTTTAATCCCAATATGACAATGAGCTTCTATTATGCCTGGCATAACCCAACAATTTTCTGCATCAATTATTTTACAATTATCACTACTATTTATATTAATATTTTCTCCAATTTCTACAATCTTTTTATCTTTTATCAAAATAGATCCACAATTATAATTTTTATCAGCCATGGTCATTATTTTCCCATTTTTTATTAATAACATGATCTCTGCTCTCCTTTATAAACTAGCTTATTATATTCGAATTTATTATTAGATAATATTATTTTTGAAGCTTATATGTAGTAACTAGCATATTTCATATCTTTTTATTTTAAAAATATAGATAAAAAATAGTAGATATATCTTACTATATGCTATTTTGTAATAAAATAAAAAAATGGCTCCGTGAAGAGGACTCGAACCTCCAACCTATCGGTTAACAGCCGATTGCTCCACCATTGAGCTATCACGGAGTATTACTATGTAATATATTATTCACAATTTTTTAATTTATATACGCATATATTTATTAATTTTTATTTTCTATGAAAGTTGCACTCTATAATTATCAATTTATTTAAGTAAATTAAATATAAGTATTAAAATACGCTTCTATAAATATTTTTAAGAAGCGTATTTTTTATATTATTAAACATGTTCTCTATAATCAAAAGAATTACAATATGCATTGTCTGCATCTATTTCAACATTATCTGCATGACATTTTTTATTTTTATTATACATACAATTATGAGCTTCACATTTTATGTCACATGGATTTGTAGTTAAATCACCTAAACTATTTACAAAACTGTTATTAGAGCTATTAAAAAATGATTCTTTCTCTTTAGGACTTCCAGATAGACTATTTACAAAACTACTACTATCTCTATCTACAAAACTTGTACAACTAGTTCCTTCTATCGCTACTGCACCAAGTCCACTTACATGTATGGCACCTGCCTTACATTTATAATCAATGTTATGCACACAATTAGTTGCATCACATTTTAAATTGCCTTTTTGCATTTTATTGTCCTCCTTAATAAATATATATTTTATTATTTCCAAAAGAGAAAATATAATTCGATTTAGAAAACCTATAATAAAACTATCAATGTAAGATATCTAAGGAATCTATAGTAATAGCATTGGTTAGAGAGTTAGTATTTTTAGATAGTAAATTTCTAATTTATGAAATCTACTATCTAAAAACTAAAAAAGAGTGAACATATTAGGAATAATCAATTCCGATATGTTCACTCTTTTTATATTTTTTAGTTTCTCAAGAAACTTTAATTATCTAAGTATTTTATCTTTATTTGTATTTAATTACATTTAATATTTGGATATTTAATATTATCTACAGCGATAAATAGATTAATAAAAAATATTTCAACAAAAACTATCTTAATTGTTGATACAACAAAATTTAAAACACTTGTAAATATATCTATCCAAATATAACCCTCAACATACATATTTGGTGATGTTGCTAATATAATTACTACTTCTATAAATAATAGAATTATATTGAATATAAATATTTTCCATTTAATTCCCTTGCTCATATCTTTTGTCTTATTCAATATTTCTTTAGATGATAGGTTTGGATATTTACATAATGTATAATTTAGTGGTGCATACTTAAAAAGTACTATGATTCCAGGAACTATAAATAGCATAAATCCTAACATCATTTTTAATAATACAATACTATTTACCTTAACAACTAATCCTAATGGTGCTCTATCTATTTTTTTATCATAAAAAATTTCATATATATATTTATCTAAGTAATATGCTACCGAAGCAATTGATATTAATATTATTAGAATTATACCAAGAAAAATCAATAAAATTATTCCAGACTCAATAATACCCAATTGATCTAATGTTGCAGTTTCTTCAGGAATTACAACATTATCGTATCCTGTTTCATTAAATATAAGTGATCCTGATAATACAGAAATTATTACCCCTATTATCCATATTTTTTTTGTAGTTTTTCTTAATAACAAAAAACTTTCTTCAATTAAACTAAAAAATTTTATACTTTTATACATCTGTTCTCCCCTTTTAAGTTATTAATAAAATTAAATTCTTATTAGTAACTAGTATTTTTCTTTATTATATAATATGTATGATTTATTTTATGTCGAATTGTGTAAAGAATATGTATTTTATAATATTTGTATTGTTGCTTATTAGTTTTTTATTAATATTGTTTATATTAATATCTACTAGGAATTTATTATTTTATTTATTACTTATACCTTTTGTTACTTATTCTAAATTATCATTTGTTTCTATATATTTTAAATGAGATCTTAGAACATGTTTTTTCCATTCTTTAGTTGATAAAACTATTGTTAATTATCCTCACTTCTACTTCGTATCCTAGGCTTTTCACTAAAGATTCTGATTCCTTATACTCATACTTTAATATATAAAACTACACTATTTTCATTGTGAATACATTTTACATATTTATTCTACTTTCCTAATTTCAGTTTAAATAAAGACCTCAACAATACAAATTCGTATTGTTGAGGTCTAACTTTCTATCATATGCAATTAATCTTATAGTTAATCACTTACACATATTCTGAAGCTTAATTTTGCGTAAAAACTTGCTCTAGATCCATCTATATATAATTTATAATCTGTAATAGTAACATTAGTATATAAATTACTATTTGACATTCCAACTGGTATAAATACAGGAATTACTCGAGATTCATTAAATGTTTTTACTCCAAATGTATTATATGTTATATAATATTTAAAATTAATATTAGTATATAGATAGTATCCTTCTATTTTAAGAGTTGGTGGGCCATAGTTTTTATAAACTATATTTTTTTTATCTAATTGTGTGCTAGCTACTGATGCCTCTACATTACTTTTTGATAAATCAATATTTTGGACTTTAATATTTTCTAAAATAAATGGTAAACATTCATCTATATACTTATCCTCACAAATTATAAAGGTTAATACCTCGTTACTTTCCCCACTAGCGTTAGCTCCATCTGATTCGTCAGGATCTACTGTATATTTATAATTAATACTAGCACTATTTACTAATGGATTAGGTGATGGTACTTTATCTGACTGTATCTGTATAGGTATTTTTACTGTTATAGCTGATGATCCAAGTTGACCTACTGGATTTAATGCATTTTCTAATCTTATTCCCGTAGTCTGAATATCCCCTGTGAAATTTATGCTATTACCATCATTATCAATAACAGTTATAGGCCCTAAAAGTTTAGCTCCACTAGGTAGTATATCCTTTATAACTACATTTGTAGCCGGTGTGTTTCCAGTATTTCTTAAATTAATTGTATAGTTTAAGGTATCCCCCAGTATAGCATATTCATTATCTACTGATTTGTTAAAACTAGTAATCAAATCTGCAGTATTTATCTGTGTTACTGCTTCATTGGATGTTCCCTCATCATTAACTGAATTAGGATTTGCAGGATCTACTGTGTATTTATAATCTATTGTAGCAATGTTTTGTATTGGGTTTTGTTTAGGTAGCTCTACTACACGAACTTGGTAATTTATAATAACTGTATCTAAACCATATATTGGATTGATTATATTTATTTTTGCCATAGATTTATCTACCTTAATGTCTACACTACTTGTTACGCTTCCTTCTATAAGAACAGTTCCTAATGGTAGTATATCTGTTATAACTACACTATTAGCACTAGTATTTCCTGTATTTCTAATTGTTAGTTTATAGTTTAATGTATCTCCAACATCTGCATACTCTTTATCTACATCTTTTGTAAAATTCCCTACTGATGTTAAATTTGCAAAATTAACCTGTGTCAAAACTGGAAGAGATACTAATTCACTATGAGCTCCATTTGGATTTAATGGATTTACTGTATAGTCATAATTTATGCTTGCATTGTTTTCCATAGGATTTGGTACCGGTACTATACCTGAATCTACTGTAACTTTGAAACTTACTTTAAGTGTACTTCCTTGTGCTATTGGCTCATTTATTTTTATATCTGTTGGATTTGTTCCTTCAAAATCTATAGGGTTACCCATTTGGTCTGTAACAGTTATACTGTTAGCTACATATGTTGTTCCTGGTGGTATTGTATCTGATACTAATACATTGTTGGCATCAGTATTTCCTGTATTTGTAGCTACTATAGTGTAGATTAAAATATCTCTCATTCCTGCATATTGCTTATCTACGGTCTTATTAATATAAGTACCAAATGATGCTAAGTTTGCACTATTAACTTGTGTTGATACAGAATTTGATATTATATTATTGGTAGCTCCATTAGGATTGTTTGCATCTATTGTATACCTATATCTTATGTTTGAAGTACTTACTATTGGATTTGGACTTGGAATAGAAACCACACGTACTTGGTAACTTACTGTTATAGTCTCACCTGGAGCTATTGGATTTACTATTCCTATGCCTCTTGAAGGATTATATCCTACAACCTCTACATTTGAATATACACTTCCTGATATGAAGCTTGTTCCTGGTTGGATTATATCTGTTATTCCTAAAGCTGTAACCTCTGTGTTACCGTTATTTTTAATTGCTATTGTATAAGTTAATATATCATTAATATCTGCATATTCTTTATCAACTTCTTTAGTAACATCTAACTCAGCATAGTTAATTGTTGTCTTGGCTTCAGGAGTTGTTCCACTAGCTGTGTCTATGTTTTGAGTGGTAGGGTCTACTTCATAACTATAGGTTATATCTGCAGTGTTTAATATTGGATTTTGTATTGGTATTATATCTACTTTTACTTGATAAGTTACTATAACTGTCTCATCTACATCTACAGGATTTAGTAAAATTATTGTTAATTCTTCACTACCTTCTTTGTAATCTAAATTATTACCATATCCATCTTTAACAGTTATGCTTGATGGTATAATTGAAGTTCCTGGTTGTATTATATCTTTTATTGTTACCATTTTTGTATCATCTAGTGTTGTAATAGTAGGAGTGTTTCCAGTGTTGGTAGCTGAAATTGTATAAGTCAATATATCTCCTACACCTGCATACTCTTTATCTACAGTTTTTTTGAAATTATCTTTAAGATTTGTATGATTTATCTTAGTTGATACTTCATTAGTTATTCCTCCATCAGAGACAGTATTTAAGTTTACTTCATAATCATAAGATATGTCTGCAGTATTTACTACAGTTTGTGTTGATGGTATTGTAGCTACTACAACTTGGAAAGTTACTTGAACTGTATTTTTAGCATCTACTCCATTAGTTATAATTATTCCTGTTGATGGATTATCTCCAGAAAAATCTATTGAATTACCATCAATGTCTGTAACAGTTATATTTCCATTAAATATAGTTCCAATTGGAATATCATCTATTATCTTTACATTATTTGCTATAACATTGCCTGTATTTGTAGTCGTTATTGTGTAAGTTAATATATCATTAATATCTGCATATTCTTTATCTACTGACTTTCTAAAATTTGATTTTAGATTTGCATTTTGAATTTGAGTTATTACAGGTTTTGTTATTCCACTTTCTGTAACTGATGTATTATTTGAATTATCTACTATATATTCATAGGATATATTTGATGTATTTGATATCTGATTAGTTGATGGTATGCCTGTTACAGATACTTGATAAGTTAGTATAATAGTTTCACCAACAGCTACTGGTTCAGTTAATCTTAGCCCAACTGAAGGAACAGTACCCATATATTGTAAAGGTTTAAGATTTCCATCTGTAATAGTTATACTCTCTGGTATAAGAGTAACATCGGGTTCCAATTCATCAGTTATTAATATATCTGTAGCATTAACATTACCAGTATTTGTAGTTGTTACTGTATAGGTCAGTGTATCACCTATATCTGCATATTCCCTATCTACTGTTTTTATGAAATCTGTAGATAAATCAGCATTATTAACTATAGTTTTTATCTCACTTTCATTGTTGACAGTAATTATCTCGCTGCTTACTGGATTTACTTCATAAGAATACTCAATACTTGAAGCATTTATTATTGTATTTGATTTTGGTGCTTCATCAACTTTAACTTGATAAGTTATTACAACTGTATTACCCACATCTACTGGATTTAGTAAAATTATAGTTAATTCCTCACCACCTAGTTTATATTCTACTTGTTCACCATTGCCATCTATAATATTTATAGTTGATTGTAATAAGGTAGTTTCTTTTGGTATTTCATCTTTTATTACTACTTTATAATTATCATCAGTGGTATTAAGTGTAGCAATATTGCCTATATTTGTAGTTTGTATTGTATAAGTTAATGTATCACCTATATCTGCATATTGTTTATCTACACTTTTTATAAATTTTTCTGATAAATTTGCATTATTAACTCTTGTGGATGTTTGGTTACTTACTCCACTGTCTGAAACTGTAGTAACAGGTGTTGTATTATTATTTAAAATAAAATCATAATCTATTTTTGCAGTGTTTAATACATAATTTGTAGGTGGAATAGAATCTACTTCTACTTTAAATGTAATTATAACTCCATTGTTATAGTCAATCCCATCTGTTATAAATATTGGCGTATTTTCTAAATCCCCAGAATAAGCTATAGTATTTCCTAATAAGTCTGTAACTGATTCTATATCAATAAAAGTAGTTCCTATTGGTATTGTATCTGTTATCAATACATTGTTAGCCTTTGTGTTTCCTATATTTATAATTCTTATTTCATATATAAGCACACCATTAATATCTATATATTGCTCATTTACACGCTTAGTAAAATTTGATTTTAGGTCTACAAAATTAATAGTTGTAGTAGCTGGCCCAACAATTAAATTATCATTTTCTCCATTTACTAAGCTTGGGTCTACTGTATACTCATAACTTATATTCGCGTAATTTTCTATAGGATTAGTTGTCGGTATTTTATCTACATTCGCCTGAAATACGATATCTATTACTTCATTTGGTTGTATAGGATTTACTAGTGTTATTCCAGTTACAATGTCATATCCAGTATATGGATTATCTACAACTAGACTTCCTAAAACTAAGCTTACTTCACTTGGTAAGCTATCTTTGATAACAACATTATTTGCAGAAGTATTACCTGTATTTTTAATACTTATATAGTACGTTAATACATCTCCCACATAAGAAAATTCCTTGTTAACTTTTTTTATAGAATTTCCTGGTGATTTAAAATCAGCTGTGAATATTTCCGTTGCAGTTGTATTTGTAATAATATTACCAGAGCCTCCTGTATATGTGTAATCTAATGTAGCATAATTTAGAAGATTATTTGGATTAGGTAATGAACTTACTGTTAGTTCATACACTATCTCAATAGTTTGTTTTGGTGCTATTCCATTAGTTATAGTTATTCCTATTGTTTCTAAATCTCCAGTATAATTTATAGGATTTGAAGTAATTTTATCTATAACATGCACTACTTCCTTAAAATTAGTGTTATTAGGTGGAGAATCTTTAACAACCACATTATTTGCAGTTAGATTTTGACTACTATTATGAATAGTTAATCTATAGGTTAATATATCACCTACAGTTGCATATTGTTTATCTACGCTTTTTGTAAAGTCATCTAATCCTATTAAATTTGGGCTACTTATTGATGTGTATACTTGGTGAGTAGTACCATTTCCATTGGCAACAACAGGCGGAGTTGTTGTAGGGTCAACTATATAGCTGTAAGTTACATTAGCTATATTTGCCATTGGATTTGTCGATGGCATTGAAGTAACAGTTACTTGGTAAGTTATTATAACAGTTACTCCTACATCTATCTTATCTATATTTATTCCCGTAGCAGGATTTTCATTTGTTGATATACCATCAACCATTGTGGTACCTACTTTAAAAGTGGCTCCATTAGGTATAGAGTCTATTACTATTATATTATTTGCAGTTGTACTACCCGTATTAGATACTGTTATTGTATAAGTTAATGTATCACCAACTAACGCTGACGTTTTATCTACACTTTTATTAAAATTGTCGTGATTACCTATATTAGCATTATTAACTTTAGTTGTAGCTATGTTTGTAACCCCACTTGCACTAGCTCCATTTGGATTTAATGGATTTACTGTATATGTGTAGTTTATATTTGCAAGATTTGTTATAGGATTTGGATTTGGTATTACATCTATTTTACCTTGATAAGTTATTGTCACAGCTCCACCAGGACTTATAGGTGCTGTTAATGTTATTCCATTTTGGATATTATCCCCTGTATATGGAATGGTAGATGTTATGCTCCCTTCTACAAGTGATGTTCCTGATGGTATTACATCACTTATAGCTACATTGTTAGCATCAGTATTCCCTGTGTTTTTAGCTACTATAGTATAAGTTAATATATCTCCTACATCTGCATATTGCTTGCTTACGGTTTTTGTAAAGTTGCCTGTTGATATTAAATCAGCATGATAAATTTGTGTATTAACTGAATTAGATGTATTTACTACACTTATTGGTGGACTAGCTGGGTCTACAGTGTAGTAAAAATTAATAGAAGCATTGTTAGTTATTGGATTTGTACTTGGTATTATACTATCTACTTTTACTTTAAAGGTTGTAATAACACTATCACTTGAAAAGATTGAGTTATTTAGTATTATTTTTAGCTGATTTCCTTGTATATTTGATGTGTAACCTACGGGGTTATCAAATTTATCTTTAACTACTATACTCCCAGCTTCTAATGTAGTTCCTAATGGTATAGAGTCTGTTATTGTTACAGAATCAGAAGAAACATTACCTGTATTTGTAGTTGATATAGTGTAAGTTATAATATCTCCTATATCCGCATATTGCTTATCTACATCTTTATTTATTGTAAGATTAGCTAATCTAGCATTTACTTTAGTCTGATTACTTGTTTTACTTTTTTCTATAGAGTCCAAATTATAGTTAATAGTAGCTGTATTTAATATTGGATTTTGTGATGGTAAACTATCTACAATTACATCAAATGAAACTGTTAATAATGTATTTGAATCTACTGTACTAATATTTATACCTTTTAAATAACTCGGATCTGAGTTTATAGGTGGACTGTTTCCTATTCTAGTTAAGTTGTTAACATAAGATGTACCTGTTTGAAGTTGATCATACACATATACATCTGTAAGTGCTACATTGTTTCCTGTATTATCAATGGTTACTGTATAGGTATAAGTTTGCCCTACTGTTACGTAAGACTTTGAACTTGATTTTGTAACACGAGGATTAGCCACTTCAGTTGAAACCATATTACTATTTGTTGATACTATACCAACTTTTACACTTGCTGTGTTTTGTAATGGTGTAGTAGCATTTAAACCTACTTTCACTGTTGATGTTATGGTTATAGGATTATTTGGAAATGTACTTCCAAAGTTTAGATTTAATTGTGTTGTTGTTGAATTATTGGCAACCACAGTTGCTCCATTTACAACAGTGTTTCCTGGAATAATTGTTACATTGGGAGGTAAATTATCTATAAAAATTATATCATTTGCATAAGTTCCTGGCTTAGTGCTAGTTATAGTAATTGTGTAAGTTAATAAATCACCTGGCTCTAGGGCATTTCTATTTATTGTTTTGATTATATTTAATTTAAATAAATTAGTTGTAACTGTATTACTAATAATTGTAATTGTTCGTTGCTGTGATCCAACCTTATATTGTGAGGTAATAGATGCTATATTATTTATTTGGCTACTAGCTGGTGTAGATGTTATGACAACTGTATAAGATACTACTATACTCTTGCCAGGATATAATGGAAATGTTCCTGATTTAATTGATATAGTTGAAAAGTCTATAGCTGAAGTTGGACTTATTGAAGAATATAGTACCCCATCTATAGTTACTCCACTGCCATCGTACATTGTATTTGCTGGTGGCAGATCATTAAATATTATATTATTTATAATAGTATCACCTGTATTTGCTATAACTGTTGTATATTTCAAAGTGTCTCCTACTTGAGCTAATGATTTATCTACTGATTTTAAAACAGACATACTAGGATTTATAATACTCACACTTGTTGTATTAGTAGATTGAGTTATTGTAGTTTGGGCTCCTGTAAAAGTTATATTTGCTGTATTAGTAATTGGCGAACTGGTCGGTGGAGAACTTACTAATACATTAAATCTTACAGTTTGATTACTATATGCTGGTATAGTTCCAATATTTATACCGAAATTTGGATTTGAATTTATTGGTGAATTTAATCCTATTACTGTTGAGTTTGGGACATAGGTTGTTCCTGATTGTAGTGTATCCACTAAAGATACATTTGTAATATCTACACTACTTGCCGTATTATCTATACTAACTGTATATGTTATAATATCCCCATTTACTGCTTGGTTATTTGATACTGATTTACTTTGGTTTACTCTTACACCATTTGTAATAGCTATATTACTTCTTTTTGTATCAGTTATTGGACTTACTCCTGCTGCTGGAGTGTAAGTATACTGCCCATAAGCAGTATTTTGAATTGGAAATACAGTTTGAGAGCTAGTTATAACATTATAGGATATAGTAACTGTTTGATTTTGAATTAATGGACCAATCTGAATAGATATACCTGTCGATGTTGAGTTATTTGTTATACTTCCTGTTACTCCAGAGATAGTTATACTACTTACATCTATTGTTTCACCTGTTAATGCTGGGTCATAAACTAAAAAGTCATTTGTAGCAAGTGTTCCTGTGTTAGATACAGTTAATGTATAGTGTATTGTCTGCCCTGCAACAATAAGGGTATCAGTAGTATTTTTTTGCATGTTTATTGTTGTATATGCTCTATCTATTTGTACTGCAAATGCATTTGCAACATATACATCTCCTGCTGTTGCAAGTCTTACAAGTGCACTTGTTTGATTATTCGACATAGCCGCACTTCCGTCAACATTAGTTATTGACCATCCTTGTCTTCCTCCTGAAATATTAGCTGGTACAGCTTGTGATGTGTTTGCATTTCTATTTCCAAAGGTTCCAGTTGTATCTATTTTACCTACATTTACACTGTTAGGATCTCCAATATTGATTTGTGAATTGAAAAAGTTGTCATTTGAATTTGGAGGGCTAGCCCAGTTATTAGGACCATATAATTTTTTTAAATTTGATGAATTAGGGCCAAACTGCATATAGTCACCAATACGATTTGCATCACCTTCTATAGAACTTACTAACACTCTAGCATTTACAGTACCATTTACAGGTGTTGCAAATCCAGATATAGTGGTATCTACAGTCTCACTACTTACTGATTCTCCCCCTGAGAATACTGTCATATTCCTTATTGGTAGTGATATATTACTATAAACTACAATAAGCGACCACCCAGCACAAGCTCCTGAGATATCAGTAGTAGAAAGAGCTGCTGGTACAGCACCCACTGTGTATGTTCCACTTGATGATATTAGAGATGTTACATTTGCTGATCTAGAGTAAAAAGGGCTTACTGTATATGCTGTTAACGAATCCGGAGCTATATTGTAAGTTCTACCTTCAGGTACTGTAAATTTAATAGAATTATTTATATAGTTAGATATATTTTCTATTGTCTGATTGCCTAAGTTATAATTACCACCCCATATAAGCTCTGCATATAAGATAGTACTATTATCTAATATATTCAACTTAGCAGATGATGAATTTTGTGTCCAATCCAGAGTAATATTTTCATAATTCCCTAAGTTAACTATAGATGTCCATCCAGTTGGAGTTGGTATTGACACATTAGTTGTTATAAATCCACCAATTGCATCTGATATTCCTGGGGTTAAAGCTCCTGTTGTACTTTTACTCAAGCCTAGTGTATTACCTGTTATAGTAATACATCCACGAGTTGTAGCTGTATATCTATTTCTAAATGGCATGATATCCTCCTTTCAAATTTATAAATTAGATTCTATATATAGTGTATTTTATTATCTAGCTCTTGGTTACTACTCTCTTTTATTAATGTTTTATTTATTTTTTCTATTGAATTTTTACAATTACTTTTAAATAGTTTATATTTTTTGTAATTTTTAGTACATATTTTAATATTTTAAATAAAATATAATATAACATTTTTTCTTATCATAAAATGTATATCATAAGAAGACAGGAGATGTGTTAACATTGTTAAGTAATAACTATAATAAATGCTCTATTTGTTCAGTCTCAACTTCATCAAGCATTAATAAAGTAGATTTAGATTCTTTTAATCCAAGTATTTTAAATTGGGGACATGTTTTAAATACAGAAATTTTATCTCTATCAGATAATAAAAACGGTATAAAGGATATCTCTCTCGTATCTTCTAATGTTTCAATATGCAAATCAAGATTGATTGAAACTCCGTTCGGATTAAAGACTTATAAGGTAGCTGTTTTAGATGCTTCTGGTAATCCTGTTTATGAAAATAATATAGTAAGTGAATCTCCTTGCCTTAGTGTTTTACAAATACAAAGTAATGCAGAAGGATCTTGTCTTAGCGGTCGAGAGTTAATAGTTTCAGGTACTATAAATCAAAGAATAATATATACACTAGATTTACCTTCAAGTCCTGTGCATTATATCAAATTAAGCTACCCTTTTACTACTTATATTATTGTATATCCTAAATTTAAAAATGTACCGAATATATTAAGAGATGTAGTAGTTATAGATCCTAAAGACCCTACAAAGACACTAACTATTAAGGGATATGTGTTTACTAATGCTTCTGATATAGAAGTTGATTTATGTGAAGAGTTTTGTGTAAATGCATATGTAGATTATACTTTTGTTGAATTATTAGACAGTAAAAATATATATAATAGCATGAGTGTATTTATTTCGGCTATTCCAGCTTCCAATATAATTAAATATAATGGAGTATAAGAACTTTTTTCAAAGCTTATATTCTCTATCAAAGAATATAGAAGATTCTATTTTAGTTTATATACCTAATAATCCACTTTTTCATTTTTAGTAGTGATTCATCAAATGTAAAAGTGGATTTTGTTTTATTTAAAATTTAATGGTAATCAAATTCTTTACCAATAAATTTTAAAAGTATTAATATGCTATAATTTTTTTAACTAGAGAATTTTATATTTATTGAAATACAATATATCAATAAATTATTTTATTAGATCAAAAAGAATTAAAGATTAAAATGAAAATATTTAGGGAGATATAATTATGATTTTATATTTTAGTGGTACTGGTAATAGCCGATATGTAGCTCGCAAAATTGCTCAAGAATTAAATGATGAACTAATATCATTAAATCAACTTATAAAAGAAGAAAAAACAGATGAATTAATATCTACAGATAAGCCATTCATATTCGTATGTCCTACTTATGCATGGAGATTGCCACTAGTAGTTACGGACTTTATTAAAAAAACAAAATTTTTAGGAAGTAACAAAGTTTATTTTATAATGACTTGTGGAGGAGATACAGCAAAATCCATAAACTATATTAAAAAACTATGCAAATATAAAAATTGCCAATTAAAAGGTATGGTAGAAATTAAGATGCCAGAGAATTATGTAGCTTTATTTTCTGTGCCAGATAAAGAAACGTCAAAACAAATTATTAAAGAAGCAGATAAACAAATATATAAAATTATTTCTGATATAAATAATGAAAATGAATTTGAAACTATTACCCCTAGCGGCTTAGGTGGTACAATTAAAAGTGGTATAACAAATTTAGTTTTTTATAAATTATTTGTTCATGCCAAGGGATTTCATTATACTGATAAATGTATTAGCTGTGGAAAATGTGAAGCACTATGTCCTTTAAATAATATTAGTTTAAAAAATCAAAAACCAGTTTGGGGAAATAACTGTACTCATTGTATGGCATGTATTTGTGGTTGCCCTGCTGAGGCTATTGAGTATAAAAATAGTACTCAAAATAAAGAAAGATATTATCTAAAATAATACATTTTTAGTATTTAAACCATTATAAAAAGCCAGTAAAATTAATTTTACTGGCTTTTTATAATGGTTTAATATTCTTAATTTTCAATTCTTTTTATAATATTCATATCCTATGACTTTTTGTTATTACTCAAATTTTAAAGCAAAATCGTTTTTAATTTATCTACTTTTTTTACAGGTGATATTAAATCCTAATATCGCTAGTATAACTCCAGAAATTCCTTATATTTTATTAGATATATTTATTGTTTTATGTTAATCACTAATGATACCTCTGCTCCATCTTTATCTTCTCTATTTCTTAGTTCTACAAAACCTTCATGCTTTTTAGCTACATATTCTGCAATATATAATCCCATACCATAGTGATTTCCTACTTTTCTTTCACTTGATTCCATATAGAATTGATTTTTTGCATTTTTTAATCCACTCTCTGTAAACCCTTTACCGCAATCTCTTATAGTGAATACTAACATACCATCCACTTCATTTACTATAAATCCTATTTCACTTTTTATAGGTGAATAATCAACTGCATTTGACATTATATTTACAATAGCTCTCATTAAAAGCTCTTTATTTGATATAAAATATTTTGTTTTATAGTTAATTTCAGTAGAAATTCTTATATTCTTTAATGAACATAGCACATAAAGTTCACTTTTTAGCTCTTCTAACAACTCTTCTATTCTAATATTTTCATTTAATTCATATTCATTACTCTCTGATTTAGATATATCCATTAATATCGATACATATTTTTCAATTTTATCAGCATTATTAATAATATATCTAGTAAATTCTCTATCTTCTTCACATAATTCACCTTCATTTAAAAGTTCTGCATTTCCCTTTATAATTGTTATTGGTGTTTTTATATCGTGAGCTAATAAACATATTTGATTTTTCTTTTCTTGTTCTATCTTCCACTTTGCATTTAATGATTCTTTTAAAGCTATTTTCATATTTGATATAGAAATTAATACTTCATTAAATTCTTTTATTTCACTTGATTTTATTTCAAAATCTAAATCTTGATTTATTATTTTCTCAGTTGCTGCTTTTAATGGATTTAGTTCTTTTTTTAATTTTTTCCCAAAATTTATCGCTATAACAAGAGCTATAAATATAAAACATATAAAAAATGCATATATGAATAATATCTCAGGATAAGGTATTAAATCATTCCAATATTTTGAGGTAAAGTGAGCTTTAATATCATATCTAATAACACATATTCCATATTTCAAAGATATTTGACTGTAAAAATATTTACTTTTAAAATTTTCTCCTTCTAAATACTTATTTAATTCTTTTAATTCTTCTTTATCAAAATTAGTTTTAATAATCTCATTTTTATTATTTAAAAAAGCATATTTACTAGGATAAGGTATTTTACTTTCATCTAACTCTAATCCTTCATCAACTTCTTTTTTTAATTTTTCTACTTGATTTTGGACATAATTAGCAGGTTTTAAGATATTACTATTATCTAAAATCTTAAATATAGCTATTAATGAAAATAATAATAATATAGTTAGAACACAAAAAATAATTAAATATCTTAGAAAAATAGTATATAAATTTTTTTCTCTTTTTATTTCCATTTATAACCTATTCCCCAAACTGTTTCAATTGGACTTTCTATACATTTTGTGATTTTTGCACGTATATTTTTTATATGTTCTCTTATACAACTATTATCACTATCTTTTTCATATCCATATACTTCTATAAAAATTTGCTCTAATGAAAAAACCTGTCCTCTATGTTTTGCTAGATATTCACAAATAGCATATTCACCCTTTGTAAGTGCTATTTTATAATCATTAAAGTATATTTCCTTAGGCTTTAAATTAAACTTCAATCCATTAGTTGATAAAATCTGGTGTTTTTCTCTATGTTCTCTTCTTAAATGAGCTTCTACTCTTGCTCTTAGTTCTATAATGCTAAAAGGCTTTTTTATATAATCATCTCCACCTGTTGAAAAACCTTCCAAAATATCTTCTTCCATTGTTTTAGCTGTTATAAAAATTATAGGACAATCTACTTCATCTCGAATATTCTTACATAAAGTAAATCCATCTATTCCTGGCATCATTACATCCAATAATATTAAATCAAATTTGATAAGATCTTCCTCATTAATATCAATTGCATTGTTTCTTACCGTTACTATATGACCTTGTTTTTTCAATGCATTTTTTATTAAATTACAAATTTCTATTTCATCATCAATTACTAAAATTTCTGCACACTCCATAAGTACTCCTTAATTAATAATTTTCTCTCTTTCCTTCCCAACGATTACTAAGTGTTAATTGTAAAGCTAAAAATATAGTTATAAAAATTATCATCATAATTATTGCCTGTGTTATCGGCTCTTTTTTATTTAGAATATCCAAGTTATATAATAAGAAATAAGAACTTAATCTTATTGAGTATCCCCAAGGTAATAAGGTCCATATCCATTCTCCTATACCCGTTATCATCAATGCTGATATAGTACTTCCTATTATTCCAATTCCAATTGATGCTCCTCTACCAAAATAAAATACTACTAAATATTGTAACATATATAAAAGGATACTGCTTCCAAAAACTATCAGTGATTCTTTAATATAAACACCTATTTCTATTAAGCTATTTCCCATTAAATGAAATGTAATTCCAAATCCTAAAATTGCTATTAATGTTGATATTAAACCTAATATCAACATTAATATTAACTTGCTAAAGTGAGCAAAATACTTTTTATCTGCTATTCCTAAAAAATATTGAAATTCAGCTTCTTCTTCTTGTTCATATACCATATTTACTATAATAGATATTATTAAAGGAAACGATATCGAAATAATTTGAACATATGCCATAACTTTTTGTAATTCACTCCATGGCGAAATTGTATAATATGCTAAAAAAGATATTACCGTTATTATTGGAATCATTAAATGTAGCTTAATTATATTAGAGTGATAAAATTTATAAAAATCTGCCTTTAAATAATTTAAAAAGTGTAACATATCTATACCTCCTGTTTCTCAAACCACATTGAACTTAGATATGAAATTACAATATATAATGATACTGTTATTGCTAATCCTATTAAAATAATTTTTATATCAAAAGGATAACTGCCATTTTCTACAGCTAGACCATTAGGTAAAACTCCTATAACATGACACATAATTCTTGAAGGGATTGCAAATGGAATCCACCATGTTGATTTAAGTGCACAAATTATTCCTATTCCACAGTTACATATCATACTAATTATTACTGAAACTCCAGTACTAACTTTCATAGATATAAACATGAATAATGGTATTTGCCAAGAAAATAATATAAATAAAAGTATTGAGGCTAAAAAACTTTCCTTTATAGAAATTGTGCATTTAAATAAATATCCCATAACAGTTACTTCTAAAAAAAATAGTAAACATGCTATGCCTAAATAAATAGTACAAAGAATTATTTTACTGTACCAAATTTTATCTTTATCAATTACAACACTGAATAATCCATTAAATTTTCTTTTGCTATCATTATTTATAACAAATGATGATATTATAGTAAGGGCTCCTGGCAATATAATTATATACCACAAATTGTATCCTCCTTGTTGTATATAACGGCCTCCCATTAATAAAAATGCTACTAATAAAGTTATTGTTGGAGCTAACCATATTAGTGCTTTTTGAAAACTATGTTTTTGTTTTAAGTTCTCAGCTTTTATCATATTAAACATTTTTATTTCCTGCCTTTCTAACTACATCTAAAAACAGATTTTCTAAATCTATATTCTCTTTAATTCTCTCCTGATACCAAAGTTGACCACTCGCTATTATCCCTATATAATCGGCTATTTGCTCTACTTCAGATAAAATATGACTAGACAATATTACACTTATTCCTTTTTGCGAAAATGATTTTATTAATTCTCTTAGCTCTCCTATACCAATTGGGTCTAATCCATTTGTTGGCTCATCTAATATTAAAAGTTTTGGATTATTTAATAAAGCTATTGCTATTCCTAATCTTTGTTTCATTCCCATAGAAAATTTACCTGCTTTTTTATTCCCTGTGTCTGTGAGTTGAACAATTTCTAATACTTCTTCTATTCGTGATTCTGGTAAATTATATAGCAATGTACGTACCTTTAAATTTTCTCTTGCACTTAAGTTTTCATAAATTGGAGGTTGCTCTATAAGTGATCCTATTTCTAGTAAGTCAGTTCTTGACCATGGCTTTTCATTGTATATTATTTCTCCTGATGTAGGATTTATCATTCCTGTTAACATTTTTAATAGTGTTGATTTACCAGCACCGTTAGGCCCTAATAATCCGTATATTGAATTTGTAGGTACTAGTAACGATATTTCTTTATTTACTTCTTGTTTTTTATAGTTTTTATTTAATTTTTTAGTTTGTATTATATATTTCATAGTATAAACACCCTTTCTACTTGTTTAATTGAAGTATACGTGATATTTATAAGGATTTTATAAGGATTAATAATTTAAGTTTTCATTATTTATTTTAATAACTCTATCTATTATATAAAAAAGGTATCGATTGAAGAATCGATACCTTTTTATGGATTTTAATTGTGGATACTATTCATAATAATCATACCAACTATTTTATATCATTAATGTACATAAATTTTTTATTATAAAACTGATTTTTTATTTTTATTCTACTAATAATATTACAATAATGTTATATAAGTGTTATATAAATCGATGGTTGGAAATTTAATAAAATGATAATATATTTTTATCAAATAAATTATATCATTAAAGGAGGAAAAAATGAAAAAATCAAAAATTGCAATAATTGCAGTTATTGCTTTAGCAGTAGCTACAGTTGGTGGTTTCATGTATATAAAGCAAATTGCACCTTCAGGTGAAGAATGGATATCTTATAACAACCAAGAGGTTATAAACTTAATAGATAATCAACTTAAAGGAATCGATATTGATAAAATATCTAAAGAAAAAGAAAGGTATGTTATAGAAAAAAGTATTGATGAAATACAAAGTTATGTAAAATCAGGTAAAATCACTTATTCAGATATAACTGCTATATATCTAAATAGAATTAAAGACTTAGATCAAAAAGAGCATGGATTAAACTCTGTAGTTACAGTAAATCCAGATGCTATAGAAGAAGCTAGAAATGCAGATAAAGCATCATCAGATAAGAAAGTTGGAGTATTTGGTATACCTGTGTTATTAAAAGATAATATAAATACCGCAAATATACCCACTAGCTCAGGAGCTGAAGCATTTACTAATTTTATTCCAAGTAAGGATGCAGAACTTGTTGAAAATCTAAGAGAAAATGGAGCTGTTATACTTGGAAAAAACAACCTCTCTGAGTTTGCAAATTACATGTCTACTAGAATGCCTTCTGGTTATAGTGGTAGTAAGGGACAAACTGTAAATCCATTTGGTCCACTAAAAATATCTCCATCTGGATCTAGTAGTGGAAGCGCGGTTTCTGTAACAGCAAATTTAGCACCTATTTCAATTGGGACAGAAACATCTTCTTCTATTATAGCTCCATCATACATTAACTCTGTAGTTGGTTTTAAACCATCAAGAACTTCAGTATCTAGTGAAGGTATTATGCCTTTAGTGAAAAAGTTTGATACTCCAGGTCCAATATCAAAAACAGTAGAAGATGCAGTTATTGGATATAATAGCATGTCTAATAATAAAATAAATATTGATGAAAATCCTGACTATATTAAAGGTAAAACTATAGGTCTTTTATCTTACGAATATGATGACCAAGAAATGCTAGATAAAATGAAAAGTAAATTAAAAGATATAGGTGTGAATTTAGTAGAAATCAATATTGATGAAACTGGTACAGATTTATTTGGTATCCTAGATATATCTTTTAAAAAAGATTTTGAAGAGTTTGCTGCCAAATACAATCTTCCTATAAAAAAACTTAATGAATTAATAGAATATAATAAAAAAGATTTAAAAAGAAGAGCAAAATACGGACAAGATCATTTAGAAGCTTCAGCATCAATTAAAGATATCGATCAAAATGTTGTAGATAATGCTATAAAAAATGATACTAAGAAATTAGATGAAGCTTTTAAAAAATATAATTTAGATGCAATAGTATGTTTAAATAATTCAGGAATAGGATTATCTTCAATAGCAGGTTACCCGGAACTAACTATCCCTTTTGGTAAAAATGCTAAAAATGAACCTCAAGGTGTAACTTTTATTACAAAAAATGGAGAAGATAAAAAAATATTAGATATCGGTTATAGCTTTGAGAGTCAAACACATGGTAGAATTAATCCACTTTCAAATAAATAGTTAGAATTATAAAAAAGAAAACCTATATTAAATTACAGGTTTTCTTTTTTTATAAATTTATAATTTAAAACTTTAAAAACTTTTTATTTCTAACTTGGATTGTGATTACTCTAAATTACATCTCATATTATAAGAATAAGATTTACAATATTTGTTCTATATTAAAAGTAATTTTGATTAATTAGTTAAATAAAAAATCATATTTACTATTATATCAATATGATTTTCGTGAATTTCAATGCTGAAGACGAATAACTCTTCACCCTATATAAGCACACTATTTTTAAGACACGAGTTTTATGTTTATAGCAATCTGGCAAAACCTGAAAGTCTACACTTTAGGATTTCATTAAAAGAATATTCTATTAACTTAAAACCTTACCATCTTTGATAGTTATAACCCTATCTGCCATATTCGCTATATCATCATTATGAGTTATCATAACTAAAGTTTGGTTAAACTCCTTAACACACATCTTTAAAATATCCATTACCTCATCTGTAGTCTTAGAATCAAGATTACCCGTAGGCTCATCTGCAAATATTACAGAGGGTTTATTAGAAAGTGCACGAGCTATAGCAACCCTTTGCTGCTGCCCTCCTGAAAGTTCATTTGGAAACTTATTAACTTGATTTGAAATGCCAAGCTTATTAATTAAATCATCTATATAATCTCTATCCTCTTTCTTTTTATCTATAGCTACTGGAAGAACTATATTATCATACACATTTATAACAGGAATTAAATTATAGCTTTGAAATATAAACCCAAACTCTTCTCTTCTTAACTTTGATAATTTATCATCTACCATAGTGTAAATGTCTATGTCATCAAGATAAACATTCCCCGAACTTGGCTTATCAAGACCTGCCATACAATGAAGCAAAGTACTTTTTCCCGAACCACTTGGACCTATTATAGCCGTAAATTTATTTGGCTCAATTTCTATATTTATTTCATCTATTGCATGTACCTTACTTTCCCCTTTTCCATATATCTTTTTTAAATTTGATACCTTTAGTCTTTTCATACTTTTTCTCCTTAAAGTTAATTATACATAAAACTTAATCATTTTCTGAAATTCCCTCTGTTATTGATACCTTATATAGCTTATCTTTAGATACATATACTGAAACAAATCCTATGATTATAAAAATTCCAAATAGTATAAGTATTTGGTTCCAAGGAATATTAAATTCCATAGTTCTTTCAAAACTTCCTTCTATGAGAATTTTATTAGCATTTGAAATTCCTATATACTGATAGACTGTTGCAATTACAGCTCCTATTGTAGAGGCAACTATTCCATAAAATTCACTTTCTATTATCAAAGTTTTTTTTATATCCTTAATACTCATTCCAAGAGCTCTTAGTGTTGATAACTCTTTTTTTCTTGCAATAATATTACTTCTCATAATAAAAATGCTGTTCACAGCAAGTATAAGCAAAATTAAACACTGATATATTGCTGTAAGTCTGTCCTCTGAACTTTGTTGCGCTCCAATAAATTTCATGTCTTCACCTTTACCACCGATTGATGAAAATGCATAGTGCTTTGTTAATTTCTCTAAATTTTTTTCAACTGGGTATACCTCACCTTTTTGAGTCATTACATAAATCTTGTTATAATCCTTTTGATTTGTTAATTCTCTATAGTCATCTTCTCTAAATATTACCTGTGCTCCCTCAGCCCCAACATTCCCATCTTGAGCTGCTGCATAAGCTTCTTTCATAATAGCACTAACTTCAACCTTCAATGTTTCATATCTTTTGGTACCATCTTTGTATACAGGTAATTTTATATCTATAATATCTCCAACCGTTGCACCATCAATTACCTTTGCCTCAAATGAATGGGTAACTTGTGAGTTGATATTATTTACCAGTATAACTTTTTTGTACTTTCCTTCTTTAGTATTTACCAAATTTTCTCCTTCTTGAATAAATGACTCTCTACTCTTTAACATCTCGTCGCTATATCCTCTTATAAGAAGTGGATATTCATTATTATGTTCCGCCTTATATAGTCTATTTTTTCTGTTTAATTCATCTTGATAAGCTTTAGATATTTTATCATTAGAAAGTATAATATACCCCTCAGGATTGAAAAAATTTGGTTCTACACTTTTTACTCCTTGTATATTTTTTATATTTTCTATCATATTTTTATCAACTTTATAAAATAAACTTTCTGCCCCATTATAACTACCACTTACTGTTTTATCTACACTTCCATAGGACATTCCCCAAATACCACCTGTTATTCCTAATTCTATATTTGTCTTTAATGTATCTTTTAACGCAAAGCTAAAAATAAACATTGTTCCAACCATGGTAATTGCAAGCATTGTTATAATAGTTCTAGGTTTATTTCTCCATACATTTTTAATTGCAATACTTCTAATTATATTTTTATGTGTTCTGTTTGTTTTTGTACTTTTATGTTTTGATTTTTTTTTATACTTCTCACTTTCTTTTATTGAATCAATTATAGACATCTTAACAGCTTTTCTAACTACTATAAAACTACTTGTGGATACTGATAATACTGAAACTAAAAAAGAATAAATTATGCTTGGAGCTCCTATCGTTAACATAGAGCTATATCCATATACCATTTTCACTCCAATATATGATAAAATTATCCCAAATAATATACCTATTGCTGTTCCTAAAACCATGTAAATAAGACTCAACTGTATAAACATACTCTTTATTTTCTTTCTTGACATACCTATAGCTCTCATAAGGCCTATTTGTATTATCATATCTTTAAGAATAATATTAAAAATATTATATATTACAAGACTAGATACAATAATTAAAAGAATAGTCTTCTTAATGTTTTCTATATTATTCTTAGATATGTCTTTAAAAAGGTTGGCTGAACTAACTTCAGCATTTTCACGTAAATAGTCAACACTAAGATTTAATTTTTTTCCCATTTTGCTTAAAAATTTAGATGTATTATTTTCTGACTTTAGAAGTATTGTTCCTTTGTATGTATCTTTAGTTTTCATCGGAAACTTGGCTTCTTCATATACAAATGCTTGAGCCTTAACTCCACTTATAGAATTAGATACTGAACTATAATATCTATCTGGCTTTTCAACTAGTCCAACAATCTTAAATGTTTTATTAGCACTATCTATTTTGTTAATTCCCTTTTCATCAACATACTTATTCATTAACATTAAATCAATATTCTTATTTAATGGATCATCTATACCCATCTGTTTTACTGCTTCTTTTTCTATGACAATTTCTCCATCTTTTGCTGGTTTTCTTCCTACCATCTTGTAGTTAAGAGATTTTATAAAGCCTTTATCAAATGAATTTAAATCAAGTTTAACACCACTATCTTTATTGACTATTTCACAAAAATATTTAACTTTACTTGATTTTTTTACTTCATTATCATTTTCTAGTTGTTTAGCTTTATCTATACCAATCCCCTCAAACCATACTTGATAATCTCCATGTAAATCTTTTGCTTCTTGTATTTGGGAATCATATCCTGAATCCCTAATTACAATCATTGAGAAAATTAACATAACTGAAAGTGCAATACTTGATAATAGTGCTACTGTTTTTCCTCTTTGTTTTTTCATATACGATATTGCTAGTTTAAATGTAATCAAAGCCCTATCTCCCTTTCTTGTATTAAATCATTTTATAAAAAAATGTTACCTTCTTTGTAGAGAAGGTAACATTTTTTTATACTTGGATTCAATATAATATGGACAAGTGGTAGTTTTTTACCGACAACTAGCATATTTAACTTATTATACAAATTAACTTTATAAGTTTGTAGAAACTATATATCATTAAAAATTATAAAAATGTATAATTATATTTGGGATTATATATCAAGGGGTGAATTAAAAAATGAATAAGTTTAATTGTCTAATTTGTAATGAAGAAGTGCTTTACGAAAATGAAAGTAAAGAAAGAGAATGTTATTTTTGTAAAAAGACTTATGAGTCAGCTATAATATGTAAAAATGGTCACTATGTATGTGATGAGTGCCATAGTAGCGATGCATATACAGCTATAACAAACTACTGCTTAAACACTTATAGTACAAATCCAATAGAAATGGCATTAGATTTAATGAAACATCCATCTATTAAGATGCATGGACCAGAACACCACTATTTAGTGCCAGCTGTATTAAGTACTGCATTTTTAAATAAAACTGATAACAGAGAAAAGCTAGACAATTTATTAAATGAATGTCAAAAAAGAGCTAAAAATGTATTAGGGGGATTCTGTGGGTTTTATGGAGCATGTGGCGCTGGTGTAGGTTGTGGAATATATACTAGTTTAATCCAAGAATCAGGTCCTATGAATAAAGAAGAATGGGGACTTTGTAACTTAATAACGTCAAAGTCATTAGAAAATATTAGTAAATATGGAGGCCCAAGATGTTGTAAAAGAGATTCTTTTACAGCTATAGATACGGCAATTGACTTTACTAAGAAGTATTTAAATGTTGAGCTAGATAAGACTACAGACTTAAAGTGTCATTTCAATAACTTAAATAAAGAGTGCTTACATACCAAATGTAAATTTTATAATGAAAGTATATTAGTTTTAGAAGAAAACTAAATTATATATACAATAAAAGTATCTCCCTAAGGAGATACTTTTATTTATTAGCTGTAACTGAAGCAGACATAATATATTCACCTACATTTAAGTTATGTCCCCACTTCTCTTCATATTCTTTAGAAACAGGCTTTACATCTATTTTAATATTTTTAAATCCTGATTTTCTTAAGTAAACTTCTAACTCTTCAACTGAAGAGGCTCCTGTGACTCAGCCACAATATAGCTTTTCATCTTGTTTCATCTCTTGAGTTAAATCTTTCATAAGAACTATATCTGATATAGATAATCTACCACCAGTTTTAAGTACTCGATAGGCTTCATCATATACTCTTTGTTTATTAGGAGATAGATTTATAACACAGTTTGATATTATGATATCAACTATATCATTTGCCACAGGTAAATTTTCAATCTCACCTAGTCTAAAATCTATGTTTTTATAACCGTTATTTATTGCATTATTTCTCGCTTCACTTAACATTTCAGGAGTCATATCTACTCCTATAACTAAACCTTTATCCCCTACTTTTTTAGATGCCAAGAAGCAATCAAATCCAGCCCCACTTCCCAAATCAAGTACTGTTTCACCTTCACTTATATTTGCAATTAAATGTGGATTTCCACATCCTAAACCTAAATTAGAATCCTTAGGTACAATATTCATATCTTCACTAGAATATCCTATACTTTTAGATATGTCCTCTCCACTAGAGCTAAAGCTAGCTTCTTTTTTCACTATTTTTTTATAGCTATCTCTAACTATATTTTTTAAATCTCCATTAGTAATATCTTTCATACTACAAGCACCACCTTTTTATAATTATTATTTATTTGTAGGATAAATCTATTTAGAAATACCTTCTCTTATAAGTCTTGCAAAGTCATTTGGTAGTATTTTATTTCCCTCTATTTCTTTAGCTACTTTTTCAAAATCATAAAAAACTTCTATTATTTCAACTTCTACAATTGAATCTATTATATCTATAATTACATAGTTAGCATTAGGGCTTCCTGTCTTTGATTTACCAACACTTCCTGCATTAACTAATAATTTTTTCCCATAGTATTTAACATATGGTATATGAGTATGACCACATACTCATATATCCTCATCTAGATTATTCATAACCTCATTGGCTTCTTTAGAATTTTCCTTTAAATATTCATTTATAAGTCTCGTACTACCATGAACAAATCTAATTGTTTTATTATTAAAAGAAATTACTGCTTCTTTTGGTAAATTTCTTAAATACGCTTTATTTTCATCTGTTGTTTCCTCAGATGTAAACTTCATTGAAAGGCTAGCATTCTCTGCATCCTTAGGATCTGGATAATCACATCCACATATTATTTTAAAATTACCTATAGCTTCATCATAGTTGCCCATTATAGTAAGCACTTTATTTTTCCTTAAAGTTTCTATAACCTCATTTGGCCTTGTAGCATACCCCACCAAATCCCCTGTGCAAACTACCATATCTACATTTCTTTTTTCAATATCTGCTAAAACTTCATTAAGAGCATATAAATTACTATGTATATCTGATATTGTAGCTATCCTCATTACTTCCTCCTAATTTGATTTTATTTTGTTTATAACATCTCTTATCTGAGTAACTGTTTCACATGTTAATCCAGCGTCTTTATAATTAACTAAAATATCATAATCAAGTTTTAATTTTTCTTCTTTTTCTAACCCATCTTCTAAAATAGCTTTTATAAAACTATACTCATTTAAAGTATCTTCATTTAGCTTATAATAGACATATTTAGCTTCTTTGTAGTAAGTTACTAAATTAGCATTCATTAGCTTATTTAAATGTCTTGATGCATTAGATTGTGTAATTTCAAGTATTGCTTCTATTTCACAAACGCATAGTGGCCCATTTCTTAAAATATTAATTATTTTAATTCTAGTCTCATCCCCTAATGCTTTTAGTATTTGTACTATTTTCATAAATCCTCCTTTTTCATATTAACATATTCATTTATACTCATATGATATATTAAAAACAAAGTTTTGTAAACTAAAAAATAAATCAAATATTACATATTGCATATGAAAAAAATATATAGTTAAATTTAGTAAATGCTTTTTAATACAATATTTTTTCTTAAAGTAGATAATAATAAAAATGTATCAATACTATTATTAGGAGGTCAATTTAATGAAAAACAAGCAACCAAAGTTTAATAGTAACAGTGATGTTAAAATGGCTTGCACTACAAAGAAAAGATTACAAGGTACTTGCCCAGAATATAAAGATGGATGCCAATCAAAAGAAGAAAAAAATAAAAAATACACAAACCAATTTAAATAAACTTGTGGCATTATAATTAAAAGAGAGCCTAAAGTAAGGCTCCCTTTTAATATTTTGACTTGATATAATATGAACAATCGATAATTTTTTATATACAAATATAATAAATACTAAGCAGTTAGATTCATTCAATTGGTATATAAATACTTGCTATAAATTTATAATCATTATTTTTAATCTTTAACTCACCATCATATTTTTTTACTGATGATTTTATATTTTCAAGTCCTAAACCATGAAAAAACTTATCCTTTTTAGTCGTAAAGATTTTATTATTTTTTAATATTACTTTATTCATCTTACTATTTTCACATCTAATAACATAATAACCTTTTATGAAAGTGCTTTTTATAGTTATATATCTACTTATATCTTTATCATTAATATTATTACAAGCTTCTATTGCATTATCTATTAAATTAGAAAAAATACTTGTTATATCTATCATTTCTATAAACTCACATTTACTAAAATCTATACCTACTTTAAAATCTATATTGCTTTCCATACAAACTTTACTTTTTTCATATAGTATTATATCTAGTAATAAGTTTCCTGTATTATATATATTTTTAACATTTTTCACTTCGTCTTCTATATTGTTAATATACTTATTTACATCTTCACTATTACCTTTAAGTCTTTTTATATTTTCCATATGGTTATTCATATCATGATATACTTTTTTCATTTTCTCTTTTGACTCTTTTGCCATTAAGTAGTATTTATATTGCATATCTAATTTTTCATTTAAAAACTGTGTTTTAACTTTTTCTTTTTCTGATTTTATAGAGTTAATGAATATAGATATTAATATTACATTTATAATAAATAAAAGATATGGAAATATATTTTTCATATAAAATGAAAACATTATTGTATCTACGAGACTTATATATTCAAGATTGTTTTTTACTAGTAATGAATATAAGTCTCCTATCTTCTTTTCTGATATATTAAAAAATAAAACTATTACTAAATTAACTGTTATTGTTAGAATTATATATATATAATATCTTTTGTTATCGTAAAACTTCTGTATTTTGTCAAAGAAATAAGTACATATAAATATAATAATAAAAGTTATTATTAAGTTTAATTCAAGTAGATTCAAAGCTACATATCTAGATGAAAGTTGTAAAATCCAATAGATACTACACTCTATCAAAATATATACTAAGGTATATATTACAGAGTTTGTAATAGATTTTTTTGTATCCATTTTATAAATTGTTTTACAGATTAAAAATAGTGATAAAATTATTCTTATTAAAATAAATAGTGCTACAGTTCCAAATGGCATTCTCCATATAATTAGAGCTATAACTAGTATTGAGGTTAATACAAGTTTAGTTTTTGATTTACATTTGCAAGTATAGCCTCTTTTTTTCATTAAGGCAAAAAAGAAGATTATAAATATAGCCATATTAATCATGCATAAAATATAAAAATAATCTAACATAGCTTGTCCTCTATTAAATCGAAAAATCTATCTTTTGTATCTTTAAATCTATATCTACTTATAGGTACTTCCTCACTATTTTCAAGTACTGCTATGTATTGTTTGATGCTTTTTATATGTTCTAGGTTTACTAAAAAGCTTTTGTGGCATCTATAAAATCTGCTACAATTTATTTCTTTTTCAATATTGTTCATAGTACCTTTTGTTTCGTATGTTTTGTTTAAGGTATGTATGGTTATATTTTCTTTTTGTACTTCTATGTAAGTTATTTCACTTATGTCTAGCTTTATTCTGTTTCCTTGTTCTTTTATGATAATGTGTCTATTTTTTATGTCTATTTCTTTTATACAGTTTAAGATGTGTATTTTTAGGTCGTCATATTTTACTGGTTTTATTAAGTATCTGTAAGCTCTTACTTCATATCCTTCTAGAGCATATTCTATTAATGATGTTATAAATATTATTTCTGCTTTATTGTCTGTTTCTCTGATTTTTCTTGCAGTATCCATTCCATTTATCTCATTTAATTGTATATCTATTAAAAATATGTCAATATCTTTGGGATAGTTTTTAAGTAACTCTTCTCCTGAGTTAAATATATCTAGACTGTAATTGATTGGTAAATCCTTAAATATTTGATTAATATGAGTTTTTAATAAATCTTGTTGCTCTTTTTCATCTTCACAAATTGCTATTTTAATCATATGTTTTCTCCCCATGTGATTTTTTATTACATTTTATTGGCTATATTATTTATTAATATGCAAAATCATTATATCCAATTTTTAGGATATCATTTTTCTGCCATTCTTATCAAGGTATTAAATTTCCTATGAGTAAATTATAATAGAATTGAGTATTATTGGTTATTTCATTTATAAAAATAAAAAAAGCACTGATTTGATAGCCTAAGCCTTCAAATTCAGTGCTTTTTCAAGGAGTAATATTAATTACATCCTTATCCTCTTTTGACTTTTATTAAATATAGTTTGCAAGTTAGCTACGACTCTAACCTTTGGGTGTTAGACTAAGGCTAATTGCACTCTAGTAGAGCGAGGAATCTAGTAGATTCATTATATTTAATATGATATTTTTTCAAATATCTAGCCACCATCACTTCCAAAGATACTACCAAAAGGTAAGATATTATCTTGCTTTTGCGTAGTCAGTGTTGGCTGATAGTTAAACTTAATTAACCATCTGATTATATATTAACCATTATTTAAAAGAATATTCATCTATTTTAAAATTTTTTATATTTGTTAATAAATAATTGTATCAAACTTTAAAAACACTTATTAGCACAATTTTCACATCTTGATTTTAAGTTTTTGCAACTTCCCATACATATAACCATAGCAACACTTTTTATAGGATTCATTTGATTATATTCATTTATAGTTATATATTCATTTTTAAAATAGCTATATATATTTCTTTGATTTTCTATACTAAATTCTTTATCTCCTGGATATATTTCATGTGAAATATTTAAATGAGGGTTATTATCTTCTAAATATTTTTTTATATTTTCATTTATGTAATCTAATGCTACTATACCTATTTTATCAAGTACAAGACCTCTCATCATATCATTATTACTCATATGATAATTTATATTTTTATCTATTTCATTTCCTATAGTATATAAAATTGAATAAGCTTTTTCACATTCTTTAAAACATTTTATAATATAGTTTCCTGTAAAGTTATTCTCTTTTATATCTATTTCTTTAATAAATACTTTTATATCTAAAATATCATTTATATTTAATATTTCTTCATCTATTATTTTCTTTATACTATCTGGAGCTTTTCTTTTTCCATATCCTAAAAACTTTAAAACTATATCTTTATCTATATAAACATTATCTATATTCATTATATATCTATCCTATCTAAATCTTCATAACTCATTCTTCCTGTTTTTATTGCTGCTTGCAAGTTACATACAGGAGTATCATTTAAACAGTTACATCCAAAGGCACATAAAAAGTTATTATACTTTCTCATTGCCTTAGTTAGTTTTAAAATTTCTTCTTTTATTTTTTCTGGAGTTGATCTTCCTAATAATTCAATTGGATCTAAATTACCTATTAATACAATGTTTTCTGGAATTTTTGGCATAACTTCTTTATAGTCCATTATTTGGTCTAAGCTTATTGCATCTAAATTGCAACTTAACATATTTTCAAGTAACTCACTTGTATCTCCACATATATGCATACTCTTCCAGCAATCTAGTTTTTCATATATTTCATTTACATTTGGTACAACATATTTATCAAATCTTTCTTTATTTAAAGTTACTGCTGCTGGTTCTGATATAGATATTAATTTAGCTCCAGCTTTGTTTGCTGCTACTGCATATCTTTTTACAGTTTCCGTTGTAAATTCTAAAAGTTTTAATACAAATTCTTCATTAGTTATTATGCTTCTTAAAAGATGAGTCGCACCAGCTAATTGCACTGCTAAAGTAAATGGTCCTTGTATTGATACATATAATGGTTTATCTATATTTTTAGCTATCAAAGATAAACTTTCTATATTCTTAGGCATTCTTTTAGTTTCATATGGGTTAGGTACTTCATATTTTTCTAATATGCCTATGTCTGTTATTGAGTGAGTAAGAACACTTGGAAAATCATAATCTGGTTTTAATATATCTAGTCCTAATGTTTCACAAAATATAATTCCATCACAGAATGAGTATATAAAGTCCGATTCAAAATATTGATTCATAGTTTTTGCTAGTTCCAATTGATTCAATGGACTTTCATATACTTCATAAGCTTTCTTATTTATTAAGAAAAGCCCATTAGTTGCCATATCTGGTAAGAAAAAACCTCTCTCTTCACTATTTATATATTCTAATAAAGTCATCTACATTACCTCCCCCATAAGTTTTTGTACTAATCTCACTGCTTTTGGTGCATTTTCACTATAACCATCAGCACCTATTTGTATTGCATAATTATTGCTTACAGGCCCTCCACCTATTATAACCTTAGGTCTTTTATTTAATTTTCTACTATTTAAATCATTTATAACTGTTTTCATATTCTCCATAGTAGTCGTCATCATAGACGATAAAGCAATTATATCTGCATTATTATTAATTGCTTCATCTATTATAGTTTTACTGCTTTTATTTACACCTAAATCTATAACTTTATAACCTGAGGATTCTATCATTATTTTAACTATGTTTTTACCAATTTCATGGGTATCCCCTTCAACAACTGATAACACTACAGTTCCTTTATTTTCTTTCTTAATTTTCCCATGACTTCTTAAAACATCTATACCTTCATTTAATGTATCTGAACAAACTATAATTTCAGAAAGATAATATTCCTTATTGTTAAACATATCTAATGATTTTACCATTCCTTTATTTAGCCCTTTATCATATATATCTTCTATACTTATATTTTTATTTTGTAGGGCTTCTAAAACTAAACCTTTTATATTTTCCTTATCCATATTAACTACACAGTCACATATTCTTTGTAATATATCCATTTTTATCTCTCCTTACTAAAGTTATCTATTCCTACTGCTACTAAAAGTACAAGTCCTTTTACAACCATTTGATAATACTCACCTATATTTAAAAGTATCATCCCATTTGATAATATTCCTATTATTAAACATCCAATTATAACTCCTGATAATTTACCAGAACCTCCACTTACGCTTACTCCACCTAAAACAACAGCTGTTACTACATCTAATTCAAATCCTGTTCCTGAGTTTGGAACTCCACTATTTATCCTAGATAAACTAATTACTCCTGCAAGTGCTGATAAAAATCCTGATATAGCGTATACCTTATATCTAACTAAATTCACTTTAATACCTGATAATATACTTGCTTTTTCACTTCCACCTATCCCATATACATATGTACCAAACTTAGTTAAATAAAGTATTACAAATCCTACTATATAAACTCCAGTTAATATAAATATAGGTACTGGTATTTTTCCTATATAACCTTGCCCTATAAATGAAAACCCTTTAGGAAATCCATACACTGGTAATCCTCCAGTAATTATATAAGTTATACCTCTATATATAGTCATAGTTCCTAGTGTTGATATAAGAGGTGATATTCTTATTTTATTTATTAAAAACCCATTTATAAGCCCCATTAGTATACCTACAACCAAAGTTATAGGTATTGCTATGTACATACTAACTCCTGATGTTAGCATTTTTGCTAGTAGTATTGAACTTAATGCAAGCATTGATCCTACTGATAAATCTATACCTCCAGTTATTATTACCATAGTCATAGCAACTGTTGATATTCCAACTATTGAAATCTGTCTTAGTATGTTTGTTATATTTCCAAAGGTAAAAAAGTACTCCGTTGTCATAGAAAATAATAATACTAAAAAAACTAAAAAGAACACTGTTCCATAATCAAAAATATTTATGTTTAATCTTTTACTTTTCATAATCTCTCTCCCTTAACAAACTAGCTGAGTCTATAAAAATCTGTTCTGAACTTACTTCTCCATTTTTATATTCTGAAACAACATGTCCATTACTCATTACTAAAATTCTGTTACTCATTCTAAATATTTCTTCCATTTCTGAAGAAATCATTATAATTGATTTGCCATTCTCTGCTAACTCTTCAATTATCTTGTAAACTTCTTCCTTAGCCCCTACATCTATTCCTCTTGTTGGCTCGTCAAATATTATAATGTCACTATTTGTAATTAACCACTTTGCAATAACTACCTTTTGTTGATTTCCACCACTTAAATTGTTTACATGTTCTTTTATAGATGAGTATTTTAACTTTAAATCTTTTAATATTTTAGATACATCATTTGTTTGTTTATTTTTATCTATAAATATACCTTTTGTAAACTTATTTAATGATGCTAAGCTGGCATTTTCCTTAATTCCCATTTCAAGTATTAACCCTGAATCTTTTCTATCTTCTGTTATAAAAGCTAGTCCGTTTTTTATTGCATCAGATGGATTATTTATTTTTACAGTTTTTCCTTTTATACTTAAACTTCCACTTAAAACTTTATCTACTCCAAATATGGCATTTGCAAGTTCTGTTCTTCCTGATGAGACTAATCCTGCTATACCTATGATTTCTCCTTTTTTTAAATCAAAAGATACATTTTTTATATACTTACTAGTTAATTTATCTAAAGTTAGTACTATTTCATCAGTTGAGTAATCTTTAGTTTTCTTTGATATATCTAAATCCCTGCCTACCATATACTTTATAATTTTTTCTTTATCAAGTTCACAATTTTCCTTTGTTGTTATTAGCTTTCCATCCATAAAAACACTTATATCATCTGATATTTTTAAAACTTCATCTAATCTGTGTGATATATATATTATGGATACTCCATCAGCTTTTAGTTTATATAATATTTCAAATAATTTATCTATCTCATTTTTTGTAAGAGATGCTGTAGGCTCATCTAGTATAAGTACATCTAAATTTTTAATGATAGATTTGGCTATTTCAACTATTTGTTGATTTCCTATTCCAATATCTTTTACCAACTTTTTAACATCTATATTTACACCTAAGCTTTTTAATATTTCCTCACTTTTTTTATTCATAGATTTTTTATCTAAGAATAAGCCTTTAGTTTGTTCATATCCATAAAATATGTTTTCTGCTACTGTTAAATAAGGGATAAGATTAAGCTCTTGATAAACACAGTTTATTCCCATATTCATACTGCTATTAGGAGAATTTTTTAGTATCTCTTTATTTTTATAAATTAATTTCCCTGAGTTTTGTTTCTCTGCTCCAGTAATAATTTTTATAAAAGTTGATTTCCCAGCTCCATTTTCTCCTACTATTGAATGAATTTTTCCTTTTTCAAATTCAAGGTTGATTTTATCTAATGCTTTAACACCTGGATATTCTTTTACTATATTTTCTAATTTAAGTATTGAATTGTTCAAAGTATTCTACCTCTCAATATTTTGATATAAAAATAAGCTATCTTAAAATAATTAGCAGTATTTTAAGATAGCTATTATGTATTCTACTTATAATCTGCTACATTTTCTTTTGTAACTGGTGTCATAGGAAACTTTATCATTTCTTTTATCGGTCCTTCTTCAACCACTGTTTTAGCTGTAGCTATTATATTTTTTCCACTTTCAAAAGGAGCTATATCTACACTTCCTCTATATATTGTATTTTGATCTATTTTTTGTACAGCTTCATCTACTGCATCTAATCCAACTAAACATATATTTTCACCTTTTTTGTTAGCAGCAACCATAGCTTCATAAGCCCCTAGTACTGCATCATCACTTATTCCAACAAATACATTTACGTTTGGATTTGCTTGTATTATGTTTTCTGCTGCTTTCATTCCTGTTTCTCTGTTATTTGCATCAGTTTCAGCTACAAACTTAACATTTGGAGCAAATTTTTGTATTCCTTCTTTTAATCCTTTAGCTCTATCAAGTACTGCTGGTATTTGGCTAAATGTAAGTACTGCAACTTCAGCCTCTCCATTCATATTATCTTTTATATATTTACCTGCTATTTGTCCGCCAGTATATCCATATTCATATTCGTTTAGACTTACAAATGCATCTACATTTTTCATTTCTACGTTTGCTGCAACAACTTTTATTCCAGCATCCTTAGCTTTATCAACTAAAGGTTGTAAAGCTTCTGGGTCATTTGCACTTAATACTATTACATCTACCTTTTGAGTTATAAGAGTTTCCATTGCATCAATTTGAGGTTGTGCTTCATATTTTCCATCATGCACACTTAATTCTATGTTTGAATTTTTAGCTTGTTCTTTCATACCATTTATCATTTCGATAAAATATGGGCTAGTTACATCCATTGTTACATAACCAACTTTAAGTTTTCCTTTAGATGATGCATCTTTATCATTTTTTGATTCATTTCCTGTACTACACCCTACTAATCCTATAATAAGTATTATTGAAGTAATCATAACAAAAACTTTTTTCATGCTTTTTTCTCCCTTTTCCCAATATTTTGACCTTTTTATTGTAATTGAAAACGTTTCTAATGTAAAATAGAAAAAATCTATAATTTAACAATCATTTATAGTCTTTGTCTATTTTTACTTTTTCTCTATTGATTACAACGCAATACATAAATATAAGTAAATTAGATTAACTAAAAAAAACTTGCCTTAAAAATATAAATGGGCCATATTTTACAATAAAATTATAAAATATGACCCATCTTTACTATTTACTATATTTAAGCTTCTTTCTTAGTTCTAAAGCATAAAGAATAAACTAATACTACTAAAAAACATATTGCTGGTATTAAAAATGATGAACGAACTGCTGCTTGTGTTCCTGTAAATGATGGTACTATAGATGATAGCACTCCTGTATCTATCATTTTACCCATTATAGGTGTTATAACTGCTCCACCAAGTATTGCCATTATTAGTCCTGCTGCTCCAACCTTTACTTCTTCACCTAAATCTTTAAGTGCTATACCATAAATTGTAGGGAACATTAATGACATACAAGCTGATATTGCCACTAAACACCATACTGATTGATTTGTTGGTAAATATATAGTTCCTAAACTAAATACTATACCACCTACTGCAAACACTGCCATCATTATAGCTGGATCAATATACTTCATTAAAGCTGTACATATCCATCTACATACTATAAATGATATTATAGCTATTAAGTAATACCCTGAAGCTGCAGCTTCATCTAATCCAAGGTTTGTCATTACGTAACTTATGGTCCAAGTCCATACTGCTATTTGAACTCCAACATAGAAAAACTGTGCAACAACTCCAAATGCATAACGAGGTATTCTAACTAATTTCTTAATTGAATGTGTTATATTAAGTTCACCTGATGTATCCTTTTCTGAATCTTTACTTTTCTTAAAGAATAACCATATTACTAGTGCTATAGCTACTAATCCCACATATGGTACACATACCCATAATAATTCATTACTACGTATTGCACTTAATGCATCTGGGCTCATAGCTACACGTTCTTCATAAGTTGCAGGATTTAAATTACTTAATATAATATACTTAGCCATTATAATCCCTGTTAATGAACCTAGTGGGTTAAAAGCTTGAGCTAAGTTAAGTCTACGTACACTAGTTTCTGGTGATCCTAATGAAATTACATATGGATTACAAGTTGTTTCAAGTATTGATAATCCCCCTGCTAAAATAAAAACTGATGTTAAGAATAAGTTGAAATTTTGAGATATTGCAGCTGGTATATACCCCATAGCCCCTACTATGTATAATCCTAGACCTACTAATACACCAGTTCTATATGAATATTTCTTTATAAGTATTGCTGCTGGAAGTGCTAATACTGCATATGAACCATAAAATGCAACTTGTGTTAATGAAGCATCTGCTGCCTCAAGCATAAAGATTCTACCAAATGCTGGTACTAGATTATCTGTCATATTGTTTAATAATCCCCATAATACGAAGCAAGATATAAGCATAATAAAATGTGCTATATATTTTTTAGGAACAATAGGTGTTAACTCCTGCTTATTTGATACAGAACTACTTAACTTACCATCCATAATGTTTCCCCCTAATATATTCTTTTTATAATAGATTATTTTCTATATCTCTTAAATCCTGGATGTCTTCCTGTTACTCCGTAGCCTTTTCTCATTCCTATTAATCTATTTATATTCTTTTGAGAAATTTCCTTTTCCCCACCTAATAAATGAGCTGTTAAACTTATTTTTGCATATAGCTCTAAAGTTTCCATTCTGTAGTATGCAGTTATTAAGTCTGAACCTACTGTAAGCGCTCCATGATTTTCAAGTAATAATACATCATGTTCTTGTAAGTATGGTGCTATTGCATCTGGAACTTCATAAGTAGATGGCGTTCCATATGGTGTTACTGGTATAGAGCCTATTGCTATAACAGTTTCTATCATAGTGTATCTATCCATATCTAAGTGAGCAACTGCATATCCTGTTGCTGTTGGTGGATGAGCATGTACTACAGCTCCTACATCTTCTCTTTCTTTGTAGCATCTTAAGTGCATTTTTATTTCTGATGATGGTTTAGCTCCTTCTGGCCCATCTAAAACTTCTCCATTTTCATCTATATGAACTAATTTTTCTGGTGTTATAAAACTTTTACTTATACCTGTTGGTGTTGCTAGAAAAGTACCATCATCTAATTTAACACTTACATTTCCATCATTAGCTGCAACCCATCCTAATTGCCACATTTTATGACATACATCACACATTTGTTCTCTAACTTCCATATATTTTAAATTTTTTACACATTCCATAATAACTGCCTCCAAAATTGATTTTATTATTCTACTACTACACCTTTTTGTAATATAACATTTGCATATAATGCTTTTTCTCCTGTTGCTATTATTGCGTATGCTTTTTTAGCTTCATCATAAAATTTAAATCTTTCTATAGTTCCTACTGTTTCTTCACCACGATTATCATACTTTTGTATAATTTCTTTATAAGTATCCCATATTGGAGTTTCTACATTATCTCCCGGCATAACTTCCATTAAACTAACTGGCTTATCTACATAAGTATCTAATGGAAAAACTGTTAGTATAGCATCTAAAAGTTCTGGTACTCCATGTCCATCACAACGAATTACTATAGAATCTTTTCCCATACTTTCTGCTGGAAAGTTTCCATCAGATATTACTATTTGATCACTATGACCCATTTCACATAATACTTTTAAAAGTTGTGGTGATAATATTTGAGGTATATTTTTTAGCATGTTACCATCCCCTTAGATTCAATTATTTCTTTGAAACTTTCATATTTTTCATCCCATGCTTTAATATTAGTTGGATAATAATAGTTTATTTCTTGTGAATTTCTAATTATTTTACGAGCTTCTTTTAAATCTTTTATTTTATTTGTTGCCATTAATTGAATAGCTATATTTCCAAGTACAGTTGCTTCAGTTGGTCCTGCACATACATCAATGTTACAAGCATTAGCCGTCATTTGGCATAAAAGCTTACTTTGTATACCTCCACCGACCATATACATAGTTTTATAATCTTTTTTTGTACAATCTTTTATTTCTTCTAATGAATAACGATACTTAAGTGCTAAACTTTCATTAATACATCTAACTATTTCTCCTTCTGTTTTAGGAACTTCTTGGTTAGTCTTTTTACAATAAGTTCTAATTCTTTCAGGAATATTTCCTGCTGGAACAAATACTTGGTCATCCGGATCTATAAAACATTTAAAAGGCTTTGAACTTTTAGCTAATTCTTCTAATTCACTAAAACTATATGTTTTTCCTTCTCGTTCCCACTGTCTCTTACTTTCTTGTATTAACCAAAGCCCTATTATATTTTTTAAGAAAGAAACTTTATTTCCATATCCACCTTCATTAGTTATATTGTAATAACTAGATTTTTCATTTATTATAGGCTCATCAATTTCAGTTCCAAGAAGTGACCAAGTTCCGCAACTTAAAAATACAAAGTCATCTTCCATAGCTGGAACTGATACTAATGCACTTTGAGTATCATGGCCGGCTACTGCAATAACATCGCTCATATCTATTTTTAATTCTTCACTTATATCTTCTGATATTTTTCCTATTATAGTTCCACTAGGAACAATTTCTGTGAATAATTTTTTAGGTATTCCTAAAGAATCAATTACCTTATCTGACCAAGTTCTATTCTTTGCATCAAATAATTGAGTTGTAGATGCTATAGAGTTTTCTGTGACCTTTTTACCTGTTAATAAATAATTAAATAAGTCAGGCATTAGGAGCATCACATCTGCTCTTTCAAGCAGATGTGATCTTTTTTCTTTTAATGATAATAATTGAAATGCTGTATTTATCTCCATAAATTGGTTACCAGTTATATCATAGAACTCTTCTTTTGGTATTTTTTCAAAGCTTTTTTCTATCATTCCGCTAGTTCTACCATCTCTATAATGAATAGGATTTTCAAGTAGTTGACCATACTCATCAATTAATGCAAAGTCAACTCCCCACGTATCTATACCTATACTATCTATTTTTCCAAAGGACTTTGACTTGATTAAGCTTTGCTTTATTTCAAAGAACTGTCTAAGCACATCCCAATACATAGTTCCCGAAACAATTACAGGGTCATTTGAAAATCTATGAATTTCTTCAATACTTATTTTAGTTCCATCATATACTCCAAGCATTGCTCTTCCACTAGACGCTCCAAAGTCAAAGGCTAATACTTTCTTTTTATAGTTATTCATCTCCATGATATCACCTTCTGTATTATTATTTGTACATTGGTCCGTAAGCTTGGCAAGCTCTATAATCTTGACCTTCTTTATCCATTCCAAATGCATTCCATGCAGCTGGTCTAAATACTTTTTCTTCATCTATATTGTGCATACTTACAGGTATTCTTAACATTGAGCATAATGTGATTATATCTGCTCCTATATGTCCATAGCTTATTGCTCCATGGTTAGCTCCCCAGTTGTTCATTACATCATAAGCTGATTTAAATGCACCTTTTCCAGTAAGTCTTGGAGCAAACCAAGTACAAGGCCATGTATAATCAGTTCTCTTCCACAACTTATCAGATACTTCATCAGGAAGCTTAACAGTATATCCTTCTACTAATTGAACAACTGGTCCAAGTCCTTTTACAAGATTTAAACGCATCATAGTTACAGGCATTTCAGCTTCTGTTAAGAATCTTGAAGAATATCCGCCTCCTCTAAAATATCCGTTATCAGCAGCATTCCAAGTAGTTGCTTTTAATATTGCATCTTGATCTTGTTGTGTTATATCATACCAAGCTTTCATTACTCCATTGCCGTTTTCATCTTTTGCTTGACCACAAGCGTCTAAACAAGATGCTCCTGAGTTTATTAAATGTATAAATCCATCAGACTCTTTAGCTACTCCTTCTAATTCATAACCAGTGGCTTTTTTAACTGCCTCTGGACTCCAGTAAGTACGAACATCTGAGAATATTTGTGGAGTATTAGTTAATAATTTTCCAAATAACATACCTATACCATTTAATACATCATTTTCAGTTGCTAATATATAAGGTTCTCTTGCTCCATTCCAGTCAAATGAAGTGTTAAGTAATGCTTCTGGGAAATCACAGTTTGGATAAAAGTCAGTCCATTGTCTTTGACCTTGGAAACCTGCAGCTATTGCATTGTGACCTAATCTTTCTTCTTCACAGCCTTTTGGTAAGTTTTCATTTCCATTCATTAAATCTTTTATTATACACATCATTTTAACAACAAATTCCCAATCTTTATCTTTTTGTTCTCTAGTTTTTTGAACATGTTCTGGGTTTTTATCAAATCCTTCTATACACTTTTCTTTAGTCCATTTTAAAGCTCTTTCAAATTCTTCTTTATCGTAAATTTCCTCAGTCATTCTTCTTATTACTTCTGTTTCATCAACTGATTCAACTCTCATACCTAAGTATTCTTCTATAAATGCAGAATCTATTATAGATCCACCTATTCCCATACATATAGAACCTATTTGTAAATAAGATTTTCCTCTCATAGAAGCTGCTGCTACTGCTGCTCTACCAAATCTTAATAATTTTTCTTTAACATCTTGTGGTATTTCTGTTGCATCTGCATCTTGAACATCATGACCATATATACCAAATGCAGGAAGTCCTTTTTGTGCATGAGTTGCTAAAACTGATGCTAAGTAAACTGCTCCTGGTCTTTCTGTTCCATTAAATCCCCATACCCCTTTTATAGTCATTGGATCCATATCCATTGTTTCCGAACCATAGCACCAACATGGAGTTACTGTAAGAGTTATATCTACTCCTTCTCTTCTAAATTTATCTTGGCAAGCTGCAGATTCTGGAACTCTACCTATTGTAGTATCAGCTATAACAACCTTAACTGGCTCACCATTAGAGTATTTTAAATTTTCTTCAAATAATTTAGCTGCTGATTTTGCCATAGTCATTGTTTGTTCTTCAAGAGAACCTCTTACATCTAAAACTCCTCTTCTTGCATCTATTGTTGGTCTTATTCCTATTACTGGATATTCTCCTATTAATCTGCTTTTTGCCATTTTTATTCCTCCCCTAATACTATTTAAATTTTTATTTTTATTTTTTATTTAAAATCAAATTAATTATGTATTTCTTTGTTTTTCTAATTCAATTATATACGTTACAATAAACGTTTTCTTGTGATATAATAGTCTAAAAATATAATAATATTCACTTTTTTCTTTTTTAAATATAGGAGGTGATAATTTTATGAAATATTTTGATTATAAAGAACAAAAGCAACATGGTACTTTTGACTTTCCTATTGCCTTTTATCATGTAACACCTGAACATCCAAGATATAATATGCCTTACCACTGGCATACTGAGTGTGAAATAATAAGAATTTTAGAGGGAGAGTTTTCATTAATAATTAACGATGAAAAGATTTTAGCAACAAAAGGAGATATAATTTTTATTCATGATGCCATGTTTCATGGTGGCACTCCAAATAATTGTATTTATGAGTGTATTGTATTTGATATAAAAATACTATTAAAGCAAAATCATGCTTGTACAAAACAAATTCAGGATATTATAAATCAAAAGAAAATAATTGGACCTCTTATTTCTACTGATATTGAAGGACTAAAGATTTGTTGTGATAATTTATTTGAATCAATGAGATATATGGAAACTGGATATGAATTTTTAACTCAAGGTTCTTTGTATTATTTGATAGGACTTATCCTAAGATTTAATTTATATAAAAGTAAAAATAAAACTACCAAAATAACACAAGAAAAAACACTTCATTTAAAAAATGTTTTAACTCTAATAGAAAGTGAATATCAAAGGCCTCTGACTCTTGAGGATTTATCAAAGGCTGCTGGTATGACTCCAAAATATTTTTGTAGATTTTTCTCTGAAATGACTAATAAAACGCCTATAGAATATTTAAACTATTATAGAATAGAAAGTGCTTGTGAACAACTTCTTACTACAGATTATTCTATAACTGAAGTTGCTTTAAATTGTGGTTTTAATGATGTAAGTTATTTTATTAAAATGTTTAAAAAGCATAGAGATATTACTCCTAAGCAATACATAAAACAACATTTAAATAACGCTATATAATATAAAAAATAGCTACTACAAAATTTACTTTTATAGTAGCTATTTTTTTATTTAAATTATTGTAATAATGATTTGTATAAGTTAGCTATATCTTCTATACTTGTTTCTTTTGGATTTCCTGGTCTACATGCATCTTCATATGCAGACTTTGATAAAAATTCTATATCTTCAACTTTAACTATATCTTTTAAATTTGATGGTATTCCTACATCACTTGAAAGTTTTTTAACTGCATCTACAGCTGCTTTTCTATACTCTGTAACACTCATATTCTCTACATTTTCCACACCCATAGCTTTTGCTATATATTTATATTTATCACCAGTTACTTCTGCATTATACTCCATAACAGTTGGAAGTATTATTGCATTTGCTATACCATGAGGAGTATCATATAAAGCTCCTAGTGGATGTGCCATTGAATGAACTATTCCTAATCCTACATTAGAAAATCCCATACCTGCTATGTATTGACCTAGTGCCATACCTTCTCTACCTTCTTTTGTATTTTCAACTGCTCCTCTTAAATGTTTTGCTATTAATTCTATTGCTTTTATATGGAACATATCACTCATTTCCCATGCTCCACCTGTTATAAATCCTTCTATTGCATGAGTTAATGCATCCATTCCAGTAGCTGCTGTTAATCCTTTTGGCATACTTTCCATCATATCTGGATCTACTATTGCTACAACTGGTATGTCATTAGTATCTACACATACAAATTTTCTATTTTTCTCAACATCTGTTATAACATAGTTTATAGTAACTTCTGCTGCTGTTCCTGCTGTTGTTGGTACAGCTATTATAGGTACACATTTCTTTTTAGTTGGTGATACTCCCTCTAAACTTCTAACATCTTCAAATTCTGGGTTGTTTATTATTACACCAATTGCTTTAGCTGTATCTATAGATGAACCACCGCCTATTGCTATTATATAATCTGCATTAGATTTTTTATAAGCGTTAACTCCATTTTGAACATTTTCTATTGTTGGATTTTGTTTTATGTCAGAATATATTTCATAATCAAGGTTTGACTTTTCTAATAGACTTGTTACTTTTGTTGTTACATTGAATTTTATTAAATCTGGGTCTGAGCATACAAATGCTTTTTTTAAATCTCTTCCTTTTACTTCATTTACTATTTCTTTTATTGACCCTGATCCGTGATAAGAAGTTTCATTTAACACTATTCTATTCACCATAATAATATCTCCCCTTTATCTTAACGCTATTTTTTAAGACTTTATACTTATTATTATAGTTTGTATATCATTTATTTCTATGATTTTAATAGATTAAAAATATAACTATTTTCACCTTTTATAAAATCCAAAAGAGAAAACTCCTTTGGATTTTTATATTTCTACAATTCATTATTATGTTTTTTACCTTCAATTTCTCTATATTCTTTCATTTTATGTTTAAACAATTCTGCATTTGTTGGTGGTGTATATGTAATACCATTTGCCCCAGCTTCAATGGTTTCTAAAATTGTTTCTTCCGTTGGGCCTCCTGTAGCTATAATTGGTAGGTATGGAAATTTTTCTCTAATTTTACGTACAATCCTAGCTGTATTAGCTCCTCCGCTTACATTTAATATATCTGCTCCTGCATCTATCTTGCTTTGAATATCTGTTAACTCTGATACTATAGTTACAATTACAGGAATATCGATTGATTCTTTTACATATCTAATAGTTTCATCAGGTGCTGGTGAGTTAAGGATTGCACCTATTGCTCCTTGAAATTCAGCATGTAATGCAATGTTTGCAGATCTAGTACCATGAGTTAATCCGCCACCAACCCCACATAAGACAGGTATGTCTGAAACTGATAGTATAGCTTGAGTAATTGTTGGCTGAGGTGTAAAAGGATATACTGCTATTACCGCATCAGCATTAGTATTTTTTATTATGGCAACATCAGTTGTAAAAATAAATGATTTAAGTCTTTTCCCGAAAATTCTTATTCCTGATGCTTTAGAAATTACACTTGGAATTGAGACATAATTATTTCTTAAGTTTGATGTTAATTCTGGAACATATTTCATTTTTATATTGTCCATAATAATTCCTCCATTTTCTCTTTTGAATATTATACACTCATTAGTAAGATATTTAAAGATTTTATACTAAAATAAATTTTTAAATATAAAGTTATGGTTCAAAAGTCCAATGAAGGGGGCTATTTCATACTGAATCCAATCTCTTAGCACCATTTTGAAATAAATAAGAGGTTTATCAATATAAACAATAAATAAGACATTTTCATCATTGTTTTTTATTAGAAATTTTTAATTTATTCAAAAAAATCATATCTTATTTATATATGATTTTTCGTGGATTTCAATGGTTGATATGATTCATAATAATCATATTCACCATTAATACTTTATTTAATATTACTTATATATTTTCAAATAAACTGATTTGCTTTTCCCCTAATTTACTACCTTTAATTGACTTCATATCTCTTACTGTTATTTTAGCATCTTCTCTTACTTCACCTATTAATAAAGGATTATTTTTATTATGAAGTTTGTAATTATCTTCTACTTGACTATAATTGAAATTTGCATAACAATATAAGCAGTGATGTATACATGTATTATATTGACCTATATCTACACTCTTAACGCATCCACACACATCTCTTTGTGTATCATCTTTCTTTACATTTACTTCATATCCTATTATCTTGGATACTAAAGTATCGTCTATACACTTACCTTTATTAATTCCAAATTCAGTTAAATCATATCCTTCTGAACAAGTTTCTATTGATAAATCGTATTTATTAGCTATTAATGATAATTTTTTAGAAATTTTTTTTATTTGATCTAAATTCATAGGAATTAAATTTAATTCTTTTGTATTTCTTTCTGTCTTTTTATATAAATCTACAAAACTTATTACACATTTTTCCGTATATCCGTGTAGCTGAGAACATAATCTATCAAATGCTTTACAATGATATTCAATATTGTATTTTTCACTTAACAATATAGGATCATATCTCAATATTACTCTTTCTTTGCCTATTTTATTAGATAATTTTTTAAATGATTCTATAACTTTATTTTTATCTAAAATGCCTTTTTCTACATCTTTTCCATAAGATGTTATTGTATATTGGAAGTAATATTGAAATTCCTTAAGTTCATCTAATCTATCTAACATAGGTGTTGCATCTTTTGTCCAAAAAATAAAACAATCTACTTTTTCTGGAGTAAGTTCTATTTTACTCACTTGCTTTAAATTCATCGGATTTACGACATACACAAACCCTTCTTTAATTCGGTTAAAAAACCAATCACTATAAAATGCGGGTATATCTGTTCTTCTACTTACACTTACTATCATATGTACACATCCTTTTTATAAACAATATGATTGCTCTTTTAATTTAGTTTATTATATCAATCTGACCAAATTAAAATAAACCTAATTATTAATACCTACACTCTTAAAGAAATCATAAGTCTCATCTAGATTTTTATCATCAGGAACATATAAAACATAATCAACTTAAGATTTTTATACTTCTTCAACTGATAATTAAGATTACCTTCATCAAAATCAAATTTACCATTTTTAATAAAATAATCTCCATCAAATATAACAATAGGAAAGAATATATTAGACAATCAAACAGCTCACCTTGTGATTCTATCTTAGTATATGTTAATCTTAAACTCACTATCTAAATATTACAATATTTTGTCTTATTATATCAACGTACTTTATTAATGTAACTTACTAATAAATCAACTTTAATTCTAAAAAAAATAATTAACGTATATAATAGCTCCTGAATAAGTACAATATTTTCCGAGGATAGAGTTTGAGGTTATATAGCAATCTGACGAAACGTTAAAGCCTGCACTTTAGGCTTTTAGTGAAGGAAGATGCTATATAGCCTCAAACTTCCCATATCCAGTCCTAGGACTTACAAATAACTCAGCCATCCCAGAATATAGAATAATCTTTACTAACTTTTTAAATCTATCTTCCCATTTTTATCTAATATATCGACTTCTATATTGACAGTATTGCAATAAAGTTATAATATCAAAAGGATTGTAGTTTTTTATAATCATAGGAAATTATGTTCATTTTAAAACTATTAATAAATATAATTTGTATATTATATAATCATAAAATTTAAATAAAGGATGATAAAAAATGACAGAACAAAATTTAAGCTTGATTGATGAGGTTAAAAGAAGAAGAACCTTTGCAATCATCTCCCATCCCGATGCAGGAAAAACTACATTAACTGAAAAGTTTCTACTATATGGTGGTGCCATTCGTGAAGCAGGTTCAGTTAAATCAAGAAGATCTCAAAAACATGCAGTATCTGACTGGATGGAAATTGAAAAGCAAAGAGGTATATCTGTTGCTTCAAGTGTTCTTCAATTTGAGTATAACAACTTTTGTATAAATATTCTTGATACTCCAGGGCATCAAGATTTCAGTGAAGACACTTATAGAACTCTTATGGCAGCAGACAGTGCAGTAATGGTTATTGACTCTGCTAAAGGTGTTGAGGATCAAACTAAGAAGTTATTCCAAGTTTGTAAAATGAGAGGAATTCCAATTTTCACTTTTATCAATAAAATGGACCGTCAAGGAAAGGATCCTTTTGAACTACTTGAAGATATTGAAAATGTTCTAGGAATTCGCTCTTGTCCAGTAAACTGGCCAATTGGTTCTGGTAAAGATTTTAAAGGTGTGTTTAACCGTCATAAAAATCAAATTGAAGTATTTGATGATGGTAACCATGGACAAGATATTGCTACATCTATAACTGGAGAGGTATCTGATGAAAAATTCAATACTTTATTAGGTAATGATCTTCATGAAAAACTACTAGAAGATATTGAACTTTTAGATATTGCTGGAGATAATTTTGATTTAGATGGAATATTAAAGGGTGAATTAACACCTGTATTCTTTGGAAGTGCTCTTACTAACTTTGGTGTAGAACCATTTTTAGAATCATTCCTAGAAATAACATCACCACCAAGTCCTCGTAGCAGTAATTTAGGCGATATTGATCCTAACTCTAATAACTTCTCAGGATTTATATTTAAAATTCAAGCTAATATGGATAAAAATCATAGAGATAGAATTGCATTCCTTAGAATTTGCTCTGGTAAATTTGAAAAAGGTATGACAGTAACTCATGTACAAAGAGGTAAAAAGATTAAGCTTTCACAACCTCAACAGTTTGTGGCACAAGACCGTGTTATGATAGATTCAGCTTATCCAGGGGACATTATAGGTATACATGACCCAGGAATATTTAATATTGGTGATACATTAAGTGAAAAACAATCAAATTTACAATACACTAATATACCACAATTTGCTCCTGAACACTTTATGAGAGTATCTACAAAGAATGCCCTTAAAAGAAAACAATTCGTAAAGGGTCTTACTCAATTAGCAGAAGAAGGTGCTATTCAGGTTTATAGACAACCTAATGGTGGTATGGAAGAACTTATTATAGGTGTTGTTGGAGTTCTTCAGTTTGAAGTTTTAGAGTATCGTCTAAAGCAAGAATATAATGTTGAGATACTAATGAACCCACTATCTTATCGTTATGTACGTTGGATTGAAAATGACCTTTCTAAATTTGGTAAGCTTTCGATGACAATGGATACATTACTAGTTGAAGATAAAAATAGAAATCCAGTATTATTATTAGAAAATGAATGGACTATTAGACATCTACTTGAAAGAAATGAAGGTTTACTTTTAAGAGAAACTTCTTTATAAAAAATAAATGTTAATCCCCCTTCGTCTATTTTAAACGTAAGGGGGATTAACAAATTTGCTTGTATTTTTTAATTCAACTTTATAATCTTTTCTTTTCTATAAATATACTTAAGTTATTTTGTATCATATATAAAAGAACTGGTATATACATATATGATAAATAACCTTTTATATTAAATAATATAGCTATTAACAAACTAGATGATAGTGTAGATGCAATTACTGATGATTTATCACTTCTATTAAAAAGTTTTAAACCTATTCCAAACATTAAACCAAACAATAAAATCATTATAGAAAAAACTATAAATATTCCAAATGGCTGTATTTGTTCTGGTATAGATGGGATGTATCCATATATTATTACGAATATAAATGTAATAGCACCAAATAGTATATATATATTTCCTATATCCTTTTTCTTAAATAAAAGTATTATAGTAAATACTAGGTATAGAGAGCTTAAAAAACTAGCTAAACTCATTTCTTTCACCTATCCTTAATTCAATAAAACCAAAGAGCTTTTACAATAAAATATCTATGGCTTTATATTTTATATTATAGTCCTAATATCATAGAGCCTATAGCTAGAATTACTACTGTTGATATAAATATTAAAACTAGTAATTTCGTTACAAACTTAATCCATGTTGAATATTCTATTTTAGCTATTGCTAAACCTCCCATAACAACTCCTGATGTGGGAGTTATTAAGTTTACTATACCACTTCCTGCAGAAAATGCTGAAACTACTATTTCTGGTGCTATATTTAACCTTTGTGCTAATGGTGCAAATATCGGTATAGAAACTGAAGCTAATCCTGAAGTTGATGGTATTAAAAATGATAATGCTATATATATTAAATATGCCATGTTAGCAAATAACATCCCAGATACTCCACTTAGTATTCCTGATGCTTTATCAAGTATAAATAAATCTAAACCTGAATTTGCCATCATAAATGATATACCTCTTGATATGCCTACAACTAAAGCAACTCCAACCATATCTTCACATCCAGATATAAATGATTTAACTATGTCTTCCTCTGGCATTCTGCATACTACTCCAATAACAACAGCCATTATGAAGAACCAAACTGTTAATTCTGGGAACCACCAAGTTCCTAAAGCAGATCCATTAAACCATGCTGTATTATCAAATATGATTACTCCAAAATCACTCCAAGGTATAACGCTTATAATCATAACTACAAATGAAAAAGCAAATAAGCCTAATGCTATTTTTTGTTTTCCACTTAATCCTAATATTTCTTCTGAATTATTCTCAAATACTTCCTTATTTGCATCTAATTCATTCTTAGATAATATTGATTTACCTTTATCATTATAAACTTTTTTAGCATAGTTCATTACATATAATATAGATATTATTAAAGGTACTATCCATAATGCAACACCTAAAATTATAGTTGTTCCTTGATTTATTTGTACCCCTGATGCTCCTGCTGCTGATATTGCAGCTCCTATTGCAAATGGATTTACAGTTGAGCCTAAAACACCTACACCACAACCAAGTAATAGTGTTGATGCTCCTACTAATGAATCAAATCCCGCTGCCATCATTGTTGCAGTTATTAATGCGTAAAATGCTAAAGACTCTTCAGCCATACCATAAGATGTTCCACCCAATGAAAATATTAACATTAACACAGGTATTAACATTAATTCTTTACCTTTAAGCTTTTTAACTAAAGCTCCAACTCCAGCATCTAATGCTCCTGTTTTTGTTATAACTCCTAAAAATCCTCCTATTATAAGTACAAATAATGCAACATCTATTGCACCTTTAAGAGTACCATCATTCCATACACTTACATATGGTGTATCTTCATTATTTATTGTTTTAAGAGCAGCATCTATCCCACCTTCACTCATAGATGTACTTATAGCTTGATCTAAAGCATTATCTTTTACCCCTACCATACCTGTTACTGGTGCCATAACTATATCTGCTAATTGAGCTTTTTTAACCCCTGGTACAACTTGAGTTACTAATGCTATAACTATCATTATAGTTAATAAAACTGTGTAGGCAGATGGAAATTTAAATTTTTTCTTTTTAGTAGCTTTTCTATCATGTGATTTTAAAGCTTTTAACATTTTAATTTCCCCCATTTATATATATTTTATAAAATAAAGGAAACATTATTAATTACAAAATAATATTTCCTTTGAGTTATCTTATCTATGAATTACATATATTTTTTTCTTTATATATTATCGTTCCAGTTTCTCCGTGTAATGCTGCCTTAGCTTTTTCTAAAGAAGTTATTAAAGCCTTACCATTATTAGTAGACTCTACAAAATCTATACATGCTTCTACTTTAGGTAACATAGATCCTTTAGCGAAATGTCCTTGAGATATGTATTGAGTTGCTTGTTCTAAGTTTATAGAAGCTAATTCTTCTTGATTTGGCTTATTAAAATTTATACAAACTCTATCAACTGTAGTTAGTATAACTAGCATTTTAGCATCAAGGTCTTTTGCTAATTTAGCACTTGATTTATCTTTATCTATAACAGCCGCTACGCCATGCAATGATCCATCTTCTTTTTCTATTACTGGTATTCCACCACCACCAACAGTTATTACTATAGTTCCATTATCAACTAATTGTTTAACTGTTTCCAATTCAACTATTCTTTGTGGTTGAGGAGACGCAACAACTCTTCTATATCCTCTTCCTGCATCTTCTACAAAGGTAAATCCTTTTTCAGATGATATTTTTTCAGCTTCTTCTTTTGTGTAAAACATACCTACTGGTTTAGTTAGTTTTTTAAAAGCTTCATCATTTTCATCAACTACAACTTGAGTAACTATAGTTGATACATTTTTATTTAGTTTTCTCGACTCTAATTCATTCTTTATAGATTGTTGTAAATGATACCCTATATATCCTTGACTCATTGATCCACATTCTGCAAATGGCATACTTGGAGTATTTGCTCCATTACTAGAAGCAAAATCCATAGCTAAATTTATCATTCCAACTTGTGGACCATTACCATGACCAACTATTACATTGTATCCTTCTTCAGAAAGGTCTACTATAGTTTTTGCTGTTTGTTTAACTAACTCTAACTGTTCTTCTGGGTTACTTCCTAAAGCATTTCCACCTAGTGCTATAACTAATCTTTTCATATTTATACTCCTCTACTTATTTTGCCCTAATATATTATTACTTAAAACATTTGTATATCTATGTAAATACGGCCTTCATTATATGTCATTATTTTAATGAAGGCCGTATTTTTTATTTAAAGTCTATATATTATTGTCCTATAGTAGCAGCCATTACAGCCTTTATAGTATGCATTCTATTTTCAGCTTCATCGAAAACAACAGAATGCTTAGATTCAAATACTTCATCAGTAACTTCCATTTCAGTTATACCAAATTTTTCTCCCATTTCAGCACCTATTTTAGTTTTTAAGTCATGGAATGATGGTAAACAATGCATAAATATAGCTTCTGGATGAGCATTATCCATAACAGCTTTATTTACTTGATATGGCTTTAATTGTTTTATTCTAGCTTCCCAAACTTCATCTGGTTCTCCCATAGATACCCAGACATCAGTATATATAACATCAGCATTCTTAGTACCTTTTATAACATCTTCAGTTAATGTTATTGTACAATTATTTTCTTTAGCTATAGCTTCACATTGTGCAACTAATTCTGGAGCTGGAAATAACTCTTTTGGAGCACATGCTGTAAAATTTAATCCCATCTTAGCACAAGCAACCATTAAAGAGTTGCACATATTGTTTCTAGCATCTCCCATGTAAACAAAGTTTACGCCTTTTAATCTTCCTAACTTTTCCTCTATAGTTAATAAGTCTGCTAACATTTGAGTTGGATGAAATTCATCAGTTAAACCATTCCATACTGGAACACCTGCATAAGCTGATAATTCCTCAACTATATTTTGAGAAAATCCTCTATACTCTATACCATCATACATTCTACCTAATACTCTAGCTGTATCTGCTATAGATTCTTTTTTACCCATTTGAGACCCTGTAGGTCCTAAATACGTAACTCCCATACCTAAATCCATAGCTCCTACTTCAAATGCACATCTAGTTCTTGTTGAGTCTTTTTCAAATAATATTGCAATATTTTTTCCTTCTAATTTTTTATGCACTACACCAGCTCTTTTTAAATTTTTATAGTCCTTAGATAAATCTAATAAATATCTTATTTCTGCACTTGTAAAATCTAATAATTTTAAAAATGAACGACCTCTTAAATTAACTCCCATTTTAAAAATCCTCCTATTGTTTATATTTTAACATTTACTATTATATATTATGCTTCTCTGATTAAAGGCATAGACATACATCTTGGACCACCACGTCCTCTTGATAACTCACTTGATGGTATTACATGTATTTTTATACCGTTTTGCTCTAGTAATCTATTAGTTATATAGTTTCTTGAATAAACAATTACTTCACCAGGTTTTATACATAATGTATTTGAACCATCATTCCACTGTTCTCTATCAGCAATGACTTTATCACCACCACCACATTGTATTAAAGTAACTTTTTCTACTCCAAGGTGCTTAGCTAATATATTCTCTAATTTATCATTAACTTCTAGTATGTTTAATTCACCTTCAGTATCACCCTTAGTTATTTCAAATACTTGTAACATACCTTGTATTCCTGGATGTATAGTGAACTTATCTACATCTATTTGAGTAAATACTGTATCTAGGTGCATCATTGCTCTATTATTTGGTATGTTAAATGCTAATATAGTTTCTATATCCTCATTTTTACTATTAAATAATATTTGTTTAGATATATGCTCTATTGCATCAGCTTGAGTTCTTTGAGATATACCTATTGCTAAAGTTTTCTCATTTAAGTTTAATATATCTCCACCTTCTATATGATATTTAAAGTCTCTATCATAAAATCTTTCTACTTGATTTTTAAAATCTTTATGATACTTAAATATATAATCTGCATATATAGTTTCTCTGTTTCTTGTTACAGAGTACATTTTATTTAAACTTACACCACTTCCTATGCTAGCAAATGGATCCCTTGTAAAATATAAATTTGGCATTGGGTCAGTAATAAATGGATAATCATCTTCTGCTAAATCTGCTAAACTTTTTTTACTTATTACTGGTAATTCATTTTTATTTATACCAGCCATAGTATTTCTTATTAATTCTTCATTAGATTTAAATCCTTTTAAGTATGCATAAACAGCCTTTTCCATTTCTGAACTTTTTATATTAGCTTCTTCTATAAATTGATTTATAAACTGCTCTTTTACTAATTCATCTTCCATAACTTCTGCTGCTAATTCATGTAAATAAACAACTTCTACTCCATTTTGTCTTAAAACTTCAGCAAAAGAATCATGCTCTTGTTGTGCGACTTCTAAGAATGGAATATCATCAAATAATAATCCTTCAAGATATTCAGGTGTTAAATTTTCTAGTTCTTTACCTGGTCTGTGAAGTAAAACTTTTTTTAGCGGTTTAATTTCACTGGTTACGCTTATTCCCATTGTTATATCCCCCCTTAAATTTGTTATGTTAATAAACACAACATATTTTTTACTTAACAATGTATAATTATATAAAATCACACAAAGTAAAACGTTTTTCTTTGTCATTTAAACAATAAACATATTTATTTTGTGTTAATTTATAAACGAAGTAAATTAAAGTTTAATACTTTCAAATAGTACTTGATTATTAGTGATATAAATGTTGCCCTGTTTATTAATACTTAAATCTATGTACTTTTCAAAATCTTTTTTCTTGGTATCTATTAATTCTATGATATTACCAGGAATAGAATATATATATTCTAATATACCTTTAGTATCATTTATTACTAACTTATCTTCATATAAATACTTTTTAATTTGATTAAAATGTTTACTTAATATCTCTTCTCCATTTTCTAGTCCAAACTTACTAGAAATCTTTTCTTCTGAGATTTTTATATTACTATTAAATCCTTTTAGTAAACTTTCTAATTCTTTCATATGCTCACTATCAATTGTTGAGCTATAGAAATATCCCCCTACTTTTAATACTCTCTTTATTTCTTTTAAAACTTTATCTAAATCTTCCATATAAAATAGCATATGATTAGCTATAACTAAATCAAAGCTTTCATTTCCAAAAGGAATATTACTTGGATCAACAATTTCAAAATCAAATATATATGAATAATTACTTAGACTTTTCTTTGCATTATTTATCATGTCTTCACATACATCAGTTAAAGTTATACTTATATCTTTATCTAATAAATCTATATTCTTAGACCATAAGGCACCATTTCCACATCCAATTTCTAAAACTTTATACTTTTTATCTAGTTTTATATTATTGAAAGTCCACTTATACCAACCATGTCTATTAGAACTAAATCTATCTTGTAACTTTACACTAGCATCTAAGTTTGATGAGTCTATATATTGTTGCAATAATTCCTTTTCGTCTTCTAGGATTTTTATTATATCTGTTGTTTTATTCCAATCTATATTTTGTTCATCTTCTATACTCTTTTCTGCTGATTCTATGGCATGTAAGACTGTCTTCATATAATTTATTTTATTTTTCATTATATTTTTTTGTAGTCTCAAAGAATTTATCATATCTCCCTTTTCAAAACCTTGACATTCAGTATTTTTAACTTCTTCTAAGGATAATCCTAGGTATTTTAAAGTTAAAATTCTCTTAAGTTTTATAAAATCTGATTCTGTATATAGCCTGTGTCCACAGCTATTATGATATGATGGACTTAGTATCCCTTTATTATCATAGTATCTTATAGTTCTAATGGTTACACCAGCCATCTTGGCAATCTCTCCTGTAGTATATATCCCTTTCCCTTTCATAATATTTCCTCCAAATCTCTTCCTTTAATTTAATTCTATTAGGTTACCTTACGTTATGCACAACAAATTTTTTTGAAAATTTTTTAATAAATTCAAAAATAAACTTTTCTACATTTTTCTCTTGCATTTACTTTACTTTTTATGCTTTATTATTTTTTAATTTCAATATAAAGAAGAAGTTATTAATCTTCTAATAAAATATTTATATTATTAAACGTTGTATCTATTTTAACAAAATCCAGCATAACTATTTTAAAATCACTTGATCTTGTATTTTCCAATTAAATTCTTATCTTTATAAAATGTAAAAAGACGAACTCAATACGAGTTCGTCTCTTCATTTTTACATAACAATCTTTTATTTAGATACATACCATTTTTTCTCCCCATTCTCATTGGTTGTACATCCTTTTTCAAAAGCCAAAATTGATTTAAGATTGTTTAAATAAAATATAGTATAAAATACTTTATTAATGTATTTGACTTAATATATATGAATTCGCTTCGTTAGGATAAATATTTAAAATAATTGCAACCTCTTCTGTTAATAATCTTTTTGCCTCTTTCATAATATCCTTGTCTGATTTATATAATTTTTTACCATTAGCCCCTGCGTATTTTTTACTAAATTTTATATTTCTTATTAATTTAATTAATTCCTCACATTGACCACTTTTAAGCATTGTTTCAAATTGAGCCATTCTCTTTTTTTCATCATCTATCCATAATATTTCCATATTTGGTATATCATTTATTAATGAAGTCATATCACCTTTAGAAATTACCTTTCTCATTGGAATTTTGTCATTGTCTAAAGGAACTTTTATTGTTGTATCATTATTATAAATAGGATTTAATACATAATATTTTCTTTTTTCACCATTTATAAATTTCTCGTTAGTTATATCTACAACTTTGCATACTCCTGTCATCCCATACATTATATAATCGTCAACATTAAACATTAAAAACTTTCCTCCTTAATAAAATTAGAAATTATACATTCTTACTAAACTTTTTAGTATTTTATTTATATAATTTACATTAATTTAAACCTTTAGATTTTTAAATACTCACATTGGATGTGGTAAAAATAATAGTAAAAGGTGTAGCTAAGTTTTTTGCTACACCTTTTACTATTAAAAACAACCATACCTATAAACAATAAAAATTTAGCCTGGTTAATGCGCCAACAACTTTATTCATTGCTTAATCCACGTGTTAGCTAAATATTTACTCTTCAACAGTTACTGGTTCATAATTCCTTTTTTCACTTACACGCAATACGATGCTGTCTGGATCAATCTGTAATTCAATTTTATCACTATTTAGTTCAGGAATTTCTCCAACAGTTAAAACAGTACCTGCCTTCATTCCATCAACGTCAATAGTTATCGTATCAATCATATCTTCAGGTAAAGAAGTATATGGAATTTCAAGCTGCATTTTCTCAAGTACTCCTTCGATTTTCTCATCACCTGTAGTAATAATGTGAATTACACTGTTTACTTTTTCGTCTGCAGTTAACGCTTGAAAACTGATGTCTAAAATTTCATTGCCAACTGTATTTAAAGATTTTTCCTTGATTTGCACCGGTATCGTTTGCCCATCGATATTCATCATAAGTTTACTACCTTCATGATTAAGTCGAATCAATCTGCGTGCAACAGCTTCTTCCATTTGAATAGATATTGATTCTGGCAAGGATTTACCAAACACACTTCCAGGAACCAATCCGAGTCGTCTCATTTTTTTTGCCTTTAGATTAAGATCACGTTTTTGAACATTAATAGTTTCCATTTTGTTTCCTCCTAATTATTTTTATAATATATGCTTAATTGCAGCGTCGTGCGTTGCAAAGAAACAGACAATAGAACAGAATCTCTTTTCAAACCCTAATAAAAAAGAAAGGCTTTTCATAAGGGCCATAAGCACAATACTAAAAGCCCTTCTTTTAAAGACGGTTCTTTTTCATTTTCCAATTAAGTTTTATTTCTAACTAATTATAGTGTATAGCAGTTCTGATTTAAAAGCAAGGGGGGGTATTTATATCATTTCGCTTTTATATTGTATTTTAAACTTTAAATATCATAAGTTAAAAGACTAAATGCCTTTAAATAACTATCCTAATTTAGGGTATAATATATATTATTAATAGTGATATTCACATATTAAGAGGTAAAATTATATGAAAAATAATAATCAAATAAAACATAAAGTTCCTCCTTGGGAAAAGCCTATATTTATTATGATAATAACCATTGTTGGAGGATATATGAATGGATATACCTACATTACAAGACATAATATATTAGCTAATATGCACACTGCTAATATGTCTAAATTAGGAATTAACATAGCACTTGGTCAGTGGCAAAATGCACTAAGCTTCTTTATTCCAATTGTTGCTTGTATATTAGGTGCTGCATTTAGTGAGCTAGTTAAAGCTTTACTTATAATACATAAATTCAAAGGAGATTGGAGAAAGCTAGCCCTGATTTTAGAAGCAATCTCATTGTTTTTTATAGGACTTATACCTACTTCTTGCCCAGATATTATTGTTACTAATCTTGTTTCTTTTTTTATGGGATATCAGCTGTGTTTATTTAGAGAATGCCTTGGTATTGCATTTAACACAACTATATGTACAGGAAATATTAGAAATGTTGGTCAATTATTATATAATGCATTAGACGAAAAAAGTAAAGATTCCATAAGAAAGTTAATTATTTTTACATGTCTTACTTTCTCCTTTGCATTAGGAGCTATTCCAGGGACTCTAATATCTATCGCTATAAGTACTAAGGCTGTGTGGGTTTGTAGTTTTATATTATTATCACAAGCAGTTTGGATAAATATCTATGAACATAATGTTGTTTAATTTAATAAGAAACTCCCATATCAAGGAAATTAATCTTAGGTATGGGAGTTAACTTCAATATAGATTAATTTTTAGTTGTCTAACTTTATCTATTTATTTAAAATTCCATTTTCAATTAATATATCTATAAATAATGCATGTCTATTAATTATACTATCAGTAATTAAAATATTTATAATTATTTAAATCTATTTTATTAATTTAGACTGTACGTTTAATCTATCTTAATTCTATCTATAACTTATTTTCTACTATTATGAAATTTACCTATCTCAATAGAATTATACTCAACATATAATTTACTTAAACTTATTTAAAAACATAACAAGAAATGTATTACGTGAATCTATATTCAAATAATAAAGAAATTAAATAAAAATACTGGAATGAATTTTCATCCCAGCATAAAATCTACAAAATAATTTTTCTAAAAATTTGGTTAACTCTTGTTTTGCTATGCCTTAACTTTTTTAATTGATTTATTATTTATTTGATCTATTACTACAGCTATTGCATTATCCCCTGATATGTTCGCCGCAGTACCAAAACTATCCTGAGTTATGTATAGAGCTATCATTAAACTTGCAAGCCCTCCATCTGATGGTATTCCTACCATAGGTAAAAATGGAAGTGCACTCATTATAGCTCCTCCTGGTGCTCCCGGTGCTGCAACCATAGCAACTCCTAACATAAGTAAGTATGGTAACATTACAGCTAAACTATAATTCATCTGGTTCATCATTAAAACAGATACAGTAAATGAAGTTACTGAAATTATACTTCCAGCTAAGTGAATAGTTGCACATAGAGGTACAACAAACTCTCTTATTTGTTTAGACACCCCATTTTTTTCAGCACATTCTACATTTACCGGTATAGTAGCTGCTGATGACTGAGTTCCAACTGCTGTTAAATATCCTGGTATTTGATTTTTAAGTAACTGTGTTGGGCTTTTTTTACTGTAAATTCCAGCGATAGTAAATTGAAAACATATATATATAATGTGTAATGGAATTACTATTAAATATACCTTACCAAATATTTTTAATATATCCCATACTTGTCCTGTAAAAGTTATATTAGCAAAAGTTCCTGCTATATAAATAGGAAGTAATGGTATTATTACTTTAGATAAAGTTAATTTTATTATTTCTTGAAAATCCATAGCAATATTAAATAATCCTTCTCCTCTACCTCGACCTCTAAGAGCTGAAATTCCAAGTCCCATCATGAATGCAAAAACTATAGCTGCAGTTACATCTAACATTGGCTCTAATGGCATAGTAAATATTGGTGAAAGCATACTTGCATTTGGATTGTCTACAGCCCCAACTATATTTGCATTTATAAATGTAGGGAAAATAGTTATTGCAACTACATATGCAAGCAATCCAGCTATTATTGTAGAGCAATATGCTATACCAGTTGTTATTCCTAATAATTTTCCTGCTCCTGATGTTAAATCAGCTACTCCAGCTGTAACAAAACCTAAAATTATAAATGGTATTACAAACTGTAAAAATGAAGCAAATAAACCACTTATAGTAACTAAAACTTCAATTACTCCCTTTGGGGCAAAACTACCTATAATAATACCAAGTATTATTGCTATTATTAATTTCGGTACAAGCCCTATTTTTTTCTTTACTTTTATCAAAACAATTCATCCCCCTTATGAAAATTTTTACGATAAAAATACCTTTTCCCCTTGAGTGAAATGGTATACATTTGGGTATCAAAAGTCAAGATGATTGTAAAAATTTACCTATTGAAAAGACGTTTCCTAATCTATTTTTTGATATATTTACTGGAGAAATTCTACCGTTTATTATATCTAAATAAACTTATTTTTAGGCTATGTTTTAATATAGTGTTGATATTAGAACCAATTTCAATAACAAAAGTAGAGGTGTTTCAGTCGATATCCCCCTACTTTTTTGTTCTCATTATATATTTATTTTCTAGTATTTTTGATTAATAAGTGATGTAATAATAGTGCTACAATCGCAGTAACTAAAGCACCACCAAATCTTGCAAACCAAATATTCATCTCTACATTTCCCAATATGTTCATAATAAATGCACCAACCCCAACCGACGCAATTACTAAAATAATCCATTTTATTGTAGCATATATTACCATTTTTTATCATTTACTCAAAGTATGGAGTTCTTAATTTGTTGAATCCAAATGTGGATACGAATATCACTATTTTAATGTATATGTTTAATCATATACTCTTTAAAATGTCATTTTTTTAATTCAATTTATTTCTAAGGTTAATTCTAAGTGTAATAACAATATTTTATTTCATTGTCTCAGCTTACTTCATTAATTTAATTGCCAATTCATCAATTTTAATCATAGCGAAAAAATGATTAGCTGATAGAATCATCCCTAAAATACAACCCGAGGATAGAGTTTGAGGTTATATAGCAATCAGACGAAACGTTAAAGCCTGTTCTTTAGGCTTTCAGTGAAGGAAGATGCTATATAACCTCAAACTCCCCACGCTACAATTACTTAGATACTCTTATACCTAATATAATAATATAAATTTCATCACAAAGTTATTATGCATAATGGCACGCAACTTTGTGCCCCTCAGATACTTCAACAAGTTTTGGAGAATTTTCTTTACAAATATCTCCAGCATTTATGCACCTATTAAAATAAGGACATCCATCTATACTCTCACAGTTATTAACTTCTTCTATCACATCATCAAACTTACTTCTATATTGATATGATGATGCTAACAGCCTTTTCGTATAAGGATGCTTCATTTCATAAAAATCTTTTATATCTTCTATATGCTCCATAATCTTTCCCTTATACATAACCACTATTGAATCTGATAAATAATACACTGCTTCTAAATCATGAGATATCAAAATATAAGTTAAATCTAAATCTTTCTTAAGATCTGATAATAAATTTAGAATCTGTGCTTGTATTGAAATATCTAGGCTACTTAAAGGTTCATCAAGAACTAATAGACTAGGACTTAATGCCAATGCCCTTGCTATACATATACGTTGCAACTGACCTCCACTAAATTGGTGTGGAAATTTATTTTTATCACTTATATTCATTCCAACTTTTTCTAAAAGATCTTCTACTCTTTTTATTGTATCTTCTTTTGATAATTTATAAAAATTACTTAATGGTTCTCCTATAATTTCTAGTACTGTACTTCTTCTATTTACTGCTGAAAAACTATCTTGAAAAACCATTTGTAACTCTTTTCTAAGTAAATCTTTTCTTTTAATATCTCCTACTTTTTTACCTTTAAAAACTATACTTCCATCTGTAATATCTTCTATTCCTAATATCATTTTACCTAAAGTACTCTTTCCACATCCACTTTCTCCTACTAATCCTACACACTTACCTTTTTTAATATTTAAACTAACTCCATCAACGGCATATAGTTTATCTTTATTTTTTAATTTATATACTTTTTTTACTTCATTTATATTAAGCAGTTCCACAACTATATGCCCCCTCCTCAAAATGAATACATCTTACCTCGTGATTTTTATTTACTTTAATACTAGATATTATGTTATCTTTACATTTTTCATTTTTTATATTACATCTATTATAAAATTCACATCCACCTCTTCTTTCAAATAAATTTGGTGGTGTTCCCTCTAATACAGCTAATCTTTCTTTAGAAAAATTAGGTCTAGATGATATTAATCCTTTTGTGTATGGATGTTTTGGACTTGTCATAATTTCATTTAGGGGTGCTTTTTCTACTATACTTCCACCATACATTACTAGTACTTCATCTGCTAATTCTGATATTACTCCTAAATCGTGGGATACTAGAATTATTGAAGTACCTAAATCCTTTTGCATTTTAGAAAGTATTTTTATTATTTCGTATTGAACTGTTAAATCAAGAGCTGTAGTTGGTTCATCAGCAATTAATACCTCTGGTTCAAGTGCAATTGCTATTGCTATCATTATACGCTGTAGCATACCACCACTTAGCTCAAAAGAATAACTATCTAATACATTTTTAGGATTTTGAATTTTCATCTTATTAAGAATATATATGGCTTTTTTTTCAATCTCTTTTTTAGACATATTTTTATGAGTAGTAAGTGTTTCTATAAAATGATATCTTATAGTTCTTAGAGGATCAAAGGCGCTCATTGGATTTTGTGTTATTAGTGCAATATGCTTTCCCCTAAATTTATTCATATCTTTATTACTTCTATAAGGAATTGGTGTTTCTCCAAAATAAATATCTCCATTTATAATCCATTTTTTATCTTCTAAAAGTCCTAGTATTGCAGAACATGTAATAGACTTACCACTACCACTTTCTCCTATAATTCCTATAGTCTTTCCCGGGTCTAAGTCAAAACTTACATCCTTTACTGCTATTAGCTTTTGATTTTTATGAATTAATTCAATTTTTAAATTATCAATTTTTAAAACTGAATTATCTCCCATGTTTAAAATCCCCCTATAAAATTAATATTTACTAACTAACTACCTCTTCTAAAGTATCTCTTAATTTATCTCCTATTATATTTGTACTTAAAACTACAAGTAAAATCATAATACCTGGCCAAAACATTAGCATTGGGTTACTATGCATAAATGAACGTCCATCATTTATCATCATCCCCCACTCTGGCAGAGGTGCCTTAACTCCAAGTCCTAAAAAAGAAAATCCTGATACTGCTAATATTGTGTGACCAAAATCAATTGTTATTATAGCTAATACCTGTGGAAAAATATTTGGCAAAATAGATTTAATTAAAATTTTTATATTTGATGATCCAGCTAATTTGCTACAAGCTACATAACTTAGCTCTCTCTCCCTTATTGTCAAATTTCTTGATACTCTTGCATACCAAATCCATTGGACACAAATCATAGCTATGATAATATTTTTTATACCCGGACCTAAGAAACTTACTATTACTAAGGTTAAAACTAAACTTGGAAAAGAGTATAATACATCACATAATCTCATAATTATCATATCTATTTTTCCACCTTTAAATCCGGATAACATTCCTATAAATATTCCAAAAGTTGATGATACTGCACATGCAATTAAAGAAAATCCAATGGTTGGTCTAATCCCATGAACTATTCTAGAAAATATACATCTGCCCATATTATCAGTACCCATAGGATATTCTATTGATATAGGCATAAATTTTTTTGTAAGTTCCATTTCCAAAGGATCATGTGGTGCTATGATAGGTGCAAAAATTCCTGCTATTATTACTATAATTATAAAAATAAAACATAATAGTGTTAACTTGTGTTTTAAAAGATTTTGTGTAATTTCTTTTATATTCATACATCTATCCTTCCAATCTTATTCTTGAATCAATGCTTGCACATGCTAAATCAGCTAAAAGATTACTCAAAATAAATATTACTGCCATAAGTATTATGTATCCTTGAATCATAGGATAATCTCTTTGTGAAATTGACCCAACTATTACACGTCCAAGACCTGGCCATGAAAAAACATTCTCAACTATCACACTTCCTGATAGCATTCCTCCAAAATTCATTCCTAGAGAAGTTATTGTCGGTATCAAAGAATTTCTTAAAACATTATTAAATAATATCTTTCTTTCACTTATTCCTCTTGCCCTAGCATAAGTAACTGATGGTGACTTCATGTTTTCTAGTAAACTATTTCGTAATATTCTCGAGTAAGTTGGAATATATCCAAAGGCTAGTGTTATTGATGGTAATATAATATTTGATAATTTCTCAGCTCCTGCCACTGGTAATATACCTAATTTTATTGAAAAGAATTGTACCAATAAAAATCCTAGCCAAAATGTAGGCATGGACGAACCAACAAATGCAAATATACGACTTAAATTGTCCACTTTTTTACCTGGGTGAATTGCTGAGTACATACCCAGTGGAATACTAATAACAAATATCCACAATAGTGATGTAGCTGCTAACATCATAGTATATTTTAGACCTGATAATAACTCCTCAGATACTAAGTTTTTAGATATATATGATGTTCCTAAATCAAATTGTATTACGTTTTTTATCCAATCAAAGTATTGAACTATTATTGGTTTATCTAATCCTAGATTTTTTATTGCTATTTGTATGTTTTTTTCAGTTACAGGAATATTTGCATTGGTTAAATATGCTGTTGCTGCATCTCCTGGCATAATTCTAACTAAAAGAAATGCTACTACTGAGATTCCAATCAGTATGGGTACTAATGTAATTAGTCTTTTTAAAACATATTTCTTCATTATAAGTCCCCCTGTCTTATAATTAAAATAAACTTAAGCTCTAGTATTAATTTTATATAACTAGAGCTTAAGTTTATTTATACTTTAATCTAACTATGTATCTATCTTATTTAGACTCTCTAGTAACTTCTTCAATTGGTATGTAGTAAAGTGTATTAAACTTTATTCCAGTTAAATCTTTATCGCATGCAACCAATCTTGTAGTCTTAGAAATTGGTAAGTATACTGCTTGATCATGTAATGTTGTTAGTATATCAGTGTATAGATTTTGTCTAGTCTTTTCATCATTTTCAACTATAACCTTACCTATTTTTTCATCTAATTCTTTCTTCATAGGAAGTCCCTTTTGAGCTTGATAATCTGCATACCCATCATTTTTCATAGAAGCTACTAATGTATGTGGATCATATGGATCTCCCCATGTTTCAGTTATAGTTATGTCAAAATCACCACTCTTAGTCTTATCAATTAAAGCTTGTCTTTCTTGAGATTCTAAGTTTATCTTTACACCCATCTTTTTATATTCACTTTGTAGTACTTCTCCTAAAGATTTGTATATGACATTATCTCCATCATAATAAAAACCTAATTCTAGTTCTTTTCCATCTTTAGATCTATACTCTTTACCTTCTTCTAATTTCCAACCAGCTTCATCAAGCATTTTTCCTGCTTTTTCTAGGTCATATTCATATTTTTCTAAATTGATATCACAATAAGGAACATTTTTATCAAATAATGTGTCTGCCGGTTCTTGCAATCCATAAAATACATGCTTTGAAATAACTTCTTTATCTACTCCGTGTTGTAATGCTTTTCTCACTTTTAAATCTTTTGTAGGTCCATTAGTAGCATTTACGATTAAAGAAACTGTACTTAAAGGCTGTGAAACTTGAGTTTTAAATCCACTTGATTTCAACTCATTAAATGCATCTGGTGATAGCCTACTTTCAACGTCAAATATCATATTAACTTCTCCAGCTTTTAGAGCATTTACGGCAGTGTCACCATCTGGAGTAACTACCATTTTAACTTCTTTAAACTTTGGTTTTTCTCCCCAATAATCTTCATTTCTCTCAAGAATAGCATACTCTCCTGCTTTATATTCTTTTAGCTTCCACATACCTGTACCTATTGGCTTTTTTATTTTTTCAGATGTATCTCCATCATCTGGAAATGATGCCTCAGCCATTATTCGAACTGGTCTAGATAAAGCAAGTTCTTGTAAAACTGGATAATATGACTCTTTATACTTTATTTTTACTGTATAATCATCTACTACCTCTACAGATTCCATTAAATTAACTGACTCCAAGAAAGAATGAGCATCTTTATTTTTTAAAAATGCATCAAAATTCTTCTTAACTACTTTAGCATTAAGTTGTGAACCATCAGTAAAATTTACATTTTTTCGTAAGTAGAAAGTGTATTCTTTACCATCTTCTGAAACATCCCATTTTTCTGCTAATGCAGGCTTTACTTCCCCTTCTTCAAAAGTAGTTAATCCTTCATACAAAAAATTTTGACCATACATAGGACTATATCCATGTGCATTTAAGTCTCCAATGTCATTAGCCGTTGCTATTACTAGCATATCATTTTTTTTGCCTTCTTTATCTCCCCCAATATTTGATGAACTGCATCCAATCATGCTCGCTGTAATTAAGCTTACTGTTAAAAATAAACTAAGTTTCTTTCTAATACCCCTTATCATAATGTATCCCCCTGAATATATTTTTGCATAACAAAAAATACCACAAAATAGCATTCTACTTCATGTAGAAATTTCTACCTTCATGGTATCTTCTGTATATCTATCCTATTAATTTAAGTATATTGAATATTCTGTAAAAAATCAACAAGTTACGTGAATAGTTTAATTTTAAGCTAAATCAATATATTCTTCGTGTATTTCTTATTCATAAGAGTAATATAAAATTATCTATTGACCTTGAAGTTACTTCACACTTTATACTACTAACTATAGTCTGATTATGGAGGTAGTAATATGAAAGAAAACATATTAAAACAAGGTAGGATTTCAAACTTATTTATAAAATTCTCAGTACCAGCTATCATAGCAATGGTAATAGCAGGTATGCAAACTGTTATAGACGGTTTATTTTTAGGAAACTTCATAGGTTCAAACGCTATGGCTAGTGTTAGCCTAGGAGGACCCTATATACAGTTTGTTATAGGTTTTTCAATGCTAATAAGTGTTGGCTCTTTAAGTTTTATGGGTAGAAGTTTAGGTGAAGGTAATAAAAAATTAACTCAGGATATTTTTAAAACCTCATTTATATTACTAAGCTTAGGAGCTATTTTCTTTTCTTTTATAGGTATTGTGTTTAGTAAAAATATTGGCTTAGCCTTGGGGGCTAATGATATTTTAATAGATGATGTTTCAAAGTATATAAAAGTAATTTCAATATGTATATTGCCAATGTGTTTAGCTTTTTTAATTGGATTTGCAGATAGACTTGTAGAAAAACCTGATTTATACTTTAAGGGTATGATTGTAAGTTTAATAGTAAACATTACACTAAATTATATATTAATAAAGAAGCTACAATTAGGTATATTTGGTGCTGCTCTTGCTACTGGTGTTTCATACTCATCTGTATTTATTGTAGTTGTACCACCAATGTTAAAAAAGGAAAATGTAATAAACTTATTTGTAGGAAAGTTTAATAAAGATACCATAATTCCTGTTGTGTATAATGGCTCATCTGAGGCAATGTCTGCACTTGCAACTGTTGTATCTGCATATTTATTTAATAATGCATTTATGAAAATTGCTGGTGAGTCAGGAGTTGCAGCTTTTACAAGTATTAACTATATATCTCAATTTGGAATGCTAACAGTGTTTGGAATTGCCGATGGTATAACATCTATAATAAGTTATAACTATGGAGCAAATCAATTTGATAGAGTTAAATCTATATTAAAATTATCAATAGTTGTATCTTTTATAGTTTGTATAACTACATTTATAGTATTGTTCTTCTTTAGTGATAATTTAATTACTATGTTTATTGGTTCTGATAAATTTGTAGTTGATTTAGCTGTAATTGGATCTAAGTTATATGCTTTTTCATTTATTTTTAATGGATTTAGTATAATATATTCATCATATTTTACAGCTATAGGATATGCTAAGGAGTCCATAATAATAGCCTTAAGTAGAGGTTTAGTGTTTATAGTAATTGGTATTTCTATATTGCCTAAGTTCCTAGGTATAAATGGTATTTGGCTTACAGTTCCTTTTGCTGAGGTATTAACTTGTATTGTATCTTTTTATTTAATGAATAAATATAGATTACCATCTACTAATACTAGCATAGGAGAGTTAGAGTATGCTAATACGAAACAATAATATATGTTATAAGTAACCATATTATAAGAGGCATCAATAGTTATGTCTCTTGTAATATTTTTATAAAGGAGTGATATAGATGAAACTTTCAATAGGTGAAGTTAGTAAAATTTTTAATATAAGTAAAGAAACCCTTAGATATTATGATAAAATCGGTATTTTAAAGCCTGAGGTTAATTCTCAAAATGGATATAGATATTATTTATTTAAACATTTAGAGAAGTTAAGCCTAATACTTGGAATAAAGCTGTTGGGCATTTCTTTAGCAGATATTAAGCAAACTATAGGGAGTGAAGATTTAAATGAATATAAAAACCTAGTATCAAAGCAAGAAGAAATACTTAAGATAAAAAAGAAAGAGCTTGAACACTTAGAGTATAATTTAAATAAAAGTAAAAAAATATTAAATACAGTAACCAATTTTAAAAATGAGTATAACTTTGAAAACTTAAAAATATCAAATCAAAATTATAGTCTTTATGCATTGGATATGAAAAAATTACTAAGTTCAAACATTTGTCCCATTGGTACTATGTCTTTAGAAAAAGAGTTGTCTTACTTAAATGAAGAAATAAATGATACTTATATTTATTTATATAATATTATTGAAAATACTAATGTATACGAAAATGAAAACCTCTTATTTATAAAAGAAAACCCTAAAAATATTGAAATATTAAAAAAGTATTTAAATAACGAAGACATAAATTCTATAAAAATAGATATACATGAAAGATGTGTTTCTGTTAATTTTTACGGTACGACTAAGCAAATAAACGAGTACATACTATCTCTTAACAAATACTTTAATTGTCCTAAGAATAATATGGCTTATGTAAAATATGAATTTTATTTACCTAAGAAAACTGATGATGTAATGTATTTTGTCAATATAAATTTAAATGTCAGCATCTAAATGTAATATTCTAAAATAAATTAAATAAAGGTATATCTCTATTTTGAGATATACCTTTTCTATGCTTATATAGATGATACACTATCTACAATGGACCTAAATAATTCAACCGTTTTTAATTCATGATCAGTATCCATAAAGCCAGGGTGCGCACTTGTTTTTACAATAATGACATTCCTATTTGGATTAATATATATCCATTGACTATATATACCTATAGCCATAAATTCTCTCTCTTCCCCTTCTGGTACCCACCACTTATATCCATAACCAAAAGCGCTATAAGAATCATTATTTGAACCTGGTCTTAAATGATGTTCGCTTGTATCTATTGAATCTTTAATCCAATTAGAAGGTATAATTTGCTCATTATTCCATTTACCATTGTTTATGTATAATCTAGCAAAACGTGCATAATCCCTTAGTGATATACTTAAGCCTCCCATTGCAAGTTCTTTATTATTACTTAGTGTCCAATATGCATCTTTTTCCATACCTATACGTTTCCATATTTTCTCCTCTAAATACTCGCTTAAACTATATCCAGTAGCATTAGTTATAACCTCTCCTATTATTTCTGTATTTATACTTGAATATTTTCTTACTTTACCTGGTTTAGTATTTGTTTTTAGTTTTGATATATATTTAATAGCTGGCTTTCCAAGTAGCATAGAAATTGACATTTTACTCATATCAGTATCTTCGTCAAAATCAATTCCCGAAGACATCTGCAGGCAATCTTTTATAGATATTTTTTCTAGTTCAGTATCTTTTAACTCAGATACATATTTTCCTATAGGGTCATTTACACTACTTATATAGCCTTCACTAATTGCTATTCCAAGTAATGAAGATACAAATGATTTGCAAACTGAGTTAGATGATAATAGGGTGTTTTCATTTGCTCCTAAAAAATAATTTTCATATTTTATTTTATCATCATGAATAACTATTAACCCTGTAGTATTTGTTTCCTCTATGAACTTATCAGTAGAGAGTTTTTCTTCTTTAAATTGAAAATTATTAGGTAATGGTTGCAATTCTTTTTCGAAATAAAATACTTCAGACCCTTTGCTAATTTTTTTAGATGGTTGAATTTTATACATTGTTTGAAAACTGTTAGCAAGATTATCTTCTTTAAAAGCTAATAATGAATTGTACAACAGTTTAAGTTTTTTAGGTAATATATTTATCATTCTTATTTCCCCTTTTATTTAAATAATTTTAATTGAGCTTTGTATCACAATTAAAATTCTAAGGGGTGAAGTAACTTCAATGTCAATATAAATTTTATGTTTTAATTGTTTAGTTAAATAAAAAACACATTGATAAAATTATCAACGTGTTTTGTTTATTTCAGTGGTAGATACGAACCTCACAAATATATCCCACAAATTATTTATTTTCAGTATATAAAGTTTTTTCATATAATAATACTTACCAATTATCTAGTAAATTATAATATCCTGAAATTCACTCTTACAATATATTTTTTGCTTTTCTATTTCTTTTTCTATTCCTTTTACTAATACTAGATAATGATTTATATAACCGTTTTTCCTGTGTTGAAAATTCTTTTTCACTATATTTTCTTTTATTGTATTTTTACTATCTAAGCTATACCATAAGTTCCATATATCCAAGTCTTCTATATTATCATACTCTCTTTTTAGAATTTCTATATAATCATGATATATATTACTTTTCTTAATTACTTTTTTTCCAAACCTACAAATTTCAATCTCTGATTCTTCAAGATAATTATTTATATCTATATTATCTCTATCAACTTTTATAAAATAAATCTTGCCATAATTATTTATAACTAAAACATGGTCATAGCCTATGTTATTATTCAAATACAACTTGACTATATTAAATATCTTCATCATTATACTAAATTTCTTCCTAACAAGACTTTTGTATATAACATCTAATTCAGATTCTTTAAGGTTATAGTTTTTATGTACTCTATTCCTTACTAATGATGTCTTTATTATTATTGAATCCTTAACATATTGTGCTTTACTCAATTTATTTTTTGATATTTTTTTATCTTTTACGTCATCACTACTATTATATTCTATTTCAAGCTCTATTGCTCTTTTTAATCTCTCTATTGAATCTATATATGGTTGTGATATGTATTCTAAATTAGAAGATACTACTTTTAACTTATCTTTATCTTTATTTGATAATTCATGCCATCTATCTATTACATCAATGTGTTCATACATACCTTTTTTTTCTAATATATCAGTATAGCATTTGTATACTTTTCCCATTCCATAAATTTTTTCTCCAATTCTACATAATATAATTTCATTTGCTTTTAAATCTATCTTTTCTTTATATTTTTTATTCTTTGTATATATGCTTCCTTTACTATCTATTATTAGCATTGATTCATAGTTTAGATTATTTAAAAGTCTAGATTTTATTATATCTCTTAAAAATTTAGTATATATATAATCTTTATTTTCTAAGGTACTATGTATTTTATTTAAATTAGATATAGTAAAATAGTAACCACTTCTAACTCTACTTTTGCATATATCCGTGTATAACTCTATTCTCTTTTCATTATATTTCTGAATTCCTACCCGCTTAACATTGTCTACATTAAAATCTATACAATAATTAAACTTTTTACTCACATGTTTATTGTATAGTGCTTTTAAATATACAGATACTTTGCCTTTTATCTCTAGTGTATCACCTATAGATAATTCTTCTATCGAGTTAAATTTAGATTTTGGGTACCATAAATGATCTGCTAAAAATTCATTATTATCTTTATTTATAACTTTGCTAAGTAAAACTCTTTCTTTATTTTTAAATTTATTCTTCTTGTTACTCTCTTCAATTTCTTTCACTATTGAAACTACAGTAACTTCTTTACCTAAATATGGCTCTAATGCATTCCTCATGTACTTCATTCTCCACCTTTTGTAAACTATATCTTACTTAATTCTAGCTATTGCTTTAATTTATATACTTGCTTAATTAAATTAAACATATATTCTATATTTTCTTCATACAACCTATGTAAATCAATCTCTTTTAAAAACTTATTTTCCACCTTAATCTCTGATAATGATATTCTATATAGATCCTTTATTTACCAATAATTATATCATTTATTTTATCATCAATAAAAGAAAAGACCACATTGGATACAACTTCAACATGGTCTTTATATATGATTTCTAATATTTCTTAATAAAAATAAACAATAAATTAAATATATATTCTATATTTTCTTCATTGCCTATCCTCCTTATATAAGAGTTTCATCACATTAAAAGAAACTATACCTTATAAGGCATAGTTTCTTTAATATTATGATTTAAAATCCATATTTATTCTCTCTTTGCTTAAATGCTTCTCTTCCACCCTCTAAAATTTCACAAACATGTTCTTTTATACCTTTACTTTGTAAAACTCCACTTTCTTCGTTGTTAGTAAAACTATATTCTAAAGGCCCTGTTACATACTCAAATTTATACTTTTTATTTTCTTTTGAGTGTACTTTTCCTGATTGATTTGCAACTATTACTTCATCTGAATCAGACAATACACATTTATAATCTTATTTACTACTTCCTTAAGCCTTTATAATCTGGTGTATTTATTTTATAAATTATTCTAAGCAACTATCTATAATTTCAGATAAAATAAGTATATATTTTTTTACCAATGTTTTAAAATCCTCAACTGTAGTATTTTCATCTACATCTATTTTTACATATGCTATTTGATTAGAACCATTGTAAGGCTTTATTCTTTCATCATTCATCTCAGATATCTTTTTATGAACCAAAACTTTAATCAAATTCCTTTTATTGATATATTCTTCATAATCTTCTGTGTTTGTTTTTTCTCTGAGTTTATTTTTCGGAATATACGGTCTTGTCTCATAATGTAATGGTAGTGTTATCTTATTATTAAAAACATCAAAAGAAGGTTCTATATGTATATCATAGCTATTTTTAGTAACTTTATAATTACCATCAACTAAATTAGCTGTATCCTCTCCTAACCAACTATCTTTATATATCTTTGTATAAAAATTTACTCTTCCACTTCCTACTATCTTCCCAACATCACTTACATTTATCCCTTCTATATCCTTTATACCTTTAATAATATTTTTAAACTTTATAAAAATTTTTTCACTATCAACATTTAAGTTTAAGCATTCTAGTAATTTATCATTTTCATTAACTTCTAATCCACTATAAAATTCATTCATTATAATTAGGAAATCTTTGTATATTCTATTTAATGTATTATCTTCTATTTCTATATTTATTTTTTCTAATATATCTTTGTATGTAATATTCTCAAAGCTATTTCCTGTAGGTATTTGTTCTGGTATAAGTGTTAAAAATATAAATTTTGTTTCAATATGCCTATTATTATTATTAAATATCCTATTATTTGCTAATAATTCCGTAATACATTTTTCGTCGCTATATCTTAAAGTTTGATTAACTCCTTCTTCTGCTTTTAATTTATTTTCTATAACTACTAATGTAGAAGTATTTTCTCCTTCTACAGATACTACTATATCTGGTATCCCCAAAGATGTTGCAACTCTAGCATGTGCCTTGACGTTAATATTTTGTATACATTCTATTTTTACTATATTTCTTAAAAAGGAATTTCTAAATACTTTAGACTCATTTATCAAACCTACTATAAGGTTACTTATTATATCTTCTTTATACTCAATCCCTAATAACTTTATTATATTCATTTATACATCTCCCATATCTAAATAATAAAAATACCCTAACTTAAATATTAAATAAATTAGAGTATTTTTATTATAATTTATTTCTATCTCAACTTAATCAAACTATCGTTTTTCCTCTTAATATCAACTTATATCTAATGTATTTGCCCTAATTTCATTTATAGTCATAGTCAATTTATTTCTTTCCTCAACAAGATTTTCAAATAAATCAATTATGCCACCTACAGTTCTAAACGGATCTTCCATTAATACTCTATTATCCTCTATAAATCCATTCTTAACAACATAATCAACTATAAGTTTAACAAAGTGTATTTGCTTATAATTAAAGCTTTCGTTGTTTAAAAACTCAGAAAAAGCCTCATTCGCAGCATTTCTATCAAGCCCTATTCAATACTTCCCTTTTATATGCAATATAAGTAACAAAAGCATAAATACAGTAGATTATCATGAATAAAGCAATAGTAACTACAACTGTCAAAACAACAAGTGTCTTGATTGAATAAAAAACTGGTACATCAAATGCAATAACTGATAAGGTACGCGTAATAACTGAGATTAAACCTCCACCCAATAATATTGCTGGAATTAAAGGTGTCGAAAAATAAAGCAATATATGATTTCTCAATGTCTTGTTCAAAACTTTGTCTGACATACCCAAAGTTTTGAGCATGCTATAGTGCTCAGCATTCTTGTTATTTTCACTTATTAGTTGAACAGACAGTATTACTGTACCAATAATGCTAACAATCAAAGCCAGATAAAAAAATGGCAATATCAGAACTATACTCTGGCTGGTGGTTTGCGCTGCAAATCTACCACTTACATAGTCCTTATCTTTGTGTATTATTCTTGTCATAAATCCATCATCAACAGATTTTGTTATATTATGGTTTATAATTTCCAGCTTATCAAACTTATTTCTGAATGTATTAAGATACTCACTCGATATGCTTTCTCTTGTATTAGCAACATAAAGACTGTATACAACATCAAGTGAATCTATCAATTTATCAGGTACAACAAGTACATATTCTTGACCATTTCCATACCCACCATATTGTGAAATATCATCTTTATATACACCTGCACATGAAAGATCCTTATTAGCTAAGGTTAATTTATATCCGTTATAAATATATTCATCATAACTGTCTTTCAAATAGGGCATACAGTGAATTATAAAACTTCTTTCGTCCATTTCTATAGCTTCTAAGCCAAGTATCTCTCTCAACGCAGAATAATCACTGTATTTCATAAATGTGTCATATTGATTTTCCATGAATATGTAATCTTCTGGTGATAAGTCATTTCTTATCTCAGAAAAATATTTAGAAAGTACATTATTACGAACTTCCATAAATGTTTTATCATGGTCAGTATACAGACTATATATATGGCTTGAGTCAATTTTTGCTGTATCCGATAAGTATTGAGTGTATTCAGTAAAATCATATTGTTCATCCATATGTAGGATGGATATATCAAAAGCATGTAAATCTATGGATTTTTCCATAGTGTTATAAAAAGACATCCCCACACCTATGCAAGCAATAGATAGTGTAAAAAGAGCAGAAATAAATCCTAATACTATACTCATACTATTAATCTTTGAAGTTAATAATCTGTATAAAAGTAAATGAGTTTTTTTATATTTCCAATGCTTGTTCTTTCCAAGTATTTTATACATAGTAGGTGAAACCCCAATAAATAAGAACACTTGACACAGTACCGCTAGTAAAAAGCCTGTAAACATATCAGATATGTTTCCTGTTGGCAAAGAGAATAAATAAAAACTAGCAACCCCACATATAATTGAAATATAGAACATCCCAACACCTATCCTTAAATCTTTAACACGTGTCGTTTCATTTTTATCTTTATAGTAAATTAAATCAATTAACTTCATTTTTTTAAGCTTTTTGTTACTTCCAATCAAAGCTATAAGATATATAATGCAATAATAAATCAAAGTCATCCCAGCAGCTTGTATAGAGAATCCAGCCGATAGAGAATAATTGCCTCCAAATACATTTATAACGATTGCTTCAAGAATTTCAGCAATAAATACGCCCAAAATCCAGCCTACAATAAGTGAAGCTAACCCAATAATACAATTTTCCAGAAAGAACATTCTTATAATTTGTTTTTTATCAATTCCCAAAATCATATATGTACTTAATTCTTGGCTACGCTTTCTCAGCATAAAATTCATCATGTAGCCAACAAACCATCCTAAAATAATAACTACTATAAATGAAAATATAATAATCATATATCCCAGTTCATTGTCCCCCGTCTGTGAAATCATTTTGGAAAGTTCTTTAATAGCATCAGAAAATACTAGAGCATTGAAACCATAAATCAATGCAACAGCTCCAATAATGGAAACGAAATAAAGTAAATATTGACCAGCCTGACGCCTTGCATTACGAATAGATAATGTTCTCAACATAGTTAATTACCTCCTACAAAGGAAAGAACATCTAGAATTTCATGGTAAAAGACTCTATTGGATTTTTCACCTTTCCTAATCTCATTAAAAATCTTTCCGTCTTTTAAAAACAAGATTCTATCAGCATAGCTAGCTGATAATGCATCGTGGGTAACAAGAAGGATAGTTGCTCCAAGTGATTCATTAATATGTTCTAATAGTTCCATCATTATTTTAGCAGACTGAGAATCTAAAGCACCCGTAGGCTCATCTGCCAATATTAGTTTTGGTTTGGTCACTACTGCTCTTGCAGCTGCACAACGCTGTTTTTGACCTCCAGATACCTCATAAGGGAACTTTGAAAGTGTGTCACTTATTTGTAAATGTTGTGATATCTCCTGAGTTCGTTTGTCTACTTCTTCTGGTGATAGTCCTTTTATTGTGAGAGGAAGAGCTATATTTTCTTCTATTGTAAGTGTATCAAGTAAATTTGAGTTTTGAAAAATAAAGCCCAAGTTATCTCGACGAAAAATAGCAAGGTGACTTTCTGGCAACTCCGTAATATCATTGTTTTCTAATAAAATCTTGCCTGCGCTTACCGTGTCTATTGTTGAAATACAATTAAGTAAGGTTGTTTTACCTGAACCTGAAGCCCCCATAATACTTATAAATTCGCCCTCATCTACTTCAAAACTAAGATCATCAAGTGCTTTAGTCAAAATCCTTCTATTCCCATAGTATTTTTCTATATTTTTAACTTCTAAAAGCATAATTGTATTCTCCTTTCTTTCCTATAGTCCTAAAATAAATTAAATAAACACTCCATTTTTAATAATTACTGTTTTATCAGAGAAATTAAAGATATATACATATTCAATAGATTCTGATACCTTGATTGAAATCGAGGACTCATTTTGAGAAAATAATTTTTTTACGCTTCCTCCATATGTTGTAATTACCTGTTGCAAATTTCCGATTTTATCATAAACAGTTTCTTCTTTTGGATCTAACTGAACTACATTGAAATTTGGTGGAGCCGTAAATTTAACTTCTGTTATAATTTCGTTTTCCTGAATAAAGTTGGCATGTTCTGACTTCAATGATACGCTTATCCCAAGGTTCAAAAGATCAATTGACGTTAGCATAACAAGTATTACTGAAATAGCCGAAATCAGAATAACTATTTTTTTGATAGTTTTTTTCATGATTTATTACCTCCTAATTTTATGTTATTTAATGATATAAGTTATCTAATAATACAACTATAGCATCATTAAAAACTAAGAAGTATAGAAGTCACTTGCATTTATCTTACGATTTTGTAATTTAACTTAATATAAAAAGCAGCACAATTTATATTAGCGCTGCTTCATTAAATCTAAATTTTCATCTTTTGGGAAAGATAAAATGATTTCAGTGTATTTGTTCAGTTCAGACTTAGCATTAATGCTTATACCAAGTTTTTGACTTAATTCCTTACAAAGATAGAGGCCTATTCCAGTGGAAGTTTTAGAATTTCTTCCATTGCTGCCTGTAAATCCAATCTGGAATATTCTAGAAATCTCGCTTTTTTTAATACCTATTCCATTATCTTTAATTGCAAGTTCTATATTGCTTCCAACCTCGTAGGCTCCAATAGTAATTTTAGGATTATCTTTTTTATATTGGACGCAATTTATTATAATTTGGTTTAATATAAAAACAATCCATTTTTTATCACAATAAACTGTATAGTGTAAATTTGAAGTATCAACTCCAAAATTATTTGTGATTAGTAACTTCTTGTTTTTAGCCAAAACCTCTTCGATAATATCAGTAAGCGAAGTTTCCTTAATTATGTAGTCTTTTTCAACATGTCCTAGACGAGCATAATAAAGTACCCGCTCTACATGTCGTTCAATTTCTTCAATTTGTAAGATTTGTTTTCTTGTATATTCATTTTTGTTGTTCTCGCAAATTAACTTCATCCCAGTAATCGGAAGTTTTATTTCATGAACCCATTGCTCAATAAATTCTTGATATTCACGTTGTTTACGTTCTGCTTCAGACACATGCTCTGCCATAGATTTCATTGACCGCTTCATTATAGAATAGTATTCCTGCTCTAAAACAGTTGATGGTTTATCCAACATTTCAACAAATAGATATTTTTTGTCCAAAGAATCCATGATACAATGTATTTCTAAAACTTTCTTTTTTTGTTTCCTGTAAATAATCGTTAAATAAATAATAAAAATAAATGCCCAGCATACCAGTATCAAAATTAATTCATCCATTTTTCTTCTTGTTAGATATATAAACATTGATAATAAAACAGCACAAGATAAATTTAATACAATTACATAAACTTTATCTTTAATAAAATTACTAAACGTCATATTTTATATCCCATCCCTCGTTTTGTTTGAATGAAATCTTTAATACCAATGATTTTCAATTTATCCCTAAGTCTTGTCATATGTACACTTAGTGTATTGTCATCAATATGAATATGGTTATCCCACAGGAACTCAATCAATTCAATTCGAGGAACAACTTCACCACAGTTTTGAAACAAGTAATATATAATTTTCAGCTCAGTTTTTGATAGCTCTACTACTTCACCATTATATTCAACATTTGCTGATATAGGATTAAGTATTATTCCATTATAGTATATACGTTGATTATCAGCTCTCTCTGACCGTTTCAATAAAGACTTTATCCTCGCTAAAAGTATTGGAAGATTGTATGGTTTTGTAATATAATCATCCCCACCCATTGTTAATCCATTTAGTTCATCCATTGTATTATCCCTTGCAGTAATAAAAATAATAGGAACCTTTGAAAAATGTCTGATTTGACGACATATGAAAAATCCATCCTGAGTAGGTAAGTTTACATCCAGTAATATTAAATCTGGATTAGATTTTTTAACAGTATCAGTCACATTACCGTCTAAGTTCGGGACTGTCGTTTTATACTCAGCATTTTCAAGAAATTGTACCAGTTCATCCCTAATCACTCTATCGTCCTCTATAATTAATATATTTTCATACATCCCATCACCTCTCGTAAATTTTATCTCTTCACTTATTTTAAGGTTTTTCTGCATTAGCTAGGATAAACCTTAAATTACCATTATTCATTATTGCAATATTGTAAAAAACCAATGCTCAGGAATACTATATCGATCAACAGCTTCTTTTTGTTATCATGCAGTTAATAATAACTCCTTAATAAGTATTGTACTTGGTTTACCCACGGGATACAATGCTAAAAAAGTGAATAATCTTAATGAATCATTTTTCATGAATTTCACTGGTGTATACGATTTAAATTTAACTTTTTATTTAATACCCTCTATGTCCCTTATAATTTCTAAAATGAAATCTAGTAATGCTCTTTCTACAACGTTTTCTCTGCTTTAACAGCAATTATTGCAGGTAACTTATTTCTCAATTTCCATACTATAGTTATAAGTTATATCTCCTTTTATTATATATTCGAGAATAACATTATTTTTCTCCCACTACAACTCTCTTACCATTCAGGGAAAAATACAAAATCAGAATAAAGCATAAATGTTAAAAATAAGATATGACTTATTAAAAAATGTATGAATTGAATTTTTAATAAGTTTTTTGTAATTCATACAATAAAAAACACATTGACTAATTAATCAATGTGTTTTCTGTGGATTTCAATGGTGGAGACGATTCGCAGGAATCATATCCACTACTATCATTTATGTAAATAGTATATTAATCTAAGGTACTAAAAAATTCAGATACAATTTTTTTAGCCTTAGTAATTACATCACTTTTGAAAACATAATTTTTAACAAACCCAGAATACTTTTCATTAGGTTTACATAATTCTTCTATAAGTTCTAACGATTTTTTTAATTTATTTATCCTGATGCTTCTTTGTCTTTCAGTTCCACTAGACTCAATTTCCTTAATGTGATATTCTAAATCATCTTCATATGTGGCTAATGTATATAGTAAATCAGCTCTAACTCTAAATAAAGACGGTGAATTTAAGTTACTAATTACATTTAATGTATTTTCAGATATATCCTTATTCGGAGATGTATCTGATGTTACCATTTTTAAAGTTTTAAAATCAAAATATCTATCTGGATCAGCTTCTGATGGATTAATAATCACGCTATTTAAAGTATCATGATTTGATTTTGATCCATTACAATTTCTGCATATTGGAAGTAAATTCGACCATTCAAATGTTAAGTGTGGATATAATGATTTAGGTGCAAAGTGTTCTACCTCAATATTCCCTCCCTCTGCTGGTTTACATTCACAAAAAACACATTTCATATAACTTGAGTCAAATAATATAGATTGTATATCTCGATGCTTATAGTTCTTTAATAATTTTTCCTTTTCATCCCTCGGTATCTTCTTATATGAACCATACTTTTTGACAGCTTCCATAAGATTATTAGTCCATTTTTCTTTATTATCTAATAATATTTTAGGTGGCTCTGCCTGCTTATTTATCTTTATCATAAATCTAATCCTTTAAACTTAAAGACGCCTGTTTTATTTTAAGTACAGATATTATAGTATCAGAGGGATGAGCTATTTCTTCTAGTTTATCTATAATATGAGATAATCCTTCAATATTGGCTTCATTGATATATTCCATTCCTTTTTCAACCATTCTGAAGTATTCCTTATTATCTAGACTTTTCACGCCCATTAATTCACTTAGAATTTGATCTGTATTCCATCCTGAATATTTATCTTTTCTTGGATATAAATCAAGGTTAGTGTTTTTTTCTGGAACAACTATTATTTCGCCTTCTTTTGCAGATGCTATTAGATGTGGTGAGTGTGTCGTAACTATAAATTGTAGTTTAGGAAACATCACTTCTAAGCTATCCCTTAATATTAGCTGCCATTCTGGGTGTAGATGTACATCTAGCTCATCTATTATAACTGTTCCGGCTGCATTTTTCACTAATTTATCATCTTTTTCATTAGTTGCTTCTATCCATTCAAATATAGCTAATACCATCGATAGTATAGATTGAAATCCTGTAGATAATTCTTCTAAATAACATTCTTTATCATTTATAGTAAATACTGGTTCTAAATCTTTTTCGATTTTAATAAACCTAAATTTTGAGTCTTTAGGAGCTAATGTATCTATATTTTTTATTAGCCAGTCCCAGTTGCTTTTTTCTATATATGCCCATTCTTTTTCTATCTGAAAATAACGGTTTATCATCCATTGTTTTATATCAGGAAGATATCCACCATTTAAACTTGAAGGAGCATTTTGGATATACTTTCTAATGGATTCAGTTAAATTTTCTTCTCTTCTCATCCCCTCAATTCTTCTATAATCAATCTTCCTAAATGCACCTAGTACCAACGGTGCAAATTTTAATTTTTCAGCCTCATAATTGTAATAAGATTCACAACCTTCATCAGTAGGTGGCTTATCGGCAGGAATCGATTGACTTGATCTATAATCATTTCTTATATTCGCATAATTGCTAGGTAGCACACCTATTCTATTTTTTTTGTCATTTTCTATAAAATCTATCCATGCTTCAAAATTTGATTGTAATCTAGAATCTTCTAATAAATACTGTGAATAAGAGATTACTATAGCTCTTAATATAGATGTTTTTCCACATCCATTAGAGCCTATTATAAAATTAAATCTAGGATTAAATCTTACATTTAATGTTTCAAATAGCCTAAATCCCTTTACATGTAAACTAGATATATATTTCGTATTCAATCTTATATTTCCCCCCTTCTGTACATTAAAAAGTATTGACTATTTAGCCAATACTTTTTCGTGGATTTCAATGGTGGAGACGAATCTCACTGAACCCCTGTATAATCTCACTATTTTTGATATATTTTTAATTGTATATTCATTTTTAAACATCACTTCTTTTTTAATTCACTTTATTTATAAAGTTAATCCTAAACTTGCTATCAATATATTACCATATTTTTCCTTGTTATATCAACTTATTTTATTAATTTTAATTGCTAAGTAATCAATTTTAATTATAGCGAAAAAGTGATTAGTTTATAGAATCATCCCTAAATTACAGTATTTTTACGAGGAAAGAGTTTGAGGTTATATAGCAATCAGACGAAACGTTAAAGCCTGCCCTTTAGGCTTTAAGTGAAGGAAGATGCTATATAACCTCAAACTCCCCACGATACAAACAAAATCTCACAAAAAAGGCACCAACCCAAAGCCTAAGCCTTAAAATCAGTGCCTAAAAATTAATCTATCAACTTCCAATATCCAGTCTTAGGACTTACAAACAACTCAGTCCCATCAAACTCCTTATACTCAACACAACCTCTTTTTAAAATCTTTTGTACTATAAAACTAGAATCAGCCATACCAGAATGTATAATAATCTTTGCTAACTTCCCAAACCTCATCTCACCATTCTCATCTAAAATATATACAATCTTAGCCTTAATCTCATCTATCTGCGCTTTAGTATACTCCATAATCTATCTCCTTTAATCTTCTATACATCTATATTAACAAAACATACATACAAATTAAAGTTTAAAATACTAACTTACCTAACAATATTTCTAATTTGCATATCACTAATCCCAAACCTACCAGAAAGCTCTCGAAAATTACCCCCATCAAACTCATCCCTAATAACCCTATTTCTAGCATTTCTAAAAACAGACCCCTTACTAGGCAAATAAATAGAACTTCCACCACAAAACTCAATCAACCTAATAAAAACATCCATACCAAAAACATCAACCAAATCCTTACACCCCTCTGGCACATCATCAACACTAACAAACTTTAAAATCTTATCCTCCATAAAATATCCTCCTAAAAATTTTCTAAAATCCTTTAATATAGAAAAAGTCAATCTCCCTCTATAATTAAATTAGAAGCTAACACTTCAAATAAAACTTAAAGATACCCCATATCTTTAAAAGAAAGGAGAACAAACATGACAGTAAGTGAAACTAAAAATCCATCAGCATTAAAAATAAAATTTGACTGTGGTCTAAATGACCAAGGAAAAACAATAGTAAAAACTCGTTCATTCTCAAATATATCAGATAAAGCTACATCTCAAAATATAATTGACGTAGCAAAAGCATTAATAGGGTTACAAATCCACGATGCACTTGAAATATTAAAACAAGATAACACAATATTAAACTAAAATTCGTGTTACTCATATCGCCAACGACCTTGAAAAACAGGTCCGTTGCTAAAAATTCGCTTTTATAATTTAAAAGGAGGTAAAATAAATGGAAACTAAAAAAAGATTAGTAATGACCTTCTTAACGGGAGTACAAAGAAAAACATCTATAATAATAGATGACCCAAAAGAAGATATAACTGAAGCTGAAATAGTAGCTGCTATGAACTTAATAGTTGAAAAGAATATATTTGCTCCATATGGATCAAAGTTAATAGATACAGTAGAAGCTAAAATAGTAGTAACAGATACATCTGAATATGACTTAGTGGTAGCTTAGGATATAGGGATATTTCAAAAGGAAATATCCCTTTTTTTATTTAGTGTTACCAAAAAAACTTTCCCATAACTTATTATATGAATTAGACCTATATATCTATATATTTCTCCCTAATTTAGACATTTATATAGATTTTTGACAACATTGGTAACACTAAGGCAAAATCGTTTAAATTACTAGCTTTAAGCGTTACCAAACACCGTTGTCAAAGGTGTTACCAAAGAAAATATGACAACACCAAAGTTTAATATAAGTGTTGTCATAAATTAGGTTTGACAACGCCTTTGACAACACTTATGACAACGCTAAATACAAGTTTGGTAACACCTAATTATCCCTTATAAAAGCCCTTTGAACACCATAAATCTTTCCAAACCTAAGCTTACCTGCTCCATTTTTTAAAGCACTCCACCCATCAATCTTTCTTAAAATATCATTAATCTCCCTTGCATTACCTTTATAAAACATCTTCATATCACCACCAAATAGCTCAACCCAAATCTCTGCACTACAAACCTTATCACGAATTATACAACCCTCTTCCCTTAAACCATTACCTTCTCCTATATAAATCCTTCTTTCAAAAACATCCATCTTGTCCCAACTCTTAGGTAGCTTCATATTTAAAAACTCCCTAATCATCCCCTCTTTACTATTACTTTCTAAATGTTGTTCTTGCTTTAAAGTAGCTTCTCTTTCAACCTCACCTTCTAAAATTAATTTCTCTCCACATTTATACAAATACAAAGCCTCTGCCCAAATCTGATTTATCTCATTTTTATTTAAATCCTTAAATAAATTCTTTAAAGGCTTATTTACTCCAACCATCAAAGGCCAATACCTTCTATTACCTGTTCTATCTTTTAAAAACTCATTTTCATTAGTAGTACCAAAAAACACACATTGTCTTTTAAAAGTATCTACCCTTTTTCCATAAGCTTGCCTATAACTATCTTCAGTTTTAGATATAAAGTGTTTAATAGCCTCAGCATCTGCTTTTTTAGTAGCAGAAAGTTCTGCCATCTCAAGTATCCAAGCATTTTGTAACTGCTCATAGGCCTCTTTTCCATAAACAGTATTTAGGGAATCTGAATACCACTCTCTACCTAATAAATTAATAATATAACTTTTACCTATCCCCTGTCTTCCAACTAAAACTAACATATAATCAAACTTAATCCCTGGATTAAAAACACGAGAAACAGCAGCCACTAGCATTTTTCTAGTTATACTTTTTGTATACTCACAATCTTCTGCTCCTAGGTAATCAATCATTAAAGTATCAACTCGACTAATTTTATCCCAAGTATTAGAGTTTAAATAATCTATTATTGGATGATACTTATTTTTCTTTTCTATAATAGCTAATCCATCATTAATCTTATATGGTGCAACTATTCCATAAGTTATATCTATATAAACTCTAAGATTTGCATCATCACTATCTTGCCAAATATCTCCCCTTACCTTGTCTGAAACACTTCTCCAAGGCAAATCCCCTTTAACCATAGTTCTATTTGAAAATAAGTTATATGCAATTTTTCCCTTTAAATTTATATCATTTTCTAAAATAGTAACTATATTTTTATTACTAGCTTTATACATACCTTTTTTATCTACTTCAAGCTTTGTAATCCATATATTATCATTATTTATAATATTATCTTCATTAACATTATAAAGGTCTTTAAAGTCTTCTTTTGCTTGTTTTAACTTACTATTTCCAAGTTCTAACATAACTTTTTCATCTTTACTTATAAACTCAATCATATTTATATATGAAGGTAGTTTGTTAATAGGAGTATCCACACTTACCTTTTCATCTAAATTTGAAAACTTATGTAATCTTAATAAATCAAAGGAATTACAAAGTTTGTCTAAACATACATCTGTACTATGATGAGAATATGCAAAATCTCCATTTTCATAAATAATCAAACCATTAGAACTACTTCCATTTATATAAGTGTATCTATAATCACTATCACCTTTTTTATAAATATTACTTAAATACTTTTCAATAACATCAAATACATTATAAACTCTGCAAAATGCTCCTATAATTCCTTCTTTTAGTCTTGGATTTTCCTTTGGTGTGTTTGTATTAGAATTAATAACTTTTCCCTTTGTTCTTGAAGAAAAAGGCCATGAACTTTCATCTTTATAATTTTCATAAGAGTTTAATATATCTTTTGGATTTAGCCAAGCTTTATCTATAATCTTAAAAACATAATCACCATCTTTACTAGTAGATGGAAAATACATAAGTCTAGAAGGAGAATAGGTAGTGTCGTCAAAATAATCTATACCTATATTAAAAGCCAATTTTCTAGCTATGGCTTCATACTCTATAGAATCTACTTCATAACTTAAAGGAATAACTATTCTAAATCTAGGATTTTCTTTTGTATGTTTATGAGTTGTATATATACACATAGCAAAATCACAATTTTTTTCAATATCTTCTATCATATTTTCATAAGCAAAGTCTGCATCTAAGGTTACAAGACTTCTATTTATAACAGTTTCTTTTCTTCTTTTCCCATCCTTTAAAAATCCATCTACAAAACCACCTACATCCTTTATATTATCTTGTATATCCTTTGAAAAGTTTATATACTCCTTATAATCTTCTTTTGTATATTTAGTGTCTTTTAAATAGTTATTTATAAAATCTGAGTAACTAATACTTTTGTTTACATAATTAATTTCTTTTCTACTTCTTCCTATAGCTATATTTATAAGTTTGTCATGTTTCATATTATCCCCCATTATACTTGATTACTTTTTATAATACCTACTTTCAAAACCATCAGCTTTTAATTTTAAATCTTTTAAATATGGATTTTCTTCACACATTATTTCACAAACTTCTTCTACACTTGAAATATTATTTTCTACTTCAACTACAATCTCATCATGTACATGCATTACAATATTAAATTTCCTATATTTTAAATTAAGCATTGCATAACCTAATACATCACGTGCTATAGCTTGTACAATATTTTCTACCAACTTTCCTCCATATGTAGTTAACCTTGTTTGTTTTTTACTTATAGAATCTAATCCTTCATAGGTTATAATGTATTTGTTAAAAGCATTGTTAAAATCTACTCTTGGTCTTATATAAGAAAGTCTTCTTCCTGATGGTAGTTTTATAAAAAGGATATTTCCTTCATATATAAAACTTATGTTTTTATCTATATTTACAACTGTTTTATCTTTTACTGCTTTTATAAAAGCTTTCTCTGCTTTTTTCCATAGACTAACTATATTTGTATTAGAACTTCTAAAAGCTTTTACAATTTCTATAAGCTCATCTTCACATAAGTTCATATTATAAGCACCCATAGTAACAAGTGCTCCTACTCCACCTTGATAACCTAGGGCTAATTCTGCAATTTTACCTTTTTGTCTTAGTTCACTTTCTTTTGTTATTTTATTAATATCTACTTTAAACATTTTAGCTGCACTTGCTTCATATATCTTTCCGTGGGTGTTAAATACCTCTAACCTCCATATTTCATTTGCTATATAAGAAGTTATCCTTGCTTCTATTGCACTAAAGTCTGCTATTATAAATCTATGGTTTTTCTTTGGTATAAAGGTTGTTCTTATTAGTTGAGATAATATACTTGAAATATCTTCATTAACCTTTATACTTTTATTTTGGTTGTAGTAGTTTTCTTTATTAGTATATTTTTTATATTTATCTCTACTAGGTAATTCACTTCCGTAATTATTAATTATAATACTTCTTACTTCTTCTAAATTTTCAAGTTTATTTTGTGGAAGATTTTGAACTTGTACTAATCTTCCTGCCCATCGTCCTGTTCTATTTGCTCCATAAAATTGAAACAATCCTCTTATCCTATCATCACTACAAATACACCTTTTCATTGCTTCATACTTTTTAGTAGATGTTTTATTTAATCTACTTCTTAAATTTAAAACCTCTTTTATTTCTTCATATTTTTTATGATTTAATACTTCTTCACTTTTTAATAAATTTTCTACACTTTCTTTATTAAGTGAACTTACTTCTATTCCCATAGTTTTAAGATAGGTTTTTATTTGATTGTTGCTTTTTGGATTATCTACCTTAGTTATAATTTTAAGTTTTTTCATTAAATCTTCTTTAAATTTCTCATCACAAGTACAAGCATTTTCTAGTAATTTTTTATCTATTAAAACTCCTCTATCATTTATCTCTTGATCTAGCTCCCAAAGCTTTTGTTCTATTTTAGGAATTTTAACTTTTTCTAAAAATTTTCTTATACTCCTTTCAACAACTACATCATTTATACAATACTTTTTAAATGCCTCATACTTTTTAATTACTTCTAACTTTTCTTTACTATCTTCCTTTGAATTAATTAAATCTATATTTTCTTTTTTCATAAAAAATCTTATTAAGCTTTTACCTTCTTCTAGTTTTTCTTCTTTTAATCTTAACGTTTTGGATACCTTATCTAGTCCATGTGGTAGTCCTAGATATAGGCCGTGAACTTGGGTGCATCTAAACATTTTAGGACTTAATTTCTTGTTAAAGTATTTAGATAAACATATCCTTTCAAAGTTTGCATTAAAGGCAGTTTTTATTATGTTTTCATCAAATAAATCTTTTTTAAATTGTGGTGGTATTTTATCTCCATTTTTTAAGTCTATAATTTTTACTTCTTCATCATCATAGGCATAAGCAATAAGTAGTATTTCAAAGTCCCCTTCAATATACTTATAGACCCCACTTTTTGTAAGGTCTATATTTGAATAAGTTTCTATGTCAATTGATATAGTTTTCATTATATTAAAATCCTATCATCTTCTACTATGTCAAAATCATCTGCTGCACTACTTCTGTTACTTATCTTTTCTCCATCTCTTAACTTTTGGATATTTAAAAGTCCAGCAGCAATACCACAATTTCCACTTTCTATATGGTTATATGGATAAAAGTTTATACTTACTCTTCCATAACAACCGTTGTAAAGTTCTTTAGAATCTGTAATTTCATTTAATGCTCTATTTACTACTTGGGGTTTGTGTTTAGAATTAGTATTTATATAGAAGTGATTTTTATATTCTTCTCTATCTAGTAGATCTCCATCTTTTAAGCAAGTTATTATATCCTCTGGAACTTGTCCACCCCATAGGTTTAGTCCATTTTTTGTAGCATTTGACATTCCCATATATATTTTTCCCATAGTTTCACTGTTGTCTTTTGGTATAAGTATAGTCAAACCAAACTTTGGTTCTGAGTCTAGGTCGTTTACTCTAGCTTCTGTTGTACTTACATAATTAAATCTTACTTCACCTGTTACTACTTTAGTAATAAATTTCATACTTTATCCCCCTTTTAACTTTTATGTTACCTATGGTAACACTCTACATAAATAATTTACTTACAGGTTCATCTTTTAAAGCTCCCCTTATTGCCTTACAAGTTTTAATTCCTGCTTTCATATTTTTATTTAATATTTTAGTAACACTACTGTGGCAAATTCCAGCCCTCCTTGCAAACTCTCTATTTGTAATATCTTTTTTGATTAATACTTCCCTAAAATACTCAACATTCAACTCCATTGCCCCTGTCTCCTTAGATATTTTATTTATTGATTTTTTCTTAAACAATTTTATTAAAAAACGTTACCTATTGGTAACATAATAGTATCACCTCGTTTATTACACAGTCAATAGGAATACCTTTTTTTGTCAAATCGTTGAATATAATCACCACTTTGGTTATAATGAAATTACGATTGCATAGGTAGTTTTTGTGTATCTGCAAACATTGTTTAGGTAATTATTATGTATTTTAGAAATGAGGGTTTGATATTATGATAGGAGAATACTTAAAAGCGTTAAGGCTTGAGAATAAATTGTCACAACGGGCTTTGGCTGAAAAATCTGGTGTTAGTAATGCTGAGATAAGCAGAATTGAATCGGGAGAAAGAAAAAAGCCATCAGAGGAAGTTTTAAGAGCTTTGGCTTTGGTGCTTAAGGTTGATTTTAATGATATATTAGAAAAGTATGGTTATTTATATATTCAACCTCTTTCTAGAATTAATAATTCAAATGCCCCAGATTTAAAGGTTTATAATGAAAAGTGTGAAGATAAGTTTATTAGTATTATAACTCCTAGAGTTCTTAAGGATGGTTTTAATATGAGCTTATCTAAAAATCCTGTTTTAGGTAATATTTTAGTTACTAAAGATAATTATATTTGGAGAATTCGATTTATTCCAATTAGTGATTATAGAGAAAGTTTGGTTAGTCATTATTTAGTAAATACTTACGGGTATTTGGCTTGTTATGATGAGTTTAATCTTTCTAAGTTTACTATTGCTACTAATAATGAGGATACATTTAAAAAGTTAAAAAGTATAAACCCTGTTAATTTAAATATTTTAGTTTCTATAATGCTTGTTGATTTAGATAATAACGAAATTATTGATGAATATATATTTGAAAAAACACCTACTATAGATAGTGTCTATTAGTAGGTGTTTTTTAAGTTAAATATTTTAGCTACTTGCTGAAGTAGATGCCGAAACAGCAGCCATAGTTGCAACCATACAAGCTATTTCTATTGCTATAATTATATCTAAGAATATATTATTACTTATAGTATCTACGTTACTTTCTTTCTTTAAGTAATCTGCATAAGCCGATGCTACTATAGCCGAACTTATCATATTTCTATTATTTTTTCCTAATGACCAATTACCAAATCCTTTTACTTCCTTTAGACTATCAGATACTTTCTTTATTTGATTTACTAATGTATCTTCATCACAATCCAGTAATGATATAGCTCCTATTAGAGGATAACCATAGCTATCCATCTTACAATTTTCTTTAGCCATTAAGTCTTTAAGTTTTATAATTTTATCTATACTTTCATCATTTCTATGTTTATCAAAACACATTATATGAGATAATGCTTGAAGATTATTTGATGGATAAAACCCATTTGATTTAAGATTTTCATAACACTTTTCTATGTAGTCTAAGTCTTTGTCTATATCTTTTGAATTTATAGCTATAAGTGCTATTCTACAATAATCATCACTTGAAGTTAAAAATGGATGATGCTTTTTCATAAACTCATATACATACTTCATATTATCAATACATGTATCTATATCTATCTTCTTTTTATTTTCATATAATATTATTGCTACAAATGGTAGATATGTATCACCCCAAAAACTCTTGTCTTTTAATCGTTTATATATATCTAGGATTTCTCTAAAATCGTTTTGTGCATCAAATTTAGTTGATAATAATATAGCTGTGTAGTACATGCTATAACCCCTAAAGTTTGAAAAAATCCCTGTATTATCTTTTATTACTTTTAGATTTTCTTCTATTTTTTCTTTATTTGCATATTGATTTTTAATAGTTAGAGATAAAGCACAGCTATATTGTATCATCCCCATACTCCATGCACCTTTAACCTCTTTTATTTGTTGGTAGTTTTCTATAAATTGTTCTAGTTTATTTTGTATTATATATTCTTGCACAAGTTCACCCCTTATGATAATTGAATTTTATATCTATTTATATATTTCTGTATTTACATTATACCAATATATATGTATATACTAAATACTTTGCAATTAGTTATAAAGAGATTATTTTTACTTATACATTATTAAAGTGCTATACTGATTTTCTGAGTATCCTACTAATTGATATTTAACATCAATTATTTCATATCCATCATCTTGCATAAAACTTAATATACTATCTACTTCATTTGTATACTTATTTAAACATTCTAATTCTTCATATGAAAAGAAACTTCTACCTTTTATCATAATAATATGAACCTTACCATCTTTTTCTTTTAAAGACTCTTTAATTTCATTGTAAGCATTTTCTAATTTTTCATTTTCTTTTTCTTTTTCTTCAAGATTAATAGTAGTATCTTTTTTCATTTCTATATTTAGGTTATTTCCTTTAAAATAAATCATTCTATCATCAATAAATTTTATCCATTCATCAATATTATCTTCTACCGAAAAAGACTCACTTTCACCCTCTATAGTTTTTAAATCAATAATTCCAAAGCTTTTTTTCACTTTTTTTAAATTATAATAATACATTTTTTTTATTACCTTTTTACTTACAAACTCTATTCTATCACTATAGGCGTATAACTCCCCTTTAGTGAACCCCTTATCAGCATCACAAAACTTAAGCACTTCATCATTTTCATTAATAACATCTTTCTCTATTTTAACTCCACAATTAAAACAAAACTTAGAATCTTCACCAATAGTTTTTTTACAATTTTTACAATTAATACTCATATCCTACTCCCCTAATTTATCTTTAGATTTTTATATAATCTTATATATACCCTCAATTGTCTTATCTTTACCTAAAATTATACTAAAGGCAATACCAAAGAGTCAAAGATTATAGCTACAGTAACTAGCAAAATATTAATTAAAATTTACTGCCATTAATTCTTGTTATAATGAGGGTACATTTAAAATTGTAAGAAGATACAATAAAGTATATAATATATAAATAAATTGGATTTTAAGAGGTGTTTATAATAGGAAATACAAGTAACATGGCTTTATCTAAGAATGAAAAATTACTAAATACTATATTAATATTTATTTTAGGGGTTTCATTAGATATTTTATCTAAATGGTTGGACTCACTATCATTATATGATTCTATACCTTTTCATAGATTTCTCAAAATACTTCATAGGTAAATAAACACCATAAATAGGCTTTAAAGACAAATTCATACCATAAGAATTTAAGGTTATATATCAATCTGACAAAACGTTAAAGCCTCGCCATTTAGGCTTTACAGTGAAGGAAGATACTATATAACCTCAAAAAAGCATCTATACATATTTGTACAGATGCTTTTTAATTTATTAATTTTTATATACTATATATATCTGAAAATTCTATATCGCATCGTTCTACATGCTTAAATTTTCTATCAACATAACATTCATTTTCATTATTTTCTTTTTTTATATTAATTGGAATACTAAATACAAATTCTGATCCTTTATTAACTTCACTATTTACATATATTTCTCCTCCATGTATTTCTACTAAGTTTTTCACTAATGATAGGCCAATTCCACTACCTTCACATTTTCTATTAAACGAACCATCTACTTGCCCAAACCTATCAAATATAACATCTAATTTATCCTTTGGTATACCTACTCCGCTGTCTTTTACTGAAACTATTATTTTTTCTGGTGTAGAATTAATTTTAACTTTTATAAAACCATTCTCTGGTGTATATTTTATGGCATTAGATAAAAGGTTTAACATTATTCTTTCTATTTTATCTGGATCACAATATGTAATAATTTCCTCATCGTTTGTATCAAATATAAGATTAATTTTATTATTTTTTGTATAATCTGCTACAGATAAAGTTATGTCTTCAATAATATTTATAATATTTTGATTAGAACATCTAATCTCATACATTCCTATATCCATTTTACTTATATCTATTAAATTATTTACTAACCTTAATAATCTATATGAATTTTGTTTTATATAGTTAGTATGTTTCTTTAAAGTATTTATTTGTATATTATTTTTATCTATATTTTTGTTAATCACTTGCATAGTCCCCAATATAATATTTATTGGAGTTCTAAATTCATGTGATATATTTGAAAAGAATTCATTTTTTACAACCTCTATCTGTACCGCTTCTTCTAATGTTCTTTTTTCTTTTTCTATTTCTAGATTTCTTGTAATATCTCTTGCAGTTGTAACATATATTTCTTCATCACCTATATATTCACTACTCCATTCAAGATAAATATATTTTCCATTCTTATGCCTGAATCGAATAATATTTCTAGTAATTTTACATTCTTTAGGATTTAATTTTTTTTTCTTTATAAAGCTTTCTAAATCTTTAGGATGAATAATATCTACAATTGGCATTGATAATAATTCTTCTTCTGTCCATCCTAAAACATCAAACCAATTAGGACTTAATCTTTTAAAATATGTATCCGTTCCTACTATAGCTACTAAATCAACTGAAACATTTAAGTATTGTTGTAACTCTTTTTCTGTATGTTTACGCTTTTTATTTTCAATAGATACCTCATTTAAAAGTCTGATATTGTTAATTATCATCGCTATTTTATTACATATATATTTCATATACTCATCACTATTAAATTTAGGAGTATTACCCTTTTTATAACTTAAACCTATCATTCCAATAAGTTCATCATTTAACTCTATTATATAATTACCACAATAATATAATTCGTCTATACATTTATAATCTACGCTTGATAAATTAGGTATTTTGTCTTTTGTAAATACACAATTAAAATGTTTTCTATATTTATCTGAATATAAATTAACTTTTTTTAGTGGAATAAATTCTACATTTTTAAGATTTATCTTAGCATTTTTTAATTTTACGATAGGTATTAAACCTTCTTTATCACTATCATAAAGTAACATAGAAATACCATCTGCTTTTGTATAATCAAGTATATGTTCTCCAATATTTTTTAATATTTCATTTAAGTCCACACTCTTGTTATTACTACCACTAAAGTCATTTTCAATTGTTACTCTATTATAGTTTTTATATAACTCTTCTGATGTGATTTTTGATAAATCAATATTTTTAGATTTTGCTACAATATATTTAGGTTTTTTATTTTCATCATATATTGGAGCTTTGTAGCTTTCATACCAATGAATATTACCATCATATACTAACTTTTCATTAAATATCTTTGGACTTTTATTTTCAAATACTTCTGTATTATTTTTTTCAAATTCATTATAAATATTATATTCCCAATTATCACCGTTATAGCTTCCAATAATATCTTCTCTTTTTTTATCTAGCATTTCAGTAAAAGGCTTATTTACGTATAAATACTTTCCATCAGAATCTATAACAAATGCACAGACATTAATATTGTCTAAAAGATCCTCTAATATTTCCATCGTATATTGTTTTGACTCTACTTCTTTACCTATAATAAAAATACTTTTATCATGGTTAAATTTTTCTATGATTATATTTGAATTGATTTTGACTAGTTCATTTGACTTTGAATAAAATTCTAAAGTTTTATTTATTTCCCCAAATTCTTTTATCTCATTATTAATATTATTATTTTGGTTTATTATTTTACCTATATTTAAGTTTAATATTTCTTCATGATTATAATTTAATCGTTTTAAAAAGCTTTCATTACAAAAAATTATTTCCCCCATACAATTTAACACTATTATATAGTCACTAACTTTATTATATATAGATATCATTTTTATTCCCTTCTTACCCACTTATAAATAATCTATTTTAACCCTTTTACTACATATTTTACCATAATTTTAGATTATCTTCTATATATTCCAATTATTCTCAATCTTAATATCTTCAAATTTTGATACTCTTTTTCATAGTTATAATATTTTAAATTTGGACTAAAACAAATTTTTAAGTATAATAATTTCATTTTAATTAAATTTTAAAAAACACCTATTAGAGATAAATTCTACTAATAGGTGTTTTTTTAAGTTTATTATTTATGCTAAATCTAATTCTAATCCTTTATCACTTAAATACCAATTTATAACTTCATATTCGTTGTATAAACTTCCAACATCTGATTTAACATATAGCCTTACGTTAAAATATTTGTTTTTTTCATAAAACTTTTTACAATAAGCTAAATCTGCCATACATAAATATGCTTTGTTATTTTTATAGTCAATTTTATTGGCAAGTTCTCCATTAGGTGCTTTACGATCTTCATTTACAAATAACCTTAATTCATTATCTATTACCCTGTACCATCTTTGATATCTTTTAACTTGTGCTATTTCTTCTTTTTTAAGTCCCCTTTGTAATACTTTCATTTTAGTTCCCCCTGAAATAATATTTTTATTTTATCAATTAAAAACATTTTATCATACTTATCCTTATTTTTCTTTAATTAGACAGTAAAAAAGGAACGCAATTAATGGCGTTCCTTTTTTTATCCAATTATATATTTGTTGATTAAGCTATATACTTTAAAAAGTAGCTCATCCATATCATCATCTTTTATAAAGTTAAGCTCTATGCATAATCCTCCTGATAGAACTAACTTTATTTCTGAATCTAAATCAAATTTACCTGCTGTTTCTATTGCATAAGTTACTATATTTTTAAATGGTATTGTATAGTATTCTTTTTTCTTTCCTGATATCCCTTGCTTGTCTACTACTAATATTCTTTTGTCTGTGAATACTGCTACGTCTCTTAATGTTTTTACTGCAAAACATATCTTCTCATTTGATGAAATAAATGGAGTTATAGTTTCTGGAACTTCTACTTCATCATAAAATGTAAAACTCTTATTTAAACTTAAATCTGCCATCTGACTTCTCCTTTTATGTGTATTTCTGAAAGATGTAATACAATTGCTGAAAATTGTATATTTTCATTATACACTTTTTATGGTATATAATTCCATAAAAATATTGGACAAGTTAGGTTTTCTAATAAGCTAAGCTTCCTTTTGAAAATTACATTTCACTAAAATATTGAAGGATAATTTGCTCTATCACATCCTCAATAGCTTTTTCACTTTTATTAGGTGGATAGTCATATTTCTTTAAAAGTTTTTTAAGTATACTTAACTTAATATAACTCTTTTTCCTTATATAGCTTATACAAAAATATTGCTATCGGAACTAATATTATATATCTCAGTATCTCAATATGCATTGTATTATTGATTTCTATACCATTAATAGAAATCATATATTTCCTATTAAATATTCCATATATACAACTTAACAAATAAAATAAATATTTTTTATATTTTAATTTGTGATACTGTTTTATAGAATACAAAGCAAAAGCTAATAACATCAAAAATAATCCAATATCACCTATTGAAAATTGCATAGGTTTTCCTCCCTTCTAAATATATTTTTCCCCTAATTATAGTTTAGCAATAAAGATACGCTTTTACAGCTAAGTATTATTTAATTTATTGACTAAGTTTTTAAGAATCAGTTGAAATTTTAAGAAAATATATACATAATTAAATCAACAAGGGGGTAATTAATTTGTTGAATGTAGCATTTTCTATGTCTTTTGCACTATTTCTATTATCTATCGTATTTTTTATTTTTAAAGGTAAATCAGCAATTTTAATACAAGGATATTACTTTATTTCTAAAAATCAAAGAGATTTATATGATGAAATTAAGTTAAGTAAAGATTATAGTCTTATACTTTTCAAAAATGGGTTAATTATTTTAATTGGAGCACTAGGATATATATTTATTTCTAAATCAATCTTATGGATAGCCTTTGCTATTTGGGTTATATATTTTGTAAAAACTCTTGTAACCTTCAGTTTTGATAAATATAAACTTAACAAATCTTAAATTTATTTTAGTATATAAAAATCTGAGGTTATATAGTAATCTGACTAAACGTTAAAGCCTTGCCCTTTAGGCTTTAAGTGCAGGAAGATGCTATATAACCTCCGACTCTCCAAAGCTAACTCATTATATACTCTCTTGTCTAATATTTTCTATTATATTTTCCTTATTTATCTTTCTCATAGGTATATATGAAGCAATAAACGTAATCACAAATACCCCTACAATAGATACTAAAACAGCATTCCAAGGAAGTATCATACCCAACTGAACAACATTTCCCATAATCTTATTCATAATAACATCAATTAAAAGACCTATAGGAACTCCATATACTAAAGCTAAAACCCCATATAACAAACTCTCAAGATATATCATCTTATTAAACCCCTGTGGAGTTACACCTATTGACTTAATTATAGCAAACTCTCTTTTTCTTAAATTTATATTCGTACTTATAGTATTTACAATATTTGTTATACTCACCAAAGATATAACTAACACAAAACCATATACAAATATTTTTATTGCTATAATAGACTGCTCCATTTCTAATGCATTATCTACTTCGTCATGTACATTATATCCATATTTTTCTCCAATTTTCTTTAAAGCATCTCTAGTATCTTTGCTTTTATCTGAATTTATATATATATTTCCACTATTAATATCATAACCTAACTTTGATCCTACCTCATTATAAGTTATAAAATCAATTCCCATATAAGTAGACATCTTATTTCCTGGAAGTAAATCATCAGTAGTAGCTAAAACCTTTAATTTAATTGGCTCATTTATTTGTTTACCATTTTCATCCCTAGAAAACTTATATGCATTTATCGTATCTCCTACCTTATAATTAGTTAAAGAAACATCATACTTTTTCCCAGGCTCACTATAAGAACTTTTATTTCTAAGTATTATCCCATTTTCTTTTATAGCAGTTTCTTTATCAAAACTACCATTTATTAATTTTAAATTGTCTATATCTTTATCTCCTGTAAATTGGAAAATATTTTGGTCATAATTAAATTCATATACAGTTTCACCATCTTTATTCTTTTTAGAAAATGTCTTATCTATCAAATCCTTATAATCTTTATTTATATTACTTTCCTTAACATCAAAACCTACTCCATAATCATTTCTAACACTAATCTTTTTAATACCATTTACCTTATTTAAATCATCTATTATTTTATCTCCTTCTAAAATGCCGCCTTTCCACAATCTTACATCATAATTCACTTGTCCAACACTAGCCTCATTAGCTTTTATAAATAACTCTACAAAGCCACTAAAAGATATAAATATCACCACACTAATTATTAACGAGAATAAAGTTATCCTAAATTTCTTTTTATTTCTTCTTAAATTCTTATACGCTAAAACCCCTTCAGTTTTAAATAATAATCTAACCAACTTAGAATCTTTTACTTTTCCTAATTTAAGGCTAGAACTATTTTTTATAGCTTCAAGAGGTGGTGTTTTAGCTGCATTAAGGGCTGGAAGTATTGCCGAAACTAATATAGTTGATAATACTATTAACGCACTTAATATAATTACATAGGGATTATACACTACTCTTAAATTAAGCTGTGCAATAAGCGAACTACTAAACATGTATTTTATTAGCTTAAATATTAAATCTATTGCAAAAGTTCCAGTTATTAATCCTAAAGGTATTCCTATTACACTTACTACAATAGCTTCTATAAACACTATCTTCATAATCTGAGATTTTGTTGCTCCTATAGAGTTTAATATTCCAAATTGTTTTTTACGATCATTTATAGAAATGCTAAAAGCATTATATATTGTAGCCACTGTACATACAACTACTAAAGTAGTAACTACAAACATAGCTGCATTAATACTTCTATTTATATTAGCATAAGCACTTGCACCCTTTAATCTTAATAAGTGTTCATTAAATGATAAGTTTTCATAAGCTACACCATTATCATTGTTATAAATCATATTATCACTATCATCATTACTTGCTACTTTTAAACCTAAATTTTTAGATATAGCTGGTGCAATTTCATAAATTTCACTAGGCTCATTAGCACATATAGCTACATTTACTTTATCACCTTTATTTTTTTCTTTTATATCTAAATAAGTTATTCCACTTACAACATCATTATCAATATCATCGTCTAGTTTATTCATAACACCAACAATCTTAAAGTTTTTACTTTTACCATCTACTATAGTTTCATTATCATGTACTATTGGAATTTCTATCTCTTTTTGATTTTTATCTACTCTTTTTCCAATATTTAAATTTATGCTATCTCCTACTTTTTTATCAATCAAAGGCATGGCTCTTTCACTTAATACAATCTCATTGCTATTAGTTGGAAATCTACCTTCCTTTAACTTTATTTGATAGCCTTCAAATCCATTTTTATCAAAAGCTTTAACTGAAACTAAATTCTTTTTTTCATTGCTTAACTTTGAGTAACCTAAATTATCACTAATAGAGCTTTTAGATATTCCCGAACTCTTTGTTATCTTGTCTACATCCTCTTTTTTTATATCGTGAAAAGTTGCATGGAAAGCTCCTTTTCTATTTATAGTTTCTCTAATTTGATAATCCATAAAACTTTCAAATATATTCCCTATTCCACAAATAAGTGATGTAGATAATAGAATACCTATTATCGTAACTATTGTTCTTTTCTTATTTTCTTTTAAATATCTTAAAGTTAAAGAAGTGTATAAGTTCATTTATATCACCTCGTCATCTTTAATAGTTCCATCTTCAATAGTTATAACTCTATCAGCTTGAAGAGCAATATTAGTATCATGAGTTATCATTATTAAAGTTTGATTGTATCTCTTTACGGATAACTTTAATAGCTCTAATACTTCCTTTGAGTTCTTACTATCTAAGTTTCCTGTTGGTTCATCTGCAAGAACTATAGATGGTCTATTTATAAGTGCTCTGCCTATAGAAATTCTTTGTTGTTGTCCTCCACTTAACTCATTTGGAAGATGATTTTCTCTTTCTTTTAATCCTAGAGTTTTTAACAAATCATCTAAATATTTTTTATCTATTTTTCTATTATCAAGCTCTGCTGGTAATAATATATTTTCCTTTGCACTAAGTACAGGTATTAAATTGTAAAACTGATATATAAGTCCTACATTTCTTCTTCTAAATATAGATAAATCCTTTTCTTTTAAACTGTATATATCAACATCATTTATAAATACCTTTCCACTAGTTGGCCTATCAACTCCACCTATCAAATGTAGTAAAGTACTTTTACCACTACCACTTGGTCCTACTATTGCAACAAACTCACCTTTGTTTATTGATAAGTTTATATTTTTTAAAGCGTCTACCTTTGTCTCACCTTTACCATAACTTTTAGTTAAATTTTCAACTCTTAAAATTTCCATACTACCCTCCATATATTCCTCTTTATAAAAGTTTAACTTCACTTTCTCTTATACTTTATATTTTATAGACTGGTTATTACTCTAAAGTGAATTAAATATTACAAATTAGTCACTATAGGTTTTATGGAATATAATATGAAATTCTGCTCCTTTTCCTTTTTCACTTTTAACGTATATATCTCCATTTTGACTTTCTATTATAGACTTTGCCATAGCTAGCCCAATTCCAACGCTATCTTCTTTTGAGCTACTTTTACCTTTATAAAATCTTTTAAATATATGAGGTAAATCTTTTTTGTCTATTCCTTCTCCACTGTCTTTTATAGTTATTTCACAGTACAGTGGATTTTCTTCATAATTAATTTTTAAATTCCCATCTTTTGGAGTATGTTCAACACAATTTTTAATTATATTAACTAAAGCTTCACAAGACCAATCTATATCCCCTTCATAATTAATATTGTCCTCACCAATTATACTAAGTTGTATATTTTTAAGTTCAATTGGAATTAAACTTGGTTGGATTGCTCTTTTTACCAATTCTTTAATATTTACTTTTTCATGTTTAAAATCAATAACTTTTGCTTCTACCTTAGAAAGCTTTAACATACTTTTTATAAGCCACTCCATCCTATTTAACTGAGACTTTATTTTATCTAAAAATTCTATTTTAGTTTCTTTTGGTATATCACCATACATTAAGTCGTTAAGTATTATTAATGAAGTCATAGGAGTTTTTAATTGATGTGAAATATCAGATATAGTATTATTTAAAAATATTTTTTCATTGTTTAATAACTCTACTTTTTCTTTAAGTATATTGGTCATTTTTAAAAGCTCAGTTTTAAGAAGACCTATTTGCCCTTCTTGGTTTTTATTCTTCATTTCAAAATATCTACCTTCTGAACTGTTGTATACATAATTTGTCATATCCTTTATATCACTATATATCTTTTTAAAACAATACATAACCAAGATAAAAATAAATATAAATATGATAACTATAAATAATGCATTTATGCTAAATAATTCTTTTATACTGTCTTTTATAATTGGTTCATTATTAAAACTTATATTTTTATCATAGTTGTACTTGCTTAATACTTTTTTCCCTAAACTTAAATTATCTTTTGATTTTCCTTGAGTTATTATATCTACTATATTAGTTTCTAAATTTGGATTTTTAGAAACTATGGCCCCTACTATAGCTTGATTATTTTCTACTATCTTGTTCTTTATTATATTTACACTTATAAAGCTAATTCCTATTGATACCATTATTGTAATTATAAATAAGACTATATAGTTTCTTATAAAGCTTTTTATCTCAATGTTAGATAGAAACATTTTTTTCACTTCCATCCCACTTATAACCAACCCCTCTTACTGTAAGTATGTATTTTGGATTAGTTGAGTCATCTTCTATTTTTTCTCTAAGCCTTTTTATATAAACTGTAAGTGTATTATCATTTACAAAATCGTAAGTAACATCCCATAACTTTTCTAAAATTTTTGTTCTACTTAAAACTACATTCTTGTTTTGTATTAAAATTAATAATAATTTATACTCAACAGAAGTTAGAAAAATTTCTTCTCCTTTTTTATAAACCCTAGCTTCTAATGTATTAATACTTAAATCTCCAAATTTTACTACCTTTTTGTTTTCATTATTATTACCTTTTCTTCTAAGTACTGCATTCATTCTAGAAATAAGCTCTCTTACTCTAAATGGTTTTGTTACATAGTCATCTCCCCCGATATCTAATCCTGTAACTATATTTACTTCTTCATCACAAGCTGTTAAAAATATTATTGGTGTATCTAATGTTTGTCTAATTTCTTTGCAAAATTCGTATCCATTTCCATCCGGTAGCATTACATCTAATAGGATAATATTATATTCCTTGTTATTAATGTTTTGTCTACCACTTTCTAAATCCTTGCATATATCAATATTAAAACCTTCTTGCTCTAAGGCATACTTTACTCCAAAGGCTATTGTGCTATCATCTTCTATCATAAGAACGTTTATCATAATTTCCTCCAACTTTACATTATATTCCTATTTATCATTATACAATAGCCAACCCTAAATAAAATTACATATTAGTCACATTTCCTTTTTCTTACTTATTGAGTGATTAACAATTTTTTATGTAATCAATTTACTTAATTTTTAATATAATAAAAGTGAAAACTTATTTTAAACTCTATTTTACATATAAACTCTGTAAATACAGTTTTATAAATTTTCATTGAATTATTTTGGTAAATATAGTATATTTATCTATGGAATTTTATAATAAAAAAGAGGGGAATATTTAAAAATATGAATAATATTATCGAAGAAAGAAACCCAATAATACAGCTATTATTATCTATTGTAACATGTGGAATTTGGAGTATAGTTTGGCTTTATAAAATACTAGAAGATACTTCTGCATTAGTACCAGAGGAAGATTTAAATCCTGGTCTTTCACTTGTACTTACTATAGTAACATGTGGCTTATATGGAATATATCTAAACTATAAAATAGCAAAAATGTTAGTTTTTGCTGGTGAAGAAAGAAACATTAGAATATCAGACAATGCTATATTATATATAATACTTTCTGTATTTGGATTTGGTTTAGTTAACTATATAATAATGCAATCTGATCTAAATAAATTTGCTTAATATAAAAATACTCTATTTTAATATAGAGTATTTTTTATATAGTAATTAATAAAATTAACATAAAAAACAATTAAGGAAATTTAATATGAAACTTAAAATTAAAAACTTATTTATTAAAATAGTAATATTAACATTTGGATTTTCTATTTTTCGTATTTTAGGTAGTGATACAAGATGTTTATTAAAAAACAAAATCGGAATTCCATGTCCTGGATGTGGTATGACTAGAGCTTTAGAAAGCTTTCTGCATGGAGATATAAAAAAAGCTTTTTATTATCATCCTTTATTTCTAATTCCGATTTTTATTGCAATAGTGTTTTTATTTAGTAGTAATAATTTTTTTGCAAAACTCATTAAAAATAAAAATATATGGATTTTTTTAGTAATACTTGTATTACTAGTATACATTATTCGTATGGTTTTAATGTTTCCAGATGTAGCACCTATGAATTATGTTAAACCTATATGGCTAAGTTTTTTCTAGCATTTCATTTTTAATAAATAAACATTTGTATAAATGCTTTTTATCATCTTTAAAATTTGCAGTTCTTTAATAATAAAAAAGTGTCTAATTTAGGCACTTTTTTTATATATTTCACCTTTTATCATATTTAAATAAAAATATATATGTATATATTTTTATATAGTATCATCAATATAAATACCTAAAATAAATATTTTATTATACATAATGCAATATATAGTTTACTTTTTGTTATGTTTATCATACTATTTTAAATATAGGGAGGTTTATATGAAAAATAAAAGAATGAAAATAGCTCGTATTGAATGTGATATGAAACAAGAAGATTTAGCCAAAGCAGTAGGAGTAACAAGGCAGACTATAGGGTTAATAGAATCCGGAAACTATAACCCTACTCTAAATCTTTGTACTTCAATATGTAAGGCTTTAGGGAAAACCTTAGATGATTTATTTTGGGAGGAATAATAATGAAAAATGTTAAAAATAAAGATGAAAGAGTTATATCTCAAACAAGAAAACTTCAAAGTGATGGATTTCAATTATTAATTTACGCATTACTTTTATCAGTTGTAGTTCAACAGATATTTTTGCAATCTCCACCTAGTCAATACATGGCTGAGTTGTTATGTTTAATAGGTGCTGGATTTTATAGTCTTATTCGTAATTTAAATCTAGGTAATAATGTTTTTGGTGATGATAGTGATTCAAATAAGAGTATTTTTAAAAACGCCTTACTTTATGGGCTAGGATCTGTTGTTTTTGCTGCTTTGTTAACAGGTGAAAAAAATATAGGATATCTTTTAAGTTACTTTTTAACATTCACAGTAGTATTTGGTGGTATGAATTATCTTTTTCACTATATTAGTAAAAAAAAGCAAGATAAAATTAAAAGAGAACTAGATATGGACGAAGATGATATTGATTAAATGCATTAAAAATACTTATTAAAATACTTTGTACACCGTAAATATTATTTTGTTTATATCCATAAAAAAAATGAGGAGAACAAGCATTTCTCCTCATTTTTTCTATTTGTTTTTCTAAATTCTTAAGTCTAACCTCAGATTCTCTATCAATTCTAAAAGCCCTATTTCTTAAACGCATCGGAAAAAGCTTCTTTACATCATCACTAAAATAAGCTCCATCCCTTGGTATCTTATGTGAAATAACACTAAAATTATCAGCATTATTATCAACCTTCAAAACCACAGGTGTATAACTAGCTCCACCACTTTCATTATACTTTAACACCAAAAGATAAACTTTATCCTTCCTCGCTCCCAAAACCTCAAAAGCACTAAAACACTTTCCATCATCACTTGAAACAATATCCTCTGTTTTCTCATTTAAATAAGTCCTAATAACATCTTCCTCTTTCTCAATAATAGATATTTTATTTTTCTGTTCCTTTTCTATAAAAGCATTACCTAATAATATAGCTACTAATATAATCATCCCAATAAATACTTTCTTAATAAAAATCGCCCCTTTTATAAATTTTAATAATGCTTATATAAGTTTAGCATACTAACTCATATCCCCTAAATTCTTTAAACAAGAATTAAATTTTTTTATAAACTTATCCTTCAAATTTTTAAATTCTTTTTTTTCGCAATCTAAAATTAACTCTTTTTCTAAAATATCTAAAAAACAATTGAAATCATTTATACAATCAGTATCTAAAATTTTAATTGTTTTATATAAGTTCTTTAAAAGCTCAGAAGAACAAAATTCTATACGACCTTTATCTTCAGCTTCTAAATATATCTCTACATAAAGTGAGTTGCATATTTCATCGAAATTTTTTTCTGAATCTGACATCTCTAACATAGGAAAATACACATCTCCAAGTAATATTCCTTTAATATATCTACTTAAAACATCTTGACAATTTGCTTTATAACTAATGTAATCTGAATTCACAGTATTTCTAAAAACATCGGATTCAAAAATTAGATTATCTTTGCTCAAACTGTCAAAAACTTTAATTTGACCTTTAATCTCAATATTATCTAAAATTTTAAATTTGTTTTTATCATCTACATATTTATTTATTAATTTATTTTCATAATATATTTTATAATTTTTAATCATTTAACTCTCTCCCTAGTATAAGCATTTAGATATAATTATATCTATATACAGTTTTAATTCTATTATAAATGCTTGCATACTTAATTGATACAATTAAATATGTTCACGAAAATATATGTTTTATTGAACACAAAAAGGATGTAATAAAAATTGCTACATCCTTTTAAAATCAACTATAACTTTATTGCTTTAGTTGCAATAAATGTATCTATATGATTATCTAATAATCCATTTCCTAATTTATCTTCATAAAAACCACTAATTACAAAACCAGCATCAATTTGACCTCCAATTTGACTTTGTAAAGAGTGACCAAATTCTAACGTATCTTTGGTTTGTATCCTTTCTTCCAACTGCTCCTTTGTAAGTTGCTCTATATCTGAGTATGGTATGCTATTTCTAACAATCAATTTATTATTTTTTTCCCATTCGTATAAATCAAAAATATACGAAATAGGATTTGCAAATCCTGCTATTAATACACCACCTGGTTTTAAAACTCTATAACATTCAGACCATACCTTTTCCACATTATCAATAAAGCAATTCGAAACTGCATGAAATATAAAATCAAAGGTTTCATTATTAAACCTTGATAAATCTCTCATATCCCCTTGTTCAATGTTTATATTTAAGTTATCTCTATTAGCTACCATTTTATCTTTTGATAGTTGCTCCTTACTATTATCAAAAACTATTACATTAGCTCCAAGTGCCGAAAATATCGGACCTTGTTGACCTCCTCCAGATGCAAGGCATAGTAAATCTTTTCCTGACACATCCCCAATCCAATTTTTAGGAACAGGTTTCGTTGGAGTTAATAGTATTTTATACTCTCCTTTTCGAGCCATTTCAATATCCATAGAACTTACTGGTATTGTCCATTTATTACCTATCTTAACTTCATTGTCCCAAGCAAGTTCATTATGTTTTCTTATATCCATTATATTAAATCCCCCTTTAAGTTAATTTTCTGAAAATTCCCTACTTATTTAATGATAGCATTCTAAATACTTATTATCTATAAAAACTATATTATTCAATATATACACTAAAACAGATGTTTTCGTGAACACTTGTCTTTATAACCTGTTCTCAATTTTTACTTTTTAAATACATTCATATTACTTTAAAACAAAAGTTATACATATATTTTTTAAATATAATAATTTTCTTATAATAAAAAAGAAGGAACCATTCGTTCCTCCTTAACTTATTACATATTGCTTATAAATTGCTAAAATACTACTCCAGATTTTAATATTATATTTGCATATGGTGTAAACTCACCTGTTCTAACTGTAGCCATAGAATCTTTAGTCATTATTTTAAAATCTTCGTGAGGCACTTTAGTTATTTTTATACCCTTAAATCTATTTTCTATCTCTTTATATAAATTTTTACTAACCTCTTCCATCTCACAAGCTATTACAACTTCTTCAACTTTTAATTCTTCAAGTACTGTATCTAATGTATCTAAAAATGTTGGTATACCATGTTTTAATGCTAAATCGATTCTATCTACATCCCTTGGTATAGGAAGACCACTATCACATATTGTTAACATGTCTGTGTGTCCCATTTTTGATATTACTGATGATATTTCGCTATTTATTAAAACTGACTTTTTCATCTTCAATCTCCTTAATTTATGTACTATTTTTTTATTTATCAAAATTATAATTCATAATATCGTATAAACTTGGTATTGATGTTTGTGCTCCTACATTAGTAACACATAAAGCCCCTACCTTTGATGCAAAGTCCATAGCTTCATCTATATCTTTACCTTTGGAAAATGCTACTGCTAATGCTCCTGTGTAACTATCTCCTGCAGCTGTTGTATCTATTGCCTCTACTTTATATGACTTTTTAAATTTTACGTTATCCTTATCTAAATAAAGACTTCCCTTTGATCCTAATGTAACTATAAGTTGTTTTACACCTTTTTGTATCATTACATTAGCTGCTTTTTTTATATCATCTTCATTTTCTATTTTCACTCCACTTAATATTTCAAGTTCTGTTTCATTTGGAGTTAATAAATCTACATTTTTTATAATATCATCACTTAGCTTAACTGCTGGTGCTGGATTTAATATTGTAAACTTACCTAATTCTTTTGATTTTTCTAAAGCGTATTTTATAGTATCTATTGGAGTTTCAAGTTGTATTACAACTATTTCACTTTCTTTTATCCCATCTATACATTTATCTATATCTGATTCTTCTAATTTAAAGTTTGCCCCAGGAGATACTACTATAGAGTTTTCAGCATTCTTATCTACAGTTATAAGAGCTACTCCACTTGGTCCTTCTTCAATTTGTACATAATCAGTTTTTACTTTATCTGCTTTTAATTGTTTTAATAGACTTTGTCCAAATCCATCATTTCCAACCTTACCTATCATATAAACATCTCCACCAAGTCTTGATGCTGCTACTGCTTGGTTTGCACCTTTTCCACCTGGTATTTCTTTAAACTTACTTCCTATTAATGTTTGACCCTTCTTTGGCATTTCATCAACATTTACAACTAAATCCATATTAAGACTTCCTATTACACATATCTTTTTCATGTTAAATTCTCCTTATCTGTTGTCATTTGATTTGTAATATATTTTCATGTTTTTTACACATTTCTTACATATTTATAATTTTTGTTACGCAATTTTATCTATTAATTCATTATGTATGCTTTCCTCATTTTTACTCTTTAACTTTATCCCAACAAAAGTAGCTATTGTTACACCTATCATAGTGTAAAGTCTATAATCTACAACTCCATCGTATAAAGCAAGATGTACTAATCCTGAAGTAATTGCTCCCATTATAGGGGCTATTACAGGTATCCATGCATATTTAAAATCAGAACTTCCTTTACCTGGTATTGGTAAAAAGAAATGCGCTAAACGAGGACCTAAGTCTCTAGCTGGATTTAGTGCAGCTCCTGTTACTCCACCAAATGATGTTCCTACTAAAAATATTAAACATCCAACTGCTAATGGTTTTAATCCACTTGGGAATGTGTTTTTGTCTAGACCTAATATACAAAATACTAATGCAAATGTTACTATGTACTCACTAAAGAAGTTTGCTAAATTATTTCTTATAGTTGGTGCAGTAGCAAATATAGTTAACTTAGCTTGTGGGTCATCTGTTTTTTCCCAGTGATTAATGAATTGAAAATATACTAATACACCACCAAACATACCACCAGCTATTTGAGCCAAAACATACCCTGGTACTAAACTCCATTCAAAAGTACCTCTAACTGCTTGCATAATTGTAACTGCAGGATTAATATGAGCCCCACTTATATCTCCAAGGCAATATATAACCATTGCGACTGTACATCCCCAAGAAATATTTATAGCTACATTTCCTGCTTGGTGTGAGCCTGATGTTTTTAATGAATTTCCTGCCAAAACTCCACAACCAAAAAATATTAACATTGTTACTCCTATGAATTCTGCTAAATATACATTCATTTTAGTTCATCATCCTTTATAATTATATTCTTTGTTAAATTTTTATTGATATCGTTTTCCAACCTTATATTTGATATGATATAATACTTTTTTCATTTTTTCAATATCTTTTTCCATATTTCTTTCATATTTTTCATATTTATTACACATTATGCATATGAATTATATTAAAATAAAAAAATCCAATAGATATATCTATAGGATTTTTTATTCTATCTAATCTAAGAATTGAAATTTACATTTATAATTCTAACGATTTTCTTGAGTTTTAATTTTATAATCTATTAAAACACGTAAAACACCAAATAGAATAAGTAGATTAATAAACCTCTTTTCTGATATTACTTTTAATATTGCTAATAACCCCATTATTACGTAATAAAATCCATAAACTAAATTTATAAAAAATTTAATTTTATTATATTTTCCTATATATGTTTTATCATATCCTTCTTTTACTTGTGCAATCACAAGTAAAATTCCCAACACTATCATTGATACACTTAATATTGTTATCATCTTAATCCCCCATTTAAAATATACTACTACTTTGTTGTACTCTACACATTATAATTAAAGATATATGGATTCACAATTATTATATAATTTGAAATAGTGATACTTTTGATGTCATATAGATAAATAGAGATTTGATATTTTAATTATTTAAATAAATTAAACAGTGCATAATTATATTCGTTAATTATAATTACATAGGGGGATAACATGAAAATGATAGAATTAAAAACAAAACGATTAATTATTAAAAGCACCAAAAAAGAAGATACCGACTTTTGTTTGAATATATGGTTAGATGATGAAATGGGAAAATATCTATCAGACCCACCACGTGAAAAAGCAAATGATACTTATCTAAAATGGAAAGATAGTGTAGAAGTATATGATGGATGCTACTATTTTATTGCAATTTCTAAAGAAGGTGGAAATTATATTGGGACATATAGTGCTTTTCCAAGTGAAGATAAAACACATTGGGATTTAGGATATGCAATTCATAAAAAGTATTGGCGTCAAGGATATGCTACAGAAATGGTAAGAGCATTGTGCAGTTTCTGTATAGAAAATGGAGCAGAATATATAACTGCTGATGTCGCCAAATTAAATAATGGTTCAAATGCAGTATTAAGAAAACTTGGTTTTAAGATTGAAAAAGAGGGTACTTTTAAAAAGAGTGGAACTGATATTGTTTATGAAAATTATACTTACAGGCTTAATTTGCAATAAATAAATAATAAATTATTATAAGTAAAGTCCAGCAAATAATACTACTGGACTTTATTAATATTTAACATCTATTTCTTATCATTATTTATTAACTTTTCCGAACCTCTAAGTACAATACTTGGCTTTAATACTATATTTTGAGTAGTATATGGTTCTTCTTCTAAAATTTTCTTTGATAAAACTTCAAAAGCTATTCTTCCCATTTCACAAGTTTGTCTAGAAACAACACTAATATTTAGTCCTAGATATGTAAAAAACTCTAAATCATCAAATCCTAATAATGATATATCTTGTCCTATTTTCATTTCCATCTCATTTAATGCATTTATAGCCCCTAATGTCATCATATTATTACAACTAAAAATTGCAGTTACATCTTTATTGTTATTTACTATTTCTTTTGTAAGATTATACCCTGAATCAATCTGATAATCCCCTTCATGAATGTAGTCCTCATTTATTTCTAATCCATTTACCTTATGTGCTTGCTTATAGCCTTCTAATCTAAGCCCCGCAGTCTCATACTCTAAAGGTCCTGTTATTACAGCTATTTTTTTATGTCCCTCAGCTATTAGAGTATCTACACCATCAAAAGCTCCCTTTTTATTGTCACTAAATATTCCATCAAAATCACAAAATATTAAGTCTCTATCTATTAATATCACAGGAACACCTAAAGAATTTAGATTTTGGACATGTTCTTTAGTAGTTTCTCTATTTTTTATAGTTGTTGTAATTATTAGCCCACAAATGTTAAAGTCTTTTAATGCATCAATTATTTTCATTTCCTTTTCAATACTTTCACCGCTGTCAAATGAAAATACATTGTAGTTTAATTTATCTGCCTCTTCAGTTAATCCTTTAAGTACATCTGTAAAAAACATATTTGATAAATCTGGAAAAACTACTGCAATATTCTTTTCTTTTTCATATGTTTTGTCTTGTTTTTTTATTTCTTGTATTGTTTTTTTAATTAATTCCCTTGTTTCTTGTTTTACATATCCCGATTTATTTAGATACCTAGAAACAGTAGCTATAGATACCCCTGATTTACTAGCTATATCTTTTGTCTTTATATTCATATCATCTTTCCTCAATTCCTTAGCTTAATAATTTATATTTATTACTGGTGTATTGTTTGTTTTTACTATATTATATTATAAAGTTTGTATTTAGTAAAAATAAATATACATTTAAAAACACCTAATATAGATAGATTCTATTAGTAGGTGTTTTTATTATAATTTAAATTTTATTTTTCATTTTCAAGTTCTAAAACTTTATCAATATAAGGTTCTAGCCTTTTGGAATTATTTTCAATTTTTACATCAGGCGTAGTTTTTTCTTCTTCATTACATATACCACCGTCAGTTATATACATAGCTGATGACATTCTTACAATAAGACCACTGTTGTTTAATTTAAATAAAACTGGATCATACACATAACCATCTCCTCCAGTTTTAGTCCCCACTATTGTAGCAAAATTTTGTTCTTTACAAAATATAGAAAATGACTCTGCTCCTGAATATACAAAATCATCAACTAATAAATATATTTTCCCTTTAAATGGTATTTTGCTCTTTCCTTCAACTGTAAGTTTATTCTCTTCAAAGTGTGTAAACATGCTTGTTAATTCTTTTGGAGCCTTTTTAATTATATTTTTAGGCAGTTCATTAATATCATTAAGATTTACCTTTCTAGCCTTAGTGTAGTTATTTATAACATCTGAATTATTTCTAACTAAATTATATCCTCCACACTCAAACTTTTTATCTGAAAGTATTGATACTAACTTAGTCCAGTATTCATCAGTTCCTCCAGTGTTCCCCCTTATATTAATAACTAAAGCTTTATAATTTTGTCTATTTCTTAGGTAGGATTCAATTCTTTTCATATCATCATCAATAGATCCATTTGCTGAATTCATTTGAGGAATGTATATATAGCCTATTTTATCTTTTACTAAGTCTTTCATTTCTATATCTTTAAAACTTTCACTCATAGGTTTTCCTTTATCTTTGAAGGAATTATACATATTATTTACATTTTCATCATCAAAAAAGTCATACCATCCCAGTGGACCATAAACTTCTTTAAACATATCAAAATATGCCTTTTCAGTAATTACTTCAGTATGACCACTATTTAAATCTTGTAATATAGAGTTTAATTTTTCAGCGAAATCTTGGTCTGATGATGTTTTTTCTATCAAGTCTTGATAAGTTTCTTTATTAGCTAGCCAGTCTATATTATTTTGCCTTTTGTTAACTTCTAAAAAAGGATACCCATTTTTAATTTCATTGTATAGTTGTTCAAAGTCAGCTAGTTTATCTTCTTTTGATAAGTTGTTGGTGCTTGAACATCCAACTGTTGTTAAAATTATTAGTATAGAAATTATTAAAACCCTAAACCTCACAAAATCCCCCCATATATAGTTTTTTAGTTTATTAATCTTTAATTTAATTATAGCAGAACTTGAGATTTAATAAGGATTATATGATATTTTGTAATAGACTGTTTTAGATAATCATTTAATACATATTAATAAAAATAGCTAGACTTAAATTAATCTAAGTCTAGCTATTTTTATATAATTTAATTGTCAATATATTAAAATTATGAACTTTTAATATAAGAAACTACATATCCTAGTATTTCTGTATATGTACTTTTTATAATTCTTTGTCTAATTCAACAAAAGCTTTAAACATAATTGAAATACTTAAAATACCATCTTCTAAACTTATGTCCCTTACTTCGCCACCAATTTTTTTTAATAATAGTTTTACAATATATAATCCTAATCCACTACCACTACGGTTACGAGATTTATCTACAGTGTAAAATCTTTCAAATAAATGATCTAAATTCGATTCTTTTAATTCCAAAACACTATTTCTAATAGTAAATACTACTTCATTGTCAAATTCGTCAAGTTGTATTGAAATATATCCATTTGAGTATTTAATTGAATTAGATATTAAGTTTTGTATTATTCTTTTACAAGTAAGTTCTTCCCCATAAATTTTTATTTGCTTCTCTGGCAATCTATTGTCTATTTCAATTTCATTATTTTTTATCAAAGCATAATTAGAAATAACAATTTCCATAATTACTTGAACAATATCTATTGATGTAGTCTGTATTTTTAGACTACTATTATCAAATAAGGATATTTCATAAAAATTATTAATTAATAATTTTAACTCTTCAGATTTTCTTTCAATAATATTTATGTATTCTTTCTTTTCTTGTTCTGTACAATTATCTAAAAGAGTTATATAACCTCTAATTGATGCAAGTGGTGTTCTTAAATCGTGAGCTATATCAGAAATATCCTGTTTTAATCTCTCTTCTCTATTCATAATATCTATTTCAACCTGTTTTTGCTCTTGCACATTGTTATTTATAGTCGCAGCTAAATTTTCTATATCTTTATCATTTAGAGTGATATTAACTCTTTCTTTATTGTAAACTTGTTTTTCAATTTTTCTTAATTGTTTTTTTAATGATATAAAACGGATTAAAGTATATAACATAATTATAATTATTAAAATCTCTAGCATACTATAATCCATCCTTTCATAGAAATTTATTGTATATCCATTTTCTTAAAATTATAATTACAAATTAAATATAATAAACATGTAATAACTATAAAAAATAGACTAAAAATAATAGAAGTAAATCCTAGAGAAGTATCTTTACTCCCCATACTATAAGCAACTGTGTCCCAAGGCATTTGAGATAATGCAAATATAAGTCCAATTACACCAGCAGATAATGCCATTGCAATACTTGAGTTTCTTATAAGCATGCATATAAAAAATGGAATAGATACAATACACAAGTCAAAAAATATACCCATTGATATATATACTATTACAAAGTATATCTCTGATCCATTAAAGGATTGTCCCCATCCATAAAGTAGGCTATATAATCCACCCATAAATAAGTAATTTGTTATTAAAATAATTATACAGGCTACAATGTATGATATATATTTGCTTAGTAATACTTTGTTTCTTCTATGGCCTGCTGTTAATGTATGATTTATAGTTTTAGATACAAAATCTTTCCCAATATATGTAATAGCAAACAAAGTACATGCCATAAGCCCAAACATTTCACGACTTTGACTTGATAAAGATTCCTTTCCAGTTGATTCTCCACCATAATAAATAGTTATTGCACCTAGTACAAATAATCCGATTATACAAGTTAATAACTCCTTGCTATATTTTAATTTGTAAGTCTCTGCCTTTAAAAGATTATACATAAAGTTTACCTCCTATTAAATTTTTGAAGTATGACTCTAAGCATTCTCCTTTAATACTGATTTCTTCGACTAATATACTATTTAATACTAAGGTTTTATTTATTTGCGAACATTTATCAAAATTACCATATATCTTAATAATATCATCATCACATACAATAAAATCATTAATTCCTAAATCTTTCTCTAATATCATAGATGCAATTTTAATATCAGAAACCTTTATAAAAATATGTTTTTTACACCTATCATCTAAAATTTCTGCTGATATCTCTTCAACTATTTTTCCTTTATGCATAATCCCATAGCAAGTTGCTAGTTTATAAAGTTCGCTAAGAATATGACTTGATAATATTATTGTAATATTTTTTTCAATATTTAATTTTTTTAAAAGATTTCTTAACTCAGAAATTCCAGTAGGATCAAGCCCATTTAACGGTTCATCTAAAACCAAAATCTCTGGATCATTTAATAAAGCCACTGCTAAAGCTAATCTCTGTTTCATTCCTAATGAAAAGTTCTTAACTTTCTTTTTATCAGTATCATTTAGATTCACCATACTTAGGACTTTATCAATATCACTAGTTCCTGGTATTCCCTTTTCTATACGTATCACCTCAAGATTTTGTCTTGCCGTCATATCCATATATAATGCAGGGGTTTCAATTGTATATCCAATTTTTTTTTGCAATCTACATAACTTATTTTCACTAGTTTCCCCAAATAATTTAACATTACCTTCTGTTGGTTTTATAAGTTGTGCAATAATTTTAATTAACGTAGTTTTCCCAGCACCATTTTCTCCAATTAGTCCATAAATTTCACCTTTTTTAATATTAATATTTACTTTTTCAAGTGATACAGTATCTTTATATTTTTTTGACAAATTTACTGTTTGGCAAATAATCTCTGACATTTATATCATCTCCTTTGCCTTATATAGTAATATTTATTATTTAAATTTTTCTAAAGTTATTTCTAAAGAATATCTAAAGATTTTACTTTAACTTATATCCCATTCCCCAAACAGTTTCAATTAAATCAATATTAATCTTTTTCCTAATATTGCTTATATGAGTATTTATTGTATCATTATCATATGTATACATGTCTTCCCATACAGCTTCATAAAGATTTTTTTTAGAAAATACTTTATTTGGATATTTAATTAATAAATACAAAATTTCAAATTCCTTTGAAGTAAGTTTTATTAGCTCTTCCCCTACTAACACCTCTTTTAAGTCATAATTTAATGTTAGATTTTTGTAGTTATATATTATTGTTTGATTAAATGATTTTACATACCTTTTTAAATTTGTTTCAATTCTAGCTAAAAGTTCAGATAAATCAAAAGGTTTTACTACATAGTCATCTGCACCTATTTTTAATAAATCTACCTTCATTTGTATACTCTCTTTTGCAGATAAAATAATTACAGGAGCATTAGAAAATTTCCTAATTTCTCTTAATACTTCATCGCCACTTTTATATGGCAACATTATATCAAGAATAATTAAATCAGGATTCTTTTCTTTTGTAATCTTAACTCCATTTACTCCATCTCTTGCTATATACGTATCATAATTATTTTTAGAAATATAATCATTTAGCATATTAGATATTTCTATATCATCTTCTATAATTAAAATTTTATTATTCATACTCCCCACCTCTAAATTCTATAACTCATATTTCACATTATATAACAATTATAAAATGTTTATATTATATTTTATTAAATTATTTACTAACTAAAAAATAATTTTACTAATAACTTCATGATTTTAAACTAATTCAATATATATCTCTCTAATAGAGTTTATAGTAATACAAGTCAAATGATTAGCTATTCGTTAGATATTATATTAAAAAGGTGTTCTATATCTCTTAAACCTTCATAACTAATACCTATATTGTAACTATTTTATACAGTAAATCACACAACAATCTACCATATACTTATAATAAAAAAAGCTAGTCAAGTTGACTAGCCCTATATATGTATTTAATTATAGTTTGTTTGAACATTTTGGACAGTATGTAAAGTCTTCTGTAGTTTGATATCCACATACAGAGCATACTTTTACACTATTTTCACTACATCCAAAATCTAGATTTTCTGTATCAATATTTACTGGTTGTCCTTTTTCAATTTTTTTACCGATTTCTTCATCTATTTTAGCTATTTTATTACAACAAGTGGTTTTTACATAGTATTCTTTATTCCATTTTGCAATAGGTATAAAGAAAAACATAAAGTACCAATAGGTCATGTAAACTTCTAGGTTTGAATATTTACCACAACATTTACATATGTTTAGTTGTTTATAATCTAGCTTTTTTTGATTTTGGCTAACTCCCATTATGAAAAACACTATTTTTCCTCCTACTTTTCTAAAGCTTTATATAACTTATATTTACTAGTTATTTATTTTATATTAATTAAAAATCTTAATTGTTTTAAATTTGCCATTCATAGATTAATTATACCAAATTTCACTATATTTATAGTATATAAAAACTTCCTATAAATTTTGTATTATCTGATAAACCTATATTACTTTACCTCTTTAAATACTAATTTGCTCATATTAGCCACTAATATAGATGACATAATTAAAACAAATACTGATAGTCCTCGAATATATAAATTATCTACATAATAACCTACTATCCCAATCCCACCTACCATCGTAATTAAACTCATTATTAAAGCTAAAGTACTAATTACTTTAAAATTCTTCATCCTTAATCCCCCTATAATTTATATTTGTCAGATTATATTCCAATACCCATTTCAAATTTTATAACGATTTAAAATCTTGATTATATTATACATAATATTTAATTATTTCCAAATCACAAAATAGTTTCATAAATCTTTAAATAAAGTACCTTATTTTAAGAAGTAATAAAAGTAATGCCCTTAAAATCTATTAATAAATTTTAAGGGCATTACTACTATTTATGTCAAATAAGTTATTAGATAATGTTATCTTTAGAACTTTTGAATATTTTCTTTTGCTTAAAATCAAAATGATCTTAACTTAAATAATAAAAATTTATTTAAGATTTTTTATTATCTTAGTTATCTTTTTTTCAACAGAGCACATTGATTTATATCCAACATATAAAATCCCTACTAAAATAAAAGGATTTAATATTTGAAAAAATAATTTATGCGTAATACTAATCATAAAATTCACCACCTGCTATATTACATAATATGCAATATAAATGTTTTGTTTCTAAATAAAAAAAGACACAATTTGTGTCTTTTGAATTAACATGAATATATATTATAATATAGTTATGTTTTCTGCTTGAGGTCCTCTAGCACCTTTAACTATATTAAAGCTTACTTTTTGACCTTCTTCTAATGATTTAAACCCATCAGTTTGTATAGCTGAGAAATGAGCGAATACGTCTTCTCCTCCATCTACTGTTATGAAACCAAATCCTTTTTCATTGTTAAACCATTTTACTATTCCATTATTCATTAAATGTACTCCTATTAACCTATATCAAGATTTTATCTTGATTTACTTTTGTATCTCTACAAATATTATTATATCATATATTTTTAATATTAGCTATAGTTTTTTATTTATTTCTTTATTAATAATAATTTATCCTCTTAATCACTTTTTTCTAATACTTAAAACCACCTTATTAAAAATTATATTTCATTCCCTAATAATTAAATCTTAGTCCAAGTTTAATATTTATCCCTATTTAAATGTTAAACTCATTTTTAATATTTAAATATACAATAAATTTTATCTAAAGGAGAATTTCATGAATTTTTTTGCTTTTATATTTTTTACTTATGGACTATTTTGTATAATCTTAGCTCTATTACAAATAAGATACTTTTATAAAAATAAACCAGATAAAAAATTTATAAATTTTAAACAATATACAAAATCTATGGTTTCCTTACTTTTAACAGTAAGTATTTTATCTATTTTATTAAGCTTAATAATGTTTTTCAAATCACTACCTATAACTATTGCTAACTTATGTTTTTCGTTAATTTTATCTTTTTACATATTTACTCTTAATAAACTTAATAAAAAATATGTCATCCCTAAACAAAAAAACTAAAAAAATAACGAGGAAAGAGTTTTAGGTTATATAGCAATCTGATGAAACGTTAAAGCCTGCACCTTAGGCTTTCAGTGAAGGAAGATGCTATATAACCTCAAACTCCCCCACAAAGCAAACTAAAAAAGCACTAACCTAAAGTTTTAAACGCCTTAAATTAGTACTCTTAACAATAATTAAATATATCTTAATCTTCTAATTTCTTTAACTTTCCTTTTGCAAAAATATAACAAAGTACTCCAAATAAAATACCACCACAAATAAATATCATTATTTGAGTAAAATCCATATTTATTGGATCTCCCCATAAAGTTGGGAAAATATATCCCATTGCAACAACCATCCACAAAGTCCACTGTATAGCCCCTATTATAGTTTTATTTCTTAAAATCTTTACTTGTTCCTTATAATCCATATCATCATCAAATTCAGTTACATCTACTCCAGATTTTCTCATTTTACTTAAAACATAATAACAATTAAACTGTTGAATAAAAAACAAAGCAAAAGTTCCAAAGGTAAACTTATGATTAATAGAATCAAAAATAAGACTAATTACCATACAAATTGTAAGTAAGTAAAAAGTGTATAAATTTGCAGTTGTAAGTGTTTCATTAATTACACCTTGTTGATACTCATCCCTTGGTTGTTCATATCCTATGTAATGTTTTAAAAGTTTTGTCTCTAGCTTATTCATACTTTTACTCATCCTCCCAAAATAGTGTATTCAAGTCAGTTCCCAAAGCTTTTGCAATCCTAATGCATAAATCCAAAGATGGATTATACTTTTGATTCTCAATTAAATTTATAGTTTGTCTTGCAACCCCTACTTTTTTTGCCAGTTCTAACTGAGACATCTTCGCTAAAGTTCTATACTCTTTTACTTTATTCATAAAAAATCACCTCTACAATAAAAGTCATATATATATGACTTATTTCTATAATACTCTATATAAATTTTAGTGTCAATTATATATGACATTTATAAAAATTCATTTAACCAAATTAATATAAGATTTATTGAAAACGCTGATAAACTTAAGATTATAATTTTAGAAAGTAAAAAATTGCCGTTTATGTACTTTAAATAAAAGTAATGCCCTTAAAATCTAAATTAATAGATTCCAAGGGCATTACTTTTATCTATATTTAATAAGTTTTAGATAATATTATCTTTAAAACTTTTGAAAATTTTCTTTTGATTAAAATCAAAATGATCTTAACTTAAATAATAAAAAATTTATTAAAAATTCTTTATTATCTTAGTTATCTTTTTTTCAACAGAGCATATTGATTTATACCCAACAAATAAAATTCCTCCTAAAATAAAAGGATTTAATATTTGAAAAAATAATTTATGTGTAATACTAATCATTAAATTCACCACCTACTAGATTATATATTGTATAATCTAAACGTTTTGTTTCTTAAATAAAAAAAGACACAAATGTGTCTTTTGAATTAACATGAATATATATTATAATATAGTTATGTTTTCTGCTTGAGGTCCTCTAGCACCTTTAACTATATTAAAGCTTACTTTTTGACCTTCTTCTAATGATTTAAACCCATCAGTTTGTATAGCTGAGAAATGAGCGAATACGTCTTCTCCTCCATCTACTGTTATGAAACCAAATCCTTTTTCATTGTTAAACCATTTTACTATTCCATTATTCATTAAATGTACTCCTATTAACCTATATCAAGATTTTATCTTGATTTACTTTTGTATCTCTACAAATATTATTATATCATATATTTTTGATATTAGCTATAGTTTTTTATTTATTTCTTTATTAATAATAATTTACCATCTTAATCACTTTTTTTCCAATACTTATAACTTTCCCTTATACAAAGTCATATTTTAGTCTATAATATCTAAACCTTAGTCCAAGTTTCACACTTCTCCCTCTTTAAATGTTAAACTCATTTTTTAATATTTAAATATACAATAAATTTTATCTAAAGGAGAATTTTATGAAGTTTTTTGCTTTTATATTTTTTACTTATGGAATATTTTGTATAATCTTAGCTCTATTACAAATAAGATACTTTTATAAAAATAAATCAGATAAAAAATTTATAGATTTTAAACAATATACAAAATCTAGGGTTTCTTTACTTTTAACAGTAAGTATTTTATCTATTTTATTAAGCTTAATAATGCTTTTCAAATCACTACCTATAACTATTGTTAACCCCTGTTTTTCATTGATTTTAGCTTTTTACATATTTACTCTTAATAGACTTAATAAAAAATATGGTATCCCTAAACAAAAACTAAAAAAATAACGGTGAAAGAGTTTGAAATTATATAGCAATCTGACGAAACGTTAAAGCCTGCACTTTAGGCTTTCAGTGAAGGAAGATGCTATATAATCTCAAACTCCCCCACAAAGTATTCTAAAAAGGCACTAACCTAAAGCATAAAACCTTTCAAATTAGTACTTTTTATCAATAAATTAAATATATTATTATTTTTAATCAATTCTATATTCACCTATTACTGTTTTACCATCTTTTTCATAAACCGGAATTAACCTAGACCCTTCTTTTTCTCTTTTTTCCATATAAGCAATTGCTTCTTCAGGATTATTTGGCTGGTTTTCTTCATCATATAAATCAGCTTTTTTTACAAATCCCTCAACATCATTTACCCCAATAACTGCCATAAGGTCTGGTTCTTCATATTCACCCTCCCCCTTATCAATGTAAGTTCCATAAGTTTCTCCATTATCATTAGTTTTAAAGTAACCTCTAATAGTATCAATAGTTTTAGATATTTTACCATTATCATCCGCTGAACTACTAGTGATTATTCCATATCCTGAAACCAAAACTGACACTGCTAATCCCATTACACAAAATTTCAATTTCATTCAAATCCCCCCCTTTCCTATTTGTTTATATTATACGAAATATTCAATCATTTTCCAATTGTAAAATAGTTTCATTAATTCGAAATACAATGCCTTATTTTAAGTTATATAAATAAAAGTTTATTTATTATGTACATAACTAATTTTATTATCTAAATTATCACTTGTATCTTATCTAGATAATAATTAATAAGCTCTAAATCTGCTACAATTAAATTATCAATTATTCCATATCTTAAACTATTTTAGGGGGTGATAACATGAGTATATTAAGAAAAATGTCTAGCATTGAATTTGAAAACTACATAGATAATGCAGTAAAGTCTTATGCTAAAGAAAAGATTGAATCTGGAAATTGGACTGAAGATGATAAACTACTTCCTAATGGAGTAAACTCAAATAACAATTATTTATTTTCCATATTAAATGAAATTGATAAGGTTATTGGCATGATTTGGCTTAATGTAAAGGAAAATAATTTAGGCTTTATATATGACTTAAATATATACAAAGAATATCAAGGCAAAGGTTATGGATTAAAAGCAATGGAGGAAATTGAAAATATTGCAAGGTCATTGAAATTAGAAAAGATAGAACTTCATGTGTTTGGACATAATACAAAAGCTATAAATTTATATGAAAAGTTAAATTACAAAAAAACTAATATAATAATGAATAAGAAACTTTAATAATTCTATAAATATAAGAATTCTAAAAAAGCAAATGAAGAAAGTAAGTAAAATTGAATTTTAATTTATTAATAAAGGACTATGAATTTTAATTCATAGCCCTTTATATACATACTCTAATTTTACTTTTTAATAAATATTTATATCTCATTTACCTCTACTTTAGATATATCTTTAACTCCATCTTGAGTTATATCAAAAGTCATTTTTAAACTATACATACCATATTCTAATACTGCAGTAAATTTAGTATTAGTTTTTTTAGAACTAGTATTTTTACCTACTGTTAATTCCAGTTCATTAGTAAATTTATTATATCTAAGAGATATATTTTTATTTTCATCTTTATTAGATATTGCTGGAAGTCCTTCAGTTATTTCATAAGTTTTATAAATTTTTTCAATATATTTATCAGCTCCAGTAACTCGACATTTCATTTTATAAACAATTCCTTCACTTGGAGCTTCTACCTTAATATCTTCTTTAAGCATTTGTCCATACATATTAAAGAACTTATCTCCTGACCAATCTTCAAAAGAATCAGTAGCTAAAGCTTGTATATAACTTAAATCAGTTACATAATTGTTATTACAACTAAAAGTACTTAACTTTTTAAGATTTCTTACAAAACTAAGGTCATCAACAAAATCATCATCAATACTTAAAAACTCTAGATTTGTAAGACTTCCTAAATCTTCAAAAGTTACTCTAGCGCTACGTCTATTACAATAGTGCATATCAATAAAGTTTATTTTGTTAAGTTTAGAAATAGGTTCTAAATTAACTATTCCTTTATTGTTATATATATCTAAGTGTTCTAAATTTTTAAGGTTTTTTAATGGCGTTAAATCACTTATTTCATTTCTAAATACTTCTAAAAACTCTAAGTTTGTTAAATCTTTTATTGGAGTTAAATCAGTTATACTGTTCATACTTACTTTAAGAGTCTTAAGATTTTTAGCATACTCTAATCCTTCTAAGCTTTTAATACCTCTTCTTGGTTCTCCTTTTTCATCTGTGTATAATGCTAAAAACCCACTATCAATTTTAGTTATGTTTTCCATATCCTTTGCTGTAATTTTATCTTGAGAATTTTCATCTCTTCCTAAAGCCTTGTTAACAGCTTTTCTTAAATATTCATCATTTATATTAACTAATTCTTCATCTGGCTTGTTAACTTCATCTTTTGTCTTTTCATCTTCTTTTACTTCATTATCTGTATCTAGTTTATTGCCTTCGTCTTTTGTTTTTTCATCTTCTTTTACTTCTTTATCTTTATCTGGTTTGTTAACTTCATCTTTTGTTTTCTCATCTTCTTTTACTTCTTTATCTGTATCTGGTTTATTGCCTTCGTCTTTTGTCTTTTCGTCTTCTTTTACTTCTTTATCTGTATCTGGCTTATTAACTTCATCTTTTGTCTTTTCGTCTTCTTTTACTTCATTATCTGTATCTGGCTTATTAACTTCGTCTTTTGTTTTCTCATCTTCTTTTACTTCGTTATCTGTATCTGGTTTATTGCCTTCGTCTTTTGTTTTTTCATCTTCTTTTACTTCGTTATCTGTATCTGGTTTATTGCCTTCGTCTTTTGTTTTTTCATCTTCTTTTACTTCATTATCTGTATCTGGTTTATTGCCTTCGTCTTTTGTTTTTTCATCTTCTTTTACTTCATTGTCTGTATCTGGTTTGTTAACTTCATCTTTTGTTTTATCCTCTTTTCTTACTTGGTTGTCTATATCAGGTTTAGTATCTTCACCTTTTATTTTTTCAACTTCTCTCACTTCATTATCTTCTTTAGGCTTGTTATCTTCTTTTTTGACTATATTGTTTTCTTTTGCTTGATTATCTGCCTTATGTCTAATGTCCTCTTTTTTAATTTTATTGTCTTTTTTTACTTCCTTTTCTTCAATAAACTTGGTATCTTCACTTTTGATTTTATTGTATTTTTTATTGGCATTATGTACTTCATAACTATTTTTTGAAACTTCCTTTTTAGATACAATCCTATTTCCATCTGATTTGTTATTTACAGTTTTCTTATCTTGATTACTTAATATATCATCATTTAAGTAATCTTTTGTTGAAATTTCCTTTATAGTTTCATTGCTATGTTTTTTGGAAGTTAAGGTATCTGGAGCTTTTTTATTAGCTTTAACTACTTTCTTTTCATTAGTGCTAACACTACTATCTTGATTCTTATTTTTAGCTAAATTACAGCCTGTTAATAGCATAGAACTTAAAACTAATGATATTACCAAACTACAACTTTTTTTTAAAAATTTCATTTTTATCCCCCTTGTGTGATAACTCATTCTGTCAACTTTTATAACTAAAATCACAGTTTAACCTATCTGTTTCTAATTAACAGAATTTCATTTTAATAGAATCGTCTTAATTGGTAAAATTCTCCTTTTACTAGGATAGATATTATCATATGTTTATTTTTAATTCCAAAAGTTATTTTCTATATCAACAATTAAACCTATAAATAAAATCTATAGTTGTCTTTTTTATATCCTTTGATAATTTATATAAATACAAATATAACTGAGAATTAATTTTTAATAAATCACTCCCAGTTATATTTTCTAAACGTTAAATTATAGATTCTTACAATTATTTTTATTTAATATTTTCTTTATACAATCAATAACATAATCAACTTCTTTTTCACTGTTAAAATACCCAAAACTAAACCTAACTGTGCCATCAGGAAATGTTTTTAATGTTTTGTGGGCAGAAGGAGCACAATGAAGTCCACTTCTAGTTGATATATTATATTTTTTATCAAGTTCATGGCAAACTACACCATTATCAAGTTCCTTAAAATCAAGAGAAACCACACTAGTTCTATTATCAATATCCATTTTTCCAACTATTAAACTTTCATCAATAGCTTTTATTTCATCTATAAATTGTTTTGTAAGTTTCATTTCTTTTTTATGTATATTAGAAATCCCAATCTCTTTTATATATTTTAAAGCTCTATTAAGTCCATAAATTCCAATTATATTTAAAGTCCCACTTTCATACTTATCAGGCATATAATTTGGCTGAGTTTCATCTTCAGATAAACTACCAGTTCCACCTTGTATTAATGAATCAACTTTTGATACCAATTCATCTTTTATCAAGAATCCACCTATACCTTGAGGCCCTAGTAATCCTTTATGGCCTGTAAAACAAAGTATATCTATATTACATTCTTTCATGTCTATATCAATCACTCCACTAGTTTGAGCAGTGTCTAATATAAATATCTTATTATGCTTTTTACACAAAGCCCCTATTTCTTTTATAGGCAAAATAGTTCCACATACATTTGATGCATGATTTATAATTATAGCTTTGGTATTATCTTTAATTGCATTTTCCACATCTTCTAAATTAATTTCTCCTAAATTATTACACATAACCCTTGTAAAAGTTACATTTTTATCTTTTAAAAAATTTAAAGGTCTCATAACTGCATTATGTTCCATAGAGGAAACTACAACATGATCATTTTCTTTTAGTAATCCCTTAATAACTACATTTAAACTATTAGTAATATTAGGTGTGAAAACAACGTTTTCAGCTTTATCAAAATTAAATAACTCACATATTAATTCTCTTGTTTCATAAACAATATTTTCAGCTTCATAAGAAGTTGAATATGCCCCTCTATTTACATTACACCCTATATTATTTATATAATCTGAAATTACCTCTGCCATTAAAGGCGCTTTTGGATATGATGTTGCTCCATTGTCACAATATACTCTACTCAATTTTTGTCCTCCTATAAAAAATTATACTAAGTTTAATATAGCATTTACTTGAATTAATCTTTAATTGTTTTTTTCTATAGGTCATACCACTTCTATCAAATTTATATATACTCCAGTTTTTGACAAAATTTGACAATTTCTAATGTTATACTCTAATGGAAAATTTATCCAAGGGGGTTTTATTATGAAAGAAAAAAGAAATATAATTATTGGAGGTGCTCTAATCGGATTTATTTCGGTAATATCTGTATTTTTAGGAAATCCAAAGAATATGGGTATATGTATAGCGTGCTTCATAAGAGATATTGCAGGTTCTCTTGGTCTTCATAATGCTTCAGTAGTTCAATATATCAGGCCTGAAATAATTGGAATAGTTTTAGGGTCATTTATCTTATCATTATCAAGTCGTGAATTTAAATCTCGTGGTGGTTCATCAATATTTATAAGATTTTGCTTAGGCTTTATGATAATGGTAGGTGCTTTAATGTTTTTAGGTTGCCCTACTAGAATGGTACTTAGATTAGCTGGCGGAGATTTAAATGCTATATTTGGTATAGTTGGTTTTGTTGCTGGTATAGGTATTGGAATCTTTTGTCTACAAAAAGGCTTCTCTCTTAAAAGAAATTACAAACAAACCAAACTTGAAGGTTTCTTATTTCCTGCAATAAATGTTATATTGCTTGTCTTATTAATATCATCATCTTCTTTACTATTATTTTCAATAAAAGGACCAGGTTCTCAACACGCTCCAGTAATAGTTGCTTTAGCAGTAGGACTTGTAGTTGGGGTTGTATGCCAAAAAACTAGATTATGTATGGTTGGTGGATTTAGAGATTTATTTTTATTTAAAGATTCTTATCTTTTATTAGGATTTTTAGCTATGCTTGTAGCTGCATTTGTTGGAAACTTAATATTTGGATTTTTCAAACCAAGTTTTGTAAATCAACCAGTAGCTCATACAAATGGTTTATGGAACTTTTTAGGTATGGTAGTAGCAGGATGGGGTTCTGTATTATTAGGTGGATGCCCTATGAGACAGTTAGTTTTATCTGGTGAAGGTAATATCGACTCTGTAATAACAATATTAGGTATGCTTATAGGTGCTGCTTTCTGTCATAACTTTAAGTTAGCTTCTTCTCCAAAAGGCCCTACTCCAAATGGCCAAATAGCAGTTATTATCTGCTTTGTAATATTAGGTTTCATATCATATTATAGTTGTAAATCTGAAAAAACTAATAAAAATAAAATAAAAGGAGATGTTAATTTTGGTTAAAAAAATAGATGCTAGAGGATTTTCATGTCCTCAACCTGTTCTTATGTCTAAAAAAGGGCTAGAAGAAAGCCCAGATGGTATAGAGGTTTTAGTTGATAATCATGCTGCATGTCAAAACATTAAGAGATTTATGGAAAATTCAGGATATGAAGTTTACATAAAAGAAATTGATGATGAATTCATAATAGGATGTGGTAAGTAGTATGAATTATTTTGCTACATTTTTTACTCACTCTGGTGCTATAAAATTTTCTAGGTTTTTAACTAAAGTCAAAATAGTAAATGAGTCTTGTCCTGTTCCTCGAAAACTAAGTTCTAATTGTGGTATTGGTGTTAGTTTTTCTTATACAGGGGATATAGATGAACTTTATATTGATGATATAGAAAAAATTTATTTTATAGATAATGATAAATATTGTTTATACAAAGATTTCGATAATTAATTATAAGTTAGTGCCCTTAGAATTTAAACAAATAAATTCTAAGGGCATTTTTATTATCTTTAGATATGTTTTTTAACTAATTTAATTAGTTTTTATTTTTAAATTTTGTTCTTCAATTTCTATTTCTCTCTTATCAAGCCTTTCAAATAATATATAAATATCGCATGATAAATTATATTCTATATCTTCTATTTCACCCCATTTTTCATAACTAATATATATAATTCTTAAATTATCAGAAAATTCATGATATTATAAAGTTAATATAGTATTTATAATATCTTTTAATACCAATCATTTTAGAGTTTTATTTTAATTTCTAATTAACTAATAGATTTAAAATTCAAATAAATAGATTTTAAATGTATTTTTGCTATTAATCTTTAAATATTAATATACGAATACAAAACTACTAGTTCAACTCAAAATTATATTAATCTTATAAAAAAATTAAAAATAAAATGAACCTTTTACCCAGTAAAAATATCTAATTTAATGAAAGCAAATAGTAGCGCTACAATTTGTTAAGAAAGGTAGGAAATTAGTTGGATAGAAAAACATTTATAACCAAGGTTCTTGAATGTGAAAAAACTCTATACAATGTGTCAAAATCAATACTAATAAATGATGCAGATTGTGAGGATGCCGTTCAAGAAGCTATTTTAAAAGCCTTTAATAAATTACATACATTAAAAAATGAAGAATACTTTAAAACATGGTTAATTAGAATTTTAATGAATGAATGTTACAGGCTAAAGTCAAAGAAAAAAATAAGCATTCCTTATGAGGATTGTATCAATGACTTAAAATCAGAAAATGAAAAAGACTATAGTGAACTTTATATAGCAATAAAAAATTTACCTAAACGCATTAGTATAACTATGGTTCTTTACTATGTAGAAGGATATTCTATAGAAGAAATTAAACGAATTTTAAAAATACCATCTGGTACTGTTAAAAGCAGATTATCAAAAGGAAGAAAATTATTAAAAACAAATTTAGAAAATATGGAGGCACTTTATGAATAAAAAGGATTTAAATAGTGCATTTTTAGATCCCCCAGAAAGTTTTAAAAATATAGTTCGTACTACATTAAATAATTTACCTGAAAAAGGAGATGTTTATTATATGAAACCTAGAAAGTTATATAAAAGTTCATCGTTTATGAAAAAATCTGTGGCTGTAATAGCAGCTACATTTATATTAACTACATCAGCTTTTGCAATCGGTAAGATAACCTCTTTACTAGAGGTAACCAGTAATATACCTACTTACACAACTATTCCAAGCAATGAAAAAATAAGTTCCGATTTAGGATTTAATCCAAATTTAGTTGAAAAGTTTAAGAATGGATATGAATTTAAAGGCGGATATATTTCAAAAACAGAAGGTCTAGATGAAAATAATGAAGTCGCTGGAACATCAAAAGGTGTTAGTTTTAAATATACAAAAAATAAAGATACATTAATGCTTTTTATGAAAGGTAAAATGTTAGGAGAAAGCGATAAAAATAAAGAGTTGTTAGAAAATTACAAAAATATTAATTTATATTATTCTTCTTATACAAATAAGCTTGTCCCTGCTGATTATAAAATGACAGCTCAAGATAAATTAGATGAGCAATCTGGAAAATTTGTATTTAGCTATGGTTCATCAAAAATTGAAACTCAAAAACAAACTTTTTTAAATTGGAAAGACGGAGAAGTTTATTATTCATTCCTAGCAACAGATTCTGATTTAACTAAAGATGAATTAGTGAACATGGCTAAAGAAATAATAGATTCTAAATAAAAAATACTTTTTAAGTAAATTATTACTCTTAATTATCTATTTTTCATGAAATTAATGACCTTAGAATCCAAATAAATTCTAAGGTCATTTTCATTGTTTTTTAATTAATTTAATTAACTTTTACTTTTAAATTTTCTTCTTCAATTTCTATTACTTTCTTATCAAGTCTTTCAAATAATATAGAAATATCATCTGCTAAATTACAATGTATATTTTCTATCTCACTCCAATTACTATGATTAATAGATAACCAATCTTTTATTTTAAATGAAGAGTCTGGTAAAAAGGGCTCTAATAAATTAGCTAAATTAGAAATTGCATAAATACAAGTATATATACTATTTCTACACTTTTCATTATCCTCTTTTACTGTTAACCAAGGTGTACTTGTATCAAAATACTTATTTACACTTCTTATAACTTCAAAAATACTCTCCAGTGCAATTCTTAAGTTTCCTTTTTCTATAAGAACACCTACTTCATCATATAAATCTTTTATACTTTTCTTAATAGCTTCATCAATCTCACCATTAGTAACTTTATTATCATAATACTTTTTTATAAATACTAAAGTTCTGTTTACTAAATTCCCATAAGCTCCTAGTAACTCTCCATTATTGCTATTTACAAATTCCCTCCATGAAAAATCTGAATCTCGTTTTTCTGGAGCATTTATCAAGAAGAAGTACCTTAAGGAATCAGAGTTATAACTCTTTACTATATCAGGAACCCATACAGCCCAGTTGTTACTAGTTGAAATCTTTTTTCCTTGTAATGTTAGATATTCACTAGATACAATTCTATCAACTAATTTTTTATAACCAATACCTTTTAATAAAGCTGGTAGTATTATTGAGTGAAACGGAATATTATCTTTTCCATGGACATAATAAGAAATTGCATCCTCCTTCCAAAACTCTTCATATGACTTGTTATTATCTATTGACCATTTTTTACTCATAGTAAGATAACCAAGTACAGCATCTATCCAAACATAAACTTTCTTATCTTTAAATTTATCTATTTGTATATCTATACCTAGAGAAATATCTCTTGATATGGCTCTATCATGTAATCCTTCAAAAAGATATCTTTCTGTATTATTTACAGCATTTATTTTCCATTTATCTTTGTTTTTATCTAGATTATCTTTTATAACATCTTGAAATTTAGATAAAGCAAAGTATAGTTGTCTAGATTCTTTTACTGAAGGAAAGTCACCACATAACTTACATTTTCTATCTGATAGTTCTATTGGGTCTAGTAAAGAACCACAGTTGTCACATTGATCTCCCCTTGCATTTGATTTACAATTAGGACATATGCCTTCAACATATCTATCAGGTAAAAACTGCTTACAACTATTACAGTAAATCTGTTCTACATCTTTTTCATAAATCAAACCATTGTTATATAAAGAAGTTATTATATTTTGAACTTCAACTTTATGAAACTCATCATCAGTTCTTCCGTAACAATCATAGGAAAAGTTCAATTTATCAAAACAATACTTAAATTCACTATGATACTTGTTTGCTATTTCCTTTGGAGTAACTCCTTCTGACTTGGCTCTAATTGATATTGGTGTTCCATGACAGTCACTACCTGATACATAAAGTACATTATCTCCTTTTTTTCTATAGTATCTAGCTATAACATCTCCAGGTAATAATGCTACTATATGACCAATGTGAAGTGATCCATTAGCATATGGCCATGCTCCTCCTATAAAAACATTCATATTAAATACCTCCTAAATAATTTTTTATAATAAAAAAACTCTCATCCCTAAGAAATTAATCTTAGGAACGAGAGTTAAACTTCGTGTTACCATCCTAATTCATGTATATTTTACAATATACACCTCTTCAAGTACGCCATATTATATGGTTATACTCTATCACTATAACGGGTGAACCCGTTGCAGCCTTAATTTTATAAAAATCTCGGTGCACAGCTCCAAGGCCATTTTCACTTTAATATCCTCTGCTTCCTCTCACCAAATAGAAGTTCTCTGTAAAAGTATTCTTAAAGCTACTTTCCTTTTCATTGCCTTTATTATAATTTTAAATAATCTTTATATTATTATATACTATTTGGATAAAAAAATCCTCTAATACATTATATTTAATCAAATATCAATTAACTATAATATAACCAATTTGAAAATATTGAAATAAACTATAAGTAGGAGTATAATTTAGCTTAATATAATTAAATGTTTATTTCACAAAATTATAAAGGGGGTAAACTAAATGGCAGATTTTGTTCATGCTGCATTTCCTTGGGTTGCTTTTTCAATTGGTCTTGCTCTTTTTCTTACACATATGAATTCAAAAAAGATACATCAAGATAATAACTAAAATTGAATGTTAATTTATAAGCCAATAACTTAATCTATTATGCATAAATAAAAAAGAGATAATTTATTGAATTGATTTTCAATAAATTATCTCTTTTTTATTTATGCATATGCTTTACCCTTTGTAAAATTTAGTTGCTTTAAAAGTTGTTTTATACACATATGTGAATATAGTTATAATTATGATTATATCCATAAAAGAATATACGTTGTCCATAAATATAAAATATCTTGCAAGTATAGAAATTATACCTTGAATTATATATATAATTCCAACTAATATATGTAGTTTAAAATTAAACCTAATATAACCATCTTTATCTTTAATTTTATCAATATTAACCATATTATTTTTAATTAGTCCTATATCCCGAGTTGTTTGCAACCTTAATGCTAAATATATAAAATATACTCCTAGTACAATAAAAAATATTCCAAAAACAAATTTAAACATACGTTTGCCCTCCCAACTATTTTTAATTAGAATAACATACATATCAAAATTTTATTTTAAAATGCACTGAAACTACTAAATTTTGGACTAAAAAATAATTTTAAATAATAAGTTATTGCCCTTAGAATATATCTATTTAAATTCTAAGGGCGATTTTTAATATTTACTTTAAAATAGTTTTCTACTAAAATTATAGTCCTATATCATCGACTTTTTATCTCTAAACTTTTTTAATATTTTAAAGCTTAATTTATTAGTATATTCTTCATTTTTTACTATTAGCTCATAAGAATCCATAATAGAATAAAAATATATAAATGGGTATGCACCAATTAAGATCATAAGTGTAGATATTAATTGATAAAAAGGTATATTTATTCCAACTCCTAAACCTTTTTTTAGTAATAATAAAATAGTACCACCTGCAAATATAAAACAAATTCCTATGATTATTAAAGTAACATACCTTTTTCTAAGTGAATAATATTTCTCAGTAAACTCCTTTAAAAAGTTTTTATCAAAGATTAATGGTTCTTTTCTCAAAAATCCATACTCCTCACTCATAAAACTAGATTTTATAATTAATCCAAATCCCAATGTAGCCATAACTGCGATAATTACAGAATATATCTCAAATGACTGTTTAAATATTAAATAAGGTATATAAGATAATATCAATAGACTAATTCCTAAAGATAAATACTTATGTGATTTTTTTCATTAATCAAATATCCTTCAATAACTTCTTTACTTGCATAATATCCCTTTTTATTCTCTATATCTTGTTCTAATGTATCTTTTAATAAATAATCAATGGATACATTAAATATATTTCCGATTAAAAGTAACTTTTCAGTTTCCGGAAATCCTTGCCCATTTTCCCATTTGCTAATTGCTTGCCTACTTGTATTTAGTTTTTCAGATAGGGCTTCTTGAGACATCCCCTTTTCCTTTCTCAACCTTAATAGCTTATTCCCAAAATTCATATATTGCCTCCTACTTAGTATTTTACTTTTATTCTATATAATCAAAGGTTTATATGCTATCACTTACCAAATGCACTTTGTCAACTTAAAGTTGCAACTACGCAACTTTGTTCAAATTTACCCATTTGTAGCATAATCTACTTATTAAAAAGCATTCCATATAAAGCAAAATACAAATACACATCCCCATGCATTATTAGTTTTATCTTTTACTATAAGCATCCCATAAATAGCTATAAACATAGTAATTATTTCAACAATTCCCCAAAATGATGTGCTAAATGGATGAAATAAAATACATACTATAGCACAAATAATGGCTCCAACATTAAACCATTTGTTTTTAGATGGATATAAATTATTTAATTTATCACTAATAACAGCATAATTAAAGCCTTCAAAAAATCCCCATACTACAATAATTAATATCATTCCTAAAATATTAATTGGAACCCCACTATTTAATACATCATTTGTAAGAATAATACTAAAAGGCTTATAGCCTGTATATTGCCCCGATATAAAAATATACATTATATATGGCACAAAACATATAATTGAGTAAAAAATAGCTTTAATTGTATTTCTTTTTACCAATCCAAATTGAGAAAATCTTTCTTTTCTATAAATACATACCAATGTAATTCCTAGTCCAGCGATACCAAATTGAACTCCTCCATTAAGTGCCAAACGTAAAATAATAGAATTACTAGAATTTTTTATATAGTCCATCATCTGATTTCCAAACATCATGTAAAATAAAAACATTCCCATTGTTATTAATGCAATAATCCAAATATCAGTATCTAGCTTCTTCTGTTCTAAAGTTAAGTCCTTCTTTCCCACAATACCCCTCCCCTATAATAATTATAATTAAAACAAGTTCATGTACTTTTTTCCTTAATATCTGCTATAGTTTAATTATAATCATCTTTGTTGTTTTTGTAACAAATATGGTTATAATTAAAAGTATAACAAAGGGAGATGTTTATATTGAAAAGCAATAACTTAGACTCATTAAGTTCTAAGCCGAATGTAAAAGGTATTTTCGGTGTTGCTTCAGTTTGGTTTGCTGCTCATGTTGGTGGGGGCTTTGCCACAGGTAATCAGACAATGAACTTCTTTGTTAAGGAAGGTTGGTACACATTTTGGATACCAATCTTAATCATGGGTATTATAGCTTTAGTTTATAGGGAAACAATGATTATGGCTAGAAACCACCAAGCTTTTGATTATAGAACCTTATCTAAAAAACTCTACGAACCTTATGATAAAATTTTATCCATAGTATTTGAGATTTGTTATATTATAATAGTTTTACTTGCAACAGGTGGCTCTATTGCAGGTTCTGCTGCACTATTTAATAACTTTGGTCTTAACTATAATTTAGGGGTTGTAATTACAGGAGCTATATTATTTTTACTAACAATATTTGGAGCAACCCTAATTAGAAGCGCTTCTTCATTTATGACTATAATAATTGTCATTTGTCTTACTCTAATCTGTTACATAGGAATATCTGCCAACTCAAATAATTTTATAAATTTAGCAACAACTTATTATACTACTGAATCAGTTTGGAAGGCTCTCTGGTTAGGATTAAAATATGCCGGATTCCAATGCATAGTATTTTCAATAATCATAAGTGTTTGCCAACCTCTTAAATTAGATAGAGAAATTAATGCAACAACTATAATAGGATTTATATTGAATAGCATAATGATTGTACTTAGCTGTATGATGTTGTTTGCATGGCTTCCTCACACTTCAGATAAAACTCTTCCAATTCTTTATATTTGTAAGCAAATAGGAAAAGATTGGCTTGTAATATTATATACTGTTGTGCTTTTCCTAGCATTTATATCTACAGGTATAAGTTGTGTTTTTGGAGCAATTACAAGATTTGAAAATTTTATTAAAGTACCAGAAAATATAACAATTAGACGAGGTTTACTTTCTCTATGTTGTATGATTTTATCTATGGCTATATCTTTGTTTGGACTTACATCTATAGTTAAAATTGGTTATGGATATACTGGAGTATTAGGAATTTTTGTTGTAATAATCCCCGTGCTTACTGTCGGCCACATTAAAAATAAAAAATTCAAATTAGATCAACAAAATTCAGTAGAAGTTGAAGTTGAAATAGATAATATATAAATTTTTTAAAATCATTAAAATTAAAGCCCTTAGAATCTATGAACATAGATTCTAAGGGCTTTAATTTATAACAAATCTATAAATACATATTTTTAGAATATCATATGCTTTTTTACATTTCACTCCTCTATAAATCCATCTTAATCCACTTTTGATACTTTTTATCCAAATTTTTGTATAATTGCTAATAGTCTTAAAAAATTTAATAATTAGATTTAAAATCTAATTGTATTTTATAATCTTATAAAGTACTTTAATTTATTAAATATATTTTAACCTCACAATATACAAGAAAAGCTTTATATCTTGAGCTTAAACATCATCTAAGGAGGATTTACAAATTGAATAAGTCTCACAAAAAAATTCTAGGAGTGGTTTTAAGTTTACTACTTTTAATAGCTTTATTAATTATAATCAATGCTAAAAATCCAAAACAAGTTAATATTAATAATTCGCAAAAAACAGATATTAAAAATTCACAAGAAATTACAGATGAAAATCTAAAAGAAACAAATGATCTATATCAAAAAGGAATAGAGTTTGGAGCCATAGATCCATCCGAAGTTAGTAAGGAAGATTGGCAAAAACAAGAAAAAGATTATAGGGAAAATTATGATACAGCAATAAAAGAAGGTATATTACGAGATATTACATATGAACAGTGGTTAGAGGAAAACAATTATGGACAATTCCCAAAGGTGGACCCTGAAGTATTTGATGTGTTTATAATTCCTCCACAGTCTCAAGAAAATAAAAAATAAGTTTAAAACCATATACTCTATCTAGAGACATATTAGCTTCAAATGAAATAAGATTGTTTTACAATAAATTAATTTGAATGGAGTGAATTTATAAATGAGTACGTATAAGGACTGGAAAATGATAGATTGGATTGTATTAGACTTTGTAGGTATATCTTTTATAGTGGTACCCGATTTTATTCTTGACCATAATTTATATGAACTTCTTACAATGGCAACCGTTTATGATTACCCATATAATATTCCTATAATAGGATCAGGCATATTTTTAATATATTGTTTGTTATCAGGAATATATTGGATAAAAAATAAATCTGGTAATTCATTATTGATTATTAGCAACCATATATATAATACTTCCTATTCTATATGTTATTGCATATAACTCAGGCATGTAAAAAACATAATAAACATTTTAATTACATATGAATTTAATATCTGCAATTGGAGCACATTCAATAGTAGATATCATTCGTTTTTGTACTTTCGGTATATAGTTATCCATATGAATTTTCCATTTATTGTAAATTAGTTAAAGGTAATTTTTTATAAGTCGTACATTTATATTGAATTATATTTGAAGATTAATTATTAAATAAGGAGGTGAATACATGAACATTTTAAATGTAAATAGTAGTAATATACTATTAAAAAGTTATAACAGTAGTTCTTTAAACAAAATACAAATTAATGTTTCTAATAATAAAAATAATCCAGCTAAATCACTGAAAGAATTACCTATTATTATTAAAGGTAAGCACTTAGCTCGAGAAAACCTAGATGTTACATATAATTCAAATATAAATAAAAAAATGCAAGAATCTTTAGAACGTAAATTATCACAGCTTAGCAAACTAAAAGACAGGATTGAAAATAAAGATAAAAAAGATGATACAAAAGATAATGCAGTAGAAAATCCTAAAATTGATAGCTATGTCAATGTTACAGAAAAAATTAAGGATATAAAAGAAACTTCACTTAGTGAAGAAGAACCTTTACTTAGTGAAAAACAGATTAATCTTCAAGATATAAACAAGAAAATAATTGAAACTCATTTTGAATTAAAAGATATTAAAATTTCATCTCAAGAGTTAAGTAAACAGTCTGAGGTTATTGATGCCAAAATATATATGTTTAAAAAAATGTATGGCAATGATATGTTTAAAAAGGCGGAAAAAGAGGCAATTTTAAAACAAGTCTATGATACTCGAAACAATCCACTACTTCAAGAGTTAAAGAGTACTTTTAATGAAATTATAGAACTTGAAGAACAATTAAATGATAAATTAAATAAAGATCACCCAGAAGATAAAAAAGAAATATAATCATAAAACTTAATATTTAATATTTTAACTAAAATACTTCTCATACATTAAATAACAATATAAATTTTTATTAAAAATATAACTAGTCACTAAATTTATACTTTATTTATAATTAAATAAAACAGAGTGTATATACGGAAATTGATATATACACTCTGCTTTATTTTTACATAAATTAAATCTAATACAAACAACTCTATTTTAAGTTCATATATAAATTTATAATCTATTTCTAAAGTTTAAGTTATATTTTTAATTCGCGCCTACTCAGAATATACTTTATAATATTTCTAAAATTTTGGAGCTTTAAAGGTAACTTTATACGTATATACAAATATAGTTATAATTACAACTATACTCATAGAAGAATACAAGTTATCTACAGATATAAAATATCTACTTAATATACAAAGTATCCCTTGAATTGTATATAAAATTCCAATTACTATATGTAGTTTTAAATTAAACTTAATATAGCCATCTTTATCTTTAATTTTATCAATATTAACCATTTTATTTTTAATTAGTCCTAAATCTTTAGTTCTTTGTAACTTTAATCCTAAGTATATAAAATATAATCCTACTACAATAAAAAACATTCCAAAAACAATTTTAAACATACTCTTATCCCCTCAACTGTTTTAAATCTATAATAACATAAATTATAAACTTTTTTTCAAAATGCACTAAACCCTCTAATATTTGGACTGAAATCATATTTATCTCATATTTTACTGTATATATTTTTTAAATGATGTATATATGTTAAATTTATACTTGCCTAAATAAAATAAATAACTTATATATTTGCATTTGTACTCTTATACAAAACTGGTATTGCAGTTCCTATAAGTATTATCCCCATAAAAGCAGGTGCTGAATGACCAAGTGATACATAGATTTGACCTCCAATAATAGGTCCAATTATTCTAGCTAAAGCCTGAATCGATTGACTACCTCCTTGAATCCTTCCCTGTTCACTAGCATCCACAGACCTTGAAACCATTCCATTAAATGAAGGCCCAAATACAGAATCACCAAAACCAAATATAAACATTCCACCTATAAAAAGATGATAAAATGAGAATAAAGCCGATGCTGCAATAAGACCGTAACCTATAATTTCTGAAGTCATTCCAAGAACTGCTATTTGTACATCACTAAGTATTTTTAAAAGTTTTGGCATTATAAAACCTTGTGAAATAATATCTTGGATACCCATAATTGAAAACATAAGTCCAATTAGTGCAGGATCCCAATTGAAAGTATCTATTGTAAATTGTGAAAAAACTGCCTGTAAAGAACCGTTTGGTATCCAAAGTAAAAAAGCTGATATAAGTAACCTTTTTAAGTTTTTTATGGAAAGTATATCTATAAGTTGTGTAAATGGATTTAGCCTTACAAAAGTAATTTCCTTTAATCTATTGTTCTTAGCAAGGCTCTCCGGCATATAGACTATTCCATAAATAACATTTATTAAAGTTATTATTGCTCCAAAATACATAGGTACAGAATAACCAAACTTGGCAAGTAATCCTCCTAAAGTAGGTCCAATGGCACAACCTACACCGGCAACTGCACTCACCCAACCAAAGTATTTACTTCTCTGTTCCCTAGGAGTGATATCTGCAAAATATGCAAATATAGTACTTATACTCCCCCCTGTTATACCTTCTATTATTCTACCAGCAAATAGTACCCATAAAGCTCCTCCTATACCAAAAACTAGGTACCCTATTGCAGAACCTAAAAGGCATACTAAAAGTAATGGACGACGACCGTATCTATCACTTAAAGCTCCAAGTCCCGGTGCTGCAAAAAACACGCATACTGCATAAACAGATGTCAAAAAAGTAACCACTATAGCTTGATTTGATGGATTACTTATATAAGGTTTAACTAAAAATGGTACTACAGGTGTTATAATACTAAATCCTAATCCGCAAAGAAATACAGATATAAGCCCAAATATTAAAGCATGTTTATTTACGGTTTCTTCTTTGCTTTGTTTGTTGTTTAATTTTAACATTTAAATTCTCCTTCCAAAGTCTTATTGTTTCCTTGTCAACAAAATAATACCCTAATTTTGTTTCCTTGTCAACAAAATTTTAACAATAAAAAAGCAGCCTCTTCTCTATAGAATCAGACTGCTTATACTTTTTCTCATTATTTAAATTTATTCCGACTTAATATCTATACCAAGTTTCTTTATTTCTCCATCCAAATGACTACTATACTTTTCTATAAAATTAAGCATACTGTCAAATTGCTCTTCAGTTACCTGTTCAAATATAGCTTTATCTCTCTCTTGAAACTCTTTGTGTAGTTTCTCATGGGTTTTATACACTTCTTTTCCTTGCTCAGTAAGTCTAAAGTATATTTCTTTCTTATTATCCGGTTTTTGGTAGCTTTCGATAACGCCTTTTTTCATTAGCTTCTTAGTTAGTTTACTCATGGCACCTCTAGTCATATAAAAGTACTCTGAAAGTTTTGTCACATTTGTATCTACATTTCTTCCAATGTATTCGATACAATGTACTTCAGAAGACTTATACTCTTTAAGGCTCTTCTCCATCTTAAACTTATTAAGCCAAACTATCTTATTAAATAAGTCCCTAACACCCATTATAACCTGTTCTTCTTTGTTCATGGCCTATCCTCCTACCCATTAGTTCATTAACAATATTATATTAAAGTTTTGTTTCTATTTCAACAATCCTAAAACATTTTATACATATTTAAATTTTACTACTATGATATAATAATATAATTAATTTTTTTAATAGAATATGAGGTGTAGTAAAAAATGTTTGATACTTTAAGCTATATTGGAGATAAACTTAATAAAGCTAATATATTATGGGGAGTAGGTGCATCTATATTACTAAATCAGTTTGGCATGGTCGATACTCCTAATGATATAGACATTTTTATAGATATTAAGGATATACATAAATCAGATAAAATATTAAAAAAGCTTGGGAAAAAAAGAGAATATGAAGAAACTTCTACATATTCAACAAAATACTTTTATGAATATGTTATAAATGGAATTGATATTGATGTTATGGCAGGTTTTGCAATTAATCATGATAATGGCGTATATAATTATATATTTGATAATATGTCTATTTCAGAATATAAGCTAATTAATGGCGTAAGCATACCTTTTACATCTTTAGAAGACTGGTATGTAATATATCAATTGATTCCTAATAGAGAGATTAAGGTAGAAATGATATAAAAATACCTTTTAACTAATATAGTAAAAAAAGATAACTTGTTAAGAAGGTCTTTAGATTGTAATTTACCATCAATCGTTAAATGTAAAATAAATAATATTTTAACACCTAAAACTATATAGACAATAGAAAGAGTGGATATATTTTAATTTGTATATTCACTCTTTTTATTTAATTTAGAACTAGAAAACTTATCTAGTATAAAACATTGTGTTCTCTTTAGCAAAAACTTTGACCATATTTTCAAATGCATTTTATAAAGTAGTCTCTTGCTGAACTTTTATTTTTTATTTAATGATTTTAATGTTATTAAATTAAAATCTAATGTTAATATCTCTCCAATAAATAATTCAGTTGCAACATTATATGACTTAACTACATAAAGCACTATGATATCTAATATTTATTAAAATACCACAACTTCCGCTTAAAATAGAGCATTTTCTTCTTACTTCTAAAGTTGCTGTAAATATATTATAATCTTTGATAATTTTTTTGACTTTTACCACTGATTGTAAAATTTTTTCTTTAGATTTTAAATAATTGCATGTAGCTCCTTTGGATATTTCTAATCATTATATAAATTAAAATACCTACACTCATATCTATTAATATTTGAATGTTTTTCGCCTAAATTAACTATTTCAAATTGTTTCTTTTCATAAAATCCAACTGCATCATCATCTGTCTCTGCAACTAAAATCCTAGGTTTAAGCCCATAAATTACATAATTTAATAGTTCACTTCCTATTCCAAGTTTTTGTTTATCTTTTCTAACAGCTATATCTAGTATTATCATTTCATCATTACTGGTCTTATCTAAAACTATTAAACCTAAAATCATATCATCACAAATATACCCATATGAAACTATTCCCTCTTTACTTTCATAGTAATTGGCACTTTTTATTAATTTTTCTTTAGTTGGCTTAAATACACTTTCTTTAAGAATTTCTAATGTTAAATCATTTCTTAGACTACAACTTATATCAACTATTCTATACATAAATATCTCCCCCATAATATAATCTTTTATATTATTTTTATTTATATAATATATAAATAAATCTATATTATTATATAAATATAACTATTTACTAAGTTTGAAATTTCACTATAAATAGGTTATATATTTAAGTTACTATACAGACTCTTTTTTCATTTATATATAAATAGAACTTTACTTGATTTCTTCATAAAATTCAAAATAAATTTAATAAAACCTAAGGTCTACCTGTAATATTACTTGTTAGTTAGAAATGAATATATTTATCTACTCTTATATTTCACTCCTAAATAACTCTATCTTAATCCAAATTTTACTTTTATTTAAATTTACATGTTAAAATAAATTCAATATTTTAGATTAAAGGTGGTTATTTTTTATGGAAATCATTATAGATATAGTTTTAATTATCGCAGATTTCATACTTACTTCAGGGATAAGTTATGATAAAGGAGATTCTAAAACCTTAAAGTTATAAATTAATATAAATTCTTTATATGCTAGGAAGGTTAAATTATTATGAATATAAACAGGTCATACTTTACTATTTTAATAATTAGCTTAATATTAATGCTAGTTATAATAATTAGTAAGTCATATATATATATGATTGGAAAAATACTGTTAGGCTTTGCAGTTGCTTTTATAATTTCATCTCTTATGAATATAAAAAAAATAAGACTTGATTATAATAAAAATAATTTTGCATCTCCTAACGATATGTAACAATACTAAAGTTATAGTCCTTAGAATCTGAAAAAATGGATTCTAAGGGCTATTTTTACTAAAATCTTTAATATGAATTAAGTTGTTTTTATATTGTAATACATTCTTAATATTTTCTTAATAAATTTGAAGTAGTTTTGAAATAAATGTTTGATATACTTACTTTAAAAGTTTTAGGTAATCTTTAATAAAATTGAAAGGTGTGATAAATTATGAAAATTAAAAAAATTCTTAGTTTAAGTCTAGTTATTATTTCTATATCTTTATCTTTCGTTGGGTGTAGTAAACAAAGTGATAAATCAAATGATATTCAAAACTCTGTGGATAAAACTAATAGCACAGAAAAAAGTAATACTGATAAAGAAAATAAGATAAGCAGTAGTGAGGCAAAAAACATAGTCAACGATAAGTTTAAGAATATAGTTGATTCTGATAGCCTACTTATTGGTGGGGACTTTTTTAATTTAACTGATGTAATTGGTATAGAAAATCAAAATTATTATGTTTTTTATTTCAAAAATAAAGATCAAAGTATTAAAACTGATAAAAGAGTATTAGTTAATGCTACTACAGGCGAAATTTATGGAAACTATAACTCTAATAAAAATAAGTTAATACCTATAGATAATTTCATAAATGATTTGTCTAAAGACAAAAGTAATTTAAATTAATTTTAGGATGTATTAATCTACTTTGTAATAAATATTATATAAAAATAACTGTACCTTAGCAATTTCAATATTTTAGCTATAAGGTACAGTTATTTTCAAATTTTATATAGATGAGTTTATTATATATTGTTATCTATTCTAAATAACTAAGCTTCATTCTTTTTAGCTATTTTTTCTGTAGTCCTTTGGTCTATCTCTTTCTTTAACTTCTTTAAATACGGAGAAAATTCCACCTTATCCGAACCATAAGTAAACTGTAAGTCATATTCTAGAGGAATCCAAGTACTAATATCCGCCTCGTTATGCTGAATCACTGCTTCTAAATTATCTAATGCTTTGTAAAGCTTTGCTTCATCAGTTTTACGTTCATTCATTTCCTTTAAAAGTTCTGTAAATTCCTCACGATAAGGACTGGGGAAAGTTGCAATCCATTTAAAAAATATCTCATCCTCTTTTTCACTATCTTCTTCTTTCTTCTCAAAAGTAGGAATATCACCAGTAAAGGCTTCTCCTAAATCGTGAATCAAACACATACGAATTACCTTGTCCATATCAATTTCTGGAAATTCATCACGCATTAATAACGCCATTAATGCAATACGCCAGCTATGTTCAGCTACACTTTCATGGCGTCCACTTGATGTCCATGAGTGTCTAGTATTGCATTTTAGTTTTTCTGCTACTGTTAATATTTCTAAAAATATTGCTGTATTCATCCAAAGTTCCCCCTCATAAATTCATATTATCTATATCATATCTAAAATATCTTTATTTAACATTATATAATATAAAGCTTTTCTATACTTAAGAATTTGATATAAATGTTTAATAAATTTTAAATTTAGAATTTCAATATAGTTAAATAAAAAATAACAGATTAAAATGCTTATTTATAATAGAATGTTTTTATAAAAAACAAATAAAAAAGCTAGAGTTTTACCTCTAGCTTTTTCATTTTATATAATAATATAGTTTAACGATGAAAGAGTTTTATATTTATAGTAATCTAACGAAACATTAAAGCTTGTTCCTTAGGCTTTACAGTGAAGGCTGATGCTATAAACATAAAACTTTTCTAAACTAAAACTTATTTAGTACTAGCTATATTTATTAGTATCCCATTCATTTCATTACCCTCAAAATAAACATGAACACCATAAACACCTGGCTCTACATTAGAAACATCTAGATCAACCTCTTTAGTATTAGGTTCTAAGTTTTGTTCCTTAATTACCTTACCACTACGATCAACCATAACAACCTTAGTAGAAATGTTTTTACCTTCTCTATTATATGTTTCTGTATTAACTTTAATTTTACCGTCAATTGGATAAAGTTCTCCGACTTCTACATATTGATTTTTAAAGTTAACACTTTTTAGCTTATCTAACTTAGATAATACTCTAAGATCCTTAACTTGATTACCTTCACCATTTATACTCTCTAAGTTAATAGCATATTGTAATCCCTCAAGACTATTAACACCATGACTTATGTTAAGGTTAGTTAACTTACGCATATCACCTATTGTGAAATTACCATCTTTACCTAAAGCACTACTTAAAGATTTAACTAGATACTTATCAGGTACATTCACAACCTCATTAAGATTAATTAAAACTAAAGCTTTAATACTATCTTGAAGTTCTTTTGTCATATTATCGATAGCATCTTGTTTAGCATTTTTATCCTTTGATAATTCTTCTGCCTTAGTTAACTTATCATTTAAAGCCTTACAACTATCTTCAGTATAATTTTCTTTATTTATCTTCTTAGCTTCTTCTATAGTTTTTAATAATTCTTTATTATCTACTCTATCAGCATTAACATAATATAGTTTTGCATCACCCCAAGTAGCATGGTCAGAACCTATTCCATTTCCACCATCTTTAACTACTAACTTTAATTCCTTAACTCCTGCAACGTTTAACTCTACATACTTTTGTGTATCTTTAGAATTCATAACTCCACTATCAAAGGCTTTATCTCCATCTAAATAAACTTCAAATTGTACACTTCCTACTGTACCATACATTGCACGGTCTACTCCAACATAAGAACTAAAGAAATCTGCATTTTTACCTTCTAAGTTATAAACTATTGTAGAATTTGCATGTGTTCCTATCCCTTTTTCATATACAACTTCTTTTCCATTTTCATCTGTAAGTCTAAGCTTATTATCACTTACAGCTTTGTCTTTTTTTACACTTGACCAACTAGTTTGTGCTGACTTCCAGTCATAATCACTTAAGTACTTAAAGTCTTCCATATTAACTACACTTATTACTCTAGTTTTTTCAACTTTATTACCATCACTATCCGTCACACTATAAGTTAATTGATATTTACCTACTCTATTAAAATTAATTTTATCTTGCCCAGTTACTACTACCTTACTAGTTAAATCGCCATCTTCGCTATCTATAGCTTTGTAATTCCCTACTACGTTTTCTAATGTTTCTCCAACTTTAACACTTTGAGATTTAGGTATTTCTAAAGTTGGTTTAGCATTATTACTTGTAAGTTTTGGCTCAACTATTATACCATGGTCAGAGGTATTCCCATTTCCACCATTGTTAACCTCTATTTTAAGTTCCTTAACTCCTTTTACAGGAACCTTTATATATTGTAAATCATCTTCATGTTTTAATACTTTTGTTGTTGCTAACGTCTTTCCATCACCTATAACTTTAAAAGATATACTTGAGTTGTTTTGTGGTGCTATATTCATATCTACTCCTACTTTAACTTCAAAGTTATCATAGTTATGTTCACCTAAATCATAAACAACATTTCCATTAGCATGAATACCTATACCTTTTTCATAGTTTTTAGGTTCACCTAAAGTTCTTCCTTTTATATCTTTATTACGTCTAGGAGTTCCCCATTGAGTTTCTACACTCTTCCATTCTTTATCAGAAAGATAATCATACTTACTAACAACATCTACATTCATTGTTTTAGTAGTAACTACATCGTTAGCCTTTACTTCATAAGTAACTGTATAATTACCTTTTTTATTATTATCTACGTTACTTGTAACCTTAATATCACTTAATTTATTGCCTTCATAATCCGTTGCTTTTACATAATCTAGTGGGTTAAATTTTTCATGTAAACCTAAAGTAACTCCATCAGCTGTTTTTATAGAAGGTTTAAATGCTTTAACACTTGTTTCTTTAGCTTTGCTTAAATCCTTGGCATAAGCTATAACATCATATTTTGCATTTTCATTAACATCTACATTTTTAACAACAAATGTATTTGACTTAGTAAATCCTAAAACCTTTCCATCTTTACTTACTTCATAGCCTAATAAGTCTCCACTATTGTCTTTGTCTATATTAAGGTTTAATGTATTTGTTTTTGCTGATTTATCTAACTTAGAACTAACCTCTACTTTAACATCCTCAGTAAATCCTTTACCCTTATAATTCATTGCATCACTATTTAAATACCAAATCTTTTTATCTAATTTGGGATATTTATTTAACTTAGCTTTACACTCATCCGATAAAGTCATCCCATATCTAGTTATGTACTCTGTTAAATTTGCACCTAGTAATTCACTTGAGTACTCTGCAAATAAATCACACTTTTGTTGATAATTTTCAGCTTTAGGTTTTCTTTCTCTATACATTCTTTCTAAACTTTGCCAATAATCAGCTTTAGCTAATCTAAGTTGCCAAAACATTCCAAGCCTAGCTGATAAGTCAAAATCTTCATATTTATAGTTAGTGTCAACATCAGAACTAACTCTATCATAAATAGAATTATAGTTAACATTATCTCTAATTCCAGCCTTTATGTATTCTTCATTAGACCACATATTGTTAGTTACTTCTCCCCAAGTTCTAGGTATAATATCTAACTGATGTCCAAGTTCATGAACTGTCCCCCAACGTATACCATCCATGCTATGTTTATCTGTTCTTAAGAAGTCATCTGCTACATGATACTGTATACCCACATGATCTCCTGCTGCATAAGCTCCTCCAAAAGGTTGCATTACTCTTACAGTTGTTCTTATACCTGTGCTATCATGTTTAGGATCTTTAGAATTTTCTTCTAATCCTGCAAATTTTAACATATCATCTACAACTTTACTCCAAGCTAAAGTTGACTCAGCTACATTTACCTTTTCAACATTATAAACTTGATTAGCATCTGATGCTCTACCTGTAAATAATATTCTAGGTGAATTATATTCAAATATATCTACCGCTGTATCAGGATTAGCTTTAACATAATCACTATAATCTTTTAATTCTTTTAAGAAAGCTTGTTCATCGTCACCTTGATTGTATAATGGGAACTTTTGACCACCTTCTAAAACTATCTTAGGAGCTTTACCTTGTTGTTCTGTTGTGTAAGGATTTATAAAATATATAGCTCCACCTGGATTAGTTTTATGTGACCATTTTTCATCATATATCTTAGGAACTTCAAATTTATTATATCCTGGCTTTAAGTTATACTTACGTTGCCAATTTCCATAATGACCTTGTGATTGACTAAACATTATTTGTGGTAATGGCTTAGATCCATCTGCATCTACATAAACTTCTATAGTTTCTCCTGGTTTAGCTAATACACCTGTAGATATAAAGTTAGTACCAAAAGAAGACATTAATAAGTCATTTCTACAATGACCATGTACATCACCATTTTGTGGTAAAGTCATTTTAAGTATATTACCTTCAAACTTATTGTCTAATATCTTACGTGCTCTTTCGATGATCTTACCTAAATCTGACTTAAGTGGATGTGTTTTAACTTCTTTGTCTAGAGCATCTATTGCTTCCTTAGAATTATATTCTTTCTTTAATTCTGATTGTGTTTGGTCTGTAAATATATTATTAAGTTTATCTGATAATTTATCTTCCTTAAAAAACATTATTTCATTTAATGTAGCCCAATTTTGATTACTCTTAACAGCCTTTAATTTTATTCTTTTAAATGTTGTAGGTTTAAATTTAGCTTCAACTAATCCTTTATCCCTATTTGCTTTTCCTGTAGATACTAATTGGAAAGTTTCACCCTTACTAGTATTTGAGCCATAAACTTCAAACTCTTCTATAAATCCTTTTGTATCACTTTGTCTTGCCCCATAAACTATTTTATCTATAGTTATAGGGTTTACAAACTCAACTGTTATCTCATTATTCCAATCGTTATTATTGCTTTTATTAGTTTCCCAGTAAGTACTTACATCGTTATCTACTGCTTTTTGTATGTTTTGTGCTGCATAATGACCAGCATTATTACTTATACTTTTTATATTATTGTAAGGTATTCTAAATTGATTTATATATTCTTTATTATCTAGATAATTAAATTTTTTAGTAGAAGCTACTGATGATTCTAATTTTCCTTGTTCAATTACAACTTTAGCATTTTCTATATCTTCCTTAAAATCATTATAAAAAGGATGATTCTTACATTCATCTTCTAAAGCTTTTAGTTTATCCATTGTATTAAACTCATCACTTACTACATTCATGTTGCTATCTTTAAATAATCTACTCATCTTATCTAAAATCTTATCTTCTTTATAGAACCAAAATTCAGAAGCACTTGCCCAATTTTGATTTGCTTCTTTAAATACAAATTTAACTCTTTTTGCACTTACAGTATCGAATTTAAACTCAACCATTCCTCCTGTAACTTTACTTCCTTTTACTTCTCCTGCTAGTTCAAAGTTATCCCCTTTATCTTCTTTAGAAACATATATATCTGCACTTGTAGGATATCCTTTACCCTTAGCCCCATCTTGTCTTGTAGCATAGGCCAATCTGTTTATTTGTGCTATGTCATCAAATTCAAATGTAATTTCATTTTTAAAAGTTTCACTATTAGGTTTCCCTGTTTCCCAATGTGTACTTAGATTTCCATCTATAGCTTTTGTTAATGGTGCGTTTGGATAGTTTCCACCATTATTTGTTATAGATTTTACACCTACTTTATATAACTCGTTATACTTGTTAAAGTTAGGGTTATTTTTTATTTTAAAATCAGTAACAGTCATATTTTTAGAAACTGATTTTTCTATAGCTACAGCTTTATCCTTTACAACTTCATTTGCAAAAACATTTACAACCGGTATACTGTTTGTAGCTATCATAGACATAGCCAGTATTGACACTATTTTCTTCTTCATAAATTCCCTCCAATTTATTTCTTTAATTTTTATTTTCTCTTTCTAAAGTATAAATTGTTATTCATTCTAGGCTAAAATACCTATGCATCATTTGCAATATATTCATCCCCTTTCAAATATACTAAATAATTAAACATTAAAGTAAATTTGAAAATTGTTACATTCTAGATTTTTCATGATAGTTTTAATATTATTAATAATTAACTTTTAAAATCTATTTTATTTGATATTACAATTGTAAAAATTTTCATTTAATTTACTATTATATAAATCGGTTTTTGAAATTAAAACTTTATAATTTTTTTAAAATGATTTGAATATAAAAAGAGTGTATCTATTGAAATTGATGCATTTCATTAGGTACACTCTTTTTTATTATTAATATGTTTTTATAATTTATATTTCATTAATTATATATAATTTTCCCATCATTAATAGTTATAATATTATCGGCACTATTAGCTATATCATCATTATGAGTTATCATAACTAATGTCTGTTTATATTCATTAACGCAAAACTTCAATATATCAATTACCTCTTTAGTCGTTTTACTATCTAAGTTTCCAGTGGGTTCATCTGCAAATATTATTGATGGTTTGTTTGCAAGAGCTCTAGCAATTGCTACTCTCTGTTGTTGTCCTCCTGATAGTTCATTAAGAAATTTCTTAACTTGCGATTTAATACCTAATTTAATTATTAAATCTTCTATATAATCCTTATCTACTTTTTTACCACTAATTGAAATAGGAAGCACTATATTGTCATAAACATTTATAACTGGTATTAGATTATAACTTTGAAATATAAATCCAAATTCTTCACATCTTATCTTAGATAGTTTATCATCATTTAAAGTATATAAATCTAGATCATCCATAAGTACTTTCCCAGAAGTCGGTTTATCAAGACCTGCCATACAATGAAGTAATGTACTCTTTCCTGAACCACTTTGTCCAATTATAGCTGTAAACTTATGTGGTTCTATTTCTAAGTTTATTCCATCAATAGCTTTAACTTCACTATCATCTTTTCCATATATTTTTCTTAAATCTATAGTTTTTAAAGTTTTCATAACTTCCCCCTAATTAATCGTTATCTTTTATTCCTTGGATAATACTCATATTTTTTAAATCCCTACTACTTGTAGCTACTGCTATAAGACACACAATAACCGATAAAACAAAGAATACTATGGATTCCTTAACTGGGAATGTAAAATTCATAAAATGTTTTATTCCAAAATTTGTATAGGCATTATTGTTCCAATTTACAAATTTAACTAAATTTATTATGGATGGTATTAAAGCAATTGCAAAACTTATTATGGAATATGTCAATGCTTCATAAAGAACCATTTTCTTCATATTTTTAATGCTTAATCCTATTGCTCTAAGTGTTGAAATTTCTTTTTTCCTCATTAATAAATTTGTTCTTATTGTACAGAATATATTAATTCCTGCTATTATTAAAACTAATGATATTGTTGATATTTGAGACTTATAGTACTCTCTACTAGAATCTATTCCTCTTTGTTTAAAATTAAATCTACTGTCAAATCTAGATAAATGAATATTATTAGAAATTTTTTCTATTTTCTTATTTGCATTCTCATCATATGAATCTTTTAGATTTATTCCTAACTTAGTGTATTTATCTTTACCTGTAAGAACTATAGCATGATTTTTATCTGTTATAATCTCAATGCTAGTACCCCCATCTCCATTAGACATCCAATTTGGTGTTAAAGTTGCACACACTCTTACCTTATTTTCTTTATATATAGTTTCCCCATTTTCTGTAGTTTGAACTTTTACTGGTATAATATCTCCTACTTTTAAATTTTTGTAAACATCTTTATAAGTATGGTCTGTAACTATATCATAAAAATAATTGTATACTGCTACATTAGGATAACCATCGGTTACTTTTCCAATATCTTCTAAACTTCCATCTTGTATAAAATCTTTTATATTTTTATTTAAATCATTATTGTCATACAATCTTAATGTAAATTCAGCTTCCATATTATCTTGTTCTTTTACTCCAAAGTACCTTGGAAATTCTTTATTTACTTCCTTCTTTTTAAAATCAAACAAACCACTTACTATTTGTATAGGTTCTACGCTTTTCACCCCATATATATTTTTTATCTTATCTATATCACTATTTATATATTCTAAATTGTCCATATCTGAAGTTGATGGAATAAACTGCATTGTTATATCGTATTTATTGTATATATCTTCAATTTTATTATCTACCTCAGACTGCATACTTGAAAATGTAGTTAAATATACATATCCACCTAGTGCAATTGATAGTATAGATATAACTGATCTAGTTTTATTTCTCCCAATATTTTTAATCCCCATATATCCATAAAATCCAAATATATCATTTAAAGTTTTACTTAATTTATAAAATTTCCTATGTTTTTTCATCTTGTCTGTTGTCTTTGTAGATTCAATAATTGATATATTTGAAACCTTTATAATAGGTATAATACATGATGCCAGTACCGAAATTATACCTGCTATTATAGATGTCATAATAATTTCTTTACTTATATATAAACTTGGCCTTATTAATGCTTCTTGATATAATGAAAAATTGTATTTACTAATTCCTATATATGAATATATAAGCCCAAACATCAATCCAATTGTTATTCCTAAAGCCATTACAATTAACCCTTGATATATTATCATACCTCTAACACTTCTTTTGCTTGAACCTATTAATCTAAGTAAACCTGTTTCTTTTATTGTTTCATTTAGGGTAATATTAAAAATGTTAAATATTAAAATAGCTGATGTAATTACAATTAAAATTTGATTTTTAATAACTTGAGGACCATAACCTCTTTCCTCTATCTCCATTGTATTTTGCATAAGTGCTATATTTGGTGTATAACTATTTTTTCCTAAGTCATTTCTTTTGGTAATAGTTTTAATTTGTCCCTTAATATTTCTCCATCCACTTTTTAAAGTTAATATACTATCATAACTAATTATATCCTCTGGGATAATACTATTATTTCCATAAGTAAATGCTTCGAGATTTAGGTTCATATCATAAAATTTTTGTGGCTTTTCTATAATTCCTACAAGCTTAAATTTTTTATCTTCAGTATATACATTTTCATCTCCTTGTGAATCTTTGTATTTCTTTTTTATTTTTAAATCTATAGTAGAATTTAACTTTTCAGGTATACCCATAGCTTTTAAAGCTTTCTTTTCAAGTACTATCTCATCATTATTTTTAGGAAGTCTTCCATTTATTAATTTATTTAATTTACCTTTTACATAGTTTTCATCTACTGATTTTAACTGAAATGAGTTTCCTTTTTTGTCTAATACATTACCTAAGTTTTGTACTGTACTAGTTTTTAAAACATCCTTGTCGTTTTTTAATTTTCCAACTTCCTCATGATTTAAATCATTAAATTCTACGTGATATCCACCATATAGTTTATTTACAGCATTTAAATCATTTTTACTTTGGGATTCTCTTATTGTACTTGTCCCAAATATTAAAGCTACCCCTAACGCTACCGCTAGTATTAATAGTACAGTTCTAAGCTTATTTTTTCTTAAATATGCTATTGATAATTTTAAGTATATTCCCATGTCATCCCCCTATTTTTTATAATCTATTTATTCAAATATGTTGGAGGATACTTTACCTTTTTAAAGTCCTCTCTTTCTAATCGCTTATTATCATTTAAATTATAAATTCGTAATACAACTTTGTATTCTTTATTTAAAGCATAAATTTCATCACTGTAAAAATATTTATATTCATGATCCGAATCATCTTTATAAATTACCTTATAAAGGATTCCATTATAACTTTCTAATTTTGCTTTTTCTTTTGTAATTTTACTTATAGCATCTTTTGAAACTCCTTGTTTTACCATATATTTATTAATATTTTCCTCAGCTTCCTTCCAAGGCTTAGAATAATTATTATATATAAATAACCCTGTAAGTCCTATAATTACTATAATTAATGCTAATAAAATAGCTTTATATTTTTTCATATAAACCTCCTTATTTTAATATAAATTCATCCTCAAATCTTAACTCTAAAATCTTAGTTTCCTTATCTATTTCTTTTGCTGAGATATGTACATCACCCATATCAGGAAGTTCTACTATCCCTTCACCTTTATTAACAACTTTTTCAACTTTATTAAAAAATTCTTTTTCAGTTATATTGGTATCCGTTAAAAACTTATATATGTTATAGATTGCTTTAACGAACTTATCATCCTTTGATAATTTTTCATCCTTTAAGTAATCCTTAACACATTGAATAAATAGTATTTCCTTATCTTTTTTCTTATCTAAAGTCATAGAATAATTTAAAACTTGTTTAGGTTGTTCTTTAGAATATTCCAAATTACCTAAAGATAACACAAAACTTCCATCTGGTTTTACTTCAGCTACTCGAAGTCCACTATCTTCTATAGCTTTTGAAATCTTCTTTGATAAATCTTTTTTAATCTTTGATACTTCTGTAGTTGTATAAACTTTTTTATCATTGTCAATTGTATAAGATTCACAACCAACCAAAAAAGTTGAACTTATACTTGTAGCTAATAATATAGCTAGTATAATTTTTTTTACTTTCATATACATTTACCTCCATTTTTAAAATTTCATTAATTTATTAATTCCCTTCGTATTTCAAGGTTTTATAGCTATTTAATCGTAAAAAATAAGGACATTATCTTTTTCTATTAAAAGATAACATCCTTATTTTTTAGTCTCAATACATATGCCCCAACTAGCACCTTAATCGACCCAACTGTCAGTATTTTGATTAAGTGGTATGTATAGATTTAGTATAAATTTGTCTTTTTCATCTTCAAATAATAGCTCTCCATCATATTTGTCTAAAGATGATTTAATACTTTGAGTTCCTATTCCATGTACAAACTTGTCCATTTTATCTGTTAATAATTTATTCTTCTTAAACTTAATATTATTAACTTTACTATTTTCACATTTAATTACAAAATATGCTTTTGATATAGTTCCCTTAATTCTAATATATTTTTCAACATCTTCATCATGTATCTTATCACAAGCTTCTATTGCATTATCTAAAATATTAGCAAATATACTAGACACATCTATTGGTTTTATAAAATCAACCTTTGAGAAGTTTATATCACAAATAAATTTAATTCCTTTTTTACTGCATATATCACTTTTTTCATTGATTATAATGTCTAGTATCATATTCCCTGTATTATAATTATCTTTAAAAGATTTAATTTCATCTTTTAAATTATTTATATATTCACTAACTTCTTTATTATTATTTTTAAGATTATCTATACAGAAAATATGATTATTTATATCATGATAAAGTTTTTTAATCTTCATATGAGATTCTTGAATACTTAGATAATGTTCATATTGCATATCTAGCTTGTTTTTCATAAGTTCATATTGAGTTTTTTTCTTATTTTCTTTTACTATTTGTCTAAATAATAATATAAGAACTATACTACTAGCCACTACTAACTTTGGAGTTAAAAGAAAATCAAATACATAACGTTCTGAATATAAACTTCCAAATCTCTCAAGTTTGTAAAATATATAATTTCCAACTATACTAATTGAATTAACCATTAAAGCAAATATCAAATATATATAATTTCTTTTTTCGCTATCAAGTAATTGTAAACGCTTATTAAAAAAAGTAAATACCAAATATATAAATAAAATAACCAAGTTAGTATATATATCAACTTTTAATTGTTCAAAATTAGATACTAAAAGTGCCTCTTTTGATGATATAATATACCCTGTAATTAAAAAAAACAAAATTCTCTCTAATAGATAGCTTTTAATCAAATCGTAATATATATTAAATAAACAAAAGAATGTTATATATTTAATATATCTTATCTTATAAAAATACTTATAGTAACCTCCAAAAGCTATAAGTACTAAAGCATTAAATAAATAATTTCCATTTTTAAAATAACTATAACTCCCTTCTATATTAGACAATAGAGATATAATATAAATTAAAAACAATAAAATATAAAATACAGTTTTTCTATAGTTCTTACCATCTTTTTTATAAACTAATATGCTATTAAATATAGTAAAGCGTATAACTATTGATAAAGCTAATAATAAATTAGTCATGAAATTTAACATATTGAATCACCAAGAAATTTTAAAAATTTCTCCTTGACTTCTTTGTATCTATATCTACTAACAGGTACTTCTTCCCCACTTTCTAAAATAGCAGTATTTAGCTTTATATTTTCTACATAACTTAGATTAACTAAAAAGCTTTTATGACATCTTACAAATTTATCTAGTTTTAAATCTTTTTCTATTTTTTCTAGACTATATATTACATCAAAATCTTTATTTATGGTATGTATTATCATATTCTTTTTTTGAACTTCTATATATTTTATTTCTTCTAAGCAAATCTTATAATTGTTAGATTTATTTTTTATTAATATATAACTATTTTTATTTTCAATTTCTTTAATACATGTTAATACATGCTTTTTTAATTCTTCTTCTTCTATAGGTTTTAACAAATATCTATAAGCTCTTACCTCATAGCCTTCCTGTACATAATCTATTAATGAAGTTATAAATATTATCTCCATTTTATTATCTACTTTTCTAATTTTTCTTGCTGTATCCATTCCATTAATTTGTCCCATTTGAATATCTAGAAGTAATATATCTATTTCTTTTAAATTGCTTTCAAGTAACTCTTCTCCCAAATTATATTTTTTTATTTCATAATCTATATTTATACTTTTTAATATACTATGAAGATAAGTTTCTATTAAATCTTGTATTTCTTTTTCATCTTCACAAATTCCTATCCTAATCATAATTTCCCCCTTATAAACTCTTTCTATCACTATTAATATATCATATACTTTGATATTGAATCTTTAAATATTAATAATTTAAATAAATTGAACACCTTAAAATATATTTATTAGAATATTAAAATTATTTTAAATATTAATTTCTAAATGTGTTTTAAATGAGATTTGAACATGATAAAATAGAAAATATTAACATTAGTAAAGGAGGTGTCTTAAATGGATTCAGATCCATTAATAAGCGTTTCATACGAACTTTTTTTCCAGATTTTTAATACTGTTCTTATTCTATCAATTCTTGTAGTTATTATTTATATAATTTTTACTTTTTGTAAAAAGCTTACAAGTAAAAATAAATATGAAAATAAAATTAAAGAATTAGAAAACAAGGTTAACAATTTAGAAAATAAAATTAATGATAAACTATAATTTTTTGAATTTCTATTATACATAAACACTTAAATTTTTAAAACTATTTATATAAATGTATTTAGATTATAATAACAATTAACTTATATAAATAAAGTAGCACTATATTAATAATATAATGCTACTTTATTTATTGGATTTATCTTAATTAAAAACGCTTATATTTTTTATTTAAATATATGTCTTATGTATTCTAAAGGATTGTATATTAGTATTCTAGGTCCTGAAAATTTCATTACCTCTTTAACTTTCTCTCTCATATCTTTCTTATAACAATGAATAGGACACTTTTTGCAAGAGCTTTTTTCATTTCCAAACTTACAATAAGTTAATCTTTTATGTGCATATTCTTCTAAGTCCCTACATCCACTACATAGTTCATTATTTAAACTACCATGTTTTTTCTTACAATAAAGGTTTATCATCAATGTTATTATCTCTTTTTCCTTATCAATTCTGTCCAAAACTCCCACCTTCTTTTACTTTTTTTATTTTATTACTATCTTTGATTTTAATACAAATTAATCTTGCACATCTATGCAAATTTTCATATTTCATACCCAAATAACTCAATCTTAGTCCAAAATTTACTTTTCTACCTTTTTAAATGTTAAAATTTTCAGTATATTTCAAAAGATAGAAAGGTAAAAAAATGAAAAAAACTATAATAAATATTTTAAATTTAATTTTATCTGGAGTACCCTTTATATTTATATCAATGTATTTAGATTATACTAAAAGGTCAATGATAGGTTATTTAATTATGATTTTAACCTATATATTATTAGCTTCTATCAACTCCGCTAAAGTTAAAAAGACTATTATTTTAGGAAACCTAATATCATATTCACTGTCTTATGTGTTTATTATTAATATGCCAATAGGGCCATGGGATGGTTACTTTAAACCATTTTCAACTACTGATTTCTTGATGTTTGCAACTGCACTAAGCATATTGATGCAACTATCTTTAATGAAACCTATACATAAAATAAGTAGATTAATAAAAACTTTAGTACTTAAAAATTAAAAATAAAAATACCTTTAAACCCTATTTAGATAGATTTTAAAGGTATTTTTATTTTTAATCAATAATTTTTCACTTATTATCTCTTCTAAAAATCTTAATTTAATTGATATATATTTTCTAATACCAATTTTATATACCAAATCTAAATGGATTTAATATTTAAGTAAATTAAGTAATTATAGAATATTAAAGTTTTTGAAATAAATTAATAAGTATTAGTTGAAATTTTTTAATTTAAATATCATCATTAAATTAATAAAAAATTTTTTAATGGGGGGTTAGATATGTTTGAAAAAATAGAGTTAAAATCACCAAACATTATATATAAAGACAGTTTTTTAGAAAATATAAATGACTATAAAAAAAGTAGTAATACAGAATATTTTAATATATATAAAAAAGCATTAGATGATTTTGAACAATATGTAGAGATTTTAAATAATAATTCAAAAGGAATTGATTTACCTAAAGGCTATGTTCCTTGTTCTACTTTTTGGTTGGTAAATGGAGATAATAAAGTCTTAGGAGTAATTAGAATTAGACATAAAAGTATACCTCTTAATGGTCATATTGGATATGATATTGCTCAAAAGTATAGAGGTAGAGGATATGGTACTAAAATATTAGAACTAGCACTACCTATCTCAAAACAACTTGGTATAGATAAAGCTATATTAAGCTGTGAATCTATAAACATAGCTTCTGAAAAAGTTATAAAAGCCAACAATGGAATTTTATTTAATACTATAGAGGAAAATGGTAAAATATATAATCAATTTGTAATTAACTTATAATTATCTATACCTTAAAATTTCTACTTTATTAAATATATCTTAACAATAACTTTTAAATACTGGATAAAATTGATTAACATACAACTCTTGACTTGATTATAAGCCTGTCTATATTTTATAAATCATATAAAAATAAAAGGTGAATGAATATTTGCACTCACCTTTTATTTTATTAATTTTCTATATATGACGTATCTGCTTCTAATATAAATTTATACTTATCTTCATTATACTCTAATATGGTTAAACAGGTATTTTTTATATATGGAGAATTCCAAAAGTCCTTTAATTCATATTCATTAATAATTGCATATATAGCTTTTATAAAAATTGCATGTGTAACTAATAATATATTTTCACCCTTCTTTTCATTTATAATATCATTTAAAGTATTTTTAACTCTTTTTATGAGTTCTTCAAAAGTTTCTCCGCATATTGATTTATATAGGTGAGGTTCATTCCAAAATTTATAATACTCATCTTTATATTCTCTTCTAACATTATGACTATGCATACCTTCCCATACACCAAAATTCATTTCTTTTAAGTTTTCATATACCTCTATTGGTATATCTCGATTTCTTTTTATAAGTAATGCTGTATTGTATGTTCTTTTCAATGGACTAGTATATATGTAATCTATTTTAGTATATCTTAATTTATCCCCTAGATTTAATGCATCCTGTTTTCCTTGTTCTGTTAGATTTGAATTTTGACTTCCTTGTATCCTATCTTCTATGTTCCACTGTGTTTGTCCATGCCTTGTTATATATATTTTCAAATTTTATACCTCCTAGGTATTATACATTTTAATTTATATAAACTTAATACCTAAGTAATCCTCATTTGATAAATCAAGAATAATCTGATTTTTTTCAATACTAACTTCTTTAAAACCTACCTTTTTATGCCCTTTTATAGCATACTCCCTACCTAGTGGTATAACATTTCTTAATCTTTTAATATTAAAATCATTAAATGCTACATCTGCAAGCTTAATTAACCCATTTGAGCAATATCCTTTACCTCTATGTACACTTTCAATAACTATACCTATACGATACAACTTTTCTTCTTCCTCATAGTAAAAGCATACTTCTCCTACAAAATCGCCTGTATTACTTTCTACAATATATGCATAATACCTATCTTTAGCTTCTAAAATCCACTTAGCATACCACTTCTCCCAGTACTTTTTTGAAAAATCAATGCATCCAGTTTCATTATTATAATTTTCCATTAAAAGATTATATCCTTTATTATAAGACATGGTATCTTCCTGTCCTAAAATTTTTTGCCTATAATCTAGTTCATCAAATGTTGGAACATGTAAATACAAGTTTTCCATATTTTTCTCCTTTATATATTTTTATAATAAAACTTAATTTAAAACTCAAAAATAAATAGTTTTTCAAGTGAGATATTTAACTCATTTGAAATTCTAACAGCTAATTCAAGTGAGGGATTATATTTTGCATTTTCTAAACGAGCAATAGTTTCTCTTCTAACATTAACCTTATTGGCTAATTCTTCTTGAGTTAATTCATTAAACTGGCGATATTTCTTTAAATTACTAATAAATTTTGTCATATCCTTTAATTCCCTAACTTGTTACACCAAATATGAGAAAGTTGCCCAAATAATGCAAATACCCACGAATACTTTTTTAATCTATTCATAAAAATCCCCCCTTAAACTAATGTGATATATTTCTCTCTCTATATTACATATATATCACATTAATTTTATTTATGACTAAAATTTATAAAGTATATATTTTGCTTCTTATACTAAAAACGCCTATAAAATTATTTAATACTTGATATTAATATATCTAAATTATGTTTTTTATCTCCCATATCTATAGTTGTAGATTTTATTTTTTTATACCCTAATGAATCCCAAAACCTTTTACCTTTAATATTCTCCTCCATTACTCCAATTCTTAAAGTATTTGCCCCTTGACTTAGAGCATAATTTTTCACTTCTTCATGTATTATTTTACCTAAATTTTTATTTCTCTCCTCTGGTGAAAGTAAAAGTATACCTATCATCCAAGTATCTTCTTCAGGATAATTTTTAAATATATCTACCATCCCAATTAACAGCTCACACTGATTATATACTCCAAGTGTTAAGGAATTCTCAGCTGTCTTTTTATCATTATATTTAAAAATGTTGTCTACATCCTCATCAGTTGCATTTTTACCACTAGACATAATATGATAATCAGAACATAAATCATACAGTTTTTTTATTTCACTGCGATTTAGTATAGTCATGGGCTTAATTAAATAATTATTATCTACTATAGCTTTTACCAAAACTTCATCCCCTTTAGTTTAAAATATATAAGTTGTTAAATACTCGTTAATTTAATTTTAACATATGCTAGTTTTATAAATATTTCACTAAATAATATATTTGTTTATTACTCCTTCTCAGCCCTAAATAATTAAATACCCTTCTAACTCTTCTCTTTGAAACAATATAATTTGTCCTACCGTATTTATAAATTGACCGACTAGATAAATATAATTTTCAATCATGAACCCCTCCCCATATTTTTAAATTTATTAAATATCTTATTTAATAATATAATAGCTGAAATTTTTGATATACTCACTAATATATAAATTTCGCTACATTCATCTTAGCAAAATTTTAAATATTTTTTAATTACACTCAACTATTTGGCTAATAATTTATTTTTGAAATGGAATATCTAATTTATAAAACGTAATTTTTTAATAAATTTTTGATTTATAATTAATTTTTATTATTTTATTTATAGATTAATATATTTTATTCCATATATTTCCTTTTTTATCCTTATATGTTAAAATTTTTTATATATAAAATGTATTAAAAAATTTTAAAATTATTATTTTCTGAGGTGATAGAATGGGCGGTTCCAAATTGATCTTATTAATTTTTTCTATTTTACTAAGTTTATATAACGTGTATTCACTTTATAAAAATGAAAAAAGATAAATTATCTGTTTAATTAACTATAACTAATTCTAAAACAGATATAAAAATTGTATATTGTTTTCTTCTTAATGTGAAAAGTTTAGATGCTACTTCTACCATATTGTTAGTTAAATTTTAAAATATTATAAAGTAATTGATAGAGTAATAATATAAAAATTATTATTCTATTTTTATGTAAAAGTATATGACTTTTTATTTAATATTAAAAAATTCAGAATATATAATAATAAAATAAAATTCTTAAAATTTTTTCTTAAGTATATATTCAAATTTACGTATATATATAATAAAATTACTCCCAAATTTATTTATAAAAATAAATATAAAACTCAAATCATACAATAATTTAAAATATATTCAACAATTCAAATAAAATAATAAAAAACATAACTTATTTATATAAAAAATTGGGAGAATAAAATGAAAGGAGTATTAAGATGATCAACAGAATAGTAAATAATAACTTTTTTAATTCATCAAATTATAGTTTTTCTAAGTTAAAAAATGAAAAAGAAAGTAAAGACCCTATATTAAAAGCTATTGAAGAAATGGTAATGCGCAAATCTATAACTGAAAAAGAGATTAAGGGCGAAAAGCTTACTAAAAAAGAACAAGAATTTAAAGATAATAATATCGTAATTCCAGACCCTGACGTTCTTTTATTAAATATGCTAAAGTCAAAAGATATTAAAAGTCATAATTCTAAACAATCATATCTTAAAGATGAAAAAAATGAATGTTTTAAAGATAGTAATAATGATATTTTTAGACTAAGTGAAATTTCAAATAATTTTTAACATGAATTTAATGCACTTAAAATCTAAATAAGTAAATTTTAAGTGCATTTTTACTAAATATATTCAAATAAGTTTTTAATTAATAATTAATTAAACTCACTCTTTTTTACTTTTGCTAATAAATCTAGGGATTCAAGTGAAGCTCCCGTTCCTTTTGCAACACATAATAATGCATCTTCCGCAATTCTAACCTTTATATTAGTTTTCTCTTGTATTCTTTTATCTAATCCATTAAGAAGTGATCCTCCCCCAGTCATAATTATTCCATTTTCCCAGATATCTGATGCTAATTCAGGTGGTGTTTTTTCTAATACTGAACATGTAGTCGATAATATTTTTTGTGTACATTCTTCAATTGCATCTTTTATTTCTAATGAACTGATTTTTATTTTTTCAGGAAGCCTTGTAACTAAATTTATTCCACTTACTTCCATAAGCGTTTCTTCTTCACCATAACTTGTTCCAATTTCAATTTTTATTTTTTCAGCTGTTCTTTCACCTATAAGAAAATTGTGATGTTTTTTAATATACTTTACTATAGCATCATCAAACTTATCTCCACCTATCTTTATTGATTCACTAATCACAGCTCCACCTAAAGATATAATAGCTATATCTGCAGTTCCTCCTCCTATATCTATAACCATACTTCCAGTTGGATTAGAAATATCTATTCCTGAGCCAATAGCAGCAGCTATTGGTTCTTCAATTGTGTAAACTTCTCTTGCTCCAGTATTTCTAACAGCATCTTCTAAAGCTATTTTTTCAACGCCTGTTACTCCACTTGGTACACACACCATTATTCTTGGCATAAAAAACTTCTTCATACCTTTTTTGTCTAACACCTTGCTTATAAAGTAATTTAACATCTTTTCAGTAGCATCATAATCAGATATTACACCATTTTGTAATGGTCTTATAGATACTATATTACTAGGTGTTTTTCCTATCATGTTACATGCTTGTCTTCCAACTGCTAAAACGGTTCCGGTATTTTTTTCTATAGCAACTACTGATGGTTCTGATAGTACTATTCCTTTTCCAGAAACTGATATTAATACATTAGCAGTCCCTAAGTCTATACCTATATCATTACTATTCATGCTACTCAACTCCTCTTAATATGTCTGCATTTAAATTTTATTGTTTAAATCTATTTCTTTTAAATATTTATTTCTAGTTATAATACTTTATCTATTAAATTTTTACTCGTTATCTTATATTAAATTCTTATGCATTTAATAAATAATTTATTTATTTTATAAAGATAGTATATTATTAATGAATAAATATAACAATCATCAATATTTGTTAATTTTGTTGATTCTCTAAATAGGACATATGAAAATTCTTATACACTACACTCTGTTATTCCTAAAAATTCCCACATGTTTTTACAAAAACTACCTAATAGTTTTTAAAATCTACAATTATCTTTATTTATATATATTTCTTTAAATAGTTAGTTTCTATTTCCTAGGAAAACATTTTTAAAATTTCTCTATTAATTGGTAACTATAAATAAGTTAAATATGGCAAAATATACTTAAGTTTAAGTTAAAGGATGTGACATTATGTTTTTTAATATTAAAGAAAGTGGTAAAATAGCTATTGATGAAATTTTAGAAAAATCAAATAAAAAAGATAAAACTTTTAGAATCTACATCCGCCGAGTAAGCAATTGACTTGGTCCTGTATTTGATGTAGCTCTGGATGAGCCTACAGATAAAGATGATGTATTTGAATATGAAGATTATAAAATCATAATTAGAAAGGAACTTTCCGAGAAAATAAACTCTATTGAAATATTCTTCAAAGAAGGAATAAGTAAAAGTGGATTTAGAGTTTTAACTGATATTAATTGGCAATACAATTACAGATTTGAAGATTGGGCAAAGTAAAATATAGGAGTTGTTTCAAATTTGAAGCAACTCCTTTTATATTTACGGCTCAATTTTCATTAACTTTTTCGCATCTATTATAATAGATACCATACCTAATTTTTCTAAACTATTTCTAGTGTCAAATCTAAAAGAACGGCCTATCTTTCCATCTTCTTCATTCCAATACTTATAATGAAATACCCCTTCTTCATCACAATATTCTAAAAGTTCAACCTCAAAACCAGCTGCCTTAAATACTTCCACAAAACTTAAATAATCATATACTATTTTATGTGTATAAGCTGGATGATCAACTGGTCCTGGTCCGCCTACCTTAACCATATTTTGATACCATTCATTTTTAAAGTTTTTATCTGGTACCGCAACTCTTATATATCCACCTTCTTTTAAAAAGTCATAACAGTTTTTTGCAGCCACAATCCCCTCTTCCTTTGTCATATGCTCCCAAACATGTTCTGCAAGCATAGCATCAATACTACATTCTTCAAAATACTTTTTAAAATTACTTCTATCTAATAAATTCAAATCTTTTTCCTGGGTACTAATCCACCCATCTAATTTTGTATCCCCTGCTCCTAATATTACTTTCAATAAGTTTTCCCCCTTATAACTTCTCTCCTTATTTATTATGATATAGATTTTTATCGATATTTCAATATAAAAATTATATAAAGTTAAAATTTAGTATTTAATACATAAATAAGTATATTTATATATTAATATGTAAATCGAAATAGTTGGTTTTATCAAAGGAAAATTAAGATTTCAAAAGAATTATTTATACGGTTGTAAAATTATATATTCGTAGGGGGAATTTTTTATGTTACTAAAGAGAAAAGCATCAATTCTTTTAAGCTCACTTTTAATATCTAGTATTGTTTTAACAGGATGTAGTTCTACTAATAAAAAAGAAAGTACTTCTAAAAATCAAATTGATCCTTTTAAGGTTTTAGAAAATGAAGATGCAAGAAAAGCAATATCTTTAGCTATAGACAAAGAGCAAATGACCAATGTAATACTTAATGATGGTTCAAAACCTGTTAATAGATTTGTTCCTGATGGGTTAGCTTTTAATGAAGCTGGTAAAGATTATAGAGAAGTAGCTGGTGAAATGGGTTATGGCCATAATGATGACGAAGCTAAAAAATCTTGGGATAAAGTAAAAAAAGAACTTAATTTTGATACTGTAGAATTTGAGTTTTTAACTACTGATACAGAACAAAGTAAAAAAATAGCTGAGTTTATTCAATCAGAACTTCAAGATACCTTAGAAGGCGTTACTGTTAAAATTCAACAGTTACCTACAAAGTTAAAAACTGAAAAAGGTTCTGCTGGTGACTTCCAACTTTCAATAGCAGGATGGGGAGCTGATTATCCTGATCCACTAACATTTTTAGAGATTTATTATCCTGAAGTTGGAAGATATGCAATAAATGTTGGTTATAAGGATGAAGAATATAAGAATTTAATATCAAAAGCTAAGGAATCTACTACAATAGATGAGAGCTGGGATAGCTATATGAAGGCTGAGAAAATCTTATTAGATAGTGGATTTATAACTCCTCTATATCAAAAAGGAGGAGCTTATTTGGAAAAAGAATATGTAAAAGATGTGGCTAATTACTCTTTCGGTCCTCAAACGTCCTATAAATGGGCTAAAGTTTCTAATGGTAAAAATGAAATAAATACTACTTCTAGTTCAGATATATCTTCTATGGATACAGCAAAAGCTTCTGATTCAACTTCTTTTGAAGCTATAAATAACGTTATGGAAGGATTAGTAAGGGTTGATCTTAAAAATGAGTTAATACCTGGTATGGCAGAAAGTTGGGAAAAATCTTCTGATGCTAAAACTTGGACTTTTAAAATAAGACCTGATGCTAAATGGTCTAATGGTGATCCTGTAACTGCTCATGATTTTGAATATGCATTTATAAGAAATTTAACACCTGAAACAGCTTGTGAATATGCTTATGTAATGTATGATATAAAAGGAGCTGAAGATTTTAATTTAGGTAAAACTAAAGATTCAAGTTCTGTTGGTGTAAAGGCAATTGATGATCATACTTTAGAAGTTAAGTTAAACAGACCTGTTAACTATTTCGACCAACTTATGGCTTTTCCTGTATTCTTCCCTGTAAATCAAAAAGTTGTTGAAACTTATGGCGATGATTATGGTACTTCTAAGGATAATTTAGTTTTTAATGGTCCTTTCGTTATGGATAGTTGGAAAATTGAAGATCAATATGGTTTAAAGAAAAATGAAAAGTATTGGGATAATAAAACTGTTAATTTAGATAAAGTTAATTTTAAAGTCGTAAAAGATATTAATGCAGCTGTAAATTTATATGAAACTGGCGAAATTGATAAAGTCGTTTTAGCTTCTGAACATGTTGATAAATATAAGGATAGTAAAGAATTTAAAACTATAAAGTATGCAAGCTGTAACTTCCTTATGGTTAATGCTGGCAATCCCCCTAAAAAGTAATATTATAAATAATTTAAAAAGCTGTTTCAAAGATTATTACTTTGAAACAGCTTTTTATGATATTAAAATCCTCATTTTAATATCATTTTGTGGTTATTACCACACATAACTAATTAATTTCGTTATCTTCAGTGCGAAGAAGGTAATTCAATATACACACAAATCAAAACAGAAATGATAGTTAAAGGTTTTAATAGCTTATATAAACTAACTTTTCCTATGAAAATTTTACTGCCACCACCATAATAACATTTTAAAAAAACTTTTTCAACAGTTTTGTGTAAACGTTTTCTATTTTTCTTCAATCTTCTGTTTTGATAAAATTTCTTCAAACTTTTCTTTATTTCTTATATAAATCTTTGTATCGTCTCCATTTACTATATTATAATCTTTTTCATAAACTTGTAATATTAAATCGGTATATTTTAAAGCTTCTTCGTAATCTTTTTTTATTTCAAATATTTGAACTAAAGCTATCAAGGAATCTATCTTCCTAGGTATTTTTTGAACAAGAAAAGATTTTTTTAAATACTCTATGGATTCATCATATCTTGCAAAGTTAGCTAGCTGATTACCTATTGCCATATAGCATATATAGTTTTCACTATAAGCTCTACAAGTTTCACTCCAAATTTCAAAAGCTTCATCTATGTGTCCTTTTCTAAATAAAATTTCACCTTTATATATATGTAGTAAATAATTCTTTTCATTTTCAAATTTTAATCCATTTTCAATTGCTTCTAAAGCTTCTTCAAATCTGTAATTATCTATTAAGTTTGTAATTAACAGTCTTCTTCCTATAAAAACTTCTGGATGTTTTTTAGTAAAATAGTAATAAAATTCTATTAAATCATTATGATTTCTTTTTATAAAATCCGTCCAATATCCATTTGATGATATTGCAAAATTACCATGTAAAAAACTGTCATTTATATCTTCTTTTATTCCTTTTAAAGCATATTCTCTTGCATTTCTTTTATGAGAATTTGATTTATGTATGTGAAGTTCTGATATTATAGCAAAACATTCTGGATCATTAGTTTGTTCATACAACTGAATCAATTTTTCTTTTATAATGTTAAATTCATTATATCCAATTTCAGTAGTATCCCAAGTTGACCATAATAAGTTTTTAATTTCTTCTAAGTAATCTTTATACCCCATTAACTCACCTCTATTTCTATTTTTTAATAACTTCTATATATTAATGATAATAACCTTTAATCATTTCCTTTAAACATTTTATTGAATTTACTTTTACTGTAATTTTTACCTTATATTAACGCTAGTATATTAATGATTTTTCAATTAATATGTATTATTAGCTAGTAAATAGTTATTTTAAGTTTTAAGGTAGGTAGATAACATGGAAAAATTAATTGAAATTAATAATATAGATAATACAAAATTGGTTGATAAAACTTACTCTAAATTTTATATAAGCGTAAAAACTAAATTTTTCATAAATATAGTTTTATCAACTATTCTAACATTAGTAGCATTTTCATTATCATTTCCTTGGATTAAGGATTTATCTATTATCTTATCCCCTTTTGCCTCTATTTTTATAATTAGTGGTATAGCCCTTGTTCCCGGATTTATGAATGCCTTTTTAATAGTAAGTTTATTATCTGATAAACAACCTCAGATAAAAGATCCTACCATTGTAAATGATAATATAACCCTTTTGATTTCTGCTTACAACGAAGAAGCTAGTATATTCAATACCTTAAAGTATGTTAAAGATCAAGTTTATAATGGTAATATTTATACAATAGTAATTGATAACAACTCTAATGATAATACTAGCAACGAAGTATTAAGAGCTAAAAAAGAATTAGATATGGATATATTATTGCTAAAAGAACCTAAACCTGGAAAGTTTAATGCACTTAATTATGGTTTAAAATTTGTCGAAACAGAATATGTAATAACCCTAGATGCAGATACCTTAATCCCTAAACACTCTATTGGTTATTTGGTTTCTAGAATAAAGGTTTCTCCGAAAGAAGTTTGTGCAGTTGCAGGTTCTATGCTAGTCAGAAATAGTAGAGATAATTGGCTTTCTAAAGTACAAGAATGGGATTACTTTTTAAGCATAGCATCTATTAAAAGAATGCAAGGTTTATATCAAGGTACTTTGGTTGCTCAAGGTGCTTTTTCACTTTATAAAACAGAGGTAGTTTCTAATTTGGGTGGATGGTCTGATGCTATAGGAGAAGATATAGTTCTTACTTGGAAGATGCTTGCTGAGAATAGAAAAGTCTATTTTGAACCAATGGCTATAGCTTTTACGGATGTTCCTACTAAGCTTTCACATTTTGCTAAGCAACGTTCAAGATGGGCTAGGGGTATGATTGAAGGTTTAAGAGAAGTTAAACCTTGGGAACAACCTTCTATATTTTGTAAGTTTTCAACTGGTATAGATTTGATTATTCCTTATATGGATTTTAGTTATACTTTCTTTTGGATTCCAGGTTTATTTTTAGCTTTATTTTTAGGTAATTTTGCAATTGTAGGACCCATGATGCTTTTAGTTTTTCCTCTAACACTTATAAGTTTTAGTATTTTATATTATTATCAATATAAGATTATTTTTAAGAATTTAAATTTAAAAGTTAGAAGAAATATTTTGGGATTTTTACTTTTTATATTATTTTATCAAATGATTATGTCCCCAGTTTCTTTATATGGTTATATGCAAGAAATCTTTGGTGCTAAAAGGGTTTGGAAATAGTTATACATATAATTAAAATAGACCTCTTAAAATCAAAATTACTAATTAATTTTGTTTTAAAAAGGTCTATTACAAATCCTATTTATTATTTAATTAAATCAACCATACCACCATATGTTTCACTATTAAACATAAATACTACTACATCTGGATTACTTTCATTTACTACTTTAGATACATTTAAGTCAATATTATTTCTTGGATCTAGTATTTCTACTGAATTAAATAAATCTGCAAACAATAAAGTTGTTGGAGCTTGATATGAATCACGCACTATAAGAACTTTTTTATTTATAGGAGCGTCTTTATTTTCTATTTTATACAATGGAATATCACTCGTATATGCTCCTCCATAAGTAATCTCATCAAAGTTTTTTTCTGTTGAAATTAATTTACTCTCATCTGATATCTCATATCCTTGTCCATTATTATTAAAATATTCATATTTTTTTCTTCCCTTTGAATTTACATATGGAATATTTTCATCTTTACTGAATAAGGAAAATAAATTTCTATTGTAACTTCCTAAAAACTTTTTATTGGCTATTTCTGATATTTCAAAATTACTATCATCTATTAAATCTTTATTATTTTCATTTAATACATTCATATTTTTTATAATATATTTAAATCCTTCAAATGCACCTATTCCATTCCAATGGTGATCTGTCTTAAAATACATTTTTTCCTTTTCTTTCTCTGAAAATTCATTATGAAAATATTTATCTATATTTATAAAGTTTATATAATTTTCATCTAGATTTTGTCCAAATTTACTTACATTCTCTAATGCAAATCCCTTACCTGCAAACTTTGGATATAATCCATCTAGTGCTTGACTTTTGCAGGGAGTTGAAATATAGTATATTTCTCTACTATCTTTTTTAATTTTTTTAGAAAATTCATTAACTTTATCAGCAATATGCTTTATTTGCTCATCTTTTTGTTTTCCAACTTTATTTGGCATTATCCATTTGTTATCTATAATATAATATCCTCTCACAGTAGACTTATTCATTTTAATTTGTAATTTAGTATATAGCTTTAATAATGAATCTCTGTTAATAAATTGATCTGTATAATATGTTTCATATATCTTTGGATAATCTCTATTAATGATATTTTCTATACCAGGTGCTTGTTGTAAACTTCTATTTTCATTTAAACTTTCAGCTTTATCCTTTGATAAAAGGTTTAATATACCTACTCCAAATATAAAAACAATAAATGGAACTGTTAACCAAAAATGTTTTATTTTTTTCATTGTATTCTCCTACCTTAAAATCTAAAATATAAAAACGGATTATATGTTGAATTTACTAATTCTATTACTGTAGCTCCAAACATAGACATAAACACTATACTTTTTATAATGTAATATGCATGAGTTTCTTTGAATTCATGTAGTTTGTTTTTTAAAATAGGAATTATAGGAATACTAAAAATTACACTTAATATAAGAATATAACCATAATCATTCAAATACATGATTGTTAAATTATTATAAAGTAAATTATTATCTAATCCAAATAATAGTTTTATATAGTTAAATGCATAGTTAAAACTATTTGATCTAAAAAATATCCATCCAATCATGACAACTAATACTAAGTATAAATGACTAATAGGTGGATAAATCTTATCTAAAATTTTACCTAAAAAGGCTTTTTCAATAGCTATTAAAATTCCAAAATAAAGTCCCCATGCTATAAAAGTCCAACTAGCACCATGCCAAAATCCTGTTAAAAACCATACTATAAATAAATTAATATAATTTCTTAATTTTCCTTTCTTACTTCCACCTAATGGTATATATATGTAATCCTTAAACCATGACCCTAATGATATATGCCATCTTCTCCAAAATTCTGAAGCAGATTTAGATATATATGGATAGTTGAAGTTTTCTAAAAATTCAAATCCAAACATGTTACCAAGTCCTATTGCCATATCGCTATATCCACTAAAATCAAAGAATATTTGAAGAGAATATGCAATTATACCTAACCATGCCGATAATACAGTTAGTTCTGATATTTGAGTATTGAATACGCTGTCTGCTAACATACCTAATGAATTTGATAATAACACTTTTTTAGATAATCCAATTATAAATCTACTAACTCCATTTTCAAATTTTTGCACAGTATGTTTTCTATTTTCTATTTGGTCTGCAACTGTTTGATACCTAACTATAGGTCCTGCAACTAGTTGCGGAAATAAACTTATATATAATGCTAAGTGTAATAGATTTTTTTGAACCTTTGCATCATCTCTATATACATCTATAACATAGCTCATTGCCTGAAATGTAAAAAAAGATATTCCTAATGGCAGCGCTATTCCTGGGTTTGTAATATTATTTCCAAACATCCTATTTATATTTTCTATAAAAAATCCAGTATATTTAAATATACCTAGCATAGATATGTTAAACATAATGGACATAAATAACCAAATATTTCTATTGTTTTTATCATTATCTTTACATACTTTCTTTCCAAATATAAAGTTGACTACTATAGATATTAGCATTATAACAATATATATCGGCTCTCCCCATGCATAAAAAAATAAACTTGCCACTAAAATCAAATAATTTTTATAGTTATCTTTAGATATATAATATAAAAAAATTATTCCTGGCAAAAATACAAATAAAAAAACTAAACTACTAAATACCATTTCTTCCTCCTTGATTCTGTTTTAAATATACATTTTGGTATTTTCAAACTTGTCAAACTCTAATTGCTTAAATATTAACGACTTATCACATCATAAGTTTCTAAATACAAGTATTAATTACTAAAATATATTTTCTTGTGTATTAACTTTACTACAAATAACTTAATATTTTGGTAAATTTTAACTACTTAATTTTATCATTTTACATATAGTTTGTATATATTCTAAAATATTCACAATAAAAAATATTGTCACAACCCACAGTTGTGACAATGTTAATAATAAAAAATTCTTTATATAGATTTAATATACATAAACTCTTTCATCCCACTAAATATTATTGTTATATCTTTTATACATATATGATTTCCAATTATAAATTCTATATTTTTGATTGTCTATAGTAAAAAATTTCTCCCTAAAACACTTTACATATATTAATATAATGTAGATTTTAAAAACTTGGATTTTTAGTCAAAGTTTATATATGAAATTTTAAAAACCATTAAACTTTTTCATGTAAGTCTCTAGAAACTTAAAATTTGTATGATAATTTATTCTCTATCATTACAAACCTCAGGATAAACCTTGGTCTCTTTCAAATTACTAAAAATCTTTTTAGACATAAAGGCTATTAAACTTGAAATTAAAACAGCCCTAAAAATAATTATATAAGTATCATCTTTAAACACTTCAAATAAATATCCATAGATAATTTGACCAATAGGCTGTGAACACATTGTCATAGCCAGACAAAATGAAATAACTTTTCCAGTAAGATGGCTCGGTGTTTCACTTTGTATAAAAGTTAAAATTTGAATACTAAATAAAGTAGATACTGCCATTATTAAAAAACAACACGCCGTAATAACCACATAAGAAGTCATTGGAGTTACATTAAACATAATTACAAAGCCAATTGGAACTAGCCCTAATATTGCAATTAATAAAATTATATGACTATGATAAATCTTAATCTTCTTTACCAAAACGCCAGTCATAATTCCACCAAATAGTCCACCAAAAGCTAACAACCCTTGAGTTACACCATAAGCTTGACTAGACATATTTAATATTTGAGTAATAATAACTGGGATACCAATCATTATCAAAGAACTTAAAACTAAATTAAAACAAGAAATTATAAAAATCGTTTTAAAAATTACAGGTCTATCCTTAAAAATAAAAGTTAAACTAGTTTTAAAATCATCTTTTGCAATAGCAAAGGCACTAAATGTTGTTTGTCGCTTTTTATAAGGTATTTTTATAAAAATTTCCATAGCAGCAGATATAAAAAAGCATATTATACTTGCTATTAAAATAGATATCAATCCATAAAATCCATATAAAATTCCCCCATTATAGGCCCTAATAATCCTGCAAGTGAACTAACTTGATTTATAACTGCATTTCCTGGTAACAAATTCTCTCTATCTACTAAAAGTGGTATACTTGCTTGAACAGTTGGTTGATAAGCACCTTGTATTCCATATAAAGCCATCAATGTAATGATTAACATAAGTACTAAATTGAACTTTCCTATAGAAAATAAAAAGGCTAAAATTAATATTGCAGTTAAAAAATCTAAAAATAATTGTTATAGCTACTGCTAGTAAGTAGTAATATAAATAAAATATCTCCCCTTCCCCACCTATTCCATTCATAAACAAGTTTAGATTTGCACCTAGATGCAATGATACATAAATAATAATCTACCAAGAAGCAAAAACTCCTATAGATAAAATTAATGCTTTAGATTTTTTCATATTTATAAGTTCCCCCTATTTTATATTCTTAGGTAAATAATAAAATATACTTATATACTAAACCATTGATTTATCTTATAAGAATAAGGATTTAACTTACGTTTTTGTCACTTTAATAAAAAAACTTCTCACAAACCTTGCTAGGCTTATAAGAAGTTTTTATCCTACTTTTATTAAATTAAAATCAATTAGCAAACTATATTTTAGGTATAGTAAAGCTAATAGTTGTACCTTCTTCTAATGATGAATTACACTTAATAACACCCCCATGAGTTTCAACTATATACTTTGATATAGAAAGCCCAAGTCCTGATCCTGATATATTTGTATTTCTATGCTTTTCTCCTCTATAAAACTTATTAAAAACAAAGGGTATATCACCAATACTAATTCCACTACCATAATCCTTAATATTTACAGTAATACTGTTTATATCATCATCTACCCAAATATCTATTACTTTTCCTAAATCTGAATACTTAATAGCATTTGAAATAATATTACTTATAACTTGATTCATTCTTTTTTCATCTATATAAATTAAAGCCCTAGGTATCTCCCCTAAAACATTTAATTTCATATTCTTATTTGCCACATCAATAGATATATCCATGAGAGTTTCAACTAAGTAATCATTGGAATACATTTCTTTTCTTTCAATTTTCATTTCATTTAACTCAGTTTTTGATTGTTCTAATATATCATCTATTAATTTTGAAAGTTCCTTTGATTTTTTAATTATAATATTTGAGTACCTTTTTATACCCTCTTCATCACAAACAATCCCATCCCTTATACCCTCAACATATCCAAGTATTGAGGAAAGAGGTGTTTTTAGATCATGAGAAATACATGCTAATAACTCTTTTTCACTTCTCCTTAATCTTTCTTCTTTTTCTTTTGATACTATTATTTCATCTCTCATAGCTTCAAAATCATGACAAAACTCTCCTACTTCTCCATGATAATCATAACTTATCTTACAATTATAGTTACCACGAAGTATGTTTTTTGCACTTTTATGTATGTCTTTTATTGGATTTATCATATCTACTTTTATCAATCTTTTTATTATAATTGTAATTAATCCTATGGTAATTAACATTATCCATAAAGGTATAAGCTTTTTATAATTATAATCGTTTTCTAGTATTTCTATTGGCACATCTATGATTATAGTTCCTTTTTGGACATTATTAATTACTAATGGAGTGCTATATCTAACTAACTTATTTAATTTACCATCACTAGTTCTTTGTATAAAAGAATTATCATAACCTATATCATTTTCCAGATTTACTCTAGATTCTTTTTTAAAATCTTTTAAGTTAGAAAAAATAACTTCTCCTTTTAAATTTATAAATGCATAATTATAAAATGATTTTTCCATTCTAAAATTATTATCTTCATACATTTCTTTAATCTTTTCTCTTTGAATTGAAGTTTGTATTCTTAATATATTACTCTTTCCTTCTTCCTTACCATCATATTTTAAAATTATAATAGAGTATATAAATGAAATCATAATAAAAAGAAATATTAATCCTGTAAATATACTGATTTTCCTACATATATAATTGCTTTTTATTCTATACTTTCCCACTTATACCCTACTCCCCATATAGTTTTAATGGATTTTTCTCCATACTCCCCAAGCTTTTTTCTTATTCTTTTAACGTATACAGCTATAGTATTTTCGTCCATATACTCACTATATCCCCATACATTTTCATATACCTGTGCCTTTGAAAAAACTTGATATGGATTTGATGTAAAGAAATCTAATATCTGAAATTCCTTAGAAGTAAATGCTACTTCCTTTCCCTTTAATATTGCCTTGTATCCTTTAGAATCTACCATTAAATCTCCAAATTGCTTTATATATGATTGCTTTTCACTTGAAAACGAAGTGTACCTTCTTACATGTGCCTTAACTCTTGCTACTAGTTCCATAGGAGAAAATGGCTTTGTCATATAGTCATCTGCTCCTACACCTAAAGTTAATATTTTATCCATCTCTCCACTTTTTGCTGATAACATCAGTATCGGTATTTCCGATATAGTTCTAATTCTTTTACAAACTTCAATACCATCTAAAAGTGGGAGCATGATGTCTAAAATAATGAGTTTTATCTCAGGTTCATTAGCTAATTCTAATCCTTTTAAACCATCATTAGCTATTATTGCTTCAAAGCCACTTATTTTTAAATAATCTCTTATTAAATTCCCTAAATCAATATCATCTTCAATTACTAAAATTTTATCACTCACTCTAGTCACCCCCACTTTGATTATACCATTACCAACCTCTACTCTTTATAAATTCAAATATTTTTTCTTCTCTACCCTCTAAATCCTTTTCATTAAATTTCCCAAGATCTAAATCTCCATCAATTCTTCCATCTTTTAAGTAAATTAACCTACTTGCTCTTGATGCTGCTTTTAAATCATGAGTTACCATTACTATCGATTGACCTTCATTGTTTAACTCTGTTAGAATATCAAGTACTTTTTTACCTGTTGAAGAGTTAAGCGCTCCTGTTGGTTCATCTCCAAATATTACTTTTTGGGTATTTATTAAAGCTCTTGCAATTGCAACTCTCTGCTGTTGTCCTCCTGATATTTCTGATGGGTATTTATTTTCAATTTCTTTTAATTCTAATCTATTTATTAACTCTTCTGCTTTTTTATTTACGCTTTTTTTATCCTTATTATTTAAATAACCAGTATAAGTTATATTCTCTTTTATAGTTAAATCATAAAGTAAGTTTATACTTTGGAATATAAATGAGATATATTTATTTCTAATCTCTGTAGCTTCTTTTTCATTTAGATTTGTTATATCCTTGCCTAAAAGCTCAAGGCTACCTGCACTTGGATTATCCATAGTGCTTATAGAATATAAAAGTGTTGATTTTCCAGAACCTGAACTCCCCATTATTACAGTAAAGTCACCTTCATATATATCTAAATTTATATTTTTTAACACATTATTTGCTGTTTTGCCTAAAATAAATGATTTACAAAGTCCTCTTGCTTTTATAATACTTTTCATAACACTTCCCCCTATTCTTCCATAAGCTCTACTGTGGATATTTTTCTTATACTAAACATTGATATTATTGTTGTTAAAATAGTTATTATTGCAATAAATAATATTGTAGCTGAAACTAAGTTATATGGAATCATTAATCCATCTATTCCTGACATTGCTATCTTAAATATATTCTTTGATATAATTAAGTTTAGAGTAAATCCAAATAGTGATGATATAACTGTAAGTATAATAATTCTATATGAAGTCCTCCTTATAATGTATTTATTCGAAAACCCTAGGGATTTCATAATAGCATTGTTTCTTCTGTTATCGGTATTGTTCATCATTATAAGAGTTATTATATTTAAAATACTAAATATCAATATCCCTGTTAAAATAATACTAGTTACTGGAGTAATTGTTTCAACCACCGACTTAGCAGTTTGAACAATTAAACTAGGAGATATGTCTACACTTGCTACTTCGTACTTTTCTTTATAATCTTTTTTAACACTATCATAATCATTCTTATCCTTTAAAGTTGCGTTAAGATTTAAATTTAAAAGACTATTTCTCATATCCTTAGGCACTATGTCTAAAGTCATTCTCATAGAGTAGTTATTTGACATCATACTTGTATAACTACCAGTTATTAGCAATGACTTTTCCTCCCCTAATACCTTTACCTTTATATAATCTCCAATCTCTAAATTAGCATCTTTTAGAATTTGCTCTGTTAGTGCTATTTCATTTTTCAATTTTGGATTTCTACCTTCTTTAATTGATACATTAAAACCTTCATTATTCTCATAATTGTCTATTAAAGTAGTAATAACTTGAGCATTTTTTATGTTGTATTTAGTTGTGTCTAAGTATACAATTTGCCCTACATCAAAAGAACATTCTCTTACCTCCAATATCCTAGAATCATTTTTTAGTTCTTCTAGTGCTTTATCATAAGATTCATCTCCTGTTGGAAAATCTAATGCAATATCTCCTTGTATTGTTCCAAACACATTCCATGCATTATAATCTATATTTTCCATTGAGTAATTTCCACTTACTATAAATGCTGATACATACATTACCATAGAAAGTATAGTTACTATAATTAGGTTTTGCTTTTTATGTTTGAAAATATCATTTATAGCCATAGATAATGGTGATGAGGCATCTTTGATTAATGATTTTTTAAACTTTTCTTTAGATGATGTTACTCCTACTCTAAATGCTTCAACTGGATTGATTTTGTTTATTCTTCTAAGTAATAAATATATATTTATGATTAATACCAAACTCATTATAGCTATGGTTAAAAATATAAAGGTAAAATTATTGTTATTTCCTTCATATATACCAATATATTTAACGGATAGATTTACCATATAATTTATAAAAGCTATACTTAAAAAGCTTCCAATAGTAATAGAAATAATACCAACTATTCCATAACTTTTTAAATATATACTTCTTATTTGTTTTGAAGTATAACCAATAGATTTATATACTCCTATAGATTTATATACTCCTATAGATTTATATTCCTTTAAAAGGTTGCTCCATAAAACAAATCTTATTATTATAATTGATACAATAAATATTAATAATGCTATACTCATTCCTATTGCACCTGTAATCATACTTGTAGAATTTGCTACGAAGTTAGTTATCCATTTATCAAGCATAAGACCTTCAAAAGAATCTCCAATATAAGTACTTAATTCTTTAGTTGCATTCTCTGCTTCTTTTGATGAGTTGTATCCAATAAAATGAGATTTTACAAGGTTATTAAACGTCTTATAATCCTCTTTATTTATATATAAATTAGTAGAACCAACCATTGAATTTGGAATTAAAGATTCATTTACTAACGCTGATACACTTAAATATTTATATTCTTTTCCATCTTTTATTCTTAATTTGTCGCCTATTTTTATGTCCTTATGGTCTGCTATTATATTAGGTACCCAAATAGTACCCTTACTTGGTCTGTCTCTTTTTTCACCTTCTGTTGTTACTACATCCCAAGGGTGACTTTTTTTATTTTCAAAAGTTACTAAACTTGCCATGCTTAAATCCAGATTTTTACTTTCTAAAAAAACTTGCCTATCTACCATTAAGGCATCTGAATATCTTATATCATTTTCTTTAGGTTCTTTTTTTTCTATAAAATCCTCTATTCTAGAAATTATGTCTTTATTGTATGTTTGAACTACAATATCTTTTATATTCTCCCCTTTATAGTATTCATTTGTATATTCTTCTACTGTACTTGTAAGGTTTATAGATATTGCAAATATAGATGATGACACCATTAAGATAATAGCTATTAAAATAAATTGAATCTTTTTTTGTTTAATTTTCCTTTTCCACATTTCTTATCCCCTCCATACTTTATATAGTACAGATTAATTTTTAATATATTTTTTTCAAATTCTTAATAAATTCTTACATTATTATTTAAGTCTATATAATTTTTGTTATAAGTTAATATTCTAAAGTGATTTTTTCTAAAGTAGTAAAAAAGTATAGATCTAGATTTAGACCTATACTTTATAAAGCTTTTATAAAAAATACTATTTCACTTGTTATACTTACAAATTATACTTTCAAGTTTTTTCTCATTTAAAATTTCATGAGTTATAAATTTTCCATTATAATATATACTATATGTTGTAAATGGCGTAGTTGAGTTTTGTGCATGTTCTTTATTTTCATATTTAACTATACGAAAATCTATATCTTTATCTTTCATATAATTACTTAGTAAAGCTACATATTTAGCTGTAAAAGGACATTGATTAGAATAATATAAAGTAAATCCTAATTCATTAATATCCTTTGACTTTACTCTATCTTTAAACTTTGGAACATATACATTTTCTTCAAAAGGTAAATATAATAATTCAAAATAAGGCTCTGCCCTATCAGCTACAATAAGCCCCTTTTTCTTTAAATACTTTGGATCTGATAAATAAGGTCTTTTTTTATCAGAACTTAATACCACTAATCCTTTTTTACCTTTATCCTTACTATCATTTATACATTCTTCTAATAATCTACTTCCTATACCTTGCCCTTTAAATTTTCCTGAAACCCAAAAACAATTAATAAACATATATTCCTTTGCATCAATAGGAGTCCATGCGTTTTCAGCTGGTATGTATTCAATAAAAACTTTTCCTCTTACATCACCTTTTTTAAAAACAAGACCATCTTCAAAGCTATCTTTTAACCATAATTTTTTTGATGAAACTGGAATATCGTCTTTCTTATTAGAAATAGCACAGCATATATGTTCTTTATCTATATTCTCAATATTAACATCGATTAATTTCATTATATATTTCCCCTTAAATAAAATTCTTCTTATTTATATTCAACTCTATATCGTAAAACTGTTTTTAATCTTTCCTTAGGAATTCTTCTAAAATCAGATATGTAAATTTCTCTATGAGCTTTATTTTTTATTAATATATTATTGTCCTTACAAAATTTATTCATAACTTCAAAACTTTTATATTCATCATCAAAACTACCTATGTGCATCATTTGAACACACATACCCTCCTCTATACTAACAAATTCAACTTCATCTAATAAAGGATTATTTTTCTTTTTTAAAATTTCTATAGCTTCTTTAAAAACTTCTTCATTTACAAACTCTGGTTGCCTAATCATTATTGTATATACTAAATTATTTTTATCAAAGATTTCATAATCTCTTGCTTCATTAGTTAAATCCCATATTCCTTCTAAAGGATATACTGTATAATCAAAATACCCCTTTGGTGTTATCCCTTTTTTAGGCATCATTTTTATAGCATAAGATAATGAATATAAAGCTCCTACCTTTTGAGAAAATTCCTCACTATTTGGATTCCCACACCCTTTTATTTGAATAAATTTTAACTCTTGAATATTTACTATTTCAGGGTTAGTTTTTGGTAAGTAATAATACTTTTCTTTTTTTCTCCATTCATGTTTCATATTTAATCTCCTATTATCTTTCTTAGTTTTAAAACAATTGCAATAATTTGACTTTTTCTAGCAGTATTAATTTATAGAAATATAAATATGAATTTCTTGATTTTGTATATCTTCATCATTATTTTGATATTCTTCAAAATCACAAGAATACTTTCTATCTAAATTCATTTTCCACAATTTCATTCAAAACTCACCTACAGACTTTTGAACATCTCCCTTTATAATAAACTTAGCATATTTACCACCTGATATTATTTTTCTTACTAATGGATATTTTACATCATATGATTCATTTACTTCACAGCAGCAAAGAAAGTTGTAAGGCTTAGTAAAATCGCCTTTATAATCTGTATATAGACCAATAGGCTTGTTATCTCTCTTATTTTCTATATTTTTATAATATCCTTTCACAAAAAATCCTTCCCATAATATCCCTATATCTTTAATTGCCTTATTGTTGTTATTAGTAGTTTCTTTAACTAATCCAACAACTTGTTTTTCTTCTAAATTAACTATTTCATAATTCATAAATAATTCTCCTAATATACTTTTTTTCTAAAGTATAACTAATATAATATGACATCTATGTGTCATATTATAAATATTTATTAATTATTTATGATTTTTCTTCATACATTTTTATAGTTTCTTTCATTTTATTTAATATAATATTTCTTATGTGTTCTGGCTCTATAACTTCTACAAAGTTACCAAAAGAAAGAATGTACCCATACAACCATTCATTTTCTGGTATTTCTATACTTATCTCATAAGTCCCATCTTTATTATCAATTAATGAATCTTGGTTGAAATCATCAAACATTCTATATAATACTTCTTTTTTAAGTTTTAATCTTAGATTTATTATATTTTCTATCATTTTCTTTGATGGATTTGTATCTATATCTTTTATCTTTCTTCTAATAAAATTTTCCTCTTTCACATCTAAATCTTTCATTCTAGTTATTCTAAAAGTTCTAGTATCTTCTTTTAATTTACAAAATCCATATAAATACCAGGTTTGACCTTTATAAATAAGCTTCATTGGTTCAATAGTTCGTATTGATCTGTTTCCACAACTATTTACATAGCTAAACTCTATTATCTTATTATTTAATATTGCACTTTTTATTTTATTGAACTTATTGTTTTCATTGAAATCACTTCCCCAGTGAGAAAAATCTATATCTATCCAATTTGATAATTCTTCTTTATTTAACATAAAACTAATTTTATTTGTAATTGAGTCAATTTCAGGATACTTTGTTGCCTCTAGTGTTTTTAGTGCAATGATTAAACTTTGCTTATCCCTTTCAGATAATATAGTTTTATTTAATGAGTATTCCTCTAATAAGTATATCCCCCCATTTTTTCCCTTGTTCATATATACTGGAATACCTGATAATGATAGTTCTTCAATATCTCTATATATAGTTCTTGTTGATACTTGAAATTTATCTGCTAATTCTTTTGCTGTTACAATCTTTTTATTTAAAAGTAGAATTATTATTTCAGTTAGTCTATTAATCTTCATCTTTTACTCCTATATTATTAATTTATAATTATACAAAAACCGTATCACTTACCTGCGATACGGTTAATATACAAATCTTACTTTTCACTTTATCTAATTATTATTACTTTCATAAACTACTGTATTGTTTGTAATGCTATCCTAAGTACACACACTAATAATGTAAATGCTACTATACTCATCACATATCTTTCAAAATTTGTTCCTAAAAATTGCATTATAATACTAATTATAAGCATTAAAACCAAAATCCACAATACAGCACTTATTATGATAAACCATATATTATTGATATTAATAGTGATAATACTACTAGATATAAGTAAAAATGGTATTGTTATTATTAACACTATCATTCCAACCATAGATTGTTTCTTTTGTTCTTCATAAGATGTACTTCTTCCTCCATTAATCCATGTATAAGGAATTACTTTTAATATAACCAAACTATGACTTATCATAGTTATTACTACCATGAAAATTGCTAAATACCCAGCTATTTTGATGTTAATACTTTGTATTAACTCTAACATATCTCTCCCCCTATTTATCTTTTAATTAATTATCATCTTTAACTTCTTTCACATAATCCCAAGTCTTACCCTTATCCCTAGAAACATACAGAATAAATTGATCTATAGAATAATATCTATAGCCAGTTGTATTATCAATATGTCGTGGAATAAGAATTCCCATTTTATGATAATATCTTAATGCTTTTATTGTAACCCCTTTTATTTTAGAAACCTCACCAATAGAAAATAAATTTTTCATTATAATCACTACCTTTATATTTTTCTTTAATCTATACATCCCTCTTCCTTTAGGGTAAATTTTATTATAATTACAATATATTTACAATAAAAATTAACCACAATAATTCTAAACTTAATTACTGTGGTTAATTTCTTTAATATTTATTTTTAAACTTTATAAATTAATTTACTCCAACCTCATTCCATGCAGCTTGAACATCATTAGCTTCTTTATCTCCATAAAGATCTTTTGCTGATTGAGTTAAAGCATGACTAGCATCTGAGAAGTCTGATTGTCTTGTTAAATATTTAGTAAGAGCTCTATAGTAAATTTTTTCAGCTTTTTCTTTTCCTAATTTAGTTATAGTGTTATATGCTGCTTTGTTAGGAATACCACTATTTATATGAACTCCACCTCTATCATAATTTATACTATAATTTTTATATTCATTCATATGTTCTGGTTGATTATATTTTTTAGGTTCTTTTAAATCTCTTATAGCTGTATTAGGTGTTTTATATAAATCTTCACCCATTGTCCAATCATCACTATCTACAAAGTATCCAAATACATCTGAAAAAGATTCATTTAAAGCTCCTGGTTGATACTTATAAACTAAATTAGCTGTTGATGATGTAACTCCATGTGTAATTTCATGAGCAACAACATCATCTGCTGCTGAGAAAGAATTTTCTTCAACTTGATTACCATCTCCATAAATCATCTCTGCTCCAGTCCAAGCAGCATTACTCCAACTTTCACCTGTATCTGGATTTGGTACATGTACATAAGAGTATATATCTGATCCTTTGTCATCATAACTTTCTCTATTATGAACATCTTTATAATATTTATAAACTTTATCTGTAAAGTAGTGAGCATCTACGGCTGCTTTATCTTTTTCACCATCAAAACAATTTTTTATATTAGATATAACACTTCCTACTATACCATTATCATCAAATGCCTCAAAAGCTATAGTAGCTATTTTCCCTTTATGAGTAGTATCTAATAAATAGAACTTTCCTCCATCTTCTGTTATATTTAAAGGTGATTTAACTTGTCCATTGGCACCTATTCCAGTTCCTGTTGTTTGAGCTGCATTTTCTATAATATTTTGTTTTTCAATTATATTTCCATTTTCTGCATCTAACTTAATATTCCAATGAGCTGGCTCTGGTACAGTATACGCTATGTCTAAGCTATAAATTGCTCTATTACTTTGCTCATCTACGGCTATTTTAGCTTCTTGTACAACATCTTTACCTGATAAATTTTTAACTTCGTCACGTGATTTTTCTATTGCTTTAAAAGCTAATTCAATAGCTTTATCTTTATCTATTTTAGTTTGATTTTTAACTTCCAATTTACCTTGATCTAAATCTCCATTTACAAAGACAACTTTGCCAGACTTATCAGTATGTACTTTAACTTCTGCTGCTTCAGCAAAATAGCCATCAGCTTTAGGTTTTAAAGTATAATGAGTAAATCCTAAATCGTCTTTTTCTGTATCAACTAATTGATATTGATCAGTATTCTTTTTTATATTATATTCATCTGATACATTTTTCAAAACATCCTTTAAATCTTTTTCTGATTTAACATTATATGCTTGTGGTAAATCTTCTTTTGTTTGACTATCTGCATAACTTACTGAAGGTGCTAGAAAACTGAGAGTTAATCCTGCTACTGTTAAAATTGCTATATTTTTTTTAATCATTAAAATCCATCTCCCTTGTTAATTTTTTATTTAGTCAATCTTTAGTACCAATCCTGTAATTAAGTAAAGTAGCTTATTTTATATAGTAAATATTAATTAAGTCTTTAGATTGATGTTTTTCATTAAAATTCAAGATAATTTTTTAACAATAGTTATTAAATTTTTGAATAAGTATTATTTATATTAATTTTATAAACAATAAATTTAAGTTTTTAAATTATATATTTTTATTTATCTTGGTAAAGATTGAAAATTAAAGATTTGTTTCAGATTAAAAAGATTTTGTATACAAAATGTTATTTTTTGTTGCTAAAAACATAATTATGTTGGTTCTTTCACTATAAATGTTATAGAGATATGATTAGATTGTCAACTATTCTTCAAAACAAATATTTAGAATACTAACTTTTTTATAGATTATATCTATAATTATAGTTAAAATTTTTACAAATAATTTTACTTACAAAATAATTTTTAAATTCTACTTAATTAAATTTTTTCAAATGTACATACGAAATACTAAATTAAAAATATTTTTTCAAATCATATTAAATTTTATAATTTTCTGACATTATTTTATTATTATAAAATTTTTTAATTTTCCTTCAAATTAGTTCGAATATAAAAATTAAACTTATTTATTTCCATATCAATAATTTTAAAATTGATATTATAGAAATAAATGAGTTTAGCATATTTAGTTTTTAATAATGCATTTTCCGGTTAATATTTTCCAATAATAATTATTTAAATTTTAATTCAATATAAATATGATAATAAATAAAAAAAATTTATTATAAATTTTTTAAATACTATTTTTAAATTGACGTATAGATATTATCTATACACAATAATATATTCGCAAATTAAATTAATTCTAAATTTATTTACAAAAAATTAAACCCTCAATATAATCTGATATATTGAGAGTTTAATTTTTAAATTTCATCCTCATCCATGAACCATTTATTGTTATGATTTTCTTCAATTATTTTTATAGTATATTCATTTGGTCTAGACTCAGTAAATTTATTATTTTCATCCATAATATCATATTCATTTATAGCTATTTCTGAAAATAGTCCTTCAAAGTCATTCTCTTTTGAATAACCTTGATAATCTCTAGAATAACACTTTGTTACAAGATGTTTATCTAACTTCATTTCCCAAGCTGATATAGGCCCTTTATCATAACCAACTACACCATGTATAAAATCACATACCCCATAATTTTTTTCAAAAAATGCTTCACATATAACATGACCATTGTAAGCTTTATTAATATTAACAATATGTAAAATCCTAGCTGGGATATTGTTGCACTTTAATAAAACACATCCTACTCTTGCCATGTCAGCACACCAATCCGTTTTTCTCGATATAATATCTTTTTCTCGCCCTCCAAACTTCATATCTAAAAAATTTATATCATAATTTAAAGCCATATTAGATGTAAATTTTAAAATATTTTTAATCGTATCTAAATCATTACTTCCTTTAAACTTTTGAGCAAATTCAAATAATTCATGTTTACACACATCCTTAGAAACCTTAGGAATACCTTCATAAAATAAGTTTTTAGATTCTTCATCTACCAAAATCATATCTTTCATAAATTTATGATCTATAGAATCAGTTGCATGCAAATCATTTCTTAGCATTACTCCATACTCTTTTCCAAAGATATCATATCCTTTTTTCATATTTATCCCCCTTAAAATTATAATAAAGTTTAATTTTAAAATATAATAATATTATTTGTATTCTAATTTCTATTTTTTAATACCTTTTTATTTTTCACTTTATTTATTACATAGTTTTAAATCTTTGATATATAATTTACTTTTAAACTAAAAAATACAGCAGAATTTCATTAGAATCTGCTGTATTTTAATCAATATATTACTTAATTTTATTATTTTTTATTTCCTTTTGAATCTTTTTAAGCGCCTTTTTAGAACCTCTTTTAATATCTTTTTCTAGTTTTCTATCTTCATAGGAAATAAACAAACTATTAGTATCATAATCTTGAGGATATAGTTCCTGTGCTTTTAAATATAGCTCTGTTCTTCTTACATTTACAGTTATAAATTCACCCTTGTACAAAACTTCAACGTTATTGAATTTATCAACTTCTTTATAAACTATTGCAAAATCATCTTTATCTAATAACTTAACCTTATCCCCAACTTGATAACTAACTATCTCTTTAAGTTCTTCAACAACTGCTTCTTTACCTTCAATCTTACTTCTTTTAACCAAGTCCAAATTATAGTCTTTATCCTTTATATAAGCACTAGCTCTTTTCAATACTTTATCTCTTATACCCATCTTTTTAGATATAAACAAAGCATTACTATCTTCCGATTTTCCAATAACAAGCTTATATAAAGGTTCTAAAGTATCTTTATCAAACATCATTCCTGCATTTTCAAATTCTTCATGCATATTTGCAAAATTCTTTATCTCCCCATAATGAGTAGATGCAACTGTTATGCATCCCATTTGGTAAAACTCTTCTAGTATTGCAATAGCCAATGATGCTCCCTCATTTGGCTCTGTTCCACTTCCAATTTCATCAAATAACACTAAAGTAGACTTATTGCTAGCATTCATTATCTCAGCAATATTTTTTATATGAGAAGAAAATGTACTTAGTGCATTTTCAATACTTTGATTATCTCCTATATCTACAAATACATTTTCAAATACACTTATTTGGCTACTTTCATCTGCAATAATATCAAACCCACACTGTACCATTAAAGTTAATAGCCCCACAGTTTTCAATGATAGGGTCTTTCCACCTGCATTTGGACCTGTTATTATAAGACTTCTATAATTTTTTCCTATTTCAAAGTTAAGTGGTACCACATTTCCTTTTAGTAATGGATGTTTTCCATTTACTATTTTAGTATAACCCCTACCATTAATATTAGGGGTTATACAATTATTGTTCAAACTATATTTAGCCTTTGCAAAGACCATATCATATTCAGATACTATCTCTAAATTTAATTTAATTTGAACTATCTTTTCAAATATCAATTCAGTTAAGTATGAAAGTATTTTGTACTCTTCTATACTTTCATCGGATTTTAAACTAACAAGCTCTACACTGAATTTAGATACATTTGACGGCTCTATAAAAACTGTAGTTCCTTTTGATGAAGAATCTAAAACAGCTCCATCAACTTCATTTTTATAAGAAGATTTAATAGGTATTACGTATCTATCTCCTCTTTTGCTTATTATAGATTCTTGTATATATTTTTTATTGATACTTGATGTTATAAATTTATTTAATCGCTCTTTTATTTTAGCTTCACAAACCTCAATATTTCTTCTTATCTTTTTAAGTTCTTTAGAAGCATTTGAATCAACTTTATTATTTTTTATAATATAGTCTATTTCACTTTCTATAAAATCACATTCAGTTATGTTAAGTGCATAAGAACTTAGAGTTTTAGCGTAAAACTCCTTATCGAGCATGAAGTTTTTAATTTTTTTACATCCTCTTAAAAAATCTTGAACCTTTGTAAGTTCTATAGGATCTAAAATCATTCCTTTATCTACTTTTTCTATTATAGAATTTATATTAAATAAGCCTTCTAATGGTATATGATTGCTATTTGATAATACATTTCTAGCTTCTTTATTTTCCATCAGTCTTCTTTTTACTACATTTAAATTTTTACTTGGACTTAGTTTATCTATAAGTTCTTTTCCAAGTGAACTTACACAGTGTATTTTTACTAATTCTTTAAATTCGTTTAATTGTAGCTTTTCAATAGTTGTATTATTCATTGGTAACCCCTCCTAAGTCTAGTGTATTAGCATTTTCAATAGTTTCTTTTTTTATTTTAGATATAATTTTTCTTATGCTAGACTCTGATAGGTTGTATATATTTATTATCTCTTCTATTGAGTATCCATTTATATATAAATCAAATATATCTTTATTTCTTGTGTAAATGGCTTTTCTTGCACCATTTTTTGCTCCCCAAGGTATTTTATCTCCTTTTAGCTTTGGTATATATATAACATCCCCTTGGATATATTCTTGCACTTTTTCAAGTAATTCATTTGGTAGTAAATTTTTAGCATTTTTGTATTTCAATTTTTTATTCTCCTTTATTTTTAAGTTGTACAATAATCAACTTAACAAATAAGGAGTTATTTTATTTTGTAACTCCTTATTTGTTAAGAAGTACAACTCCCAGCTCTTTATAATTAGTTTTTTTCATAAACTACTCTCCTTTTTATAATTTTCTTTAATTTATATTATTTCATATAATTTTTCTTACTTCAATGGAAAAAACTATTATAATTATGTTTTCCAAGTATATTTCTTTAAATTACAAATACACCTGATTAAAACAGGTGTATTTGTAATTTAAAATATCTATTTGAGCTTATCTCTATTTAGTATGAAATTTCTAAAAAATTTTGTAAATATATATACACATTCCAAGTATATCTATAACTAATAATATAAGTGCAACTATACTAAATTTATTCAATAAATGCATTGCAATAAATAATATAAATATAATTAGATATCCCAAACCCATTATAGTGCTAGCTTTATTTATTTCTTCTTCAGTCTTATTTTCTAATTTCTTTTCATCTATTAATGATATTAAATTTAATCTTTTTTTAATCCCAATTGCATAAGCTATATTTAAAATAATTATCGAAACAATAAAAATTATTATTAATTTTAACAAAATATCTACCCCTTTTATTTATATTATTAATAAACTTTTAGTTTCTTTAAAAATCTTTTTCTGCCTCTTCTATCTTTGAAAACTTTAAACTTTCTTCTAATAATATTTTACCTATATCTCTTCTTCTAAAATTCTTTAACTTAATTTCTTTTCTATTAATTTCTCAATATCTTTATTTCTACTTAAAATATTTACATATCTTTTAAATTTTTCTTCAAAATCTTTTAGTGACACTTTAAAAGTTTCCTTAAAACACTCTTCAAAGTTATCATCTACATGGCTATAAAATTCTTTGAACTTATCTACTCCAAATGTACAAATTAGATAGTCAACAAATGCTCCAGCTATAGTGTAAGTTATAAAGTGACTAGCTTTATGAAACTTATCATTAACTATAAGTTCATTTATACTTACATACTTATTATTTAATATAAAATATCTTACCCAGCTATAATTATCTATTCCTAAATATCCCTTATCAAAAAACATTGATAATCCTTCTCTTAAAAAAGCTCTATTTGGAATACCTAGTGTATTGTATGAAATTATATGTGCATCCTCATGAAACCCAATACACTTAATATCTTCATTATAAACTGCATATATCTTATTAGGTTTGCTTGCAAAAGCATTACAAGGTTCATTATCTCCATAAATTTGACCAACATGTTCAGGTGATTCACATAAGTAATAATGAATTCTATCATTCATTTTAACATCTAAGTATTTGCATATAAATTCATAACAAAACTCTTGTGTTTCTATAATTTTGTCTATATATTTTTCTGCAATAGAATCTTTATTATATCTAAAAACATAATTTACACCTTCCCTTGTTTCCATAATTCCCCCTAGGTTTTACTTTATATTTTTTATAAATTCATAATAATCATCTATATCTTTTAAATAATTTTCATAACTTTGTTCTACCTTTATATCAGGCTTAACCCCTCCTAAATAACCTTTTTTATTATTTACCTCATTATAAGGATAGAATATTTTTAGCTTAGAATTAGGTAATGTAATAAATTCATTTTCTGTACCAAAGAAGTTTACATTACCTCCTGTTTCTTCTCCAACTATTGTAGCTCCTAACTCATACTGTAACTTCCAAGCTATATCAGCTGCAGCTGAAGCAGTACCTTTATTTGTTATAGCAAATATATCTTTGCCTTCTAATTCTGTTTTATATTTCAATTCATTAATAATAGAATCTACAATAGCCAATCTTCCTCCTCTATTGTCTCTTAAATCTATAACTAATTTTTCAAATTTGGTATCATTAATAGCCTTTATAAACTTTTGCTCAAAACTATAATAATTTACATCTTCAGTAGATAAACATTGTTTAAATCTAAAGTAAAAAATATTATCCTCTTCTATATATTCAAACCAATAGGGAATTTCTTCGTTCATATACTTTTTAAACTTAGGCTTTTCTAGATGTTCAAACTCAATATCTTTATTTTTTATAGTTTCAATATTAAGCATAACATTTTCATTATTATCATTTTCATATAAAAACTTAGCCTCCTTAGTCTTAACTATATCTAAAAACTTTAAGGCCTCGTATACTCCTATAAATTTTTTTGATTTTTCTTTTGCAGATTGCTCATTATCATAGTTTATTAAACTTGATAATTTTTTTATAACTTCATCAATAGATATATTATTTATAGATATTAGTTTGTATCCTAGAACTTGATCATACCTTTTATCACATCCTGCTACCCTTAATCCATCTTCAAAGTATTCTACATTTATTGGGAAAGTTTCTACTTCTTCAACTTTTGTACTATCTTCACTAAAAGTATTAATTGTATTTATTAAATCCATATATGTGTGTCCATCTTTAATAGAAGATATCATTTGAGCTATTCTAAGAGAAATTTCAAGGTCCGATAGTTTTCTTACATTTAATTTTAAATTTTTTATATTCATATCCCATTCTGACTGTGAAATATTTCTAAATAAATCGGGATGTTCTTTTTTTAAGCTTTCATCTAAATAAGTTATATCTTCTATCCATTTTTTATTTTCAATATTTTTATTACCTTCAACTCTGATAACTGTAAAGATTAAAAATATAATAAATATAATGGTCATAATAATAAATCTTATTTTTTTCATAAATCCCCCAGGTTAAGCTTAACTTTTCTATAATTTCATTAATTCTTCTAAATTATCGTATTCACTATCATATTCTATAAATCTTTTTAAATTTTTTATTCTAATATATAAAAATCCAATAATAAAACAACATAAAAACATAATAAAAAGTACAAGTCTAATAGGCATTAGATCTCCTAAAACTCCTGCTAGTAACTGACCAATAGGTACTAATCCCATACTTATAGCCGATGTTATTGCCATGACTTTTCCCCTTATATCTGATGGTATAGTTGACATAGCTGCAGTTGAAAAAATAGTATTAAAAATTACGTTAAAAAAGAATCCAAATAACCAGCAAAGAAGTAGTACTATATAGTTATTTGTAATAATGGCTCCTAATAATAATGTTGTACAAGATACTAAAGAAATATTAAACACTTTAAATTTATTCTCTCTTTTTATGCCTTTGATTGATAACAATATACTTCCAAAAACCATTCCCATAGCTAAAACCATCATTGCAAATCCATATTTTTGAGCTCCTAAAAACTCAGTTTCCTTAAAATATGGTATTAAAAGTATCATTCCGGCATTTCCAAAAAAATTTATTATAGAAGAGCATATAAACATCTTTTTATATACTTTAAAGTCATTTAAAAATTTAATTCCAAGCTTAAAATCTTCTATAAAAGTTATTTCTTTTTCTTCTCTTTTTACCTTTGGTATAGTTATAAATATTTCTGTAAAAGCTGAAAATAAGTAAGAAATTCCATTCAATAAAAACATATAAGGTGCCCCTATTAAAACATACAGTACTCCACCTACTGCATTTCCTATCATATCCATACCTGATTGAGCTAAACTTGTTACAGAATTTGCTTTTAATAACTTATCTTCTGGAACGATATCTGGTCTACTAGAGTTTATTGCAGGGTTGAAAAATGCAGCACAGATTCCACTTATAATCCCGACAATAAAAACCATCCAAACTTGAATAAATCCCATTACCCCTGCAATTCCTACAAAAGTTACTATAACACCTCTTATTAAATCTGTTAAAACTATTAATTTTTTCCTATCCCACCTATCTACAAATACACCTGCAAAAGGACCTAAAATTATTTTTGGTAGCATAGTGACAGCACTTAACATTCCCATAAGTGCTGTAGACCCAGTTATTTCTAACATCCAAAAGTTTAACGCCATGAGATAAAAGACATCTCCTAAAACTGATACCATCTGCCCTTGCCAAAGTAAAAAGAAATTTTTATTCCATAACTTAGTTTCCAAATTTTTCAATGTTTCCAATCTATCCCCCCTAAAATTTACCTTATTGGATACAGTAAAATTACATCATTCATTTTTTGAAGTTCCTTATATATAAAGTAGTTATGTTCCATACCAAAAGTACAAAGTATTTTGCTATCTTTATTTTTTTCTATAACTTTTTTTATTCTCAAGCTCATAATTTGATTTCTTACTATCCATACTAGATTTTGTATATCTTTATTAATTTCTTCAAGCCATAATTGTTTTTTCTCTACAATTTCATCAATTTTCAAATTATTAAATGGTATGTTTCTAACATTAACATTTTCAAATATTCTTTCATAAAATTCATCTAATTTATTTTCCAATTTTATTTGCTCACTTTTACAAAAACAATCAAAATGATTTAAGCCTATAAGTTCATCTTCAAACCAATCTATAGGTTCAAATTTTATATTATGTTTTTCACATAAAGGTAGTATACTTTTTCTGTATTCATTAGGTCCCAGATATCCATCATAATTTTTATCTATAATATATTTTTCAAAATCCTCAGGTCTTATTTCCCCACAAATTATATCTGGATTAAATTCTACTATTAAATCTTCTATATATTTTAATGAATAATTATATTTTTCTCTCATTTGTTCATTATGAATAGTTCCTAAAATTCCAACTATATTCAACTCTCTTTTATCCCCTCTAAATAAAATTTTTATTTTATAATCTATATTTGTAACAAATAAATAACACTTTTCATCTTTTCTGAGTATCCTTCATTCTTAAAATTTAATTTTTCTAATATACTTTTCTTTGATATTTCTTATAAAGTTCATTATTTCTATATTCATGTAAATAATATAAATCTTCTTCACAAAAATTTCGTAATACAAGTCTTTTGCTTTCTAAAATTTTTATCATTTTATCTCCTTAATATTAACTTTTTTATTAAATATATATTCACTAGACAATATTGACATAACAATTAATGATTCATATTCTCCATTATAAAAAATACATTCCCTTAAAATCCCCTCTACCTTAAAACCTTGAGATTCATAAACTCTTTTTGCTCTTTCATTTTTTAAACGTACATCAAGCCATAGTCGATGAGCATTTAATTCATTAAAAGCTAGTTCTTTAACTAAACTTAAAGACTCTTTTCCAAAACCTCTATCCTTTTCGCATATAACAAATCGCTTAAACTCAATACTTCTATTTAAACCTTTAAGTCCAGAAATAATAATATATCCTATTTTTTTGTTATCACAATCTTCAATTATTATATGTAATATATCTTCATCTTCTAATGCATTTATATGCTGTTGTTTTGTCCATTGTCCCACATACATAGAATTTTCTTTGTCACGTTCTGCTCTTATAACAAATTCTAAATCTTCTAAATTAGTTTTTCTTAAAATTATATTCTTTGATTTTTTTATAATAGATTTCATCTAACTCTCCTTATACTATTTTCTAGTAAATTATATAAAAATAGTAGATAACATCACTAAATGATATTACCTACTACTTTAAATATGTTTAACTTGTAGATTATATAGCTAATTTTTTCTTTATAAAGTAATTTATAGGCACATACCCTATTATAAATAAAACAATTATATTAATTATAGATTATTGCCTATAAAATCATATCTTTAAATATTTCGTCTTTTAATATACTATTCTATATAATTTTACTACTCCCTCTATTAATTTTATTTTATAAAATCCTTGATTGTGACGTAAGGTCATATGCTAACATAATATTATGGAGGTGGGTTTATGAAAAATAATAAGCTTTTAACAGTTGGTCAACTTGCAAAAGAAATGGATGTAACCGTTCGTACACTTCAATATTATGATAAAGAGGGATTACTTAAACCATCACAAAAAAGTGAAGGTGGAAGAAGACTTTATACTGATAAAGATATAGTAAAGCTTCATCAAATATTATCATTAAAATACTTAGGATTTTCATTAGATAAAATTAAAGATAATTTATTTTCACTTGATGATCCTATAGAAGTTGTAAAAATACTTGAACAACAAGGTGAAATAATAAAATCTCAAATAGATAAATTAAAATCTGCACTTGAAACTACCGAGGCACTTCATGATGAAGTTATTAAAATAAAAACTGTGGACTTTTCCAAATATGCAGATATAGTCTCTTTAATTAAACAACAAAATGAAAACTATTGGGTTGTAAAGCTTTTTGATGATAAGTTGTCATCACATATGCGTAAACGATTTAAAGATAGAGAAGATGATGGTTTAAACCTATTTAACAAGTATTCAAATATACTTGATAAGGCAGTTTTATTAAAAAAGCAAGGTGAATTACCAAATAGTGATAAAAGTATATCTGTGGCTAAAGAATGGTGGGGTATGATAAATGAATTTACTGAAGGTGACATGAGTATTTTACCTGAACTTATAAAGTTCAATGAGAATAAAGATGGATGGGATACTAAAATATCATCAAAGCAAAGATTTATTGATGACTTTATTGATAAGGCACTTATTGCCTATTTTGAAAAGGAAAATATAATAATTTCTGAAATGGAGAGTGTTTAAAAATATGAATTCTAAAGTTAAAGTATCTAACCTTCAAAAAAAATACAACAATAATACAGTATTAAAAGGTATATCTTTTGATGTAGATGATGGTACTATATTTGCACTGCTTGGAACAAACGGTGCAGGAAAGACCACAACACTAGAGTGTATGGAAGGAATTCTAAAACACAGTAGTGATCAAATATATATTAATGGTAAAATAGGTGTCCAACTACAATCCTCATCTCTTCCTGAAGGTATAAAAGCTATTGAAGCATTAAAGTTATTTGCAATGTGGAATAGTACTATTGTTGATATCGGTTTGATAGATAGACTTGGTTTAACTGGTATCCTTAAAAAACAATATAAAGAAATGTCCACAGGTCAAAAACGCCGATTACATTTAGCTCTAGCAATGACTGGAGACCCTGATGTTATCTTTCTTGATGAGCCAACAGCAGGATTAGACGTAGAAGGTAGAGTAGCCTTACATGAAGAAATAAAAAGATTAAAAAATCATGGTAAGACAATAATTATAGCAAGTCACGACATGGCAGAGGTTGAAGCTTTGTGCGATAAGTTGGCTATTTTAAAAGATGGTGAAATTGCTTTTCTTGGCACAGTAGATGAGCTTAAATCAAATGTAAAAAATATATATACAATAAAGTTAAATCTATCTTCTCAAATTATATTAGATGAATGTTTAACTTGTTGTTATAAAGGAAAAATACAAGATTATTATATATTTGAAAGTAATGAAGTTGGTGACGGACTTTTAAAATTACTTACTATAATTAAAACTCAAAACATTGATGTATATGATATAAAAATAGAACATTCAAGTTTAGAAGAATGCTTTATTGATATTGCAAGGGGGAATAAATAATGAGTGCATTTTTATATGGTATAATTGTTCAGTGGAAACTAGATTTAAGAAATAAAGGAATACTTTTAACCTACTATATAGTCCCAATTGTATTCTTTTTATTTATGAGTGGTATTTTCACATCTGTTGACCCTATGGCCTACAAAACACTTATTTCATCTATGACAGTTTTTGGTGTTACAATGGGGTCTATTATAGGTTCTCCAACTCCTTTAGTAGAATTTTTTAGTAGTCCTATAAAAAAAGCATATATTGTTGGTAAAATTCCTCTTTGGACAATAATAGTTAATAATTTTATTTCTAGTTTTATTCATCTTTTCATAATTGCACTTATTATATTCTTTCTTGCTCCAATTGCCTTTGATGCAGTTATCCCAAGTAATATTTTTGTATATTTTATTAATCTTTTCATATTTATATCTACATGCTTATCAGTTGGAACTGTACTTGGTTTATTTGTAAAAAATACTTCAAAGTTGACGATGATATCTCAATTTATATTTTTACCATCAATTATGCTTTCAGGAATTATGTTTCCATCAGATATGCTACCAAAATTTTTAAAAAGTATTGGTAGGTTATTCCCTGCCACATGGGGTTATGAGAATATGTATAGCTCTAAGTTTGATATATATACTCTACTACCATTAATAATAATATCGTTCGTTTGTATTTTAATTATCTTGCAAAAACTTAAAAATTTAAAATCAGATTAATAAAAAAGCACCTATATGATATGTCTTTGACATTTAGGTGCTTTTTTGTTTTATAATTTACTTATTTTTAAATATATAATAATATCTATAAAATTATTTAAAACATCATCGTTTTTTTCACTTGGTTTTACAAAGTCATTACCTAAGTTTACACTGTAAGTATTTCCATCTTTTCCTATACTAAAAGCTGCTATTGCAAATTTTTTTCCAAGTTCTAACTTATGTTCACTTTCTGAATCATTTTCAATCATATGCCATGAAGTTCCACTATCTTTTTTATCATACTTAGACAAATCTATTTCTTCTGAAGTTGAAGCCATAAATCCATCTTTGTCATTTTGGCTAATATCAAATACTAATACATCCTTATTATTTTTATTAATACCTACATTCAATATTCCTTCACTAGATTTCACTTCAATATCACTTGCAACTAGTATATCTCTTTTGTCTTTTAACTTTCCTTCCTTGTATTCTTCCATTGAAATACTAACCTTATATTTTCCTTTTTCTAAGTGATTTATATTATAAATCCCCATTGAACTTCTCATTAGTCTTTCTTTTATTTGATCTTTATGATTTGTAATATCTTTATTTATAGTTACTTCTTCTTTCTATTCACATCCTACTAACCCTAGTGTACCTATCATTATAAATATAATAAAAAACTTCTTCAAAATTTATCCCCCCTTAAATTTGTAGTCACTTATTAATTTCGACTTATATCTTTTAATTTCCTTGTTTTAAGAAATAAAAAGCTGTAGTCTTAAAAAATATAATACCACAGCTTTTTTATTAATAAATATTTAAATTAAAGTGCTTTTTCTATTACTTTACGACTTATATCTAATCCTAAATCTCCAGTTTCAGATAAATTAGTCATTCCATGACGCTCAAGTGAATCTACAACAGTGTCCACATCAGACTCTTTAAGTCCATAAGCACTTAAATGAGTTGGCATATCTAGGCTTTCAAAGAAATCACGAGTTTTATTTATAGCTAAATCTATTTTCTCGTCATCGCTACCTTCTTTTATATCCCATACACGCTCAGCATATTGAACTAACTTAGCACCTTTTTCTTTTCTTCTAACTTCCCAAAGTGCTGGAAGTACAGTTGCTAATGTTTTAGCATGGTCTATTCCATATATAGCAGTTAACTCATGTCCTATTTTATGAGTTGTCCAGTCTTGTGGAACTCCTGCTGCTATAAGTCCATTAAGTCCCATAGTTGCACACCAAACAAGATTAGCTCTTAAATCATAATCTGTAGGGTTATCAATTGTTGCTCTTCCTATTTCTATTAAAGTTTTTAATATACCTTCTGCTGTTCTATCTTGGAATCTTGCATCAACTGGATAAGTTGCATATTGCTCAAGTACATGTATAAATGTATCTACTACACCATTTGCAACTTGTGTTTTAGGTAGCGTAAATGTTAATGTAGGATCTAATATTGAGAAAGTTGGGAATGATAATGGACTTCTTACTGAAAATTTACCTCCATTATATGTAATAACTGCTCCCCCATTCATTTCTGATCCTGTAGCAGGTAATGTAACTACAGTTCCTATAGGTAGACCATTTTTAACTGGAACTGGAGTAAATCCATAATTTAATAAATCAGTTTTATCTTCTCCTTCATAGTTAGCGGCTAAGTTTACAAACTTAGTTCCATCCATTACAGAACCTCCACCAACAGCTAATAAAAAATCTATATTTTCTTTTTTAACTAATTCAGCGGCTTTCATTAATGTTTCATATTTAGGATTAGGTTCGATTCCTCCAAACTCAAAGATTTCTCGTCCCTTTAAAGCTTCTTTTACTTTATCTAAAGTTCCAAATTTTTTTATACTTCCTCCACCATATAATATTAAAACTCTAGCATTGTCTGGTATAAGATTATTCAATTCTTCTATTTTATCTTTTCCAAAAACTATTTTAGTTGGATTGTGAAAAGTAAAATCTAACATATAATCACTCCTTACATTTATATATGTATTTATAATACCATATTTTTTAATATAATTTATAAAAATAAGTTTTCTAATTAAAATTATAATACTTACCTTTTATTTTTTGCAAAATAAAAGGATGCATAATGCATCCTTTTTTATATATTTTTTAATTTCTGTCTTTTATTCTCATTTAAAGTTTTTATTAATTTTAATATGAAATATACCCCAAATGCTACTGTATATATACTTATACTCATTACATCAATTTTTTTACTATTTAAAAGTGCAAGTATTATATGGATATAAGCTAATAAATAAAATGGATATGCCCATCTTTGAAGCTTCTTCCACTCTTTGTATGTCATTTTTGACCTAAACTTCTTAAGAGAAGTTATAAATAGTGGTATCATTATTATAAATGCTATTAATCCTATTATTAAATATATTATGTACAGCGTTGTTATCGGCTTATGAAGTAATAGTTTATTTATAAATCTTACTAAATACATTATCCCATGAGGCACTAAAAGAATACATGCAAGTATTGCAGATTCAGCTCGTATCTTTAACAGTTTCTTTGTTATATTCCACTTAGGGTTTAATGCTCCAGCAAACATTACAATTAAGAAAAATGCTATCGAAACATTTCCTTTCATAAATGCCTTCTCAAAGTCACTGATAAATCCTTGTAATTTAGTATTTGTTATTAATCTATATATCTCATATATTATAGTCATTCCAGCTAAAACAGAAGCTATAGAGTAATAAGTTTTAGAATGCTTTTTTATGCTTGATGTAAAAAGTAGTGCAAATGCAACTACACATATTAATGAATAAACTAATCGCATATTGATTCTCCTTGTTATTTTATATTGATTATTATTAAGTATTGAAATTTATTTTCATTTAGAATTTTATTACATATGTAAATCTTTGTCAATACTTTTTGAAAATAATTATCATTTTTATCAATAAGAATACCACTATATAATTTAAAACTACATAGCGGTATTCTTATTGCTTTTAGTTATTACTGTGAATTTATATTCACATCTTACTTTTATAAAACTCTATGCTTATATCCTTTAATGAAGTTTTTTCTGGGTTAAAATCTTTTTCAATAAGATAATTACAAAACTCTAAATCATAAGTGTATAATGAATCATTTGACTTTTTGCCATAAAATTTGTATGATAAATATTCTGCAAATCCATTTACTAAATTTTCTTCACACCATCCTGTCCAATCATAAGCAGTTTTCCCTAATAAATCATAGCCTTCTGCAAGTTCTTCATTTTTTAAAAGTTCATTATTGATATCACTAAACTCCTTACTTGAAGTAAAAATGCTAAATAGCTCATGTGAGTATTCGTGAAAAGGTGTTTGTAATAATGTTTTTGAATCTATATTAGGTTGAATTGTAGAAATTTTATAATTGTCAACATCAAACCCCATAGCTCCTATTGGTGATATATCATAATAAAATAAAGCTTTATAATCCTTTTTAAATTCTATTCCTGAGTTTTTTTCCATGAATGAAAAAATATCTATATCATTTTTTTCTATAAATTTGTTTGCTTCTTTAACCGATTTATTTATTTTAGATTTATTTTTATGTATTAAATCTTTAAAATATTCGTTATAAAAGTAATTGAAAAACAACTCTACATCTGATTTCATATTTTCATCCAAACTTAAACCTTCATTAATAGCACTTGTTATTTCCTCTACACTTGCATCATCGTCTAAAGCTATCGTCTTATCAATGTATGTCCAATCTCCATAATCTTTAAATATATTTCTTAGTTTTATCTTCATATCATTGTTCATAGAAGTATAGGTTTCTCCTGCCCAATTATAATAATCTAATGAATCTTTACCTGGTTTTTCATATAGTTCTTCATTAAAAACTCCAGGTAATAAAACATTTATTCTATAGATGTCATATGCAGTTGTAATTAATGAAATTTTAGGGGTTATACCCCTAACTTCTATATTTTTATTCTCTTCTATGCTTGTACTTTTACATCCCGAAAATATACACGATATAGCTATTAAAGCTGTAATTAGTATTTTTTTCATATATTCCCCCTAAGAAATTAATAAAATAATCTAACTTTAATTTAATTATATACGTATAAATTAGCTTCGTGTCTAAGTTTAAATCTCTTTTAATTTTTAAATTTCTACATAATTAAGTCAATTTCTCATAAAATTCTCTATAATATATATAATTTTACTTAATATAAGTTTTTATAATAATATCTACTTTTTCTATTATTTTTAATTATTTAATTTCAATTTTCTAATATCCCCACTGATTAACTTTCCATTTTCCTGTTTTGTTATATCTTATAACTACCCATTGCCAATTTGTATAAGTTGAGTTTGGCTCTAAACTCCCATCTCCTCCTTCAGAACCAACTTCAAAGTTAGAAAGAAAAACAATTACATTTTCTTTTTTAGTATGGTTTTCTTTACCTCCTCCATATTCCATATAATCTTGTGTAAGCTTATCTGATTTTTTTCGTCATACCAAATATCAGTTAGCTTGCATCCCGTAAATCCTTTAAATTTAATTTTTACAGAATCTATTGTCTGGTTTATTTCCTTTTCACTAAACTTTTCAGATTCTCCAATAGTTACTTTAATATTGTCAGTTTTTCCAACTTGATTGTAACCAACCAAAGAAAATACTATTAAAAATATACCCATAAAAATATTAATTTTTTCATATAAGTATCTCCTTAAATTTTTAATATTGTATTTATATAATATATACTTAACATTAACATATATTAAATTTATATAAATATACCATTTGTACTAAAACCTATTTAAAATATTTAATATAATCATAATTGTTGAAGTTATGCCTAGAGTCCAGTATAAAAAATTAACTACTTTATTTTTATTTATTAAGTTGTCTTTTATTATAACTAAAATCAAAAATAAGCATATTATAGAATTTTTAAATACATTATTTAAATTTCCTACATAAATATCAGAAATTATACTCAAACAAATTATGACTATTAAAATAAATTGAAACTTACTTATATTTTTCAAAATATATACCTCCAATGTTTTTTAATATAAACTCATCTTAGCATATATAACTTTTTAAAAATAAAATTTGGAGAAAAGTTGAATTATTTTGACCTAAAATTAAAAAATACTTTAAATAAAAGTAAAAAGGTAGCAATTTTAAAATTGCTACCTTTTTACTTTTATTTCATGAAAAATCCTTCTATTTTCATATCTTTATTATAGCTTATAGTAAACTTACACTTGCCATTTTCAAATTCATCTAAAATAACAACTGTTGCTAATCCCTTATTTCCAACTACAGCTATCTTATCTTCAGACTTAAATTTTCCAATCTTACTATATATAGGCTTCCAAGCATCTTTTATTAAATTTATAGCATCTTCTTTCATCATGACCTCAGACATTTTAGATTCTAAACCTTTATAATCCTTATCTAAAAGCATACTAATCACATTTTTCGCATCTTTTTTTAGAACATCTTCATTATATTCATCATCTAATTTAGAGCTACTACATCCTACCATTATAGCGCCTACTAATATCATACATAATAATATTTTAATTTTTTTCATAAGTTTTCCCCTCTTTATTGTACAGTTTCTTTGATTTAAATATAAATAAAAGTAAAACTAATGCACACATTAATATATAAAGTTCAATCCCTAAAATTCCAACATTAAAAACTGCTGGTAAAATCACCAGAGGTGCATTAACAATTGTATGAATCAATATAGCAATTCCTAAGTATATAAGCTTTTTGGCTCTTATTCCATACAGAACTATCAACGATAGACCTATGTGTATTATCATTGCACAAATTCTTTCAATCCCACTTAATATAACTTCCATTCCACCAAGAGCTGTAATTTGATTATAGATTCCACTTGGTAGATTTCCTCCACTATTTATTATAAGTGAACATATTAATGTACTAAAAAGAGATGCTCCTGTAATTAATATAGCCTCTATTCCTCCATGGCCAAAACCATAAGAAATACCATCTATCCATCTATGATTTTTCTTTAATAAATACTTAAACCCTAAATACCTTCCAACTTCTTCAAATATACCTGCTGTAAGTCCTAAAAAAATTCCATATAAGTATGGATTTGTACTTAGTTTTAAGTACAAAGTAGAATTTGGAAGTATATACGATATTATAGGTATTCTAATTAATATTTGTGAAACAAAAAATACTAACATCCCTATTAGAAAAGGTCTTATAGTATTATTTTTTAATCTAGCAAAATATATTAAACTCCCCAATGGTATTAAAAAACATATAGCTGTACTAACTATCAGCAAATTTATCATAGATTTATCTACCATAAAACATCCCCCTAATTACCTATCTAAGTAGGTATTACTATATTTACTTTAAATTTATTTTCACAATAATCTACAACCATTGTGCCCCCATATACTTTTATTGCTCTTATCGTATTCTCAAGCCCTAATCCCTGGTGGCTTTTTTTAGTTGATTTAAATCGTCCTCCTTTTTTTACTGGCATATCATTAGTCGAGTTTTCTATGTTTATAACTATAAATTCATTAAACTTATCAACATCAATTTTAATATAGCTATTATTTTTCACAGCTATTGCTGCATCTATTGCATTATCCAATAAGTTTGCAAATACTGTGGTAATATCTATATCACGTATAAAACCTAAGTCTATATTTCCTATTCTATAATCTAAATCTATATGTGTATTTTTTATCTTTTGAAACTTGTCATTTAGTATAATATTTAAAACTTTATTACTAGTATAATACTTTTGATTTAATTCATTTAACATTTGATGTATATCTTGTGTATACGTTGTTCCAGCTTGAAGATCATTCATATTGTACAAATCCTCTATAGTATGTAAGTGATTTCTAATGTCATGAATTAATTTTCTTGATTCCTGGTACTTCATTTCTAGGTTATCATAATATTGATATTGTAATTTAGTTTGTTGATGGTATAAGTTAATCTCATTTTGTAAAATGTTATTTTTAGAAATAGAGTCAATTATATAAGTCATATATACATTTAAAATTAATATTAAAATAACATTTACCATAAATAATGACATTTCTTCAAAGCCTGCATAAATTTGCAAATACATTATTAATGTAAAAATATATACTATACTAAATATTGGTACTATTAAAGTTCTAATACATTGTTTTGCTGTTACATTAACTGCACTTCGTTTATTTATAAGTAGTGTAAATAACTTAGAGTATATATATTCTAAAAGCCTTAATGTAAGTATACTGAACATAACATAAGATTGTGGACTTGAAAAATATATACCAAGCTCAGTTACTAAAATTGAATTAACTATATTTATTAATAAATCACAAAATAATAAGCATATTGAGTATATAAAATAGTACAATAAATATAATTTAGTATTATTATATAAATAATGACCTATTAACATAGTTCCAACTATAATTGACATCCCGCTTAATATAGGCACCCCTAGTAAAGGTATACTACTTGCAATTATTGAAAATGCAATATATGAAATTATATAAGCAAACTTATGCTTATAGATATTTCTTTCAACCTTCCCCATAAACTCAAAAAACACATATATTAAAAATAAGTTTCCTATAAGAGGTACTATAATAAAAGCAACTACATCATTATTTGTAAACATACACTCTAGCCCCTCCTACTTTTATCAATATGCTTGCTTAAATATCTATTAAGACTGTCTCTAAATTGGCTAGATTTTTTTTGTGATAAAGGAATTACACTTCCATCCATCATATGTACGTCATATCCTTTTATAGTTTTTATATTATATAAATTCACTACAAAACTCTTATGAGGCATTTCAAATCCATAGTCTTTAATATCTTTTCCTATTTCTGATATTTTCTTTTTTAGTATATAGTTTTTATTAATCGTTTTCATAATCACTTTTCTCTGTTCATATTCAAAATAATATATACTATTAGTATCAATTCTTATAACTCCATCTCTAGTTATAAATTCTAAATTTTTTGAAATCTCTTCAGTATAAGAAAATGCTTCATCTAGTTGATTATGTAATTCTTTTTTATTCAGTGGTTTTACTAGATATCCAAATGCATGTACACTAAAAGCTGAGTAGGTATAGTCTGTATAATTTGTTACATATATAATCTTTACTTTTTTATCATATTCTCTTAGCTTTTTTGCTGTCTCTATTCCATCTAATCCTTTCATATCTATATCTAAAAATATTATATGAAATTCTTTATCGCTATTTATTAATTCCTCTCCATTTTCATAAACATAGATATCTATATCTTCCTTGTCATAATCTTGTATTAATTTCTTGGTTTTATTGATAATATTTATCTCATCATCACATATAGCTATATTTATCATTTTCTAAAATTCTCCAATTTATTTTATTAATAATTTAATTATAGCTTGTGATTAATTTAATATCTATAAATTTACTTGAAGTAAAGAATTTAATGTATAACTTACACTACTAATATATTTTAATCCGCTGTAAGTAAACAATTAACCTATAACTATATATCATTAAAATTTAACTTTATCATTTTTATAAGTACCTTTAAATTTTAATAGAAATTTTTAAGCATTTATAATATAATAAATTAGTAAACAAATCGGCGATGGAGTTCGCCATTAAATGCACAAGATGCTAATGACTCCTACTCTTATTAAAGTCTAAGGGTAGGAGTCTATTTTTTTGCAGATAATAAGTTAGGAGGAAAAAACTTGAACGAACTAAAAAAACATATTAAAGAAAGTGAACTTATATCAATTGTATTCTTAAGATGGTTTTTACTAGCATCTATATCAGGAACTGCAGTTGGAATTGTAATATCATTTTTTCTAAAAAGTTTACAATGGGCAACTAGCACTAGAGAGTCTAATCCATGGCTACTATACATACTCCCATTAGGTGGTGCTTTTGTAAGTTATTTATATTCTAAATACGGAAAAGATTCAGCAAAAGGAAATAATTTAATAATTGAAAGAATTAATAAAGGTGAAGGTAGAATTCCTTTTAGAATGGCACCTCTTGTGTTCTTTGGTACATTTATAACACATTTATTTGGAGGTTCTGCTGGTCGAGAGGGTACTGGAGTTCAAATAGGAGCTAGTTTATCTTCTAAAATAGGTGAGCTATTAAAGTTAAAAGGATTAGATTACACAATACTTATAATAAGTGGTGTAAGTAGTGGATTTGGTGTTGTATTTGGAACTCCAATTGCAGGAACAATATTTGGTCTTGAGGTTACTACTATTGGTAAGATGAGATATGAAGCAATCATACCTTGTTTTATATCAAGTTACATAGGAAATTTTATCGCAGAGCTTTTTAAAGTTCAGCATAGCCATTATAATATGGGCTCCTCTTTAAGCGGAGTTGACGTATTTTTTAAAGTTATCTTTTGTGCTGTTTTATTTGGACTTACTAGCAAACTTTTTGCAGAACTTACTCATTCTTTAAAGAAGTTTTTTACAAATAAGATGCCTAATAGTTCATTAAAAAGCTTTATAGGTGGAGTTATAATAATTATAATAGTTTTAATCCTTGGAACTAGAATTTACCTTGGATTAAGTTTAAACTTATTAAGTGATGCATTTAACCAACCAGTTCCAAAAGAAGCATTTATGATCAAATTACTTTTAACATCACTTACTCTTTCTGTAGGATTTCAAGGTGGTGAAGTTACTCCATTATTTGTAATCGGAGCAACACTAGGAAACTTACTTGCAGGGATACTTGGACTTCCTATTGAATTTTTAGCAGGACTTGGAATGATAGGTGTATTTGCAGGAGCAACAAAAACTCCTATAACATCCTTTGTAATGGGAATTGAATTGTTCGGTTCAGCAAATATCGGATTTATATTTATTTCATGTGTAGTGAGTTATTTATTTGCAGGAAAAAGTACTATATATACATCACAAGATAGAAGTCTTTTAGATCGAGAGTAAATAACTAAATACTTTAGAGTAAAAATGATTTATAATTAACTATGATAAAAAGCCACTAGCCAATTAATCAATCTAGTGTCTTTTTAAGTTATTTATTTAAATTGTAACCTATATTTAATCTGTAATATGTTCTACTATATTTTTACAATTAAAAAGAAAACTATACAAATCAAACTTAGATTTCATACTATATTGATCGTCTTTGATATAGTCTCATTGGCTAGCATGTGAGCTTTCAAAGTAGTCTTTTCTCCTTATGGAGATCTGTTTTAAATCTTAAAGTTGATTTGTTTAGTTTTCTATATTAAATATATACCTAAATTTTTTTACTTTAAACATAAATTTATAAAATTTTTCAATAAATATATCTAGCATAATTAACGAATAGAAAACTTCTATATTTTCCATAAGTTCTCATGCTAGAAGTATTATTAAAATTATCTATTTTTTAGCTTTATCAGTAGACCCAAATCCACCAATTCTCTCTTCACCCATATCAAAATCATCACCATCAGCTAAAAGTATTGGCATAAATATAGCTTGTCCTATACCATCTCCTACTTTAACCTCCCAAACCTTGCTTCCTCTATTAACTAACTTTATAAAGTAATGTCCTTCATTAGACTCACAATTATAGTAATCTCCATCACCTATACCTACAGTATTAGCTAATTGTATTTGATACTTAAATCCCATACCACTTCTTGGGTATAATGATAACATCTCTCCTGGTTGCATATATGCCTTAAATCCTGTTGGTATAACTATATCTTCACCTGGTTCTAATTTAAAATTTAGCGTGCTTTTTATATCATACCCAGCAGCAAACTTAGTTGCTCTTTTAGGTAACTCTAACTCTTCATAGTTAACATCTGTATTTACTTTTGCAAATTCTTCTTTTGATACTAATTCAAATCCTCTTATTTTCATCTTTGTTGCTCCTTTAAAAATATCGTTAGTATTTATAATACCATAACAAAATTTCTATAACAATAAAAAGCCAGCTTATGACATATAATTAAAAGCTGACTATTTTTTATAAATTTATTCAACTTCTTTTAAAACTCCTTTGTTTACAGCTTTGTAAAGTATAGTAAAACTTATTAAAAATGCAATACTTGCTACGAAAAAAGCAAATACTATTGATGCATATTTCATAAATATTCCTGAAAAAATAGTTCCAACCATTATACCAAATGTCATTAAAGTTGAAGTTACTCCATTTACTTTTCCTAAATACTCTTGATCTGTAACCTTTGTTATAAGTGTCATAACATAACCACTCAAAATTCCACCTAATACGTTATCTATAAACTGAAGCATCATAGTAAGTACTGCATTTGTAGAATACCCCTCAAAGAAAACTGTAATAGAAAATACCCCTATTAAAATGTATAACACCTTAATATTCATATGTTTAGAAACTAATAAATAAATTCCTCCTCCAACTATTACTCCTACTCCAGCTATTCCTGAGAAAAACTGATAAAATTCTTCACTTAATCCCAGTCTATCTGTAACTAAAAATATATCTAGATTATTTGCTATACCCATTGCAAAAGAGACTACAAAGAACATTTTAGTTAATAGTTTTAATATTTCTTTTTCATTTAAATATTTAAAAGTTAAACCTATATCTTCAATAAAACCACTACTTTTTATTTTTTCAAAATTTTTATTAGGTAGTGTTAATATTAGAGCTATGGATATTAAAAACAATAAAGATATTATCATAAGTGTTTTATCAATTCCAAAATTGAAGTAAAACTGTGATCCTATAAAGGGTCCTATAACAAAAAATCCTGAACTTAGTAACTGGCTTATACCAATAGCTTTATCTATACTATCTTCATCTACATATTCTTTAAAATACTTTTGTGATGATGGATATGAAAACTGTGTAACACTTGCTGAAACTAAAACTACTAAAAATATAGCCCCTATATATCCTTTAGATATGACAACTCCCAGTATAATAAAAGATATAAAACTAAATAAATCACCAAAAAACATTATCTTCTTAGGATTATATCTATCGGCTATTATTCCTCCTACAAAGGTAAGTAAAAACATAGGTAAATACTCTATAAAATTAAGTGCAGATATAGCTAAAGGATCTTTGTTAGTTAAGTCCATTATGAAAAACATTATAGCAATATTTCTTATCCATATAGCCATTTGTTGTATTATATCTGTTACTAATATAGTTACAAATACTCTATTTTTTATTAAATTCAAATTAATTCCTCCTAAAACTCATCGATGAGTTAATTCTAAGGTGTAGACCTACTCCACAGTCAATATATTATTTTATATTTAATAAAATTTCTACAAAGTATTTTTCACCTTCACTCTTTTTCGGTATGTAAAAATCACATTTTATAAATAATTCTTTTATATATTCACCATTAAAATATTTATTAACTAAAATTAAATAATCATCTAATTCTTTTGAATTTCCATAAAAATTAACACGTACAAATTTTCCACTTATATTTTTTTCTACTAGCTCTAAATTTTCTTTTTTATATTTTTTAGCTATATGTTTATTTCTTTCTTCTTCTTTTATAAATATAATACTTTCATCTTCTTTAATTTCATTATCTCTACTAATACTATATAAAGTGTAATAACATTTTTCACCCATACATTCTATATTTTCATCTATATAACTTGCATATTGTTTACTAAGACTTTTTGCTAAAACCTTTTTCATTTCTACTCCATAAAATTTATATTGAGTTTCAAATACTTCTAAATTATTAAATTTATATTCATTTTTAAAGTTTATTATGTTTTCTAAAGTTTCATTCCATTTTGATAGTTGCTTTTGCTTTCTTTTTAGATTTTCTATTTTTTCTTTTATTAATCTTTCTTGCTTATCAATCAAGTTTTTGTACTCACCTAAATCTTCACTTTCTATAGTTTCTTTTATAGCAGCTAAAGATATATCTAAGTCTTTAGCTGCTAGTATTAAATTCAATTGATCTATATGTTCTTGAGAATAATATCTATATCCATTTAATTTATTTATTTCTGGTTTTAAAATTCCTAATTTATCATAATGTCTTAGTGTATCTTTACTGATATCAAATAATTTACTAACTTGACCTGTTGAAAGTTTCATATTATCACCTCAAAATAATTATAGACTATGGAGTAACTCCATAGTCTATAATTATTTTTCATATTAAATTTTTAGTATAGGTTTTCTACTAACTGACTACATTCTTTTTCTATATCTTCTATATACTTATGTATGAATATCCCATTACCACAAGCATATATTCTATCTCTTGAAGTCATAAACTTATCATCAACCTCAGGTCCTGTAGTTCTTGGATTTAATTTTATATCACTTCTCATTGCTACTAATCCATCTGAAAGCATTGGATTTGCAAATATTAAAGTGTCACATTTAACTAATTCTTCTTTACCTTCTTTAACTAATTTAACACTACTTAGTCTACCTTCACCATATATAGCTTTTATAGTGTAATCAGCATAGATTTTATCAGTTAATCCGTAAGTATTTATATTCTTATCGTTAGTTATTATACCTACTACATTTATATTTTTATCTTGTAATTCTTTTTCTATCATATATAAAGTAGCATCTCCAGCTATGAGAATCTCCTTACCTGGTATCATATTTTCCATGCTAAAGATTTTTTTTGTCATTCCTACAGTAAGTATTCCTGAACATCTATCACCTACCATATCTACAGGCTTTCTTGCTCCTTCTTTAGACCCGTTTGCCAAAATTATATTTCTACCTTTAATTTTTTCTATTCCATCTGTTGGACTTGTACACAGTACTTCGTTATTTTCTTCTATTTTTAAAACCATAGTATTTAGTTTTGTATCTATTTTACAATTATCAAGTTCCTTTAATAAGTTTACTTTATATTCTTTACCAGTTATATTTTTTTTATTGCTTATATTGAAATTTCCTACATTTAAAGCTCCTCCTAAAACAGGATCTTTTTCTATTAATAAAATATCTTTAATTCCTTTTTTATAGGCATCTATGGCACATAATATACCTGCTGCTCCACCACCAACTATAATTAAGTTATATTCTATCATATCATTAAACCTCCTTATATCCAACAACTGTAGAAGATTTGCAGTTTTTGTTTACTTTACTTATATCTATTCCTAATTCTTTGCTTAATATCATACTTATAGGTATCATACATCCACTACCTTGGCATCCACCCATCATAGCTCTAGTTCTTCTTTTTATTCCATCTAGTGTAGTTGCTCCTAAAGGTCTTTTTATGGCATCTATAATTTCACCTTCTGTTACAAACTCACATTTACACACCATTTTTCCATAAGCTGGATTTTCAGCAATTAATTTATTTTTTTCATCCATACTTAATTCGCTCATTCTAACCATTTTTGTTCTAGTTTCTTTATAATTTCCTTTTTTGTGTAATTCTATATTTCTAGAAACTAATTCAATTACATAAGTAGCTATTGCTGGAGCTGCTGTTAATCCAGGTGAATCAATACCTATTACATTTATAAAGTTTTTAGAATCCTTGGCTTCTTCTATTATAAAATCTCCACCACAAACTTTAGGTCTTAGACCACTAAAAGTATTTAAAACTCTTGCAACTGGTATATCTTTCATTGTTTTCTTACTTTTGTTTAAAATTTCATCTATACCTTCTCTTGAAGTTTCTATGTTATCACTACTTTTTGCATTAGGTCCTACTAAAAGATTTCCATCAACTGTTGGTGTAACTAAAACTCCTTTACTTAACTTAGTTGGCACTTGAAATAGAGTTTTTTCACATAAATTTCCTGCTACTTTATCAAATAAACAATATTCTCCTTTAACAGGATCTATTTCATATTTTGTTCCACTAACTAAATAGCTTATATAACCTCCACCTAATCCAGATGCATTTATAACTATTTTACTATCTATTACTTTGTTGTCTTCAAGTTTAACCTTATATATTTCATCTTCTTTTTTTATATCTACTACAGCTTGTCCTAGTATAAATTCAACTCCATTTTCAACTGCATTTTCTCCAAATGCCAATGTCATTTCATATGGACTTACTATACCTGAAGTTTTTACATATAATGCACCTAATACATCTTTATTTATATTTTTTTCTAGGTTTAAAACTTCTTCTCTATTTAAAATTTCTAATCCCTTAACTCCGATTTCTTCTCCATTGGCTTTAAGTTCTTTTACTCTTTCTAATTCCTCTTCACTAAAAGCTAAAACTAAAGCACCATTTCTTTTAAAAGGAAATTGTAATTTCTCAGCTAACTCATCCATCATTTTATTTCCTTCTAAGTTAAGTTTTGCTTTTAAAGTTCCTTTTTTCTCGTTGTACCCTCCGTGTATAATTCCACTGTTAGCTTTTGATATACCTTCAGCTACATCTTCATTTTTATCAATTACAACTACATCTAAATCGTATTTAGATAATTCTCTTGCTATGGCGCAACCTACTACACCAGCTCCTATTACAGTAACATCTCTCATATTTGCATCCTCCTTTGTAAAGAGCTTATATATATAAATTGTTAATTTTTTCTTTAATACAGATAATAGTATATACCTAAACTTCCTATAAGTAAAATTTATAATTGTAATAATCATCATTAAAATTTTTAATAATTTTAAATAAAAAAAAAGAGCTATCTATATTTCAAGATAACTCCTTTAAAGATATATTTAAACTTGCTTTTCTTTATTATTTAATAGCTTACTTCCTATAAATGCTAAAATTATACTCAAAATTATTAACCCTAAAAATTTAATTGTATTAAAGTTATTAAAATCAATAGTTAATAAATCATTTATTTTTCCTATAAATCCACTATGACTTGTAGTATGCATTGCAAGTACAGCTACTGAATTATTTAAAAAGTGCATTAACATAGGTATAAATATAGATTTACTTTTGTAAACTGCATATCCAAGTGCTATACCTAAGATACTAGTCGGTATGACTCTTATAAAATCTATATGCATAAATCCAAATAGAACTCCACTACAAATTACTGCCCATATTTGAGCTTTTTTATTTTTCCCATTACTAAATGAGGTAAATACAAACCCTCTAAAGAAAAACTCTTCACATATAGCAGGCATAACCGCTACAACTAGTAAGTTTAATAAAAAACTTGAGTCTAATTTTAGTACATCATTTAAACCTTCTACAACTTGCATGTTTTGCGGGAATAAAAATAACATTATTTGAGTTATAAGATTAACTACTATGAATGTTCCAATCCATAAAACTATACCACCTAAAACATTAATTAATTTTGGAACTTTTATACTAAAAGCCTTTTTAAAGTCTGATTTTATATACCATACAAATAATAATGGAAGTCCTATTATCATTATCTGAGTTAGAGCTATTCCACCCATTTTAAATTTAAGTTGAATTAAACTTCCTACATAGATTAATAAAACTACACCAACAGCATATAATGTTACTCCATCACCTATTGATGGCATCGTTCCTTTTTTGATATTACTTCTCTTTTCAAGTAAGGCAAAACTTTTGCTACTACCAAATAAAATTTCTTCTGAATTAAACATCTTAGATAAAAGTAACACAGAGATTATAACAAAAACAAAGTTTGAAACTAAAACTAAAGCTATTAAACTTATATTGCTATTGAATGTAAGAACACTTTTTATAAGTAGTGAAATATTTACAACCGGTATAGTAGCTGTAAAGCTATTTAAGCTTATATTTGGTATCATAGATACATATGAAGGTATCATAACAAGTAAAGTTATTGGAGTTATGTAGTTTTGTGCATCTTTAAAGCTCTTTGCAAGAGAACATACGCACATACTTATAGCCGATACAACCATAGCAAATAAACATACACATATTAATGTTATTATTCCTGGAAGTATCATTTGTGATAAGTCTATATTAATCATTCCCATTTGACTTGCCATTCCCTGACTGGCAAACAAAAAGGCAATAGTTATAAATATAGATAAAAAGTTTAAAATTGCTGATGCCACTGCACATAAGGATACTGCCATGTATTTACCCATAACCAGTTCTAGATTTGTTATAGGAAGTGTAAATAATGTTTCTAGAGTTCCTCTTTCTTTCTCCCCTGCCATAACGTCTATTGCAGGATATATAGCTCCCATTAATAATCCTATAATTAATACAAATGGAAGTATTTGTCCCAGTAAATGACCTGCTACTTCTTCATTTTTTGCAACATCTACAGTTTTATAAGAAACTGGCTCTAGTGTAGATTTAACATCTAAACCACTTTCTCTTACTTTATTTTCAACTAAATCTTCTTTATATGTATTTAATATATTTTCAATTTCTTTTTCTGCCATTGAAGAAGAATTATTAGATGAATTTATATATACTTTAAAATCTTCAAATTTATCATTTTGGCTAATTTCTATAAAAGCAGATATTTTACCATCATTTAAATCCTTTTTATAGTCTTTACTTTCTTTAATTTTAATTTCTCCAATTTCACTATTATCCTTTTTTCTATTTACATTAGTTTCTTTTATAACTTCATTTAATATAGCATCTGGTTTTTTGTTAAATGCTATATTTATGTTTTCTTTTTCCATACTATTCATAGACATCGACATAACTTGCGTCATACCAACCATTAAAATGGGATATAAAATAATAGGTAGTATAATCATCATAAATATAGTCTTTTTATCTCTTAATATATCTAGAATTTCTTTTTTAAATATTTGATTTACTATTTTAGTCCTCAAATAAATCACCTCTTTCACTTGCAAGAGTTATAAATACATCTCTTAAATTATCTGTCTCTGTCTTTTCTTTTAACTCTGTTGGAGTTCCAATTGCAATTACTTCACCTTGGTGAATCATCATTATTCTATCACATAGAGTTTCAGCTTCTTCCATGTAGTGAGTTGAATATAAAACTGTTTTTCCTCTTTTTTTCTCATTTTTCATAAAATCTATAATAGATTTACTACTTATAACATCTAAACCTAATGTTGGCTCATCAAATATATAAATTTTAGGTGAGTGAATTAGGCATCTTGCTATTGAAGTTCTTTGAGTTTGACCTGTAGATAAATTTTCTATTCTATTATCTATAAAACTTTCCATGCCCATTATATCTATTACTTCATTTATAGACTTTTCTATCTCGTCCTTTGGCATTTCATATAAACTTGCAAAAGTTGTTAATAGCTCTCTTGGAGAAAGACGATTATACAACTTTGTATTTCCAGATAAATATCCAATTTCTTTTTTTGCTGAATTTTTATCAATTGAGTAATCATATCCACAAACATTTATACTACCTGATGTAGGAGTTAGTATTCCTCCAAGCATTCTAAGTAGAGTTGTTTTACCTGCTCCATTTGGTCCTAAAATTCCTAAGATTTCTCCTTCTTTAGCTTCAAAACTAATATTGTTTACAGCTAAGAAGTCCTCTTTCTTTGTTTTGTGCTTTGAAAATTTACTTTTTTTCTTTGAGCCATTATCTTTTACAACTCTAGTAAAAGATTTACATAAATTTCTTACTTCTATCATCTTTTCCTCCCATTGTTTTATTTAATGCCAACTTAATATAAGTTTTTCATAATCCATTATTTTCCTTTAATTAATTTAAATATTATCATAAATATAGATATATATGTATATTATGGAATAAAATCTAATATTTATGGTGTGAAATAATTTTTCACGCTGAAAAAACATTTATTAATGATTTATAAAAACCTTCAATTTAATTATACATTTATTTATTTTTTTCTGTTATCGAATTTATTATTGAATGACTTAATCTATGTAATATTGTATTACTTAATTTTGAAAAATTATTATCATTAGAAGTAATATGGTAGATAAAAAGACTAAGAATATATATTCTTAGTCTTTTTATCTACCATATTAAGCTTTTGCACCATTTTGTTTATCTATTATTTTTTTCATATTTAACCATCCACATAAAGCTACGACACCTAGTACTATTGAGAATATTACATATGGTAAAAATAAAATTCCACTTACAAAGTATAGTATCATAGATGTTAATCCTGCCCACGGCTTACTTGTAACTACTGCTACTATTGAGAATATAACTCCTATTGCAACACATGCCATATGTGGTATTACAAGTGTAGCTGCTATAGATGCTCCTATTGCCTCAGCTGCATCTGCAGATCCACCTATTGCACCTGCAAAATAGAATACTAAGTATAATGTATAGATTATACCTAAAACCATACTAGCTATTAGCATTTTACTTTTTTTCATTGAAAAACACCCCTTATATCTAAATTTATTCTTAGTAATTAAATAAAAAAATATTTAATTGCCGTTTGCATTATAACATATATTTTTGCCATATTTTGTAATTTTTTGTCGTAACACTTATATTTTTTTGTTTTTTTATCTGAAATCATTTGCTTTTAAATAATTTATTAAATTCATTTTTTTCTGTAAAATTAAATTTAATAAATAAAAAAAACATATAGCAACTGCTATATGCTTTTTCATTTTATTTAAATAAATAATGTTTTTTTACAAGTTTAACTATTTGCTTAGCTTCTTGAGCTTGAGTTTTTGGAACCTTAAATGAGATAGGTGCATTATATGGTATACCATTTTGACCCATAGTTGAATTTCCATCAACCCCTATTTTTATATCTACATCTAAATCAAATGTAGACGCACTTTCAAAAGAAATGCTTTTTACATTTTTAGATGGAAAAAACTTTACTTCTACTTTTTTACCACTAACCCCTTGAACATCTACTAAATATATTCCATAATTACTTAATATTATAGAGTCTCTTATAAATGTAAATGCTTGAATAACCTCTTCTCCATCTATTAAATAATCTTTTATTCTATCCCCTGCAGAATTATCTATTGACCCATATCCTGCTAACTTATTAAAAAAAGCCATTAGTTTGATCTCCTCCAAATTTTATTATGTATATATACATTAGCATAATTTTACTGACTTTTCAAACAATATATACTATTATCCTACTCTATTCTTGCATTTCTTTTAACCTTGAAATTTCCAGCCAAAGATGTTAATGTAGCTACTAAAACGATGCTAATTCCTATAATTTCTTTACACTCTCCATTTAAAATAAAGCTAATACTTCCTATAATTGTTATGCAAATTCCACAAAGCAAAGTAAAATTTCCCATTGTTTGTGAAGTTTTATCATTATCATATTTTTCTAAATCTATTCCTCTTACTAAGTAACCCATTTTATACTTTCTAACTGTTATTCCTAACATGACTCCAAGTAAACCTACTAATAAAACTATTGAGCTTGAAATCATACCTAAAACCCCCTTTAGAAATTTAATTCTTTCGTTCAACTAACATAATCCATGTTCCTATTTCCTCAAATCCAATTTTTTTATAAACGCTTCCTGCTTTTGGATTATCATAAAAAAGACACAGCGATTTGTTTTTATCAATAAAATCACTACATAGTTTAGATAAACATTTACTCATATATCCTTTTTCTCTATAATCCTTTCTTGTTGCTCCCCCTACAACCATAGCTGATTTACTATTTTCAGCAGTTATCTGAGATACTGTTATAATTTCTTTTTTCTCATTTTCAATATAGTAAACTACTTTGTTATTATCTCTAATCTTTTCCTCAATTTCTTTAACACTATCTTGAACAGAAAATTCATCTATAGTGTCTATTAATTCATGAATTCTTGGTGCATCTTTTTCTGTTGCCACCTTAATAGAATCATCCCATTTTAATAATTTACTTTTTTCTTTTAATTGACAAAAGTACATATATTTTTCTTCAAAGTCATTGAGTATGTCTTTAAATTTTTCAATTATATCGCTCTTACCTGATATAAACTTATTTCCTTTATATGATTTTATAATTTTCTTAAACTCCGATACATCTTTATTTAAGTTTTCTATGTAAGGAATGAAATTGTTGTTATATCTAAGTAAAACTCCAGTTAAGTTATTTTTTTCATCAAAACTTCCCCATACCTCTTGAAAGTCTTTATCAAATCCATATTGTTCGATATCCCCTATTATAAATAAATTTATGCTTGGTTCTTTTCCTACATAGTTTAAAACTATATCTTTATGTCTATCATTTAATTTTAAAATCATATATATCTCCCCCAATAAAAATATACATTATTTATATTCTATTAATAAAGATAATATCCCTCTCCAAAGTCTATAGTTATCTTTTCGTCTAAAATGAATTTATCTTTAAATCTTATTTTTATCAAATTATGATTATTCTCATCTAATTTTTCAACACATACTATATATCCATTTCTATATATATTATTTTCATTTATTCTAGCCAAAAAATCTTTAATTTTCCCAAAAGCTAAAAGTTCTAATTTTTTATCATTACAAAAGACTTCTACATCTTCCTTTCTAAGTTGTGGCCAAATATCTTTATCTAATATTAGTTCTGATTCCTTTTTACAAGTCTTTTCTGCAATTTTATTAACTCTAGTCATAGACATAGGTATAAAATGTATATATGTACTACATTCTTGATTCCAAACCCTTATATTGTAAACTTCTCCTCTATCCATAATTGTATCTATTTTTAAATCGTCATATAAGTCAATATTGTATAGCCATACTTCAAGAGTTTCTTTTGAGTATTCTTTATCAAAAATTCCAATACTATCTACATTGTCGCTTAAATATAGCTCAAAATAACCATTTTTATCACTTAAAACTACTATTTCACTTCCTGTACAGCTAATTACAGCATTTTTTACAGGAGTTTTATCTTTATACTTTACAAACCCATACAACTTATTTAATTTAATGTTAAATACTTCTTCGTAATTATCCAATATAATTTTTATGTTATTTGTATGCTGTAATCTTTCTTTTAAATATATTTTTATTGAAAAAGAATTTTTATCTATTTCTATATAACCACTAAATAATTTATTATTATCTTGAAAAATTTCTATACTAGTACTTTTTAGATTAATATCGTTTCCACTAACTATTAAAAATGGTTTGTTTTCTAATTCCCAAATTTCTTCTTTTACTATATTTTCTAAATGACACATACAATTTGTATTGTTGTTTATGAATAGATTTAACATACAATACCTCCTAAAAAAAGGTGATTCATACTTAATGTGTGAATCACCTTGTGCTTTTTATTAATTTTTAATTCTTCTTGTTTTGTGTGCATTCCTTTTTTATAAGTAAATTAATTTGATTTTTTATCAATTTTTTTATTAAAAATATATTTATATTGCCTAGATATCCAACTTTCTTTTTCTACTATACAGTTATTAGAATTAAGTAACCTCATATGATATGAATAAATTGCATACTCCCCTAATTTATCTACTAGTTTATTATTTACATAAGCTCCCACAAAAGCCCCGATACCTGGAACTAATTGAAGAAGTTTAGCCAAATCTATATAATCTCTATATTCTTGTTGAAATTTTCTCCAATCAAAATCATTTATATCATTAGATAGAGTTTCCTTTAAAAAATCGAAGTTTTCCATATTCTTAAAAATATCATTTACATGATTTTGACTAGAAAATGCTAATTGAAATATATTAAGTATATATATCCTTTCCTTATAGTCATTTGTATCAAATCCGTATATACTTGCAATTTCATAAAGTAGTTTTATCTTAATACTAAGAAGTAGTGGAAAATCAGCAAGCCCTATTAAAATACCTCCAGCTCCAGTTCCAGCACCTTCTAACATAGCTGTTTTTTTATACAGTCTTATTTTTTCATAAGCTAAATTATCTCGCTCTTCTATAGAAATATTTATAATTGGTGTTTTTGTAGTATATTTAGAACCAAATAAAACTACCTTTGTCATATTTTTTATTGCCGATGTGATTATACTATGATATTGTTCTGGTAATATAGAATTTAATTTATTTTGAGTTTCTTTAGAAGCTTTGTTTATTATAGAAGGTTTTTTCTTCATCTTAAGCTTCCACTTTTCCAATTCTTTTATTTTTATATATTCATAATCTTGCACACTATCACCTATCTTTAATTATCTAATAACTATTTTTATATTATAATATATTAATTATACACTTATATAATAAAAAAGTCTTTTATCTAATTTTAAGTTTTTGAAGTTTAATATAAATCCTTAAGGGTACTTATATAATAGATAATCAATATAATAAAGAAAGAAGATGATTTTATGGATATGAACTTTTTAAAAGTCATTCAACAAAGTACTAAAAAACTACATGATATGGCTGAAAATACAGGGTTCATAAAAAGATTAGTTGATGGAAATGCTACTGTAGAAAGTTATGGTGAGTATATCTATAATCTTTATTTTGTTTACAAAGCAATAGAGGAAAATCTAGAAAAGCATAAAAACGATATAGTCTTAAAAGAGTTTATAACTCCAGAAGTATTTAGAGCTGAGTCTTTACTTAAAGATTCTAAATTCTTACTAGGTTATGAACTTGATTCAGTAGAAATTTGCGATTCTACAAGAGTTTTTGTTGATAGATTAGAAGAAATATCTCAAATAAATCCAAAACTTTTAGTCGCACATGCCTATACTAGATATTTAGCAGATTTATTTGGTGGTAGAACAATTTTTAAAATAATTAAAGATAATTATGATATACATAATGATGGTCTTAATTATTACATGTTTGATGAAATACCAGACTTAAAAGCTTTTGTAATGGATTATCACAAAAAACTTGATTTAATAGATTTAAATGACGATGAGAAAGTTAAATTCTTAAATGAAATTTCTCTTTCTTATGTTTTTAATATAAGTATATCAAATGAGTTAGAATATATGAAATTTTAATTTGCACTCTATTCTACAACTTAAATTAAACTAAATTTTTTAAACTTTAAAAAATGGTTCATAAAATGAACCATTTTTTAGTTGTTTTTGTTATTTATTATTTTTCCTGGAATCCCAACTACCGTACTATTACTTGGAACATCTTTTAGAACTACGGAATTCGCACCTACCTTTGAATTATTACCTATGGTTATGGGTCCTAAGACTTTAGCACCTGCTCCAATTATAACGTCATTGCCTACAGTAGGGTGTCTTTTTCCACTTTCTTTACCTGTACCCCCTAAAGTAGTGCCATGGTATATAGTAACCCTATTTCCAACAACGGCAGTTTCTCCTATTACAACTCCCATACCATGGTCAATTAATATTCCACTTCCAATATTAGCCCCAGGGTGTATCTCTATCCCTGTTATAAATCTATTTATTTGAGATATAAATCTAGCTATAAGATATCTTTTATGATTATAAAAAAAATGTGATATCCTATGAGCTATAAGTGCATGAATTGATGGATAAAGAAAAAACACCTCTAATTTACTTCTTGCTGCGGGGTCATTCTCAAGTATATATTCAATATCCTCATTAATTTCTTTTATCATACTTCCTCCATGTTATAAACTTTTTTAAAATATATCCATAGATAAATATTTTTCTATTCCATCAGGTGATACTGTAACTATATTTTTACCTTTATATTTTTTACCAATTTCAATACTTGCAAATACATTAGCTCCTGAGGATATCCCAACTAATATTCCTTCTTTTTCCCCTAAAAGTTTAATAGTATTAATTGCATCATCATCTTTTACAGTTATTATTTCATCTATAATATTCATATCTAAATTCTTTGGTATAAAATTAGCTCCTATTCCTTGTATTTTATGAGCTCCACTATATCCTTTAGATATTAAAGGAGAACTTTCTGGTTCTACTCCTATTACTCTTATATTTGGATTTTTTTCCTTTAAATATTTTCCTATTCCACTTATAGTACCACCTGTTCCTATTCCAGCTATAAATATATCAATATTCTCTACATCTTCATAAATTTCTATAGCAGTAGTATTATAATGCTTTTTAGGATTACTTTCATTTTCAAATTGTTTTAATGATTTATAGCTTTCATTGGAATTTACAAGTTCTATTGATTTGTCTATAGATGCTTGCATACCACCTTTTTTAGTTAAAATAACTTCTGCACCATAAGCCTTCATTAAATCTATACGCTCTTTGCTCATAGAACTTGGCATAACGATTATTATATTTAATCCTTTTACCTTTCCAATCATTGAAAGTGCAATTCCTGTATTTCCACTAGTTGCTTCTACAATAGTATCACCTTGTTTAATTTTATTTTCTATCATTAAATCTTCAATCATACCAAGTACAGCTCTATCTTTAATGCTTCCTCCACTATTGTACTTTTCTAATTTTAAATATATATTATTGTTATCTTGTATATTATTTAATTTAAGAATTGGAGTTTTTCCTATAAGTTCTAAAACATTATTGTATATCATATTTATCCTCCTCTATTTATATCTTATATAAGTATTTTTCTAATGTTACTAAATTAAACATATACTTTCAACAATTATAGTTATTTTCTATATTTAATTAATCTGAAATAGTAATGAACTATATATTTATTTTTCTTTTAAATATATTTTCTAAAATAAAAAAAGTGTAAATATCTAAATTTATTAGATAGCTACACTTTTTTTATTTTAGTCATCTAGTTTTATATCACCATACTGATCATCATTTGTATCTTTTACTTTTATTTTTTCATGACTAAATTCTTTTATATTACCTGATTTTGCATCTACAGTAATTTCATATTTTGTATCAGCTTTTACGAGAACACCTTCATATTCTGGTTCTTTTCCATCTTTATCAAAGTCAAAGCTTTGAACTGTTGCTTTTGGAACTTTTTGAAGCATTATATCCATAGCTTTATCTTCACTTATTAGTTTATCTGGAGTTTTATCTTTATTAGTTTCTTTAAGTACCTCTTGTGAAAAGTTTACTATATCCCCTGTTTCAGCATCTACATCTACTTCATATTTAATATTATCTTTTACAACTTTTGAGTCATATTTAGGATTATTATCTTCATTATTATATGCAAATTCTAATATTTTACCATCCGGAACTTTTTCTAAAACTATACTTTTAGCTTGTTCTTTTGTTAAATATTCGGACTTATCATCTTTTGCTAATGAATAACTAACCCCAGCCCCGCACACAATCACCAATCCGAGTCCTATAATTAATGCTTTATTCATTTTCATGATGCTACCTCCCGAGTAACTATTTTTTATGTATTAACAATATTATATATACCTTATTTTTTATTTACTTAAACATTTTCCCTTTCTTTTACAAGTCAATTTAATATTTTAAATTTGAAATATTTTTATAGATTAGTTTTTGATGTTTTCAAGTTCTAATACTTTTTTTATACAATTATCATTTTCAAATTCTTTAGTTCTTTCATAATTTTTCATTTTAAAATCTGGTGAAGTTTTAAACTCTTCATCACATATTCCTTTTTCATTTAAGTACATTCCACTTGCCATTCTAACAATCAACCCAATATTTTTTAGTTTAAATAAAATAGGATCTAGTCCTCCACCATCTCCTCCAGTTGTTTGGCCGATTAGCTTTGCAAACTTAGTTTCTTTACAAAACATTGCAAATGTCTCGGATGACGAGTATACAGAGTTATCTATAAGTACATATATGTGTCCTTTAAATCTAGATTCCTTCTTAGATTTTATAGTATATGAGGTTTCTTCAAAATCACTAAATTTATTAAAAACTTCTTTAGGAGAATTTTGCTTCACATCATCAGGCAAATATTTTATAGGCTTTAATTTTAACTTTCTTATATTAGTATATCTTTTAACCAATTCACTATCACCTCTATAAACCCTATATCCAACTATTTTTGTATCTTTTTCAATAAGTTTAGAAACAACACCTTGCCAATAACTATCACTTCCCCCTTTATTTCCTCTTATATCTATAACTAAAGCTTTATGGTTATCTAAGCCATTTATATAATCACCTATCATTTTTAAATCTTTAGTTGTAGATCCATTTTTAGATGCCATTGATGGTAAATAAATATATCCAACCTCACCATCTTTTATATCCTTTAATATTAATTCTTTTTTCATAAAAATACCTTTTGGTATCTCTATTTTTTGTGTTATAGAATTATATCTATCTATAACATTTTTATCATCTAAAAAGTCATACCAATTATTTTTTGAATATGATTTTTTAAAAAGTTCATATCTGTTTTTATTATCTATTAATTCAGTATGTCTATTTTTTAAATCAGATATTATAGATGAAAGCTCTTCTATAAATTCATCATCATTTGTAGTTTTTTTAATTCTTTTTATGTATTCTTGTTTATTTTCTAGCCAATCTATATTGTCACTTCTTTTAATGACATCTAAATATGGATATCCGTTTTTTATATTTTCATAAACGCATTCAAAGTCTTCTATTTTTTCTATCTTAGATAATTGCCTATTTTCATTTAAACTACTTGAGCTTACAATAATAGTCGATATTAAAACTACGATTAATATTAATAACTTTTTCATAAAATTCACCTCCTATATACTATTTAATTCTATCCAATAAATTTTTTATAATTTCATTTTTAGATTCTTATTTTGTCAATAACCTTAAATATTATAATATAATACTAAATAAATAAAAAGCAGTGATTAAAATTTTAATCACTGCTTTTTATTTATTTAGTATCTCTCTTATTCTGGGAATTTCTTCTTTTGCATCCTCAATATTATACTCTAATGATATTATCGGTTTTATATTTACTTTTTCAATTATATGTTTAAACTTTACTAATTGATCATTTGTAGGCTTTGTATGAGAATCATCTTTGCCTTCATTAAAGTGTAGATGTACATATTTTATATAATCGTTTAATCCTAAAAACCAACTTTCTAAACTTTTATTAGAATATGCTAAAACATGACCTGTATCTAAGCAAATTTTTAATTTTGGTGAATTTACCTCTTTTATTATATAAAGTAACTCCTCATAACTATCTTCATATTCATTTTCTAAAAGTATAGTTATATCTAAATCATCAATTTCTTTAAGAAATTCTTTCCAAAATAATATCTGATTATTTATTTTTAGCTTTCTAATTTTATCTACACTTATTAATGGTGAAATTTGACTATGAAATATTACATACTTAGCTCCTATTTCCTTTGCAATATTAATAGATTGCATATATCTATATTTAGTTAACTCTATTACTTTTTTATCCGTACTTCCTGGATTTAAATCAAAAGAAGAACCATGTAATGATATTATATTATCAAAATTTCTAAGCTTAAATTTACACTCTTTTATAATATAACTATAATCTTCATCTAATATATTTTGTGGAAAACTTTGTATCTCAACTCCTACTTCTAATTTTCTTATTTCATCTATATTAACACTTTTTATGTCTCCTACTAACTTTACTAATTTTATATCCTTCATATATACCTCCGTGTATAATTTAGTTATCATAATCATTAGTTATATAAAATACTTATATATTAATAGTAAATTACCCTTTTTTATATAGGTTAAATCTATTCTAATATCTTAAGTCACACTAAATTAAGGAGGTTTTTTCTTGAAAAAAGCTTTTTCTGCCATCCTAACTTTATCTTTACTAATATTTTCAAATTACTTTCTAAGTAGTATCTTAAAAGTATCTTTTATTGATATGTCTTTAATAGTCGGAGTTTTATTTACTACCATTATTTGCTTTTTCTCAACAGAAGATAGTATATATAATCGTTTTTTAGACTATTGGACTGCTATTGCAATAGACAAGGAAACAACCAGGAATTATAATCTTAGATTTTTTAAAAGTATACCTTTTTTCATATCTATGATTTACACAATTTTAGCTTTAATTATAAGTATATATATTTATTGGGATTATTTCTTTTAAGTTATTTTATTAATGAGTTCATTTTTAATATATGGTTATAAAATCTAAACATTTTTACTTAAATTTAATTATGTAAACTTATTAAAAAATAAGAAAAATAGTATCTCTTAGAAATAGAGATACTATTTTCTTTTATAAAATACTTATTAATATAGCTCCTTTTGATGTATAAGTTCCCATAACTGAACCAACTTCACTAATAGTTATATCTTTAAAATCATATTGCTTTTCAAGCATATCTTTAACTTTTAAAGCCTTTTCTAAACAATTAGAATGCCCTATTGCTAAAACTCTCTTTTCTTTTTCATCAGCTCTTTTTAAAACATTATCGATAACTTTTTTTATAGAATTGTTATCTCCTCTTGCTTTATCAACAGGTTTTACTACCCCTTCTGAGACTTGTATTATAACTTTAAAGTTAAGAGCATTTATTATTTTACCTGCTATAGGATTTATTCTACCACCTTTTATAGCATTCTCTAAGGTTTCAAGAGATCCATAAAAAACAATATCTTTTTTTAACTTTTCAATTTCTTCTACTATTTCTTTTAACGTTTTTCCTTCTTCTACTAGCTGAGCAGCTTTTACTACTAAAAGCCCTTGACCCACTGAGCCACTCTCGCTGTCTATAATTTCTATACATTTATTTTTATTTTCTTCTAAAAACATGTTCTTTGCAAGTGTAGCTGTTGAGTATGTAGCAGATAATTTAGAAGTTATAGTAATTACTAAAACTTCATCTTCTTCACAGTTATAAGTATTTACGAATTTTTCAGGAGAAGGACAAGATGTCTTTGGAAGCTCTTTTTCTATTTCCATTCTTTCATAAAATGTATCATTATCCATTTCTCCATCAGTATATGTTTCATATCCAAAAGATACATTAAGGCCTACTACACCTATATTATATTTTTCAATTATATCTTTATTTAAGTCACATGAACTGTCTGTTATTATTTTTATTTTACTCATATACTCCCTCTCTTTGTATAAACATAATATCTATTTTATTTTTATCTCATGATTAATTATCAAATCAAATTTATCAGTCAGTCAGTCGACCGATATTTATTTTAATTGTACCTTCACTTTTGTAAAAAGTCAATAACTAAAAATTCTGTAAATTATTCAATTTTAATACTACCTTTGTTGACAACATTTTCTTATACGTTTATAATTGTTTTATCAAAAATAGCAAGTTTTTTTATGAAAGGTTGATTCTATGAAACCAAATAATATGAAAGAAAATATCTTATTAGCTGCAACTGAGTTAATTACTAAAAATGGAATAAAAAATACCAGTCTAGCAGATATTGCAAAGGCTGTGGATATAAGCAAAGGTACTTTATACTATCACTATTCTTCAAAAGACGATTTAATTTCAGATATAGCTAACATGCATCTAGAAGTTATAACTAGCTCCGTTTTAAACTGTGTCCAGGGTATTGATTCTGAAAATTCAAAAGATCAAATGATTAATCTTATATTAGATAAAATTTCTACAATAGAAAATCGTGGACGTATCCATATGTATATACTTTGTGAAGCAATCACAGGAAATGATAAATTAAAAGAACAAATTAAACTTAAATATATAGAGTGGCGCAATACTTTAAAATGCGAAATTATAAAAACTGGTACTCAAGATGCCGAAGCCCTATCATTTTTACTAGTATCAATAGTTGATGGATTAGTTATCCAAGGACTATTAAAAAATGAAAAAATACCATATGAAAGTATAGCAAACTTCTTGCTTTCCCATTGGTATTAATAAAAACCACAGATATAATTATCTGTGGCATTTATTTTTTAATATTAGATAAATAGGATAAAATATAAATACTTTATATATTTTAAATCCATCTGATATTAAATTATAATTTTAGCCAATACATTAATATAAATATTATAATATAAAACATAAAAAAGGAGTGACAACTATGAATAATATAAACTTTTTATATGTGTTCTTTGGTATAGCAGCATTTATATTTGGATTTATTCAAGTAAAATTTAGTAATTATGTCTTTAAAGAAGAGTACTTTGAAAGATTATCAAAAAGGCTTGGTAAAATAGACAGAAAAAAAACCATCCACTTTGAAGCCTTGACTATTGTATTAATGGGTGTAGTTTTCTTAATAGGTGGAATTTTAAACTTATCAGTCAATAATCTGATAATAGGTATAGGAGTAATAGCTATACTATATGCATTACTTAGAAAAAACTATATAACTAAAAATTAAAAAATAGTTTTATAAAATTAAAGAGATAAGTATATATGTTAATTAATAATATAATTTAAATATATACTCATCTCTCTTTTTCAATATCTTACTTTTTCAATTTCGCTAAAGCTTCAGCAAAAGGATTATTAAAAGTTTCTTCTTTTTTATTTTGGGTTTTTAAATATTTATTTATATCTCTTTTAGAGGCCTTATTACTTTCCTCTTTCTTTCTTTTATTAAAGCTACTTAGCTTCTCACGATGCCCACAACTACAAACAAACGTCTTTCCTTCTCCTTCGCCACGAAGTTCTAATCTCTTATGGCAAACTGGACATCTAGCATTAGTGGTTTGTGAAATTGTCTTTCTAGTATTACAATCTCTATCTTGGCAAACTAACATTTTTCCCCTTTTACCATTCACTTCTAGCATATACTTACCACACTCTGGACACTTATTTTTAGTTAAGTTATCATGTTTAAATGTAGCATCACTGCCTTTAATATCTTTTACAATATCTTTTGTATAATTTTTCATCTCATTTACAAATACATCTTTTTTCAGCTTTCCATTTGATATATCATTAAGTTTTCTTTCCCAAGAAGCAGTAAGTTCTGGTGATTTTAACTCACTAGGAACTAAATCTAATAGCTGTCTTCCTTTAGAAGTTATAAATATATCCTTACCTCTTTTTTCAACTAAAAAAGAATTGAATATCTTCTCAATTATATCTGCACGAGTTGCAACAGTTCCTAATCCATCCTTTTCCATTTGAGCAAGTAATGTTGCTTCATTTAAAGGTTTTGGAGGCTGAGTTTTTCCACTTGTCATAATAGCCCTACTTATCTTTAATATATCACCTTTATTTAAATTAGGAAGTTTTTGTTCTTTATCATCATCTTCATCAAAATTAGTATAATTTTCTTTCCAGCCAAGCTTTATAATTTTTTTGCCTTTGGCAATAAATACTTCATCTTCTATAATTGCTTTAATAGATGTTTGCTCATATTCAAAAGGTTCACTTAGAACACTTAAAAACCTTTTAACAACTAAATCATATATTTTTCTTTCTTTATCACTTAAATCTCCTAAAAACACTCTTTCTTCAGTAGGTATTATAGCATGATGATCAGTAACTTTTGAGTTGTCAACAAAAGATTTATTTCCCTTTATATTTCCTTTTAATATTTTTGTACAAACCCTAGTATAATCACTTACATTACAAGCTTTTACCCTATCTTTTAATGTATCTACTATATCAGTACTTATATACTTAGAATCTGTTCTAGGATAAGTAAGAACCTTATGATGTTCATATAACTTTTGCATTATTGATAAAGTTTCTTTTGCTGAAAAATTAAATATTTTATTTGCATCTCTTTGAAGTTCTGTTAAGTCATACAATCCTGGTGAATATTTTTTCTTATAAGATTTATTGACGTCTACTATATGTGCATTTTTATTTTCTACTCTAGCTAATATTTTTTCTATTTTTTCTTTATCAAAACTATTTTGACTATTAGTTTTACTATCTACCCAAGCTAATTTAAACATAGGAGCTTGTAATTCTATACCATAAAACTCTTTTGGTTTAAAGTTTTGAATTTCTAGTTCTCTTTTATAAATCATATTCACAGCAGGTGTTTGAACTCTACCACAAGAAAGTTGAGCATTGTATTTTGTAGTAAGTGCACGCGTGGCATTTATGCCTACTAGCCAATCAGCTTCAGCTCTTGCAAGTGCTGAACTATATAAATTTTCATACTCTTTTCCATCCTTTAATTTATTAAACCCTTCTTTTATAGCCTTATCTGTACTTGATGATATCCATAAACGCTTTATAGGCTTTTTAACTTGTGCTTTATCTATTATCCATCTAGCAACAAGCTCTCCTTCTCTACCAGCATCTGTTGCTATAACAATTTGTTCTACATCATTTCTATTAAGCTGTGCCTTTACTGTGTTAAATTGTTTCGATGTTTTTTTAATTACTATAGTTTTTAAATATTTAGGAAGTATTGGCAAATCATTTATATCCCAATTTTTATATTTATTTGAATAGATTTCTGTTTCAGCAAGTGTAACTAAATGCCCAAGTGCCCAAGTTACTATATAATTACTTCCTTCTATATATCCATTTTTTTCTTGTTTACAATTTAAAACTCTAGCTAAATCCCTTCCTACAGAAGGCTTTTCAGCTAATACTAGTGTTTTTCCCATTATTTTTTATTTCCTTTCATAACTCTTTCTTATATAATACCATAATTTTCATCAATGTATAACTACAGTAGTAGTATCTAGTATATTATCATAAATCCACTTAGCATTATCTAAGCTTAATCTTATACATCCATGACTTAATGCTTCTCCTAATCTGCCATCTATAACATAACTTCCTGTTGAATCATAAAGTATAGAATGATAATAGTATCCATCTTTTATTCTTGTTGCATACTTAACCATATATTCATCAGTTCCAAATGAAGGTTTTCTGCCAGATATATAAAAAATACCTGTTATGGTCGGAGTGCTTGGCTTTCCTACTGTGCTTTTCCATTTATATATATTTTCCCAAATATTGTTATTCTTCTTAAATACATAAGTATATTTATTTTTTAAATCTGTCACTAGTAAATAATCTGTTGTACTCTTTATGTTATTTTCATTAACAAATCTTGTTATATCGTCATAAAAATAAGTATAATCTAACATACCAGGTTTATTTCCATCATCAGATAAAAAATAATTAAAAACATAGCCAGATAAGTCACTGTAAATTATCTTACTCCAGTCTCCAAGATTTTCAATAACTTCTACCTTACTTTTTTTAGGAATTATTAAAATAGAATTTGACTCAGTTGATGGTCTTTCCCTTAAGTTTAAGTTACTCCATGTATACTTGCTTATAGATAGAAGTTCATTGTGTATATATCCTACATCAAAGTTATATTTAATTTTGCTCCATTCATCATAAGCTTCTATAAGTTCTACCTTTGATAATTTAGGTATAACAGTTAAAATTTCAGAACTGATTGAGCTTTCTTTTCTCAAATTAGAATTAGCAATTGTATATTTATAATTTGGTAACATATCTATTTGTATAAATTTTTTATCTATCATTTAATATTAACACTTCCTTGTTATATAATTTATAATCTATTATATGAACACAGACAAAAAAGGCTTATATACTTTTAAATATTTAAAAATATATAAGCCCTTTTCTTATAATTTTTTTTCTAATTCTTTTATTTTTTTCTCAATTTCTTTTATTCTTGCTTTTAACTCATAACATTTGTTATCTACCTTCATTGCTGAAGTATAATTCATTTCATTACTATGATATTGTCTCCATAGTTCTTCATACTTGTTATGATGCTTATCAAATTCTTTTTCTAAACACTCTTTTTCTAATTTTAACTCATTTATCTCATCTTTAATTTTTTTCTTACTTCCTTTGAAAAAATCTAAAAAAAACATAGCCATATATCCCTTCTATTTATGATTAAGTTTTTAATTTTAATATTCTTGATAACCTTTACCCACATTTTCATTATATGAGTACCATATTTAATATTATACCTTTTTTTTGCATAATATTACAAGGAATTTAATTTTTTGATTATTTTATTAAATTTTTCTAGTTATACTTAAATTTGTATTTAATTCTAGGTAATCTTCCATCTTTAGAATATCTCTCTTTTTTTTGTTTAATTTTCACAATTTATTTCAATTATATATCCATAACTCATTATATTTCATCTGTAAATACTAATACTTTATCAAAATATATAATAATTAACCACTTATAAAATTTTTAAATATTAGAAATCTATATATCTATACTTTATATCATAATTTATATATGTTATTAGTTTATTTCTATATATACTAATATTAAATAAAATTGATATTGTTATAAATATAGTTAATCTAACTATATTATAAATTGTAATATAACTAACATTAATAGTATTATAGATATCCTTATAAAAAATACTCTTATACTGTATAATTTCTCCTCTTCATATCTTTCATTATTTATTACACTATAAACTATATCAAGGATACCTTAATTATTCCTTAATAATATTTTAATTTATTAAGCTCAATTTAGGGTATATTATATTTATAAAATCTATAAAAAGGAAGTGGTTTTATGATTATAAATATTAGTAATCCTGCTAAAGATGAGTTAAATAAGATGTTTAATGAGTATAAGCTTAGCAATAAAATTTTCCGTGTTTATATAAAAGAATTAAGCGCTTGATACGGTCCAATCTTTAGTTTAGCTCTGGATGAGCCTACAGAAAAAGATACCGTATTTGATTGTGATGATTTTAAAATTATCATTAATAATGATTTATGTGATAAAATAAGTGTTATTAATATATACTATAAATCAGCTTTATCTAGTGATATTTTTAGAGTTTCAACCGATTTAATTTGGAAAGAAGAATATTATGGATTACCTTGGACTAAACCCTGGTAATTTATAAAAACTTACTCAATATTTATAAATTTTATGCACTAAATACTAGTTTAATTTATATCAAATTTGTAACCTTAAAATTTTAAAGTGTAATTTTACTTTTTTTGGGAATATATTAATATATATTTAATGAAGAAATAATTTATATACTTATGGTAATCATATCAAAAATATCTTTTGATATGATTAAATTCGAAAGGAGTTTTTAATAATGAAAAAAATATCTTTATTCATAGTGGTTAATGCTATATCCTTATACTTAGTATCATTACTAATGAGTAGTGTTCAAATTAGTTCATTTGGGTCTTTAATTGTATTAACAATTATATTTGGAGTTTTAAATTTAACTATTAAACCTATACTTCAATTTTTCTCTTTACCAATAACATTTTTAACTTTAGGTTTATTTTCTTTAATTATAAATGCAATTGTTTTAAAATTAGCCTTTAGTTTAGTTCCTGGTGTTTATTTATATGGATTTTTAAGTGCTATAGGAGCTTCTATACTACTTTCTGTAGCAAATACTATTATATATAATGTATTAGACTAATAAAAAGCATATAGACTAATTTTATACGGATATAAAAAAAACAATTAACTTATATAAGTTAATTGTTTTTTTTATATTTTATTAAACTACATATTCTTTACTTTCGTTTTTAATATTTTCTTTAACCTTTTCAACTTTCTTTTTCATAGTGTGATGAGTTATCATAGTAAATATTCCACTACCTACTAATACTGCATAATATACAAATCCTCCATATAAGAATACTGCATAGCCCATAAGTGGCTTAGGAAATACGCTTTTAAATATAGCAAAGAATGCTAACTCGCTTGCTCCAGCATTTCCAGGAGTTGGTATTGGAGATATGGCCATATATAAAAACGCTTGTAAAGTTAACATATGAACATATGTGTGTCCAGTTAAATTAAATGCTTTATATATCCAAAATGAAATACTAAAATAAACACTTAATTGAATTACTGTTATAATTGTAGTTAAAAATAATGCTTTTTTATTTTTTATAAATAAATTAACAGAAGTACTGTATTCATCTGCAAAATTTTCTATTTTATCTATTTTAGTTTCTAAAAACTTAAATAATTTAAATTTAGCTAAACGCTTTATTACAAATTTAGTAGCAACCTTTACTTTTTCTGGATTATATATAACTAACATTGACATAATTAAAGTAAACGCATTTATAGCTATCCCAATTAAAATTAATGGCATAATCCCTCTTAATTCTTTTAATATTGTTGTATTTAATAATACTAATATTGAACAGTAAACAGTAACTACGACTTGATATATTATAGATTTGTTCATGATAACCGCTGTGGCTTTACTTGCAGGCATCTTACATTTATTTAGAACATAAATTTGCATTGGTTGGCTACCTGATGCAAAAGGTGTTATTAGATTATAATAAAATCCCATAGTTGCTAACTTAAACCCTATAAATCTTGTTTGAACTTTGTGTATACTATCTATCACTATTTTTAAAACTAAACCTTCAAGTAGCATATGAGCTATTACTGCACACATACCTAAAAATATAAATTTTTTATCTACCATTTTTACAACTTTTCCAAGCATGTTTATATCTAAAGTTTTATAAACTAAATAACTTGTTATTCCTAATATAAATACTAAGAAACTATATTGTATTATGTTTTTATTTAAAAACTTCTTTGTCTCCATAGACAACCTCCATCCCTATAATTGTCAAATGATTATTCGATTTTTTAAATATTTTTTATCTGATTCTCTTATTATACAATATATTTATGGTTTATAGTATTACATATTTCTTACTTTTTTGTAATAATAAAAAAACTACTCTAAAAGAATAGTCTTTAATTTAAATTTCAACTCAGTTCTTTTAAAGTAGTTTATATATTTTTTATAATAAATTGCTATTTATTACTTCACTTATATTTGCCTTTTCTAAAATCAAGCTTATAGTTTTTACATTTGAACTTAAATCATTTATAAATATTGCTCCAGTTAAAATATCATCTTTAAAGAATAATTTTTTATATTTATTATCATTATTTAAACTTATACATCCATTTGAATTCTTTATATCTCCAATGCTGAATACTTTTGTGTCAAATACATCAAGCATTACAGAATAATTTTCAACTTTAAACGAAGTATTATCTCCACATGCATTAGCTCCTGCTACTTTACCCATGTCTATTGCTGCTGGCCATATTGCCCAAACCATTGAATCAATTTCAGCAACATCTCCACATGCATATATATCATTTACTGAAGTTTTCATATTTTTATCTACTATTATACCCTTATCTATCTTTATATTTGTTTCTTTTGTAATGCTTGTGTTTGATCTAACTCCTATTGAGAAAAGAACCATATCTGCATCTAAATAACTTCCATCTTTAAATATTACTTTAGTTACTTTTTCTTCTCCTTCTATACTTTCTAAAAACGTATTTGTCATTAAATTTAATCCATTTTCTTTAAGTATATTCTCTAGTATTAAACTTCCATCTTTATCTAATTGTTTAGATAGTAAGTTTGGCATAGCCTCTATAACTGTAACATCTTTTTGTGCTAATTTCATTTCATAAGCAGCTTCTAATCCTAAAAGTCCTCCACCTATTACTACTATTTTATTAGCATTATTTAAATTATTTTTAATTTTTTCTAAGTCAGATTTATTTCTTAAAGTATATACACCATCTAAATCATGACCTTTTATAGGTGGTATAAAGTTAGAACTACCATTAGCTAGTATCAATTTATCATAGCTAACTTCAGTATTATTATCTAAGTTAACTTTTTTAGAATTTTCATTTATTTTATTTACAGTTACTCCAAGAATTACATCTATATTATTTTCATTATACCAACTTTTATCAACTACATAAAAATCCTTGTCTTTAACTTCTTCATTTATAAAATCAGATAATGCAGGTCTAAAATAAGTTAGCTCATCTTCATTAGATATCATTGTTATTTTAGCTGTATTATTTCTCTTTCTTATCGCATCTGCTGCATAAAACCCTGCTGCTCCATTCCCAACTATAACAAAACTTTCATTTGTATCATTTTTATAAGATATTTCTTCTTCTATAACTTCTATAAATTGGTCATGCTTTGCTCCACATACAGGACAAACATCAGGAGCTTCATCACCTTCGAATACTTCATTACAAATTACACATTTCCATTTTTTACTACCTTCTTTTTTAGTATAAGCATCTATAGTTTTCTCAACAAACTTTTTACCTAAAAGCTGAGCTTCATATAAATCTTTTTCACTTGGTTTAAAGTTTACAACTAATGGTTCTATAGTTTTCATACGAAGCTGTCTTAACCTATCCATAACATTTGGAATTCCTTCTCCACTCCATCCATAAGATCCAAAAGCTGCTGCTAATTTTGTACCATGTACTATAGGATTTAAATTAACCAATATATCCCATATAGGTTTTAATGCATCTCCATTTATTGTAGGTGTTCCAAATAATACACCTTGTGAATATGTTATAGAATTTAAAATCTCTGCAATATCATGATGTATAACATCATACATTTTTACATCGTAATCACTATGCTCCTCTATTCCTTTTTTAATATTTTGAGCTAATTCTTCCGTGTAACCATATGCACTTACATAACAAATAGTTATATCTTTTCTTGGTATTACAATTTCTTCTTTACTCCATTTTTCATATATATCTACAATTTCTCTTGGATTTTCAACTAATACTGGTCCATGTCCTGGGCATATAATATCTAGTTTTAAAGCTCTAATTTTATCTATAGCTTTTAATACATATGGTTTAAATGGCCCCATTATACACTCATAATAATATCTTAAAGCTTCCATGTAATGATCTTTATTTTCTATTTTAGTATTTATTATTCCTTCACAACTATAATGACTACCAAATGAATCACAAGTAACTAATACTTCATCTTCTTTTATATATGTGTATATAGTATCTGGCCAGTGAAGCAGTGGAACAGAATAAAACTTTAATGTTTTATTGCCAATTTTTAGTTCATCATTATCTTCTACTTTTATATAATTAAAATCACAGTTGACTATTTCCTTTAAATAATTTATTGCATTTTGGGATGCTATAACCTTTGCCTTTGGAGATAATTTTAATATTCGTTCAACACTTCCTGCATGATCTGGTTCAGTATGACTAACTACTATATAATCTATTTTCTCTAAATCTATATTTAAACTTTCAAGTCTAGCTAAATAACTGTCAAAATGCTTAGCTTTAACTGTCTCAAATAATATCGTTTTCTCATTAGCTTTTAAAACGTATGAATTATATGTCGTTCCATACGGTGTATACATTATTATGTCAAACACTCTTAAACTTGGATCAAGCGATCCCACCCAATATAAATCTTTTTTTAATTCAAGTGATTTTAATTCCATATATACCCTCCTAATATTTTTATAAGTTTTTGTTTATTTATTATTTAACTTATGTTTGATATATACCTTTTATTTTTTAAAATAAACACTTTTTTATATTTTTATTTAAATAATAAATATAAAAATAATAAAGGGTTATTCCATGGATAAAATCCATAAAATAACCCTTTATTATTTTTATATTTCTGTTTTTGATCTAACCGCATTTATTATTCTTATAACATCTTCTTTAAATATATCTACATCATCAAAACACACTCTATCACCTACAGTATCATCCATAAGATGCTCCATTTCATCTAGCTCCTCTTTGGATAATGTCTTGTAGTAGGCTTCTAATTCCATTAAATACTTTTTATATTCTTCTTGTGTTGTCATATGTACACACCTCTTTAAAATTTATTTAAATAAATTATACAACTTTTAAGTATACATATGTCAATGTTTTTTATTTAGAATATAAGTATATATATAAAGTGTGCTGATATACCTGCACATAATCCACCTATAGTATGAGATATTATCGCTTTACTTGTAAGATCTCTTGCATTTAATGCATCCATCATACCTACATGTGTACTTAAGTATCCACTCCAGCACATACCCATTGCTGTAAATACTGCTATATCATTAGGAGTTATAACCCCTTCACTTATAAACTTAGGAACTAAACTCATTGCAGCTCCAACTGCACCTAATGATGTTATAGGGAATGCCATTGCTTGTGGATTTGTAAATCCAAATAATGGTCCTAATATAAACATTAATTTATTACCTAAAGCAGGAAGTAAAGCTATTCCTTCATATGCAGCTCCTGTATAAATTTCTGCTCCTGTTTTAGGATCTACTGATGGTCCAAATGTTAAAAGCATAACTAGTGTACATACAACTAAAACTCCTGGTATTATTGCCATACCTAGTTCCACTCCATTTTTTCCACCTTCTAGCATAGAATCTAAAACTCTTTGGAACAAGCTTCCATTTCTTATTTCTCTATATTCCATAGCATCAATTTTGCCAGATGCCTTTACTTCAGTTTTTGGATTATAATTATAATATTTTTTAGTGAATATAAGCATTATCCTAACACTTATTATACTACCTATAATTGCAGCTAAATTTCCAACTAATGCAGGTGCAACATATTCTGCTCCCTGAGTCATCATAAAAGTTGTAACTATAAGTCCCATACCAAATGATGTTCCTAAATTACATAAAGCTGGTATTTGATAATTTTTAAAATATTTAGTGAAACTTTTATCATTAGCAAATGCTATTATAGCTGGGTTGTCTGATAAGTAAGTAGTTACTGCTCCGGCTATACTAGCTCCAGGCATGTTGTATAACGGTTTCATAAAACCTGCAAACAATTTATTAAGAAGTGATGTAACTCCAAACTCAGAAAGTAGTGTACTTAGTGCTCCTGCAAGAACTGCTAATGCCATTATTAAAAATACAGTGTTTAATAATAAATCGTGGGCTGTATTCATTATAGACTTAAACATAAGCCCCATCCCCATTTTGCTACCTACATATCCAAACCCAATTAATAAAACTCCTATAAACACAAATGTTTCTGTGCTTACAGCTTTTACCTTTCGTTTGTCACTAGAAATTTCCTCATTAATGGTGTTCTCCCTACTCGTAGTAACCTCCATTGTATTCCCTCCTTAGATATTCTAGATAAAAATAAAATGATTTGTTAAATAAAATTTAATTTTTGTTTTATCTTTAACAATCAAAAATAATAATTTTTTTGTTTACACAAATTATACTATATATATCTATATTTTTCAACTTTTTTGAATTATCTTGTATTTTTACACCATTTATACTTTTCTTAATAATAAAAAGACTATATAAAATTTATTTACATAGTCTTTTTATTATTAAAATAAGCCATATATGATTGTGCTTACCATAGTCATTATAAACCCTACAATAATTTCATAAGGTATAAGCTTAAACCTCTCTTCTATTCTCATATTTATACCGCCTGCACTTGAATGAAATAAAGATCCATGAGGTAAATGTTCAAATACACTTGATCCTGCATTTATCATAGCTCCTCCTGCAATAGGACTTATTCCAACTCCTATTATAGTATCTGCAAAAGTAGCAGACGCTATGGTTGCTCCTGCTGTCGAAGAAGCTGTAGCTAATGACATAAGCATCCCCGAAATAGGTGCTAATAAAACTTCTGGCATATCAAGCATATTAAGTAAGTTTATAGTTGTTTGTTGTACCTCAGAATTTTTTATTATACCAGCTAAAGTTCCTGTTCCTAATAATAATATAGCAACGCCTATCATTTTACTTAGTCCATAAGACATATATTCATTAAAAAATTTAACTTTTTTCATTGAAATAAGGCCTATAAACCCTCCTAGTGGAAGTGCTATCAAAGGATCTATTTGAATTTTTGTAAAAGTCCCTAATGATAATAATATTATTGCACTTAAAGGTCCTATTATAGCTGAAGTAAAACTTGGTAAGTCCTCTCTTTGACTTTGTAAATCTTCTTCTTGTATTTTATCTCCCTTAAATAAAATTAAATTGCATATTATTATAGTAACTATAAGTCCAAATATAGAAGGTATAAAATTTGCAAACATTAATTTTGCTAAATCTATATTAAAGTTTTCTGATATAGCTATTGTATTAGGATTTGGAGATATGATATTTCCTGCCTTTCCACCTCCAACCATAGCTAATAAAATAGCTAATTTAGAATAATTTAGTTTTTTACCTATAGATAAAGCAATCGGTGATACAGTTATAATAGCCACATCCAAATTAACTCCAACCCCTGCTAAAATCATAGCTGATAAAGCTAGGGCAAGTATAGCATGTTTTTTCCCCAGAACTCTTATAATCTCTTCAGATATTTTATCAACTGCACCAGTTTTTATAAGTATCCCAGCTAATACTCCAGATGTTAATACTCTAAGTATAGAAGGTGAGATATCCTTAGCTCCACTCATCATTACTTCAACAGTTTCAGTTAAGTTAAGTCCTCCTACAAGTCCTCCTACTAATGCTCCTAGCATTAAGCTATACACTGGTTGAAACTTTCTTATAATCAAAAATATAGCCATACATAATCCAACTATTGCTCCTAAAGTACTAATTTGTACATTCAATTTTCATCCCCCCGATGTGTTAAATATATTTCACTTTTGTTAAATATAATATAACAAAGTAAACACTTTCTGTCAATTCTATTTTTTGATATAATTTAAATATATAAATTGTTAAGAAAGGAATTATATATGGATAATATAGATATAGGTGAAAAAATATCACATCTAAGAAAAGAAAAAAACTTAAGTATCAGAGACTTAGCTAAACTAGCAGATGTTACTCCATCTTTATTAAGTCAATTAGAAAGAGGTTTATCAAATCCATCATTAAACACTATAAAGGCCATATCTAAGGCTTTGGATGTTCCATTGTTTTCATTTTTTATTGATGAAGTTAATAACAAAGATTTAATTGTAAGAAAAGATTCTAGGCGTAAAGTAATATTTACTAAAAATAACGATATAGTCTTTGAGATTCTTTCTCCTGAATCTGCCAATTCTGTTGAATTTGCAATAGTAAATTTAATACCATACTCTCAAATATCAAATGAGTTAATGTCTCATAAATCAATAGAACTTGCATACGTCTTAGAAGGAAAAATAAAAATTTATATAGAAGATGATGAATTTATATTAGAATCTGGAGATAGTGTAACTCTTCCTCCTGGCACAAATCATAGATGGGAAAACCCATTTAACGAACAAGCCAAAATTATATTTTCTATAAATTTCAAATAAAATAAAAAAATGATTTATCAAAATTAATACTTATTTTGATAAATCATTTTTAATTTTATCTTATCTTATTATTTTTACAATTTTCCTATAGCTTCATTCCAGAATTTATCTATATTAACTACTTCTTTGTTTAATCTTGAATATTCTGCTGCAAATGCCATTATATGACTTTCAACAGACTTAGTTGCACTAGTCCTTCCTTCACCTCCATTTTCAGCAACTAATTTCACAAACTCTTTCATTATTCCATAGTCTCCACCGCCATGACCACCTTCAACTTCTTCAGGTATTATAGTTTTTATTGTATTTTGTCCAAAATGTTCAAATTTTTTAACTTCTATTGTATTTTTAATATGGTTTCCTCCAACTTCTCCATGTGTAAACATTAACTTTATAGTTCTATTACAATCTTCTGTAAATGCCGATAAATTAAAAGTGGCTGTTATATCATCTTCAAATTCAAGAATAGTTACCATATGGTCTACTACATTATTATCACACTTATATACGCATCTTCCATAAGGTCCTGTTTTCAAAGCTATTTCTAAATTTTTCTTTGTTGGTTTAGGATGTACAACTTTTGCAAATATAGGATTTTCTGATAAGTATAATTTCTTTGCTGAATATGGACATTTCTCTTCTACTTTACAGTCAAGACATCTATCAGCCATTCCATCTTTAAAGTTTTTATCTCTCATATGGGTTAAATGACCAAAAGATGATATATTTTTACACTTTTTACCTGTTAGCCATAATAATATATCCATATCATGACAGCTCTTTGCAAGTATCAAAGGACTTGTTTCATTGCTATTTCTCCAATTACCTCTAGTGAACGAATGTGCAAAGTGCCAATATCCTATATTTTCATTGTGTTGTACACTTACTAAGTCTCCTAGTTCTTTGCTTTCAACGATTTCTTTTAATTTAGAAAAAAAAGTAGTATATCTAAGTACATGGCAAATCATAAATACTTGATTTTGGTATTGCTTAGCAAGTTCTCCTAATCTTACTATATCTTCTAATTTATTTGACATAGGTTTTTCAAGAAGTACATGATATCCTTTTTCAAGTGCAAGTTTAGTAGGCTCATAATGGGATTCATCATTATTAGCAATTATTATAGCATCTGCTAATTTATCTTCTTTTAATAAATCTTCCCAACTTCTAAATATATTTTTTTCATCTATACTATGTTCTTTAACGCATATCTCTCTTCTTGTATCATGAGGCTCTGCAACAGCAACTACTCGCCCTAGTTCCTCATGTTGTTTAAAATATGGTGCATAAGCATACATTCCTCTTGCTCCAGCACCAATTATAGCCACAGTAATTTTTTTCATTCCCTAATACCCCCCTCGTATTTAAACTATATATTTTCTTACTTATATTTTAATATTTTATATAAATTATGTATTTGTACTTTTGTGTAAATATTTTATATTTTTATGCTTTTTGTTAATTAAAATATTCATAAAATCTTAATTTATATAAAATATGTATGTAATATATAATTTTTTATATTAAATTATCTAAATTCTATAAATAAAAAACATCAGTAATCTAAGATTACTGATGTTTAATACTAAGCAATAACTTCATCTGAACTTTCGTCATCGCCAATCATATTAGTTAACTTTTTATTAAATGTTAAGATTATAAATACTCCAACTATTAATATTACAGGTATTGCTATAAATGTTTGCATAAGACCCATCTTGTCTATTATCATTTGTACATATCCTGCTGCTTTATTTGCAAAGAATGTAGCACATGCCCAAACTCCCATAAGTAATGATAAATATTTAGCTGGTGCTATTTTGCTTACTAATGAGTTTCCAAGTGGAGAGAAACACATTTCTCCTATTGTTTGGAATATTACAAAGAATACTAACCATAAAACACTAGCCTTAACAGTAGCAGGTGATCCTACTCCTCTTACAAATTCAGCCGCTATAACAAATCCAAATGCTACTGCTAAAAATGCATATCCTAAAGCGATTTTTTGAGCCATACTTAAATCGCCCTTTTCTCTTTTAGATAATTTAGTCCATATAGCTGCCATAACAGGTCCTAAAGCTACACATAAAAATCCATTTAATGCAGTTTCTATCCACATTACAGGTATCTCAAAGCTTCCTACATACATGTTTACATAATCTTTCATATATAAAGTTAATGAAGAACCTGCTTGGTTATAAAACACCCAGAAGAAAATTGAGAAAAATGATAATATGAATATTACTTTTACTCTATCTTTTTCTCTCTTAGTTAAAGGTCTATCTCCAGTTTTTCCAGTTTTTCCAGTTTTTCCAGCTTTACCACTGTTAGTTTTTCCAACTTGCTTATCAAGCATTTTTTGAGGATATTTTCCAGCTTCCCCTAAATACTTCATAGTACATGTAAATAATAATCCACCTAAAAGCATAACTATAGCTGCCAACATAAAACATTGTCTAAATCCATATTCAACTAAATGACCATTATCTATAACCGCAAAAGTTTTTGTATATAATATACCTATAGTTAAAGATCCTATAAATGAACCTAAATTAACAAATGTATATAATATTGAAAACGCTGCATCTTTTCTAGTGTTATCATCATATAGTTCCCCTACTAGTGCATTTAAATTTCCCTTAAAGAAACCAGTACCTATCGAAATTAAAATTATCATTGCATGAACCCAAATTACACTAGTTGCAAAGTATCCTAATGCATACCCTGCTGCCATTATAACCGAACCTATAATTACACAATATCTAGCTCCTATCCATCTATCACATATCATTCCCCCAAATATAGGTGCTAAATAAGTAAATGCTGCTAAATTTGCTGCTATAGCTGTTGCATCAGCATAGTCTATACCTAGACCACCCTTTGCTACCATTTCTGCTAAAAATAATAACAGTAATGTTTTAGATCCGTAATATGCGAATCTTTCAAAAGTAAAAGTTAACCCACAAGTATACAATCCTTTAGGATGCTTCGCAGGCGAAGATGTTGTATTTGCCATTTGTCAAATCCCCCTTAAAATGATATTTATAGTAAAGTAGCTTTGAAAGCAAAGCTACTTTATTATTATTTTTAAATTTCTTTAGTATAATTCTTTAACCATTGAACTTCATCTTCTTCTAAATAAGGAGATATATTTTTATAAACTAACTTATGATAATTATTTAAATACTCCCTCTCTTCTCTATTTAGATCATTTACGTCAATTGCATCTATATCAATTGGAGCAAATGTTACAACTTCAAACTCCATAAATTGACCATATTCATTTTTTTCTGCTTTTTTAGTAATTAATTCATTTTCTATTCTTATTCCATGAGAACCTTCTATATATATTCCTGGTTCATTAGTTGTTACCATTCCTTCTTCAAGAGTTGCTGTTTCTAATCTTTGAGGATTTATTCTCCATCTAAATCCATTTGGTGCCTCATGAATAGTACCTAAGAAACCTACTCCATGTCCTGTTCCACATTTATAATCTAATCCTATATTCCACATTGGTCTTCTTGCTAATATATCTAAATTATATCCTTTTACCCCATATAAAAATTTAGCCATTGATAAATCTATCATACCCCTAACAACAGCTGTAAAATGTTTTTTAAGCTCACTACTTATCTCTCCAAGTGCAATTGTTCTAGTTATATCTGTAGTTCCATCATAATATTGGCCACCTGAGTCTATTAAAAATAAATCTTTAGGCTCTAATTTATAATCGCTTTCTTTTGTAGCACTATAATGCATCATAGCTGCATGGTCTCTATATCCTGCTATAGTGGCAAAACTAGGTTCTATAAATCCTTCCTGTTCACGTCTTAATTCCTCTAATTTTTCAGATGCACTAATTTCAGAAATTTCGATTTTACCTATATTCGTTTTTAGCCAATACATAAACTTGGTAAATGCTACACCATCTTTTAAATGGCTGTTTCTTATATTTTCTAATTCTATATTATTTTTTACTGCTTTGAAGTTCATAGTAGGATTAAATCCATTTATCTTTTTGACTTCTCTCGGTAAATTATTATATATTGAATAACTAACTTTATTTTCATCTAATAATATTTTTTCATCTAAATTTATTGATTTAACAAATTCATATATACTGTCATAAGGCTTTATTATTACATTTTCTTTTGATAGCTCAGTTATTATCTCTTCATTTAATTTATCTTCATTTATAAATAAATAAACTTCATCTAAAGTTATTAATGCATAAGATAAAACAACTGGAGTGTATTTTACATCTCTCCCTCTAATATTAAATAACCAAGCTATATCATCAAGGGTTGTTATAACATGTACATTTGCACCTTTTAACTTCATTTCATCTCTCAGTCTTTTTAATTTAGAACTAAAAGTTTCTCCTGCATACTTAATATTTAATAAAAATGCTTTTTCACCTGATAATGAAGGTCTATCCTCCCAAACTTTATCTACTAAATCATATTCATATTTTATGCTAACATTTTTACTTCTTAGCTTTTCTTTTAACTCGTTACCTTCTTTTGCAGATATTAATCTACCATCAAACCCTAACACTGAGTTTTCCTTCATAGTATTAACTATATATTCTTCAGTAGTAGGAACTCCTTCTTCTCCCATTTTAAAAAGCTTAATTCCAGTATCTCTTAACTGACTTTCTGCTTGTATGAAATATCTACCATCTGTCCATAATCCTGCTTCTTCCATAGTCACAACTAATACCCCTGCTGAACCTGTAAATCCTGATATATATGCTCTTGATTTAAAAAATTCTCCAACATATTCACTTTGGTGGTTATCAGAAGATGGTATTATATAAGCATCTATACCATGTTCTTTCATGTTCTTTCTTAGACTTTCTATTCTTCCCCTTATCATAATAAGCCCCCTTATTATTTAATATAAATTTTATACATATCAATTTCCTTTTATAATATTACCATGCCATGACATCGTTTTCAATATATTTACAAAATTTTTCTTATTTTTAAAATTTTTTATTAGATAGTGAAAACTCTAACAATTTTTAACTGTTTGATTTCTCTACAACTTAAATAATTTTAATATTTTTCTAATTTATTAATAAAAAAATAGCACATGATTTTAAAATCATGTGCTACTTATATGATATTTATTATATTGCTTTAGTATATTCTTTTAACCAAGCCTTTTCATCCTCTGTTAAGAATGGTGATACCTTATTGTATACTAATTCGTGATACCAATTTAAGTATGCTTTTTCTTCTTTATTCATTTCTTCTGGATCTATAGCATCTAAATCTATTGGAGCAAGAGTAACAACTTCAAACTCCATAAATTGTCCATATTCATTTTTTTCTGCTTTTCTAACAACTAACTCATTTTCAGTTCTTATTCCGTGAGAACCTTCTACATATATTCCCGGCTCATTAGTTGTTACCATTCCTTCTTCTAAAACAGCACTATCAAATCTATCTGGAATTATTCTCCATCTAAATCCGTTTGGTGCTTCATGAACATTCAATAAGAATCCTATACCATGACCTGTCCCACACTTATAATCTATACCCATATTCCACATTGGTCTTCTTGCTAATATGTCTAAGTTATATCCTCTAACTCCATATAAGAATTTAGCCATTGAAAGATTTATCATCCCTCTAGCAACAGCTGTAAAATGTTTTTTAAGCTCATCATTTATTTTTCCTAAAGCTATAGTTCTAGTTATATCTGTAGTTCCATCAAAATACTGTCCACCTGAATCTATTAAGAATAAGTCACTTGCTTCTAGTTTAGCATCACTTTCCTTTGTTGCACTATAATGCATCATAGCTGCATGATCTCTATATCCTGCTATAGTTCCAAAACTTGGTTCTATAAACCCTTCTTGTTCACGTCTTAAATCTTCTAATTTTTTAGATGCACTTAATTCAGATATTTCTATTTTTCCTACATTATTTTTTAGCCAATACATAAATTTAGTAAATGCTACCCCATCTTTTACATGGCTATTTCTTATATTTTCTAACTCAATTGGATTTTTTTGAGCTTTCATAAACATTGTAGGGTTAAATTCATCTACTTTCTCAACTTCACTTGGTATATTATTTAATATAGCATAGTTTATTTTAGTTGAATCAAGAAGTATTTTATCATTTTTATCTAAAGTTTTTATAAATTCATATATATCATTGTAAGGTTTAATTTCTACATTTTCTTTTGATAACTCATTTAATATTTCTTCATTTAATTTGCTTTTATCTAAAAATAAGTAAACTTTATCTAATGTTATTAATGCATAAGATAATACTACAGGATTAAATTTAACATCTCCTCCTCTTATATTAAATAACCATGCTATATCATCTAATGTTGTTATAACATGAACATTTGCATTTTTTTCTTTCATAGATTCTCTTACTCTATTTAATTTAGAACTAAATGTTTCCCCTGCATATTTAACATCTAATAAAAATGCTTTAGCTGTTGATAAATCAGGTCTATCATTCCATATCATACCAACTAAATCATAATCATAAACTATTTTTATATTCTTCTTAGCTAATTTTTTTTCTAAATTAATTCCTTCTTTTGCACATATAACTCTACCATCAAAGCCTAATGTTTTACCTTCTTTTAGAGATTCATATAAATACTCCTCAGTAGTAGGAACACCTTCTTCTCCCATTTTAAATAGCTTTATAGTACTTCCTTCTAACTCTTTTTCAGCTTGTATAAAATATCTACCATCAGTCCATAGTCCGGCTTCTTCCATAGTTACTACTACAGTACCTGCTGATCCTGTAAACCCTGATATAAACTCTCTACATTTAAAATGATCTCCTACATATTCACTCTGATGATTATCTGATGATGGTATTATGTAAGCATCAATATTTTTTTCACTCATGTATTCTCTAAGTTTAGCTAGTCTTTCTTTGATCATGTTAAAGCCCCCTATTTTAATTTTTATATTCTTAAAGGAGATTAACTAATAATCTCCTTTATTAGCTTATTAACTATACCTATAATATATTAATTTATTTTTCATTTACATTTTGTTATTTATTTGTCTAAATAAATTTTACCACTTGCTGACATCGTTTTCAATGAAATGCACACATTTTTTTAAGTTACATGCAAATCATTTTATATTTTAATGATTTTTTTTAATTTTAAGTGTATACTATTATAAACAAATTTGAAAGGGCTGAAATTTTGGATTCATATATTGTAAAAATTGCTGAAGTAGAAGATATTAAAAGTATAATTGATTTGATTTATGAAACAGAGTTAAATCCAAATTATGAATGGGGTTATGGTACAGAAGCAGATCAAAAAGAAAAGCTTAATATCCTTTTAAATACTACTAATACTAGATTTAAATTAAACAATATCCTTGTTTGTAAAAAAGAAAATCAGTTTTGTGGATTTATATTATCTTTGGGTGGAAAAAACATAAAAAAAGAAACACTTGTATCAGATTTTAATCTTATTAAAATGGAAAAAAAACTTAATTTTAAATTTAAATTTTTATTAGATACTATTTGTTATATTTTTTATAAAGAGTGTGCTAAAAATGAATATTATATATCTAATATAGCTGTAAAAAAAGAATTTAGAGGAATGGGTATAGCTCATAAGTTATTATATTCAAGTTATGAGCTCGCTAAAAACAAAGGTTATAATAAGATTGTTCTTCATGCTAATAACGATAGACTTGTTGATTATTATAAAAATTTTGGATTTAAAATTGATGATTTAAAATCAAAAAAAATGACTAAGGATTTATAAATCCTTAGTCATTTTTAATTAAATTCAATTATTCCTTTTTCTAAATTGTATATGTTTTTAAATCCTTCTATTTCTAATAAATTACAAGCAGTTATACTTCTATGTCCACTTCTACAATACACAATAACATTCTTATTTTTAAATTCCTCTATTTCATCAATATCATACATTAAGTTTTGAAGAGGTATATTAATAGATCCTAAAATATTTCCTTCTTCAAACTCTTCTTTTGTTCTTATATCTATTAATACAGTATCTGATTCTTTTACTAATTCCTTTAATTTATTATTATCTATATTTATATAATTCATTTCATTCCTCCATAATTAAATCTTATTTTAAATATACCCAAATTACCCTAATAAAAACAAAAAGAATAGTAATAATTATTACTATTCTTTAAATACTAAGTTTATATTTAATCTATCCATTCCTAATATAGTATTTTCAAATATATTAGTTGCATTTTCTATATAAATACTTGGATCTTTTAATATAGGGCTATAATGAGTTAATAAAAGCATTTCTGATTGAGAGTCTTTTGCAATATTTGCACTTTCACTAAAAACCATATGTTTATTTTTTATAGCTCTATCTATATCACTATTATCACCATACATACCTTCACATATTAATAAATCACTGTTTTTTACAAATTGTTCAATAGCTTTATTAGGTCTTGTGTCTGTTACAAGACTTACTTTTAATCCTTTCCTAGGTTGTCCCATAACCATGTCTTTTGTATATAATGTATCTTCAACTCTTATATCTCTTCCATTTTGAAGTTTATTCCAAAGTTCTTTTGGAACATTGTTCGAAATAGCTTTTTCTAAGTCAAACTTAGCCTTTCGCTTTATATAAAAGCTATAAGCTATGCAAGGTGTTGAGTGATCTACCTCTAGTGTTGATATTATAATATCTTTACAAATATAATTGTTATTTACAATTATATCTTCCTTTGGATTTTCTATAACTCTTAATTCATATGGAAGATCTCTTACTATTACCATAAAGGCATCTACCGCTTCTTTTATACCTTCTGGTCCTATTATTGTGAGGGGTTCTTCTCTTCCACTATTTCCAATAGTCGATAATAATCCAGGTAATCCTATTATATGGTCTCCATGTATATGAGTTATACAAATGTAGTCAATAGATTTAAATCCAGAATTTACAATCTTCATAGAAACCTGTGTTCCCTCTCCACAATCAATTAGTATTTTTCTTCCTCTATAACTTATAAGTGTTGAAGAAAGATATCTATCTGGTGTAGGCATACTTCCTCCACACCCTAATAAAGTTATATCTATCATAATCTCGCCTCTTTATATTTTAATTTTAGGCAATAACATTTTCGCTTTTTTTATAGTATTCTTTTTTTACTTTGTTAAAATAATTTGCTAAAGTTTGGTTTTTATATGGGTTAACCCATATAGATGCTAATTTAAAAGTAAATATATCTAATATTAACCAAGGTACAAAGCTTAAAGTTATTCCTATATATTCAATTAATCTTCCTCTCATCATTAGCATACTATCTTTTAAAACTTCAGTTCCCTTAAGTTCCTTATTGCATACCATTATATAATATATTTGAGAAAGATAAGTTTGTAGTATAAATGATGGTATGAATATAACTATAGCCATTATAATTGGAACCACTGCCTGATTAGGCTTAAGTATCATGATTATAGTTGTTGCTAGTGTTACCAAAGATGAAGTCATTAAATATGTTATCATACTTTTTATTACGTATACAATCCCTTGACGCTTTAGGTTTTCCCTGTATCCATAAAATAAATCTGCTAATTTAACAACCTGTCCATCTAAAGTACAATTATAATGTATATATGCTATACCTAAAAATAGTGGCTGAACTAATATCATTATTATAAACTTTAAAACTGAATTTAATTCAGTGTTAGATATAATCTGTATTATTGGTATTAACATTGTAAGTACTGTAAATATTAAATTTGAAATTATTAGTATTCCTGTGTTACCTTTCATCTGTGATTTTGCTAAGTTTTTTAATTCACCTATCTCCAAAACCTTTTCCTCCCCTGTGAAATTTAATGTCTTAAAATTTTAATTTGTATCTAATTATATTATACATTTTAAATTTTATCTATATTAAAATTTTTAAAATAATAAATTTTCTTAAAATATTTTCATTTGAATGGTCCATATTGTAGAGAATATTCTAAATTTTTGTTAATATATTATTAGCGATTAATTTTTTATATGAAATGTGGTGAAATTTTAATGAAAGATTTAACAGTTGGAAAAGAAAGTAAATGTATTTTTAACTTTGCTCTACCAATGCTTATTGGAAGTTTGTTTCAACAGCTATACAATACAGCAGACAGCATAATAGTAGGAAGATTTGTTGGTAAAAGTGCGATGGCAGCAGTTTCTGGTGCAAATCCAATAATGTTTTTATTAACATCTTTTTTAATGGGAATAACTTTAGGCTTTTCTATTTTAATATCTCAATACTATGGATTTAAAAATATGGAAAAAGTAAAATCCGCAATAGATACCACTTATGTATTTATATTTATCGCATCATTTTTTATAACTTTTATAGGAGTATTTTTTAGTGGTAAAATTCTTGAAATTATGAACACCCCAAGTGAAATTTTTGATCTTTCCAAAGGATATCTTATCATTATATTTGCAGGAACATTATTCTCAACTGGATACAATTCAATTTGCGCAATTTTAAGAGGCCTTGGAGATTCCACTAACCCTTTATATTTTTTAATAATTGCTACAATATTAAATATTATCCTAGATATAGTATTCATAATTTATTTTAATATGGGAGTAAATGGAGTTGCCTTAGCTACTATAATAGCTCAAGCAGTTGCATTTATATTTAGCGTATTATATCTTAATAGAAAACACGAGGTCTTAAAAATTAAAGTTAGAAATCTTAAATATGACTTAGAAATTTTTAAGACAGGTTTAAAATTAGGATTGCCTTCAGCTATACAACAAACTCTTTTTTCTATTGGTAATATAACTCTTCAATCTTTAGTTAATAGCTATGGAACTTCTGCAATGGCTGCCTTTGGTGCTGGTTCTAAAATAGAAACTTTTATTTCACTACCTATTATGAATTTAGGTAGTGCCGTATCAACTTTTGTAGCTCAAAATATTGGTGCAAATAAGGTGGATAGAGTTAAAAAAGGAGTAAAATCATCTATAAATATGTCACTTTCAATTTCTTTGTTTGTTATTATTATATTTTTCTTATTTAAAGAAAATCTAATTAAATTATTTAATACCGATCCTGAAGTTGTTTCTATAGGTTGCCGTTACTTACTTACTATAGGCCCATTCTTCTTCCTTATAGGTACTTCATTTATGTTAACTAGTGCAATTAGAGGTGCCGGTGCCTCAATGTTTGCAATGATTAGTTCTATGATATCTTTATGGATTGCCAGAATACCAGCTTCCTATTTACTATCCTCTTTTTATGGAGTTAACGGCATATGGATGGGTATTCCTATTGGTTGGTGTGTTGGTTTAATAGTTACTGGAATTTACTATAAAAAGGGTTATTGGAAAAACAAAGCTGTAGTAAATATTAATAGTAAAAATAAAATAAACCCAGAATTCGCATCTACTAAGTCTGATTAAAAGAAAGAGACTTTTAAATAAATTATTTAAAAGTCTCTTTCTTTATAATAAAAAATAATAATTGATTATTTTTATTTTTATAGTATAATCTAATTATCACTAGGTACTAATACTTAATATAACCATCTAGTGAAATAGTTTTTTGGAGGAAATAAATGAAACCATTGATTATAGGAGATTTAATAGCTAAAGTACCAATAATTCAAGGTGGTATGGGCGTAGGAGTATCTAGGTCATCACTTGCATCAGCTGTAGCATCTTGTGGCGCAATAGGAGTTATCTCAGGTGCACAAGTTGGTTATGATGAAGATGATTTTGAAATAAATCCACTTAAAGCAAATTTAAGAGCTTTAAAAAAACACATATTAAAAGCGAAAGAAAATTCAAAAGGGGGAATAATAGGAGTTAATCTTATGGTAGCCATGAACTACTATGAAGAACACGTAAGAACTTGCATAGAGTCTGGAGTTGATTTAATTATATCTGGTGCTGGTCTTCCAACTGCTCTTCCTAAATTAGTTAAAGATAGTTCTGTTAAAATAGCTCCTATAGTATCTACATCTAAAGCCTTAAGTGTCATATTAAAAATGTGGGATAGAAAAAATAATGTTACAGCAGATATGATAGTAGTTGAAGGCCCTAAAGCCGGTGGACACTTAGGTTATCATAATGAAGAACTCGAAAATATAGATAGTATAGATTATGATAGTGAGTTTCTTAAAATACTAGACATAGCAAAAAATTATGGAGATAAATTTAATAGACATATACCAGTTGTAGCCGCTGGTGGAATTTTTACTGGAGATGATGTAAAAAAGTACATAGATATGGGAGCTAGTGGAGTTCAAGTTGGAACAAAATTTGTAGCAACTCATGAATGTGATGCATCTTATAATTTTAAGATGACCTACGTAAACGCTGATGAAAAAGACATTAAAATAGTTAAAAGTCCTGTTGGTATGCCCGGACGTGCTATTGAAAATAAATTTATAAAATCTGTTTCCAATGATAAAGTAAAAATTACAAAATGCTACAATTGCTTAATCCCTTGTAATCCAGATAGTACTCCTTACTGTATATCTAAAGCACTTATAGATGCAGTTCGTGGTGATACTGAAAATGGACTTTTATTCTGCGGTAGCAATGCCTATAAAATAGATAAATTGCAAAGTGTTTCACAAGTTATAAATGAATTAACATCAAATCTATGAAAGCAAAAATAGATCTTGATTTAAATCAAGATCTATTTTTTTATTTATGTATATTTTCTTCTTAATTAAAAGTATTGTATTAAAAATAAAAAAATTGTATATTAAAATTCATCGCATTTAACTTCAAAAAATGCTTTTGGATGTTTACATATAGGACATACCTCTGGAGCATTTGTACCCTTGTGTATATGCCCGCAATTTTGACATCTCCACTCCATTGTTTCTTCTTTTTCAAAGATTTTATTAGCCTCTAAGGCCTCAAGTAATTCATTATATCTTTTATTATGTTGCTTTTCTATAGAGCCAACACCTCTTAATAAAAATGCAATTTCTAAAAATCCTTCTTCCTCAGCTTCCTTTGCAAATTTCTCATACATATCAACCCATTCATAGTGCTCTCCTGCCGCTGCATCTCTTAAGTTTTCTTCAGTTGTGCCTATTCCATCATGAATTAACTTAAACCACATTTTTGCATGAGCTCTTTCATTATTAGCTGTTTCTTCAAAAAAGTCAGCTATTTTATTATAACCTTCTTTTCTAGCCTTTGAAGCATAATATGTATATTTATTTGTAGCTTCAGACTCTCCAGCAAATGCAGTAACTAAATTTTGTTCAGTTTTAGTTCCTCTTATGTCCATGTCCATCCTCCAAATATTAAATATATTTGTCTGGGAATAATTTATTTCCTCATACAAGTGGTATTATATACCATTGATTATTTCCAGTCAATATACTCATATAATCCTACTTTTTTATATTAAAATAATTTTGAATTCCATATTATTAGATTATATACTTTTTAAAGTCTATATATAATATTTTCTAGAAAATTTTATTTTTAATAGACTATTAACAATATATTTATATCTACTAATAATTCTAACATGTAAATATTTCTTCTCCAAACAAAGCAAAACTTTGAAGTACCATAAAAGCCTTAATATCCATCTTTTCACTTTTATTTAATAATTTTTTAGCTTCATCTCTATTTACAAGTATGGGAGTAATATCTTCATCTTCTTCAAGATATTTTGTACTTAAATCCCCACTACATGTGCAGTAAACTAAACTTGCACTTTCTTCTGTCATACCAGGCGATAAGTATAATTGTTTGCTTCCTAATCGATCATTAATTTTTATAATATCTAAGCCTGTTTCTTCTTTTAATTCTCTTTTTATTGTAATAGCACAATCTTCATTATCATCAACTAAGCCTGCTGGAAGTTCATATACATAATCATTTAGAGGTACTCTAAATTGTCTAACTAATACTAAACTTTTAGATTCTTCGTGAAAGGTCGCTATTACAACAGCATCAACTTCATCAGATTTACCATTAAAATATTTATCTGCTAAAACTTCATACCCTTTTCTAGATGCTATCATCCAACTTTTTTCATTTCCATTTTTATTTTCATATTTAGCATCATACATATTTAAAAACCTAGTCTGAACTAGTGGCTTTAATTCTTTTATTCTGTTTATCTTCATATCTTTAACCTCTTTCAAAATATACTTATAATACCCTAACTATACTTATAAAAAATAAGAGTTATATTATTAATATAACTCTTATTTTTATTTTTTTAAATTGTTTTTAAAGTAAATTATATTTTTAGGCTTTATATCTATACTAACTTCATCACCTATATTGTAAAAACTTTCACTTGAACTTGAAATTATTGTTTTAGTTTTTACATCGATTTCGTAGTATGTTATATCTCCTGCATAAGTTTTTTTAGATATAATACCCTTTAATCCATAAATTTTTTTATTATGAATTTTTACATCTTCTCTAGATATCATAAGTTCAATATTATCTATATTTTCATGGCCTTTTAACTCAATATCAAATATATCTGAAATGAAAATTCCATTTTTTATTCTTCCTTTTAAGTAGTTTCGTTGGCCAAATACATTTGCAATATCTTTAGATATAGGCTTTTCATATAAATTCATAGGAGAATCAAATTGAGCTATATTTCCATCTATCATAACCGCAATTTTATCACTCATCATCAAAGCCTCTTCCTTATCATGAGTTACTAATATAGTGGTTATATTTAATTTTTTTTGTAATTCTAAAATGAAGCTTCTCATCTCATTCCTTAAATTTATATCCAAACTTGAAAAAGGTTCATCTAATAATAATACTTTTGGATTTACCGCCAATGTTCTAGCTATTGCAACTCTTTGTTTTTGACCACCAGATAATTCGCTAGGAAACTTTTTTTCAAATCCATCGAGTTTAACAAGTTCCAAAAGCTCCATTACTTTTTTCTGTCTTATTTTTTTTTCTATCTTTTTCATTTTCAATCCAAATTCTATATTTTCAAAGACATTCATATGTGGAAACAAAGAATAATCTTGAAATACTATAACAGCTTGTCGCTCTTGAGTTTTTTGATTTAATATAGAATTTTTGTCAAATAATATATCTCCTTTATCTGGACTTATAAGTCCTGCTATTAACTTTAAAGTTGTGCTTTTACCACATCCTGATTTACCTAAAAGTGTAATAAATTCACCTTGATTAATATCTAGATTGATACTATTTAATACATTTACATTGTTAAAACTTTTAGTTAAATTTACTATTTTAACAGATGCCATCTTAATTCTCCTTATTATAATATTTTTCTAGTGATTTTTTCATTAACATAACTACAATTAAACTGATTATAATAAAGACTATACTATACATAGATGCTAATATTCTATCCCCACTTTGTATATAAGGAAACATCAATAAAGGATAAGTTATTACACTTCCTCCTCCTATTAGCAAGGTTAAAAAATATTGGCTAAAGGAAATTATAAAGCACATGCTAGATGCCCCTATTATTCCTGGCAATATAAGCGGTATAGTAACATATCTAAGTGTATCTATTTTTTTAGCTCCTAACATACTAGCCTGTATCTCATATTTAGCCCCAATTAATTTATATACATCAGCAATTATCCTTACTCCATAAGGTATACAAGGTATTATATTTATAAGAATAACTCCGGTTAAAGTGTTGGCTATCCCAAACTTAATAAAAATTAATTGAATTCCCATAGCAACTGAAATCATTGGAATTATTATTGGTGATAATATCAATAATTCAAAAAATTTTTTCCCTTTAAATTCATATAATGCTATTGCTTTAGCCGCAGGTATACTAATTATTAAAGTTATTATAACTACCACTATTGAAATAAATATACTATTTAATAAAACTTTTATATTTTCTTCATTTAGTATGTACTCAAAACCCCTTAATGAAAATTCATTTGGAATTAAATTTGGATATACCCATGAAGATGTAATAGCCCATATAAAAAGAATTCCTAATGGTAATATAAGTGTAAGTAAAATAATATTAACAATTAATTTTTTTAATTTTTTACTCATTTTATCACCTACAATTTATACTTATATATTTTTTTAAATATAGTATCATAAATTATTAATAATATAAAACTTATACCTGCTAATACTGTATTCATAGCCATAGAAATAGGTCTTTTAGTTAAATCTGATCCTATATAGTATAAGTATGCATTTACAGGTAATGCTTTTGGACTTGTTGCACCTATTAAATAAGGAACTTCAAATGAACCAAATGAAAATGCAAAAATTATTATAAAAGAAGATATAATACTTGGAATAATTTGTGGCAATATGATAAATTTAAAAGCTTGAACATTATTTGCTCCTAAGTTTCTAGCTACATCTTCTAAGTTTTTATCTAAACTTTTTAAAATATTATAAGTTGTCAACGCTATAAAAGGTATCCCTTTATAAATATAAACAAGTATTATACCTATTCCATATTTATCATTAACTAAACTTATAAATTGGTTTGAATCACTTATTAAATCTAGATTATATAATATCCTAGATATTATACCTGATTTTGAAAAAATAGCAAAAGTCAGTAGTATAACTACAATGTGAGGAACTATTATAGGTAAATTTATCAAAAAATATCTAAACTTAGAAAACTTTTCTTTTGAAATAAAGTACGCTAAAATAACGCCCACTAAAACAGATATAATAGAAGATATTAAAGCAGTTCTTAAACTTATATAAATTGATTCTACAAACTGTTTATCACTTAATAATTCTTTGTAATAACTTAAGGTTATATCTGTCATTCCTATTTGAGGAAAATATCCTAAACTTTGACAAATACATGTAAAAATCCCCATTCCTATTATAGTTATTAATAATATAGCTACAGGAGCTATATATAAGTAAGGTTTAAACTTACTCATTGCTATTGGCTACCTCTTCAATCCAAATTTTTTCAATTATAGGTACTAAGCTAGCTTTAATTTCAGGTACAGGATTTTTAATATCTATTGAAGATTTGAATTTACTTCTATCTTCAGATGGCACTTTATTTAAATCTAATATAGTCATATCTCCCCAGTTTTTAGGATTACTCTTAGAAGCTTGAGCATCTATACTAGTTAAGTAATTTATTAAAACCATAGATCCTGCTTTATTCTTTGCATTTTTAGGTATTGCTAAAAAGTGAGTGTTTGATATGTTTCCTTTATCAAAATTTATAAACTGAGTATTTTTATTAAATTCACCTGAATCAATTTTTCCTTTAACCTCATTAGGTGAATAACTCATACTAAAATAAACTTCATTGTCTGAATACATATTATTTAATTGAGCTATAGTTGATGGATATGTCTTTCCTTTATTCCATAAATATGGTTTAATTTCATTTAAATAGTCAATTGCCGGTTGTATAGCTTCTTTGACTTGTTTTTCATCTTCAGGTAAGTTGGCTACTTTTTCATACCCTACAGTATCATATATAATATTTCTTACAAATGCACTTCCAGTAAAATCTGGTGGTGCCGGATATGTAAATTTCCCAGGATTTTTCATTATAGCTTCTTTTAAACTTTTTGTATCTGTAATTTGATTTTCAACTTTTTCTCCATTTTTAAATACTGTAAAAGTTGCCTTACCCCAAGGAGATTCCATATTATCAACTGGAGTACCAAAATCAGTAGTTATATCTTTTGATTTTGTATCTACATATTTTTCATAATTTTCAATTTTACTTGTAAATGGTCCAAAAAGTAAATCATTATCTTTAGCAGATTTGAAGTTTTCTCCATTTAACCAAAATACATCTATATTTCCATTATCATTTTGAAGTTTCTTTTCAGATAACAGTTTATTCATTATCGTATCTATATCCATTCCAACTCTTTTAACAGAAATATCATATTTTTCTTTCATATTAGGTATAACATATGTATCAAACCATTTATTAAGTACTTCGTTTCCTCCCCATCCATAAAAGTTAACTGTACTTCCTTTAGCTGACTTTTCAATTTCTTTTTGATCTTTGTTTAAGATATCTTCTGTGTTTTTTGCACTATTGCTACTGCATCCAACCATAAAGATTAGACTTAACGTCATTACCAAGGCAATAATTTTTTTCATATTAATTCTCCTTTTTTATTTTTATAATAATATAACCTCCTAGCTAAATATTATCAGTCTAGGAGGTTATTTTTACTTAACTAATTTATAATCATGCTCTTCAACACCATCTGTAGCATTGTAAACTTTTTTAAATCCATGCTTTTGTAAAATTTTAGCTGCCTTTTCACTTCTATTACCTGTTTTACAATAAAGTAATACAGGCTTTTCTTTATAATCATCTAATATAGTTAAATTGTTTTCAAAGTCATTAAAATCTATATTTTGAGCTCTATCTATATGCCCTTCATCATATTCCCCTTTGCTTCTAACATCTACAACCGCTATATCATCTCCACTAGCTAATAAATCTTCTGTCTCTTTTGCATTTATATTTTTATAACTACTTTCAGATTTGCTTGATGTATCATTTCCTTTATTTGATGAGCATCCCACTAGGCTAGTAATTGATAAAGCAAATAGCAACCCCATAACTAACATTTTTAACTTTTTATTTTTTTTCATTAATCTCTCCCCTTTAACATTTTTATGATTTTTTATAATTTTCTTAATTTCATAATCAATTATATCAAATTTCTACGTTTTTTTACATTGATATTTTCTATAGTTTTCCAATTGATTATAGTTTTTTTCTATAAAAAAGTAACTTCATTTTTTTAAATGAAGTTACTTTGACTTTAGTACAATACTTACTATTTCAGGTTTACAGTTAAATCTAATCAATACTTTAGATCCCCCTAACCCTTTACTTAGAAGCATAGTTGTATTATTTTTTTCATACTTCCCAAAATCATACTTTGGGAAAAATTCTCTATTAGGAGAAAGTACCCCTCCTATACCTGGTATTCTTATTATTCCTCCATGTACATGTCCCGATAAAACTAAATCAACTCCATATTGTTCATAATCTTCAAAGAAAAATGGTGTATGTGCAAGCATTATATTATAATTTTCTTTATCGATTTCTCCAAGAGAATCACAAATTAAGTTTTTTTCAAGATCTTTTTTCCTATTTTTATAGTTTTTAAAGAAATAGGGATAGTAATCTAGTGGAACTATAAAACCAAATAAATTAATACATGAGTTTCCTTTATTCAAGCAAACTTTATCATTATGTAAATTTATAATAGGTTTTTTTTCTAATTCCTTAAAGTACTCTTTGTATTCTTCTTTGTATTTCTTTATTAACGACTTTTGTTCGTGATTACCTACTATATAATAAACCTCATATTTTTTTGTTAACTCTTCTACTAAATTTAAGGCTACATGATATTTATTATTGTCACCTTCAACTAAATCTCCAGTTATAACTACTATATCAGGCTTTTCATCTTCAACTTTTTTCAAAAGTTTTTCATTATTTTTCCCAAAACTTTTATTGTGTAAATCACTTATTTGTATTATTTTAAAACCATCAAAATCTTTTGGTATCTTGTTATTTTCTACCTCATGTTTTGTTATTTCTAATTTTTCAGTTTCATTTTTTAAAAATAATGTAGTTCCCAAAACTATGGTTGAGCCTATTAGAATTTCTACAAACATAATATTTCCTTTCTAACTTGCTTTAAAATGCATTCTCTAATAATTTAATATATTTTTTTCCTATAATTTTATACAATGGAACACCTATTATAGTTATAACAACAAATTCTCCAAATCCAACTTGTATCATAGATAAAATCAAAGGCATTCCAACGAAAATATTTAGCATAAAACCTATTATAACTGCATTTATAAGTGTTGGCCAAATCGATGCTATTAATATTGCATATTTTTTACCTTTCATAACTTTACCAGTTAAATATATAGCATAAACACTTAAAAATGTAGCTGTTGTCCCAAAAACTATATCAGGAGCCCCATATGGCCCTATCACATTTGCTAAAAAGCACCCTATAGTAAGTCCCCATATATAATCTTTTTTTATAAAAGCTAATAATACCATAATTTCCGCTATTCTAAATTGTATAGGACCATAACTTATAGCACCTAATACTAATGTTAAGACAGCATATATAGCTGCAACTAAAGATGTCATTACTAATTTTTTTGTTTTGTTAGTCATTTATTCTCTCCTTAAAGTCTTAAAATAAAAAAAACCGCAGAATAAAATCTACGGTTTAAAATCTAAATAATAATATAAAATATTACATTTTAAGACTTAACCATAGTTTTGTTTAAAGACAGGAGGCTTTCGAACTGTCAATTTAAGTTTTAACGTAATTTATATATTATCAAAGTAAAATAATTTTTTCAAGTTTATAACTTATTTAAATGTATATTTAACTTCTTTCAATTTGTCTATTATATTTATATGCTGCGGGCACATTGCTTCACATTTTCCGCACTCTATACACATAGATGCATCACTTTCATTTTCTTCTATAAATTTATACATGTTAATTTTAACTGACTCAACATCATCAAACATACTTGCATTATTAAGAGCCTCAAAACATCCAGGTATATTTACTCCTCTTGGACATGGAATACAATATTTACAAGCAGTGCAATCTATTTTAATTTTTGATTTAAACTTTTCTCCTAGATTATCTATTATTTTTTTTTCATCTTTAGTCATAGAATTTGCTTCTCCCTCTTCATCACAAATTTTTATATTTTCAATTACTTGTTCCATGGTAGACATACCGCTAAGTACTATGCCTATTTCACTTTTATTATATAAAAACTTAAATGCCCATTTAGTAGGTGATTTTTTTGTGTTTGCAAATTTTATTATATTTTTAATATCATCAGATAAGTTATTTACTAGCTTTCCACCTCTAAGAGGTTCCATTATTACTATGCCCAACCCTTTTTTATAAGCATATTCAAGTCCCTTGGTTCCAGCTTGATACTCTTCATCTATATAGTTGTATTGTATCTGAGTAAAATCCCAATCATAATCATCTATAATTTTTTCAAATACATCATATTTATCATGGAAAGAAAAGCCTACATATCTAACTTTCTTATTTCTTTTTATTTCATCTAAAAAATCAAAGATTCCATTTTTAACTAAATTATCCCATAGTTCTTCATCTAACGCATGAACTAAATAAAAATCAATATAATCTGTTTGTAATTTTTTTAATTGTTCATTTAGATATTTATCCATATCCTCTCTACTTTTTATATTCCATGATGGCAGTTTGGTTGCTAAATTTACTTTTTCTCTATACCCATCCTTTAATATTCTTCCTACAACCAGTTCACTTTCTCCTCCATGATATGGATATGCAGTATCTATATAGTTAACCCCATTATCTATTGCATATCTAACCATTTTTAACGTTTCATCTTCATTAATTTTTCCATCTGTTTGCGGAAATCTCATACATCCAAAACCTAGTATAGAAATTTTTTCTCCTGTTGACCCAAATTCTCTATATCTCATAATACTCCTCCTTAAATTACTATAAGTTAATTATATAAAAAATATATTAAATTTTCTTAATTACTTTAGTTATATTTTTTATTTAACTTTGATTTAGTATATTATTGTATTGGCATTTATTTTATGGTATTATAAGTTTATGTGACCTCTTAAGCAGTAATGCCGATGTGGTCTTTTTTACTAAATAAAATAGAAGGAGTGATATTACAAATGGACAGTATTCCATTGCGGATATGTTTATTTTTAAAATCGCTTAAGGTAACTTAATAACTGCTTAAATTCCTTTATTTCATTATATGTTTAAGCAATTATGTAGATAATACTTAAGTGATTGCTTTTAAAACTGAATAAAGGAGTGATCAAATGATAAGATACTATAAAACTATCGACTCTAAATTAGAAAAACTAAAATCATTTGAAAATGGTTGTTGGATTAATTTAGTTGAACCTACTACAGCTGAAATCCTAGATATATCAACTAAATTTAATATAGATATAGAGAGTATTAGAGCTGCCCTTGATGAGGAGGAACGTTCAAGAATTGATATAGAAGATAATCATATATTGATACTTATTGATATACCTGTCGATGAAAGTGATGCGTCTTCTGCACATTATTCGACTATTCCTCTAGGCATAATATTATTAGATAATACAATAGTTACTATATGTACAGCTCAAACTAAAATATTAAATGACTTTATAGTAGGACATGTTAAAAATTTTTTTACTTTCAAAAAAACTAGATTTATTCTTCAAGTACTTTATAAGAATGCAAGCTATTATTTACATTATCTTAGAAGAATAAATAAAATGACAATTGCCATAGAGAAAGAAATTTATAAATCAATGAAAAATAAAGAACTAGTGCAACTTCTAGAGTTAGAAAAATCACTTATATATTTTTCTACTTCTTTAAAGGCTAATGAATTAGTTCTTAATAAAATGCTTAGGACTGAATCTATAAAAAAATATTCAGAAGATGAAGATTTACTTGAAGATGTTATCATAGAAAATAAACAAGCTCTTGAAATGGCTACAATTTATGGAGATATATTAAGCAGAATCATGGATGCATTTAGTGCCATAGTAAGTAATAATCAAAATACTGTTATGCAGTTTCTTACATCCATTACACTTATAATGTCAATTCCTACTATTGTATCTGGTTTCTTTGGTATGAACGTAGAAGGATTGCCATTTTCTAACCATGTAAATGGATTTTGGATAGTAATCTTAATAACATGTATAATGTGTTTAATTCTTACATTTATAATGTCTAGAAATAAATTGTTATAAATTGGTTGACTTTTTCTAAAAATTACATATAATTAAATTATAAAAACAAATCCCTAGAAGGGGAGTAGCTTACACTTTGGTGTTAATTGATCGTCATATCAGTGTTTAAAATATCACTCGGTCAATTAGCGAGTTTAATCTTGTTAGCAAGACCTTCTAAATGAGTAGAAATTTTTTCTATTTATTTAGAAGGTCTTTTTTATTTATATAAATAAACTTAAAAGGAGATATTTTTATGGTTTACTTATTTTTATTGCTTGGCTTTTTATTTTTAGTAAAAGGGGCTGATTATTTTGTAGATGGCTCATCTAGTATAGCCAAATATTTCAAGGTACCTCCATTGATTATAGGTCTTACTATAGTTGCCTTTGGAACTAGTGCTCCTGAAGCTGCTGTTAGTATAACAGCCTCTATTCAAGGTCAAAATGGAATAGCACTTGGAAATATTATTGGTTCTAATATATTTAATCTGTTATGCGTTGTAGGTATGTCTGCTTTTATATCAACTTTACCTGTAAAAAAATCCATACTTTTAAAAGAATTTCCTTTTCTTTTATTATCATCAATTGTTTTATTTATACTTTGTAATGATTTTGTATTTCAAAAGAGTTCAATTTCAATTCTATCTAGCGGAGATGGTTTAATACTTTTACTATTTTTCATAATATTTATTTACTATTTGCTAGGAGTTGCACTTAAATCAAGAAAAGAAACAAAAATTGATTATGATGACTTAGTATTATCTAAAGATAATTCTTCATGTAATACATGCACTTGTGAAATATCTCTTTCAAAAGCTCTTATAATGTCTATTGTTGGTATTATAGGCATTATATTAGGCGGAAAGCTAGTTGTAGATTGTGCATCTGATATAGCTATGACATTTGGAGTTAGTGAAAAAATGATAGGTCTTACTATAGTATCTATAGGAACATCATTACCAGAATTTGTAACCTCCGTTATAGCTGCAAGTAAAGGCGAAAGTGACATAGCACTTGGAAATGTTATTGGTTCTAATGTATTTAATATTTTATTCATCTTAGGTTTATCATCATTAATTTCTCCTATACCTGTAGATCCAAGCTTGTTTTTTGATATATCTATAATGATTTTAATAACAATTGTAACTTACTTGTTTTCAATTAGAAAAAAAGATGTTAATAAATTTGAAAGTATTATTTTAATAGCAGCTTATGCTATCTACATGATGCTAGTTATATTTAAAGTTTAAAAAAGAGATATAGGATTAATCCTATATCTCTTTTATTATTTATTAATTATGCTGCAGGAGATGGTGTTCCCTGTTGATTTGGATCAGCCGGTGGCGTTGGTGTCGGTGGCGGCACTGGATTTGGATCTGGTGCCGGTGGTGTCGGATCCGGTGCCGGTGGTGTCGGCGTTGGATTCGGTTGATTTGGATCAGTCGGTGGTGTTGGCTGATTTGGATCAGTTACTGGCTGATTTGGATCAGTCGGTGGCGTTGGCTGATTTGGATCAGTTGCCGGCTGATTTGGATCAGTTGGTGGTTGTTCCTCTGTCGGTGGTTCAACCGGCTTTGGACTTGAACTTGCCCCTTCTGAATATCCTACATCCACATTAGCAAATGGACCTGTTTTATCAAATTGTCTACCTTCTAGTCCACTATGAACTGGGTCCATAATATCTCTCCATAAAGAAGCCGCGATTTTACTTCCTTGTGATAAAGAGTTAGCTCTATCATTTCCTATCCAAACAGATGCTGTGTAATATGGAGTATATCCACAGAACCATGCATCTCTATTGTTGCTTGTTGTTCCTGTTTTCCCGGCAACTGCCATACCTGATAATCTAGCAGCTTTACCTGTACCATCATTTACTGCTCCTTCTAGCATTTTTGTCATATAATATGCTGTATTTTCAGAATATACTCTTTTTTTCTTTGGTTTATTTTCTAATAAAGTACTTCCATCTGATAATTCTATTTTTGTAAATGTCATAGGTTCTACATAAACCCCACCATTTGCAATAGTTGCATATGCTGCAGTCATCTCAAGTGGTGAAACTCCTTTATCCATACCTCCAAGTACAGTAGGATAATATTTGTCTTTTGTGTCATTTATTGTAGTTATTCCAACATCTTTTAATGCTTTAAGTACTATTTCCATAGATTCAGATTCATTTTTACCTAACATAGCTGCCCCTTGAACTACAGAAGCATTGTATGAATGTTTAACTGCTGTACTCATTCCTACTGTTCCATAATATACTCCTGCAAAGTTTCTAGGCCAATCTTTTCCATTTAATTTTTTTATAGGTTGATCTGGAAGATTTGACTGAGGAGTCATTCCCACTCTTTCCATTAAAGGTAAATATACAGCTAATGGCTTTATTGATGATCCTGGTTGTCTTGGATTTGTAGCTCTATTATAAAGGCTTTCTCCTCCTATACCACGACCTCCTATCATAGCTTTAATTTGACCATTGTTATTATCCATTATAACCATTGCAGATTGAGGTTGAAGATTTCCATGTCCATCTGTATATGTTCCTGGGAAATTAGAATCATCTTCATATTCTTTCTCTACTATATCTTGAGTAGCAGAATCTATAGTAGAATATATTCTAAGTCCTCCATTATATAACATGTCTTCTGCCTCATCCTTAGTATATCCTTCTTTAACTAAAGCTTGCATAACATCTTTTTTAACTAAACTGTTAAAATATGATGAGTTTTCATTTTCGGCTTTATCACCTAATTTTATTTTAATTTCTTCTTTTATAGCTTCATCATATTGACTTTTTGTTATATACCCAAGCTCTAACATTCTTGATAATACAACTTCTTGTCTTTTTTTAGACTCTTCATTGAACTTAGCTTGATAAATAACTTTTCTACCTTTTCTTAATGCATCATATGTTAAATCATCTACTTTTCCATTTTCATGTAAGATTCTATACATTTCAAGATCATCATCTGTTGGTACATAATCTTGAGAGTATATTAAAATTTGAGCATTATCAAGATCATCATTAAGATTTAATTTAGATGTTTTATATGCTGAATATTTACTAGGATATTTAGTTATTCCTGCAAGTAATGCACATTCTGCTAAATCTAGCTGTGATACATCTTTGTCAAAATATTTAGCAGCTGCAGCTTTTACACCTCTTGTTCCTTGTCCTAAAGATAGTGTATTTAAGTAAGCTAATAAAATTTCATCCTTACTTAATTCTTTCTCTAATTTAAGTGCATAATATAACTCTTTTATTTTTCTTTTATAAGTTTTCTCATTAGTTAAATACATATTTTTTGCTAACTGCTGAGTAATAGTACTTGCACCTTGTGATTTATACCCAGATTTAAAATTTTGTACAAATGCACCCATAGTTCTTTTTATATTTATACCATGGTGTTCATAGAAAGTGTGGTCTTCTATAGCAAGAACAGCATTTTTCATGTTACTTGGTATTTCACTCATATTTTTAATCACATATCTTGATTCAGAAGGTCCTTTGATTTTTTCTGTCACCTTCTTGTTTGCATCATAGATAATAGAATTTTCTGCAAACACCATTTTATGTGGATCTATATCTGGAGTAGTTATTAGTATTCCTATAATAAATAAACTAACAGCCGCAACTCCACAACCAAATAACACTAAAAAACCTATTGCTATTTTTTTTGCAAGGCTACTTTTCTTTCCTGTTTTGTCACTCATATTTTCGTTATTGCCCCCCATCTTAAGTTTTGATATGGTTTGTTATCATGTAATATAATTGCATATTTATAAATATTACATATATAAGTTAAATTTCCTTCATACTTTTACAAAAGTTTTCATAAATTCACTTTATATTTTTACTTTTTTGAATGTTTTTTTAATATAAGTATTTTTAAATAGCTTTTTTGTATTTTACTGAAAATCTAATATCCAGTTTGATATACTAAAACATCCACACCCATAACTTTTTAATAATATATATTTTTATGTATTTATCTATCTGGTTACAAGATTCATATCGTCTATTATAAGTGGTATTTGCATTATTTGCAAATATTAACTGCCTATTATCCCTATTTGATAGACAAGCTTATCCTTAAAAAATAGTCATTTACGTACATTTGTTCTTATAGCAAAAATATTTTAATTTTAATGCTATACTTATGTTTGTAATTTTATGATTAGATAAATTATTTTATTCCTTTTAGGTTTTTCATAACATATATATTACTTATTTAATATGTTCTAAGCTATAATTTTAAAATTTTTCTTAATTTGATTTAAGTAATACATTAAAAATATATATTTTTTCTATTATACAATAATTGTTAAAGTTTTTCTATTAACTTCCAAATTTTTCTTAATACATAATCTAAATTATAGGAATACTAATTATATAAAATTATATAGGAGGTATTTGCTATGAATGATAGTTATTTAAGAAGAAAAGCTGTTGAAGAAGCTAAGTCTATATATGAAGATTATTTTTCTGCATCTAAAACATTAGATACTTTTAATTCTATTCCCGGCATAGAAGTTTATGCAGTTCCTAAATATTACCATAGTACTTGTTGTAGATGTCTTAACCCTTATCCTCATAATGAAAAAAATTATTTTCCCAATGAAGGCTTTATATGTGATGATTGTTTAAATAATACAAATACACTTTCTTAGCTTAATAAATCTTGTTAATTTATCTAATTTACCTTATTATTGTATAAGTAAATTAAAATTTAACCTAGGAGATTTAAAATGAATATACAAATTTATAATTCAGCAAAGGTTCAACTTGATAAATTGCTTAAAAATGAATCAAGTAAGAAATACATCAGGATATTCATTAGAACAATAAGCTTTTGATGTGATGCCCGAGTGCATTTAACTCTGGATGAGTTACAGAAAGATGATCAATTATTTGAATTTGATGGATATAGTATAATTATAAGTAAAAGATTAGCATCACAAATTAATAACATATGTATATCTTTTGGTGGGCTTCTAAGCCCTAATGAATTTAGTGTAGATTGTGATTTTAATGAGTACTATTAAAAAAGAGTGTCTATAAGACACTCTTTTTTATTTTAGAAAAACTTTCATACCATCTGCAACAAATTCTACATTTGTTCCAACTATAACCTGAGCACTTGTTTTGTTTAATTTAACAATTCCTTTTGCTCCTATAGATTTTAATCCTTTTTCATTTATTCTATCTGTATCTAATAATTCTAATCTTAATCGAGTAGCACAATTCTCTACCTTAACTATATTTTCTGATCCACCTAAAAACTCGATATATTTCTTTGCTACAGCTTCATCTCCACCTACATTAACTTGTGCTCCATTTTGATCAAACTCATCGCAATCTTCTTCTCTACCAGGTGTGGGTAAATTCAGTTTTATTATTAATATATAAAATACGATAAAATACAATACTCCCATTCCTAAGCCAACTAATAATAAAGTCAGTGGATTTGTCGCTAGTCCAAAGTTCATTAAATAATCTATAGCTCCCGCTGAGAATGTAAATCCATGTAATATACCTAAACTATCTACTATAAAAAATGATAGTGATGTAAGTATTGCATGTGCAACTAATAACATTGGTGATAAGAATATAAATAAAAACTCAATTGGCTCAGTAACTCCTGTTAAAAAAGAAGTAAGTGCTAATGATAAAAGCATTCCTCCTACAGCCTTTCTTTTTTCCTTATTAGCTGCAAAGTAAATAGCAAGAGCTATTGCTGGTAATCCAAACATCATTATTGGGAAAAATCCTGCCATAAAATGTCCCGCTGTTGGATCCCCTGCAAAAAATCTAGCTATATCTCCTGTTTTTCCATTATAGCTTCCTAATTGGAACCAGAAAAATGAGTTTAAAACATGATGTAGGCCTACAGGTATTAATAGTCTATTAAAAAGTCCAAATATTGCAGCTCCTACAGCTCCAAATCCTACTATTGACATTGAGAATTGAGTCAATGCTCCCTGTACTGTTGGCCATATCATAGCTAAAGGTATAGCTATTATAACAGATATAAGTCCTGCCACTATGGGAACTAGTCTTCTTCCTCCAAAGAAAGCTAAAAACTCTGGTAGTTTAACTTTCCTAAATTTATTATAGCAAAGTCCTCCTATTAATCCTGCTAGTATACCTCCTAAAAATGATATATTTAGGGTTGATACTAAGTCTGAGCTTAAGTTCATAGTCCAGTACTGTTTCGTAACATTTGTTAATGTAAAATATGATATGACTCCTGCTAATGCAGATGCTCCATTTTGATCATCTGAAAAACCTACAGCAACTCCCAGAGCAAATAATAATGGAAGATTATCAAATAAAGCTGATCCAGCAGCTCCGAAAAATGGTAGTATCGTTTGCATAAATGGTATACCACCTAGAGCATTAACTACATCTGCTTGTCCAAGTCTTAACATTATCCCAGCAATAGGTAAAGTTGCTATTGGTAGCATTAATGATTTACCTATACGTTGTAAAAATTTTAACATGATATATTCTCCTTTTTAAAATTTAATTTAATATTCGCCTTAATTATACGATGTATTTTTCCATTTTTCAACAATTAGGTAAAATGATATCAATTTTCAATTATTTTTGAAAAATTTTTTAAATCATGAAATTTTATTAGTTCTTGTATGTCTCTTTTAAAGTCTAAATTTCCACAATTCATATTAACTATATTGCATTTACCTAAATATCCACCATTTATAGTTAAGTATAAAGGATCATTACATGTTATATAATTTGTTACTATTTCTTCGTAATCTTCAAAATCACTTTCTTTAAATTTATGATTATTTATATCTACAAATCCATTGTAATCAATACTTTTAATTAAAAATTTATTTATACTAGTCAAATCAACTATATAACCTTCATCTTTTTGATTAATTACATCTATATATGCATTAATATAATCCTTTACTAAGCTTGACTTTATTATAGGAGGTGCATATTTCCCTTGCATATGTTTAGGATTAAAACTATTGGCAGAATTAAATGTTATAGTTTTAATATTCTTATAACCTTTATTTACTAAATCATAGGTTACATACTGAGCTAATAATCCTCCTAAAGAATGTCCACATGTATATATTTGTACATTTTTATTTATAATTGGCTCTGTGAACTCTATAGCATATCCTCTTTGAGGGTGAGGCATAAATTGAGTTGTAAAGTTTTCAATCCAATCTCTAAAGCTTCTAGTTGGCTTATATGAGACTATAATGCTATCGCCTAAATTAAGTGCAATTGCTCCAAAGCCATTTTCACCACTTTCAAATCTTATTATTTTAAAATTTTTTATAGATTTATATTTATCTAAAAAAACTTCTCCTACAGTTTTACCTGTAGGATTTTCATAAAACTTTTCACTTGCAATTTGACAACTTTCAAATATCATTTTTTCCGTTACATTTATTTTATTATTTAAATCAAAATTATCACTTATATATTTATTATTAAGCTTATAATGATAATTTCTATTTAAATCTCTAACATTAGGATCAAGTCCTAGTTTTATTTCTTCTTCATCATTTATATTGTCTTTATCACTATCAAAATTATATTTGTCTGTACCTATTAATTCTTCAAAAGCATCTGGTAAACCATCTTTATCACTATCTATATCCCACTTAGGATTATTTTCATCTAATAAGTCTAATTTATTAAATCCAATCATACAAATTGACAAGCAAAGTATAAGTGTTAATTTAATTATTTTCATAATTATTTACTACTTAAATTTGGATTTAACATATAATCTATATTAGATATAAATCCAACTTTGTGATTATATATATAACTAGATCTTACTCCACCTACTAATTTATTATCTTGTATAATTGGAGATCCACTCATTCCACCTATAACTCCGCCTCTATATTCCTTTAATTCTTTGTCTTTAACTTTTATTTTTGCTCCGTCTTTATATACTTTTACTATTTCTATTTCGTGTAATTTTTTTTCATTTGTTATTGGTGATTTACAATAAATATATGCAGTTCCTTTTTTAGGTCTTCCTATTTCCATTGCTTTGTTTGAATTAAATTTATTTTCTTTTAACTTTCCATGTACTCCATAGTCACTATACCCTTCTATATCTCCCATATAATTTAATTTTCCATCTTTACCTTCTTTTATATGTGGTTTTAATCCCCCACTATTAAATAATTTTGCTTTTATAGAATGAACATATGAAGTTTCATAAACTTGTGTACTTTGAGCAGCTTCTGATCCTTCTATATTATGACTTAATCCAACAAAACTTCCATCTTCTTTAATAGCAGTTATAGTTCCACAAAATTGTTGAACAAAGCTTAAGTATATTCCTCTAAAATCAGTAGCTGTAAATACTTGTGAATTTTCTTTTTTATCTCTTATAAATCTAACTAAAACTTTTTCATCTTCTTGTTTATAAAGTTCTGTTAAATCGTTTAAATCATAGACCTTCTTTTTACTAAGTGAAATTACAGATAAAATTACATCGTCCTCTTCAAAATCACTATCTTTACTTAATTTGCTCTGAACTATCGGAAACTTTAAGTTTAAATTTACAAATACCACTTCAGCAGAAGGCATAAGCTTTTCTACTTTTTCTTGTGAAAAACATATATTAGTTGGTAAAAGTATAGCTATAATCGCTGTAATTATTATTGTCTTAAAATTTTTCATAGCTTATCCTTTCTTAAAACATTTTATATTCTTTATTATTTTTATATAAATAAGAACTTTTTATTATACTTTTATAAATTTAGGAATATATTTTATTATTTACTAATATATAGGTGGTGTTTTTATGAACTTCAATCCTAATAAATTAAAAGTAAATTTTATAAATTCAGATATTATTAATTCTCAAATAAAATATAGAAAATATACTCTAAGATATGATTTTGATTTAAATAATTCATTTTTAGATATAGCTAATTTTTATAATTATAATAAAATTGACTTTACTTTAAGAAATGAAGTTTTAGGAGAATGGATTCTAATAAATAAAAATAAATATACACTATGTTTATATATTTATTTAAAGGGATATTTCCCTTATGAAATAAAACTTAAATATGAAATGTTTAAGGCTTATTTGCCTAATATAATAAAATCCATTTTATACGGAGATAAAAATTTTATTTATATAAATGATTTTTTATTAAACTCAGAAATTATTGTGAATTTTAATTCTGACTCTTTTATGTTTAATACAAGTGAAAACTATAAAAAGGTAAAAAGCTATTTTATAAATTAAATTTTTATAAATAAATTAGATTATTATTCTATTTATATTTTTATCCTTTATTAAGCCTAAAAATAAACTAAGGTTAATTAACCTTAGTTTATTTTTTATCAAATTCATATAAGACTTTGTACGTATTTAAAAATGAATTTGCTAGTTCATTAACTTTTCCATTCCAATTTTTATTTAATCCCTCATCAGGACAATAATTAATTTGAACTGCATCTACGGATAATCCATTATAATAAATTGAATCTTTAGTTAGATAGTTTTCTTTTAAATGTTTTGCAGTTTGTAGTATAGACTCATATTGACTTGTAAATAACTTTCCTTCAGAATCATCATTATATACTTCATATCCTGTTAAATTGTTATCTTCTATAGCTCTTCTTGAAGTTGCAAATCCACTCTCAAGTGCAACTACACCAGCCATAAAAAATGCATTTACTCCATATAAGTTTTCTGCATCTACAAAAGCTTTTGCTAAATGAGACATAGTTTTTGCCCCAGTTGTATTTATTAACACTTCTCTCATTTCATCTTCCGTTATTCCTGTTTTAAGAGTTACATCGTCTCTTAAATAACTTATATTAACCGTATTATCTTCATCCATTTTAGATATTTTAAATTGATTATTATCTTCTTGTATTTCTTTAATTTTTATATTATTTATATTTTGTATATTCAACCTATCTTGTTTTTCTTTATATCCTATATTAAATCCAACTAGCATAGATGATAAACAGACTAATATTACTATTTTTTTTAATAATTTCACATTTATCTATCCCTTCATTAAAAATTTATACTTTATAAAAATTCAATATATATGTTTAAATCACCTTTTCGCAAGTTTCCTCAATAATTAATGATTATATACATTTTTATACATTTTTAGCTTTCATACGCATTATAGTTATTATTATGTAATTTAAAATTTTTAAATATTAAATATAATTTTTTTAAAGGGTTATAATAAAATCAGAACTTCATAGAAAATATAATGTCAAACAATAGGTAGGTAAATACTATGTTAGTTATATTTTTCTTAATTTGACTATTTATTTTCATAGTTTTTTCCGTATTACCTGATAGATTTAAGTATTTATTTTCTATAAGTTTATCTATAGTTAGTAAAGCAATTTGCCTATTTTTAGTCTTATTGTTGTTAATATATAGCTATAATTTATTAATTTAAATTTAGATATATATTAAAAAAGGTGTAGCATTTATATGCTACACCTTAAACTTATTAAATATTTAGCCTAATTATCTAATCTATACGTTCTAATTTCTTTTCAATTAATATAAATTCTTTAACAAATAAAGCAATAGTTTTAATTACTATATATCCTATAACAGCAACCGATACAATCACTTGTATATATAAAATATACCTTAAAATTTCTTCCATTCCTGAGCCGATACTATTTAAATACTTTATATACCTTTGAGCTGCAGTAACTCCTATACCTAATGGAAATGTTAAAGGAGCTAAAGCAAGAGTGAATTTAGTATTTATTAATCTAGGTAATAATATGAAACTATATATTATTGATGCATATCCTAGTAAAGCTAGAATTTGTAATAAAACAATATTTGGTTTTTCATATACCGCCAAGTATCCCGCCAAACAAATATTAGCTGGAGCAGTCATTATCATTAATGTAAACTTTTTATTTCCTTCTAATTTTTCCATAAAAATAAGTCTATATGTCATTATAATCCCTAGTACAATAAATAATATTAAAGAATAATAAAATATAGCTCTTGATAAGTATGGCATTTCCATAGGTTTACTAGTAACTGCTGCTAATCCTATACCTACCGTTGATATAAACCAGCTAGGAAGCATATTTGTTATTTTAAAATTTCTTAACATATGTACAGTAAACATAATAAAAATGACTAAATGTAGAATTGTTGCACCTATCCACAATACTTTTGCAAATTGAAGGTTAAGTTTGACTATATATACAGCTATTAACATAATAGTCATAGAAATAGTTGGATATATACTTCCAGCTAATGGATTTTTAAGTTCTTTCCAAACTTGTTTAGGATGTAGGAAAGTTTTCATTAGTAAAATTAATATAGATATGCTAGAAAATATAACAGCTAAATGTCTAACCCAAAATATATTAAACTCTACAAGAGCCGTTGATATACTCATAAATCCAAGTGATATACCCGCTATAGCTATTGGTATATTTTGAAAATCGCTTTTAGAAATTTCTTTTCTTATAGTTTTCATATATACTCACCTATTACTTTAATTGATCATCTTCAATTAATTTTTCGGCTATATATGCTGCTACCTCTCCAGTTATTTTTATACAATGAGCTTTTCTCTCTGGTGATTGAAATTCAAAATTTCTAGTAATAACTCTACAACAAGTACTTTTATATAGTTTCTTTATGTGATCATGTAAATCTGCAGATGCAGTAAACATTTTGTCATTCATAGGTTCTTTATGACATCTTCCATAAACCATTCCAAGTGCCATTACACCTCCACTTACTGCTCCACATAAACATCCTGATTTTCCAATACCAATAGGAAATCCTGATGCTAACTTAGTTACGTCATCTCCAAAAGGTTTACCAAGTTCATCATTTATAGTTTTTACTACAGCTTCTGAACAGTAAAATTCTCCTCTTTCAAAGTACCCTTCTGCTATTTTTCTTATTTCTTCTACTCTTGATTGTTTTGTCATAATTTTTCCTCCATAGCATAATTTCATTTATCTTTAATTATAAATAAATTGCATTTTCTTGTAAAATAGATAAAATCTATATTTGATCTTGTCATTATAAGTTTTATTTATACAAAAATTATTTTTACATAAAATCAACAAAAAAGTTCCTAATTAAAGGAACTTTTAAAATAAATAAATTTAATTTTAAAATAATTTTTTTACTTTAAACCATTTTATTTTGTATTATTATATCGATTAGGTTTTCTAAATTCAAATTATCAGTATCAATATTTTCTACTTCTAGTATATAGTCTTCAAATTCTACTTCTACAAATCTATTAGATTTATTGTCTTCATCAATGTAATCTATTACTTTAAAATCTTTAATTGTTTCCTCTAAGTATTCTTTAAGTTCATTATATTCTTCTTCGCTAATTTTATTTTTATTACATTTACAATTTGGACATCCCATAATTATTACTCCTTTTTATTTATATTCATCTAGGTTTATAGTAAGTTGTTCAAATAAAATTTTATTTTTTGCTTCTTGATTAATTTTTTTATCTTTTTCTATTACATTCATCTTTGTAAGTAATTTTTTTAAAGATGCCATGCTATCTATAGATATACTTTCATTATTTACTTCCATAGCATATCCTACTCCAGTTTTCTTTATAGTAAAGCTTGGATTATACATTTTTATAGATAATACTCTAAAGTTTTCATACTCTACAGAAAAATTATTTTTTTGTTTAGAAAACAATTCTACTAATGGATCTTTTTTTGTATTTTCTTTTTTTAATTTATGCTTTTTATTTTCTATTGCATTCATTTTTATAAGAAGTGGTTCTATATTCTTTAAATCATTAAAAAATATAGGCCCTCCTTTTAAATTTATACAAAATCCTTTACTTGATGCTTCTATTTTTATATCTTTTTCCTTAATATAAACGTCAATAATTTTTCCATCTATATATTTAACTTCATAAGGTTTATCTATTTTAGCTAGTACACTAGTAATTTTATTCGGCAAATACATACAAAATCCTCATTTATTTTAGTTTTTAATTAAAATATATCATTTATTCGACTTTATTACAATATAATAAAATAGACTATTAAAAATAGTCTATTTTATTATATTTCATTATTATCTTTATAATCATAACTAAATTCATTCATTCTTTTATAATTACCCTTTACTAATAAATAAAAATTAGCCATTGTCATTTGATAGTAAGGAACATACCATAACAAACCTATTCCAAATGGTATTGAAGCTAATATTAACCATCCTATAAAGCTTAATTGAAGTACAAAGAAGTGAAATTTGTAACCTTTCATCATATTAATACTTTCTTTTATACATTCTATAGCTGATTGCTCTGGATTTTCGGCTAATATATAATTGGCTTGAGAGAACATTATTCCAAATATTATACCAGGTATAATAAATAGCATTGACCCAATTACTACACATACACTTATTATTAAATTCATTACTAATGCTTTTATAAATACGTCAAATCCTGAAAATAAATCATTAAATTGAGTAGTCTCATCTTTATGAGCTAGTTTTAAAGTAAATCTGCACATACCAACTTCAATAGATCCAAAAACTAATAACCCTACTATATTTAAAGATATCCCAAGCATTGATCCTTCCATTGAATTTGTAAGATCTATATTTATTAACTGTAATATAACCGAATAGCAAATAAAAACTAAAACTGCTAATAGCCATTTTCCTCTTAATTGATCTTTTGCTCCATTTTTTAATTCTGCTCTTGAAAACATATTAAGCCTCCATATTTAATTTTTTGTTATTTTTATATATACCAATAAATTCCTAATTAAAACAAAGAAAATTTATTTCATATCAAAAAAACTTATTATTAAATATTATTTTCATTTTGTATATAATATAAGCTATAAAAATATCCCTTTAAATTTATTAGTTTTTCAAAATTTCCTATTTCAATTACTTTTCCATCTTTCATAACTATAATTTCGTCATAGCTTATTAGCAAACTTTTTATAAGCTTATGTGTTACAACAATCATAGTCAAATCTTTTAATTCAAGTAATGATTTTTCCAAATTATATGCTGTTTCATTGTCTAGTGCAGAAGTAGACTCATCTAATATAAGTACTTTTGCTTTATTAATTAATGCCCTTGCAATTGCTACTCTTTGTTTTTCTCCTCCAGATAGCCTATTTCCATTTTCACCAGCTAAGGAATCTATTCCATTCCCAAGTCTATTTATTAGTCCCATTAGCCCTGCTCTATCACAGCTTTTTATAACCTCATCATCACTATGATTAGAGAAAAGTTTAATATTTTCTTTAATAGAATCATCAAACATAAAAACATTTTGTTGTATCATAGATATATTTTTATATAAATCTGAACTATATATACTATTTAAGTTTTTGTTATCTATAACTATATTTCCTTCATATTTAGTATAATATCTCATTATCATCTTTATTAGTGTACTTTTCCCACATCCACTTTCACCTACAATTGCATATTTTTTATTTTTTTCAAAGGTTAAATTTATATTATCCAATGCTAATCTATCTTTTGAATATGAAAATTTAACATTTTCAACGTTTATACATTGTTTAAAATCTTCCAAACTTTCATTTTCTAAATTTTCATTTGGTGAATCTAATATAGTTTTAATTTTTTCTGATATTAAAGTTACTGATTTTATCTGGTTTATCAAAGATATACTTGTTTTAACAGGTCCTACGATATGTGTACTCAATTGAATTATTATTATAGCTGTACCTACGGATATATTTTTCTTATACATTAAATATCCACCTAATATTAAAACGCCTAAGTATATAGTTACACTAAAAGATAAAGAAAATCCTTTTATTAATGCTTCTAGTATAGATGATTCTCTTTTTGCATTTTCAACTTTTAAAGAATTATCTATAAATATTTTGTTCATTTTCTTTGTTATATTAAAACATTTAATAACCTCAAAACCCGAAAATAAATCTTTAGTTATAGATGTTATATCTTCTAGACTTTTAGAATATTCATTTTTTTGTATTATTAACTTTTTAGACAATCTATTTGGAATTATAAATCCTAATATTCCAAATATCACTATAAATATTACTATGTAAGGACTTATATAAAAAAGTGCACATAATGAAATTATAAAAGACAATAATGATGATATAACTAAAAATATATTATTTAAAAAACTGTCTTCGATTAATTTTACATCATTATATAGTATAGAGATATATTTTCCACTATTATCTAATGAAAAGTTCTTAATATCTTTACTTATTATTTTAGAAAATATATCACATCTTAAATAATTAACAGTATTTTTTATATATTTAGACATTACTAATCCATCTAAATACTCAGCTAAAAACATAACAATTATGAGTGTTACTGTAACTATAATTATAGGTATGAATTTTTCAACCTCCCCATTTGAAAATATATCTACGATAAATCCCATCATAAAATCAAAACATATACTTGCTAGCGCTACTAGTGATATGGTTATTACCCTTGCAAAAAAATGCCACTTATATTCTAGCGCATACTTAAAAAGCATCCTCATATTTGTATTACTCCTATATTCTTAATATTTAAATAGAAAGAGTGTGAACTTATTATAAGTTCACACTCTTTCTATTTAAATATTAACAAATTTATGTTTCTATTACTATATTTAATTTTAGTGATGACCGCAACCATCATGAGAACAAGTATGGTTACTTGGGAACTCTTCTAATTTATTTTCTTCAAATAATTTTATATTTTGTCCAACTGTATCAGCATTAGCTTTATATACTTTTACTCCCATAGAATTTAGTTTTACTATTGCCCCTTGACCTATTCCTCCTACTATAACTGCATCTACTACATTTCCTAATAATGCTTTTATAGGTTGGCATTTACCATGTTCATGTTCTAAATCTCCATTATCTAGTTTTGATAACTCTTTGTTTTCTGAATTATAAACTAAAAACATAGGAGCTGAACCAAAGTGTCCAAATGGTTTACTTTCTAATCCTTCATTTAATTCTACAGGTATGCAAATTTTCATAATTAAATCTCCCTTCTTTTACAACACTTTTTAAATGATTTACAATTTTTTGTACAATCAGTAGTGTCCAAGTTAATATTTGATTTTTTTAAAATATCACTATTTGTTTTTCCAACAGATCCAAAAAAGGTTATACATTCATCAAATGCATCTTCATTTACATGGTAAAACACATAATAACCTTCTTTATATCCAGTAATTATCTCAGCTTCTTTCAATATTTTTACATGCTGAGAAACTGATGAATCAGTTATGCCTAAGTATTTAGATATACCCTTTTGGCATATATCCCTCTTCGAAACTAGTAAAAGAACCTTTAATCTAGTTTCATCACTTAAAGCTTTAAATTTTTTAGCTAACTTTTCCATATTAACCTCTTTTTTACTTAAGTAATTACTTAATTAGATTATAATATTCTTAATCATTTTTTTCAAGTATAAATATAAAACTATTATTAAAATTTCTTTTTTATATAGCTTCTTACAATTAAAATCAATAGTAAAGCCTCTATATTTAGTTTTTGATTTTTAACTAAACACAGAGGCTTTACTTATTTATATGAAATTTTTATTTTTTTATTTTTACTATCTATATATCTAATAAATAAAGATATATTTCTCTTTGCAACTTCTTGATTTATAAAATCTATTTTTCTTATTTCTTTTCCATTTTTTATTAAAATATCATCTTCATTGTATATATTGCAATTTATATCTTTAAGAATTTCTTTAAATGTTTTTACCTTCCAGTTCTTAAAGTCTCTTGCCACACTGTTAACTAAACATGATTTATCCATCTTTTGTATATTACAATTATGTAAATCAGTTTGAAGTTTATTAAATGTTTTGTTATTGTTTCCAATATCTAAAATAATAAAATATCCATAATCATACTTACTTCTTATAAGTCTACCATAAGCTTGTTTTACTTTAATACTTAATTGTGGATAATTAATATCTTCATAGTTAATCTTTTTAAAACGCCTTATTGATGAGTATAATGGATCATCTAAACTTTTATTTGGAAGCTTATCTAAAATCACACATGTTAGCCCTTCTCCCTGTATATCAATTCCTTCAAAACAGCTCTTTGATGCTAAAACAACACATTTTTTGCTTAAATCCCTCAATTGATTTACTGATGATTTATGTTTATAAAGTTCTATATTATGTTTATTAAGGTTATGAATAAGAATGTCATGTACTTTTTCCAATCTATTTTTACTGTTAAATAAAGCTAAAATATGTCCATTACTGTTTAAACAAATTTTTTCTATTAAATCAGCTGTTTCTCTTACAAAATCCTCTTTTATATCATTGTATTTAGGAAATTTATCCATAGCAATTATTTTTGTCTTTCCTTCATAATCATATATAGAGTCTATAGTTCTATCATAGGTAAAATGTTTATTTAAGCCTAGTGTGTTTTTAAAATTTTTCATAGTATTATTTATATTAAGAGTTGCAGATAAAAATACAACTGTATTTATATTGCTTAAAAACATACTTTCAAACATATCAGCTATATCAATAGGTATAACTCTTATATTAAAATATTTATATTCAAAATCTATATCCATCACTCTACAATAATTATCTGAAATTTCCTCTTTAAAGTTTTCTATAGTAGATATTAAACTATCTATATCTGTAGTTTTAGCACTTATACTATTAAATATATAGCTATCATCTTCACCTTCTTTTTCACACTGGTCTATTATATAATTTAATATAGATAAAATTTCTTTTAATGATATTACTATACTTTTTAATTCATTCCTTATAAAACTACTTATATCAATATTATTATTTTTTGCAAATTCATTTAGTGGAGCCTGTTGTCTATTTATCTCCCACGAGTGGTTGTATAGATCTCGTTTTAGTGATTTATTACATCCTTTTAAAATATTTTCTATATGTTCCTTTACCTTAACAATTTTTTCTTGAAGCCTTTTTCTAATAGTAGGATCTAATTGTAATCTACCTGAAAAACTTATATATAACTTATCTATTAGGCTTACATTTTTATGACTTATTTCATTATGAGGATAAAGATCTTCCATTAATTTAAGCAATATTTTACTATCGCACTCAAGAGTAAAAAAATCATAGCTTTTTTCCATAAGATTATGAGCTTCATCTATAATTAGATAGTCTAGTTGCTTTTGCTCTTTATATGGCCATTTTGCTAGTAATGAATGATTTATAACCGTTATATTTTCTTTTTTTAATTCATTTACACGCTTTTTGTAAAAACACCTTTCTATGCACTTTTCTGGATAACATATATCAGGTTCACATCTTAAGTTATAAATTAATTCATCTATATTTTCAAATACAAACTTTACACTATCCGGTATTTCTTCTATATCTCCATAATCTCCACTTTGTATTAATCTCTCAATATATATATATTGAAGTAATTCTTTTTTATTTTTAAATACAGTATTTTTCCTATATTCATATAGTCTTTTATTGCATAAGTAATTATTTTTACCTTTCATACAACCATACTTTACTTTTTCATGTAGATTCATTGACTTTAAAATTGTTGGTATGTCTTTGTTTATAAGTTGCATTTGCAAATTTTTTGTATCTGTAGATATAATCAAATTTTTATTATTATATAAAGATTCCATAATTGCAGGAATTAAATATCCAACACTTTTACCAATACCTGTTGGTGCTTCAATACATCCTATTTTAGGGGTCTCTTTGTTGCTTTGAAAAACATCTTTAATAAATTTAGTAAATTCATACTGTCTTGTTCTAAAAGTATAACTAAAATTTTTTGATTTTGACCATAGATCTTTTATTTTCAATAACTCTTCATATGAATTTCTATATTTAATAAAATCAACTTTATGCTTATTTTTTTCAATATTTACATCTTCTTTATATATGACATAATTTTCTTTAATAGAATTTTCGTCTATATCTTTTAAATATTTACTCCAATCCCATTTAGAAAGATTTGCAGTTTGAAAATATTGGTCTAAATTAAAATATAATTTATCTAGTTTCAATTCTTCATTCTTCGATAGCCTCAAAAGTAAAGCGTTAACTATTCTTATATTTAATTTGCAATTATTTAAAGTTCTGTTTTTTATTTTTCCATCGTATTTAGTAATTGTATTTAATAAATACTCAAATTTATAATCTTTATGATAAGGCTCTAATATCATAGCTAACTCCATTATATCTAAAACTTCATTTTTTATTTCGTCATTTGAATATATAAATTTTTTCAAAAAACTCTTTTTAAAATTTAAATTATATAAAATGATAGGGTAATCCTCTATAAATTCTAAAAATTTGTTTTTTATTTGATATATAGTGGGAGCATTCTCTAAATCTTTTGGATTTAAATCTTTACAGTTTCCAAATACATTTGCTGAGACTTCTTCAAAGGGTTTAATTAATGTATTAAACTTTGAAATTTTATCATCAGTTATCTTTATAGCTGATATTTCAATTATCTCTGATATATTAGAATTTGTTCCACTAGTTATAATGTCTAGATATATTACATTTTTTAATATACTTTGCATTTTTATTTCTCCTATAAATTAGTATAATAATTATAGCATTTAAAATAAATTTATCAAAAAGTTTATAAAAATAAAAATCTACTTAACTTATTGATAAGTTAAGTAGATTTTTATTTTTAATGCATCATCCCTATAATAGCGCCAATTATATATGGTATTAACCATAAAAACCATACAACTATGCTGAATTTATGAAAAACTAGTTGTTTTTCTTCATCATTTTTGTAAATTACCCAAGTTGCCCAAACTGCATGAAACAACATAAGTAATATAGCAATAGTTCCTGTCACCCCATGTATAGTCTGTGCTGTAGAAGAAATATTTATATTTCCTGATTTAGCTATTTGACTCATTAAAAAAGTTCCAGTTGTATCACAAATTAGTCCTAAATAAAATATAACTACATGACTTTTTTTCAATTTTTTGGCTTTTCTTTCACTAAATACACCTACTGTATAAAATACTAAAGCTAGGGTTATCGTAATTATAGCAAATATCAATTTTGTACTCATATATTCCTCCTATAAAGTTTGCATGCAAACTATTTTTATGTAATAAATATATACCCTTCACTTTATTTTGTCAAACAATTATTTTAATCTCTCTTTTATTAAATTTAAAGTATCCATAATTTTATTTATTTCTTCTTCACTTAAATTTTCAAAAATATCATCAAAAGTCTCTTCTTTTTTAATTCTAAATTCCTTAGCAAATTTTAAACCATTATCTGCAAACTGTATATAAGTATTTCTTTTATCATTATCATGTTTAATCTTTTTTATATAATTTGAATGTTCTAATCTGTTTACGATGCCAGACACAGTCCCTTTTGATAAATTCATTTTTTCACATAATTGACTTATGTTAATCTCTTTATTGTGTGCAACAAATTTTAAAACCATTATTTGCTGATGTGTAAGACCACTATCTGCTAAGTTTTCTTCTATCTTTCCCATAGATTTTGAATATATTTCTCTTATTAACATCAATATCTTAAATGAATCGCTCATTTCAACCTCCTATTATACTTATTTAATCTAAATTTCTATAAATTTTCATATCTATTTTTATACCCAATTATAAATAGTGTATAATAAGTTTTTTTAAATAAGTTATGAAGACTCTTTGTCTTCATAACTTATTTTATAGAGTTTAATCTAATTAAATCTAGTTCTTCAGCTGAAAAGATATTATTATTATAAAGCATTAAATACTCTTCACTTACATTAGAGCCAAACACAATTAAATCATCTGTATTTATACTTATATCAACACCTTTATTAAATAGTTCCTTTGCTGGATGGTTTTTTATATTGTCTATTGCCTTTAAATATAAATTACTCGTAGGACATATATTTAACCTTATGTTCCTTTCTTTTATCATATCCACAACATATTCATCCTCTATAGCTCTAAATCCATGTTGAATTTCATCTAAATTTAAAACTTCTATAGCTTCTTTAACATTATTAGCCCCTAAAAACTCACCTGCATGAGCTTTTAATTTTAACCCTTTTGTCTTTGCGTATTTATAGTAATCTTTATATCTTTCAAAACCTGTAATTGCTTCATCTCCATATAAATCAATAGACCTAAATACACCACTTTGTATAAGTTTTGAAACTAAATTTTTTAAATTTTCATCTGTTATACTTTTTGCTACTCCTATTTCTGGTTTAAACTCTATTTTATCGTTATACTTATCAACTATACTATATATACTGTTAAAAAAATCATTTTCATCTTCAAATCTAAGAATTTCATGACAATCTATACTTGCTTCAAGTTTAGTTATCCCATCATTTATAGCCTCTTTTACAGTTGCTTCAATAGTCCATAAAAAATCATTTTTAGTTTTTATATGATTTATATACTCATTAAATATAAAATCGTCTAACCCTTTTATTCCATACATATTTTCACTTGGTCTTTTTATTTGTTTATCAGTATATTTGTATATTGTTTCAAATTTCATACCTAAGCCACCATGATTATGTAATTCTCCCTTAGGTATACTTTTTAATCCTTCTATATCTTGATTTGTTAAGTACTCTTTAAATTTTTTACTATTATTCATATATATCTTCCTTTCAACATACATCTAATTTTTTTATTATATCATATATACAATTTTTTTAAATATAAGTACATATTAAAATTACTTATATATTTTTATTTTGGTACAAAACATAACTGAAGTTAATATTATAAATTATACATGTAAAAGAGGTGATATTCATGAATGAAGTTTTAAAAGTCAGCAACTTGTCAAAAACCTTTTATACAAAAGATGGAGAACTTGAAGTTTTAAAAAACATAAATTTTACTCTTAATGAAGGTGAAATATTAACATTTTTAGGACCTTCAGGTAGTGGAAAGTCAACTATTCTTAATATTTTAACTGGATTACTAATTCCTTCTGAAGGAAATTTTTTCGTTGATGGAACTGTTGGATATATGTTTCAAAAAGACCATCTTCTTGAGTGGAGAAACGTTATGGATAATGTGTTGATTGGGCTAGAAATACAAAATAAAAAGTCTAGTAAATATATTAATTTTGTTGAAAAATTACTAAAAACCTATGGTTTATGGGATTTTAGAAGTATGTATCCAAAAGAACTTTCTGGAGGTATGAGACAAAGAGTTGCTCTTATCCGTACTTTAGCAGTAAATCCTGATGTGTTATTGCTTGATGAGCCATTTTCTGCTTTGGATTATCAAACAAGAATTTTAGTTAGTGATGATATTTATAAAATAATAAAGAATGAAAATAAATCTACTATTTTAGTTACCCATGATATATCAGAAGCTATTTCTATGTCAGATAAGGTCGCAGTTTTATCCAAACGTCCTGCATCTATAAAAAGTATCTATAATATAGATTTAAAAATATCAGAAACTAGAACTCCTATAATATCAAGAAGTGCTGAAAATTTTAAAGACTATTTTAATATCTTGTGGAAGGAGATTGATTCTAGTGAAACAAAATAATGTATCACAAGGTCATAAACAATATTTAAAATCGCTAAAAAAAGAAAAGAATCTAATCTTTTTTTATCAAATATTTATATTGGTTGGATTTATAGCTCTTTGGGAATTACTTGCTAGACTTAATATAATAGATGTATTTCTATTTAGCAAACCTAGTGATATTTACAATCTTTTTATAAAATATATTCAAAATGGAGAATTGTTTAAGCATATATTAATATCTAGCTATGAGACAATAGTTGGATTAGCAGTTGGTACAATTTTGGGAATATTAGTAGCTATAATGCTTTGGTGGTCAGAAAGATTGTCTAAAATACTTGATCCATTTTTGGTTGTACTAAATGCACTTCCTAAAACAGCATTAGCACCAATTTTAATAGTTTGGGCTGGAGCTGGTTTAAATGGAATAATAGTTATAGCTATTACTATATCTGTTGTTGTTACTATATTATCCGCCTATAATTATTTTATAAGTGTTGATGAGGAAAAAGTCAAAATGCTTAAAAGTTTTGGAGCATCAAAACTTCAAATTCTTACAAAATTGATATTTCCTTCTAACATAGGAAATTTAATAAATTTAACTAAAATTAATATAGGTATGGCTTGGGTTGGCGTAATAGTAGGTGAATTCTTAGTATCTAGATATGGGCTTGGGTACTTAATAGTTTATGGTGGCCAAGTTTTCAAATTAGATTTAGTAATGATGGGAGTAATAGTATTAGCCCTTTGTGCTTTAATTATGTATCAAGTTTTAAATATAGCAGAAAAAATTTATAAAAGTAAAAGATAAAATTTAATATAAAAACAAAATAACTGAGTTCAAGTTTGTTATAAACAGGCTTGAGCTCAGTTATTTTTTATATATTACAATATCCTATTATTTCATAATCTGTTGGTACGTCATAATTTCTATTACCGTTTTCTAGAGTCCATTTTAAATCAAACATAGTTGTATCAATTATTAATGAAAAGTATAGCATAACTATCCCTACATCAACTTTACCTTCATACTCACTTGCAAATTCATCTTTTCTTACTGCAAGAATCACTTTGCCTCCATCAATTATAAATCTCCAAGGTTGTCTATTTAATGTAGATGGTGCCATTCTAGCAAAACTAAATGCATCTAATAATCCTCTTTCTTCTAATAATTCTATGGTTGCATTTTCTCCCCATTTATCTATATAAACTATCTTTTCTACACCTAATCTAGATGAGTCACTAGTAGCTAATTTAGTTTTTACAGTATCTCCATAACCTAGTGCAATAATTGCTGTAACTTCCTTATCTGATAAAATTTCAAGTTTTTCTTTTATAAGCGAACTCTCTTTAAAGGTAACCCAACATGAGTCGATTCCTAAGTCCATGGCCTTTAAAGTTAAGTTTTCTCCTATATATCCTGAATTTTCTATGTATCCTTTATCTATATCAGATAAAATGATTACATAGTTTGGTGCTTCTATCATATGTCCATTATATCCTGCTATTTTATCAAGTTTTGGATAAACTTTATCTTTATTAAAAACTTTAATTTCAGTACTTATTTCTGGTACAAGTTTTTTAGACATATTTATATATTCTTCTATTATTCTGAAATCTGATTTTTTTATTTCTTGATTTTTAAATTTTCTTACTGACCTTTTATTGGATATAAGATATTTGTAATTCATAATTTCCCCTCCCTAAAGTTATATTAAATTTTATTTTATATTTTTTATACCCAAAATCAACACAAAGCAAACATTTTCCTGGTAAATATAGTATTTTTACAAATATCTAAAATAGTTTTATCACCAATCAATTTATTTTTTAATAATATACATTATCTTTAATTTTAAGGGGTGATTTTTTTGCTAAAAAAATTAATAATATTAATAACTTTAATTACTAGCCTATCTTTGCTTCTCATCGGATGTACTCCTAAATCTAAAAGTATTAAATCTAAAAATTTAACTAAGCTAACTGTTGCAGAGGTAACCCATTCAGTATTTTATGCTCCACAATATGCAGCTATAACTCAAGGTTTTTTTGAGGAAGAAGGTATTGAATTAGATCTTATAAATACTCAGGGAGCAGATAAAACAATGGCTGCACTTCTTTCTGGAGAAGCAGATATAGGACTTATGGGGCCAGAAGCATCTATTTATGTATATAATAAAGGAAATTCAAATTATGCAGTAAATTTTGCTCAATTAACTCAAAAAGATGGAAGCTTTTTAGTTGCCCGTGAAAATACTGATAATTTTTCTTTTGAGGATTTAAAAGGTAAAGAAGTTTTAGGTGGTAGAAAAGGTGGAGTTCCTGAAATGACATTAGAGTATGTTATGAAAAAAAATGGTCTAACTATAGGCACTGATACTCAAAATGGTAAAGTAAATGTCAGAACCGATATTCAATTCAACGTTATGAGTGGTGCATTTGCTGGAGGTGAAGGAGATTACGTTGCGTTATTTGAACCTTCTGCTTTAGAGCTTGAAAAACAAGGTAAAGGATACGTAGTAGCTTCTATTGGTGAAGAATCCGGTTTAATACCATACACTGCTTACTCAGCTCCCGTAAACTATATTAAAGAAAATAAAGATACTATTCAATCTTTTACAAATGCAGTTTATAAAGGGCAAGTTTGGGTTCAAAACAACTCAGCTGAAGATATAGCAAATGCTATAGAACCATTCTTTACTGATTTTAATAAAGAAGATTTAATATCCGTTATAAATAGATATAAATCTATAGATGCATGGTCACATACACCTATACTTGAGGAAGAAAGTTTAAATCTCTTAATGGATGTTATGGAAGAGGCAGGAGAATTAGATAAAAGAGCTCCTTACGATAAAATAGTAGATACTAGTTTTGCTAAGGAAAGTATAAAAAATAAAAAATAATTTATTATTTTAGTAACATTTTAGTAAAACTTTAATATAATTTAATATATACAATTTGATGTATATGGATTCGACCTATATAAAATAAATTTTATTAAAGGCGGATACCTCTAAAGGAAAATGTAAAAAACATTTTCCTTTTTTTCTTCTCTTCTAGTATACTCTTAGTATATGAACAAAGGAGGAATATTTTATGAAGAGAATTGATGAAAGAGATATTATATTTTCAAGAGCAAACTACAAAAAAGGATCCCCCTCTTATAATGACTATTATAAAAATAATCCTGATAAAAAATTAATTGACGATAGTATACGCTCTCGCCCAAATATTTGTAGTGAAGGTTCTATGACATATAACGAAATTAATTCACCAATGGCATCTTCAGCATTTGACTTTCTAAGTGATATTAAACACCTTTGTGAAGGAAATAAAAGTCCATGCAAAATTGAAATAGATAAATATACAATTACAAAAAGATTAAAAGGTCTAGCTAATCACTACGGTGCAAAATTGGTAGGAGTAACAAAGCTTAAAGATTATCACTTTTATACACATCGAGGTAGAAATGAAAATACTTATGGAGATGAGATTAAATCAAACCATAAATATGCTATAGCATTTGCTGTACCAATGGATGTTAATATGATTAATAGGGGACCTATGTTAGCTGAAGTTGTTGAAACTAGCAAAGCTTATGTAGATGTTTCAATAATTGGTATGATACTTAGCTATTATATAAGAAATTTAGGATACGATGCCAGAAATCACATGGATTCAAACTACCTCTTAATGCCTGTTTTAGTAGCTAAAGATGCAGGTCTTGGTAGTATAGGAAGAAATACTATCCTTACATCAAAAGAATATGGATCTTGTATAAGATTAGGAGTAGTTACTACAACACTTGAGTTAGAAGTAGATGAACCTAAGGACTTTGGACTAGATGATTTTTGCTCTATATGTAAAAAGTGTGCCTATAACTGTCCTTCTTCATCTTTATCTCTTGATAAAAAGTTTCAAGAAAATAAAAATTATAATTGGAATATAGATGCTGAATCATGCTATATAAAATGGAGATATCTTGGTACTGATTGTGGAATATGTATATCGGTTTGTCCATTTTCTCAACAACTAGACTCAATTAAAAATGTAACTACCTTTAAAGATAATCTACCTTTGATAAGTGAAGTTTTAAAAGAATATACAAAAAAATTTGGCAAAAGACCATTTGTTCCAGGCAACCCATCTTGGATGAGATAATTTTAGCCGTCTAAATAATATCTCCATATTATTTGACGGCTACTTAGCTTACTTCTTTAAATTCTTCACCATTTCGCAAAATATTTTTCACACCACCCTATAGTATTTTTTACTTCTATATACCTATCTTTATATTTTATATATCCAAATATAATACCTACTTTTTGAAATTCCTTAAATCTAAAAAAGATTGCGTTATGACTTTTATTATTATCTTCAATTATTTTAAAATATAAATTCACTTCATCATTTTTTAAAGATTTTATATTTATTAATTTTTTATTTTTATCATAATTAAAGCAAATATCACTTTTAAATTTATATATTTTATCATTTATTTTAATACAATTTTCATTTAACCCTGTGTTATCAGTATATTTATCTACCAAATTTATTGATATATTTTCATTTTTATCAGATTTAAACCATGTGATTAATCCTTCCCACTCAGCTTTTTTATTCCAAACACCTCTCCCATAATCTATAAAACAATTGCTATTATCTAAATCATATTTTTTGCTTTCTATATTTAAATAGCCTTGTGTCTTAAGTCTCATATGCTTAGATGTATAGTGAAAATACTTGCAGTCCCAAGGGACTACTAAATTTAGAGATTCATAATCTAAATATACCTTAGAATTTAAATCCATATCATCCCATTTAAAATCTATATTTATATAGTTAGAACTTCTTAATATATTTATAAATTTATTTCTACTTTTAAAATGTACATATGAGTTTATTTTATCATCTAAAATAATACTTTTACTTATAGGATACTTATACTTTTTACTAACTTTTAAAAAATTTTCTAAATCAAAAAAACTCATATTCAAAATAGATATATATCCTAAATCAAATATAGAAAAATTTAATATAAACTCTTTGCTAATCCACATATACCTATTCCATATTTTTTTTATGAATATATTTTTATTTATACTACAATCCTTGAATGGAATATTCCCCCATCCAATAGAATATTCGTTTAAACTACCATTTTCATTACATAAATATTTAGTATTTTTTATTTGCCTCATCCTAATCCCCCTATACTAAATTATTAAATTAATATATGATTTTAAAGGCTAAATAGTTCCTATTTTTACAATATAAAAGAAAAAAGACCTATAAAATATAATAGGTCTTTTCTTTATGCATTTTTATACATATATAAAGCTTCTACTCTAGCAGTATATATATCTTTTTTATCATATCCTATATACTTTGCGTACTTCTCTACTTTCTCTTTTTCAAATTCAATATCATAACTAGGATTTAAATTTATAGATTCTACGTATTTATCCATTAAAAGTTTTTTATAACTCTTTATATCATATCCTAAAAATTCTGTTAGTCTCTCTATTTCTTTATTAAAATCTCCATCTTCTTTTATAAAAAATTCATAAATATCTTGTCTATACGGATTTAAACTTATTATTTGATTTATTACATAGCATTCATTAGTTTTATCTATAAACCCATCTGTGTAGTTATTAAATAGTGCATTTCCTTTCATTTCACTGTTTGAATCTATGTAGTTTGATACAATATCTACCCCATTATCTAAAAGTGCATCTATTACCGCATAATGTATTTTAAAGCACTCTTCATATATAAAACTTCCCAACGAATATATAAATCTTTTATCTTCTACGGATTTTTGTCCTAAACTAATTTTTTTACACTTTGTTTGTATTGAATAATCTTTTATTTTATTTTTTAAATTTTGTAAATTTACATATTTATTACAATAATTTTTAGTAAAAAGATTTACATCTAAAGTAATTATTCCATAGTTTACAATTATCTCTACACCTTTTTTTATACAGTTTCCTATATAACGTTCATATAATTTTATTCCAGCTTCATTTAAATCTTTAGTTTTATAATTTTTTCCAAACTCCTTAATAAACTCTTCACTATAATTTTTAGCTTGTTTTAAAAACTCTTTTCTAATACTATTATACCTAACCTTTTCTTCTGAGAATATTATTATAGAACCATTTATATCAAATTTTTCACTCAAATTTATCCCCCCTAAAAAAATTGCTAATATAAACATTATATATACTTTGCTAAAAATAGCTTTTTTCCTTCTAATTCTATTAACTTATTTAATATATTTTTCTCAAATTAGAACTATTTTCTTTTTTTTACATATTAATATAATTATCAACATTTTATAAATAGGTGATATTTATGTCAAATATATATACTTCACGTTTTATTATATTAAATGATGAAGTAACTAATATATGTTTTATGAAAATTCCTTATAATTGGGTTAGTAGAAAATATGAATATAAATGGGCAATGAACTTTATAGATTCAGATGATATTTGTTTAGATTCAGCTTGTGGTTTACCACATCCATTTAAATTTTTTCTTGCTAGTGTAGCTACAGAAGTTTATGCTTTTGATATATCTCCAAATATAGTAGATAAATCTTATATACTACATTCAATTTCAAAATTTTTTGATAAAGATGATATTGATAAAGCAAAAAAGTATATTGATAAAATCAACTTTTCTGTTGCTAATTTAATTTCCTTACCTTACCCTAATAATTTTTTCACTAAAATATTTTGTATAGGTGCTATAAGTAATCTATCTAATATTGATTTAAATATCTGTATAAAAGAATTTTATAGAGTATTAAAAAATAATGGTTATTTAATTTTAACAACAGATGTACCTCCAACTAATATTATAAAATTAATTAATTCAATTTCTAATAATGGTTTCTCATTTGTCGGAAATCTAGATTTAACAAAAAATGAAAATATATTCACAACTTCTTTGCCAAGTTGTAATAACTGTTTTAGATTATTAGCAAAAAAATAAAAAGATCTCAGTAAAACTTTTACTGAGATCTTTTCATATTATTTTACAAATTCTAATGCTTTTTCATAATTAGGTTCATTAGTTATCTCATCTAAGTATTCAGTATAAACAATTTTATTGTTTTCATCTACAACTATAACTGCTCTAGATACTAAGCCTAATTCTTTTATATATAACCCGTATGCTTTTGAAAATGCTCTATCTTTATAATCTGAAACTGTAACTACATTTTCAATTCCTGAATTTCCACACCATCTTGCTTGTGCAAATGGTAAATCCATTGAAATAGTATATACCTTTACATTATTTAATTTTGATGCTTCTTGGTTAAATTTTCTAACTTCCATATCACATACAGGTGTATCTATAGAAGGTACTGCCACTAATATTTTTTTACCTTCTATATCACTAAATTTTACCGGATTTAAATCATTTCCTACTACTGTAAAGTCTGGAGCTATATCTCCAACTTTAACTTGATTCCCTTCTAATGTTAATGGTGTTCCATTAAATGTAACTTTCATATCTATATCCTCCTATACCTATAGTTTATTTTTATCTTAATTCTTAATTTTATACAAAATAAAAGAAGTATAAAATTTTATACTTCCTTTATACCCGCCTATTAACTTGTTAAACCTATTTTAATTTTATTTTTTCATAAAATTAACTATATTTGCATTTTCATCTATTATCCCTTCTATTTTAGGAGTTTTACTAACCATTATAGTTGTTACTCCAGGTCCATGTCCAAGTGTAACACAATCACTATGAACTATAACACCTATACTAACCGCTCCTTTTAAATAACCTCTTCCATATGTATTATCACAATCTTCAAGCATAACTAAATCCCCAAATTTTAATTTATCTAGTCCTAGCCTTTTTATCTCTTCAAAATCAGCCGTCATTATATCATAATCTCCTGTATAAGCATTAGTAGATCCTATTCCTGAACCCATTAAATATGGTGGTACCTTAGCTACAACTGGAACATGTAGTTTTCCATTTTTTTCTTCAACACCTAATTTTTCAAATAAATCTGGATCTATACTCATTACATGAACATCTTCATGTCCTTCTATATTTAACCCTTGCCCATAAGCTTTAACCATAATCTTATCATCAATTGACAAATTATCTAAAACATCATCTTCAAAATGTATAAGAACATGTTCTATACCTCCATGCATACCAGTAACATATCCTTTAGAACCTTTTGCATCTCCACTTACTACTTTTGCTTCATTACCTATACATGAAAATGTCATAAGAGCATTGCTTTCTCTATTCTCTTCATTTCTTATGGATACTCCTGGCTCAACATGATCACCAGCTAAACCGTATACACTATCTCCTACCTTTACATTATAAGATATACCTCCTGTTGATGGTAGTACTACAGGTTTTCCTTCATGCGTGACTTTATAGCTTAATGCTAGTGGATGATGAATTTTGCCTTGTACTGACCATTTAACTACTTTTTCTTTATTTGTTTTTATCATAATAATTCCCCCTATTTTTCAATTTAATAATATACTTTTCATAAAATAAAAAAATCCTTTAATAATATATTATTAAAGGATTTTTTTATTTATTCTAATTATTATGTTTAGCTTCTATTTTATTATTTATTTTTCTTCCTATTAAAAATGATACTACTATAAGTAATGACACGAAAATTATCTTCATAGGGCTATGTAAAAAGCCATATAAATCATTTCCAATATAGCTTGCAACTAAAAACATTACTATTCTCCCACTTATCATAGCTGGCACGAAACTATCTGCTTTCTTTTCTGATATACCACAAGCAATCGTCACTAAACACCCTGGTATAAACGGGCAAGAATAGGCTATAAATAAGCTCACAAATCCTTGGTATTTAACCCACTTTATAACTTTATCAACTTTATCATTATTTTTCTCTATCTTTTGAAAAACTTTAAGATGTCCAAATTTATTAGATAATAAAAAAAGTAAATATGTTGCTCCACAAGAACCTATTGTCGATGCTAAAAGCCCAAATCCCCAACCTAACACCATGCTGTTTGCAACAACGATTCCCATAAGAGGAAGGGCTGGTATAAAACTTTCTAAAAAACTTGCACAGGTTCCTATTATAAATACTAATAAATAATTGTCTCTAGCTAATGTAAATAGCGTCTCTATATGCTCCATACTTCTATCTCCTCAATATACGCAAGTAATCTTTTAACTTTAAATTAATTCAGTATTTAAATTACTACTATTTTACTCCTAATATTTTTTTATAGCAATATGTATTACATAATTGTAATATAACTACATAAGGTTCTAAAATCTCTTTTTTTATATAAAAAAATGACAACTCAAACGAGTTATCATTTTTTATTAGTTATATCATATATATATATATTACTTTCAGTATAGCTAGCTCCGTCTACAAAATAAGCTAATTTATTATTATCACTTATATCTATATATGGAATGCCTTTTATCATAGGTATAGATCCAAGCTTATAAAAATCAAAATCTGAATCATATCCACTTATATTATAAACATCTATAGTACTCTCACTATTTCCAGTATAATAAACTGTAACTAACTTTGTTTTATCTTTACTAATATACATATCATCTAGATGTATCCCTTTTATAACCTTTTTTTTATGGTTTTGAATATTGTAAACACATATATAATTTTGTTTTGAATTAGATGCTTTGATTAAAATATTATTATCATTTAAAACTTCAAAATCATATATATTTTTTACAGAGTTAATTTTCTTAGTTGTATCATTTTTCAAATCATAGATACAAATTTCATTTTTAGAGATATTTAGACTATATAGTTTTGTTCCATCTTGTGAAAATGCAATTTTATCTATATATCCATAACTTTTTAAATTATATTTGTATTTATTATTTATTTGATTATCATCTATACTATATTCAAATAATTCACCTTTTTTATAACCATAAAATCCACTGCTATCAGGTATCCACCCTAATATATTAAAGTAAAAATCTAATGTAACCTTACTTTCATCTGCCATATTATAAACTATACTTTTGACATTATTAAATTGATTTGATTTATTTTCACTTATAGTATCATACACTATAATATCTCTTGAGGGTGATATACTTCCCATTTTATACATAATATCATTTTCACTTTTTATAGTTTCTACATTTTTAATTTTTTTATTTTCAATATCTATATCATATATATTTATTTCAGACTTATTATTAGATATATGATCACTTATAGCCATTAATTTATCTCCATTAAATTTCATATCTAAAATATAATCTTTTACAGATATCATAGATTCTAGTTTTATTGTTTCATCTTTAACTTGAGATTCACTATTTTTATAGTTATATGTTTCTATGTTTAAATTAACATTTTTAGTATATTCTTTGTGGGAATACACAGTTACATATACAATGAGTGATAGTATTCCTACAATAAAAAGTAAAAGTATTATATTCTTTATATCTTGCTTTATATTTTTTAGCATTATATATGTCTCCTTAACTTATTGTAGGAAGCTTTACAATAACTTGAGTTCCTTTGTTAACTTCACTTTTTATATATATTTTTCCATTATAGCTATCAACTATAGACTTTACAATTGCTAGACCTAGCCCAGTACTTCCAAGTTCTCTAGTTTCACTCTTTGATACTCTATAAAAAGGCGATAGTATATTGTCTATTTCCGAAGCTTCTATACCTTCACCTGTATCTAAAACAGATATATTAACATATTTTCCATCTCTATGAGCATCTAAATATATATCAGAGTTCACTTGGCCATACTTAATTGAATTATCTAATAAGTTTATTATAATCTCTTTTATTTTATCCTCATTAGCTATAATTTTTATATCACTCTCTACATCAAATTTAATATCCATATTATATTTTCTAGCTTTGTGTATCATATCTTCACACATACTAATAATAATTTTTGATAGATCAATTTTTTTCAATTCGTAGTCGAAATTTTTATTAGTATTTTTAGATATTTCTAAAAGTTGAACTATCATCCGATTTAATCTATTAGCTTCAGATATAATTCTATTTATTCCTTTATTAAAAAATTCTATATCACTAAACTCATTATCTTTTATAATCTCACTATATCCAATTATAGTTGTCATTGGAGTTTTAAGCTCATGTGTAACATTATCAAAGAATTTTTTCTGTTTTTCTGATAATTCTTTTAAGTTATCCCTATCAGTTTCTATAGTCTTTATTTGTGTATTTATAGTTTCTAGCATATTGCTAAAATCTGAAGCAAGTATTCCTAATTCATCTTCAGACTCAATATCTATTTTCACATCAAAGTTTCCTCTTGTGACTTCTTTTGTTTTATTAGCTAATTTTTTTATAGGTAATGTAATTTGCTTAGAAATTATATATGCAATAATCATACTTATAGCAAATATCATTATTGAGAAAATCAAAGTTTTATCAACAAAAGATGTTGTCTGTTCAAATAAAGGAGTGTAATCACTTACAAACCTTATCATACCAATAAACTTATCATCTCTTAAAATAGGATAGGATACATAAACCAATGCTTTATTGTCCTTATACTCTATAGTATATGATAATTCTCCATTTCTGGCATTTTCCATATCTTTAGTAACCTTAGGTATTTTATGTGCATCTACTTTAGGATACACTAATCTGCCTCTATTGTTGTATATATATACGGTTTTTCCTAATCTATAAGTTAAATCTTTAGAAATATGGCTACTTTCCGCTGTAAATGCAATTTTGTTAAATTCCATTTTATTAAATCTAAAGTACTGTTCTAGATATAAATTTATACTCTTTGTTGTTTCTTTTATTTCATTACCAATTAAATATTCTACTATTTTATTTAAAGAAGAATTACTATACATTACGATAGAAAATATAACAAAGAAAATTATAACTAAGAAAAACATCATTATTTTATTAGTTATTGACTTATTCATACTTAAATTTTATTCCCAGATAATTTATAACCAGTGCCTATTACAGTTTGTATACAGTTATAATCGCCTAATTTTTTTCTTAGTCTTTGAATATGAGTGTCAACCGTTCTACTCTCACATTCAAAGTCTATTCCCCATATACTATCAAGTAATTGAGCTCTGGTTAATACTGTATTTATATTATCAACAAAATATAAAAGGAGTTCATATTCTTTACTAGTTAGATGTATAATTTCATTATCTATTCTTACTTTCATTTCTTTTTTATTTATCTCTAATCCATTATCTAGCCTTACTAATTCTATATCTGTTTTAATATTATCAGATAATAAACTTATTCTTCTAAATATAGATTTTACTCTTGCGATTACTTCTCTTATATTAAATGGTTTTGTTATATAATCATCAGCTCCTAGTTCTAATCCTAAAACTTTATCTATAGTGTCTGACTTGGCAGTTAACATTATTATAGGAATAGAATACATAGTAGTTACTTCTTTGCATATATCAAGTCCATTCATATCAGGTAGCATTAAATCTAATATTATTAAATTAGGTCTGAAACTCGAAGTCCATTCAAGAGCTTCCTTTCCTGTTCCTGCTATTTTCGTTTCATACCCTTCTTTTTTTAAAGAATATGAAAGTATATCTGATATGTTTTCTTCATCTTCAACTATTAATATCCTTTTCACTTTTATATCCTTCTTTCATTTATAAAGAATCTATGCTAATTCCTTCAACAAATATTTGATGCCATAAACAAAATGCAAAAACTGTCCAAACTTTTCTTGAGTTATCTTTAAATCCTCTTATATGTTCATCTAATAAATTTATAGCATATTCTTTATTTATAATATCATCCGTTTTTGAAGTATTTATAACATTTCTTACATATTTTCCTAAATCAGATTTTAACCATACTCTTATTGGCGTAGGGAATCCTAATTTTTTCTTTTCTACCATATGAGGAGGCACTGCATCTTTAAATGCTTCTCTAAGTAAAACTTTTGTATTTTTATTACTTATTTTTTGATCTAATCTTAAATTTTTAGCAACTTCAAATACTTCTTTATCTAAAAACGGAACTCTAAGTTCTATTGATGATGCCATTGACATTTTATCACCTTTTAATAAAATGTCTCCTTCTAACCATGTATTTATATCTATATCTTGCATAGTTGTTACATAGTCATAATTTTTCTTCTTACAATCATCATATAATGGCTTTAATAACTTATCGTAAGTATTATTTTTATCAAAATTATTAACTATTTCTTTTACTTCATTATTTTCAAATATTTTAGCATTTCCTATATATCTTTTTTCAAGCGGAGTAGTAGCTCGTAGAAGGTAATTTTTACCTCTTACATTAGGTAATTTTTTAAATATTTTATTTAAAGCATGATTCATATTGTCTGATAAGTTTAAAAATGGTTTTACACTGTCATATTCTTTGTATATGTTATATCCTGCGAAAAACTCATCAGCACCTTCTCCTGATAAAACAACCGTTACATGTTTTCTTGCTTCTTTTGATAAGAAGTATATTCCAACACAAGATGGATCTGCTAAAGGATCATCTAGGTTGTACATAACTTGGGGTAAAGCTTTTATATAATCTTCTTGGTTTACTCTTATTTGTATATTTTCTATATTTAAAGCATCAGCTGTTTTCTTTGCAACTTTTAACTCATTATACCCATCAACCTCAAATCCTACAGAAAAAGATTTTATTTTTGGATTTATTTTAGATGCTAAACTAGCTATTATAGTTGAATCTATTCCTCCTGATAAGAATGTTCCAACTTCAACATTAGATATCATATGATGCTTAACTGAGTCATTTAATATGTTATACACATCTTCTTTTGTAACTGTTTTTTCATTTGTAAAGTTTGCTTCGAAATACTTTTCAAATTTTATTTCATTATTTTCTATAGTAAAACAAGTTCCATTAGGTACCTTTTTTATATCTTTCATCATAGTTTTATAATTTGGAACATATTGGAAAGATAAGTAATTTTGTAGGCTTTTATTATCTACATCTTTTTCTTTTACTAAAGGTATTAAAGATTTATATTCTGATCCAAATGCTATATATTCATCATTTTCAGTATAGTATAAAGGTTTTATACCAAAATGATCTCTTGCTCCAAATATAGTATTTGTTTCTTCATTATATATTACAAATGCAAACATACCTCTTAAATCTTTAACTGCCTCCTTTCCATTTTCTATATATGAAGTTAATAAAACCTCTGTATCTGAATCCGTTGAGAATGTATGCCCTTTTTCTATAAGATCATCTCTTAATTCTTCATGGTTATATATTTCACCATTAAAAATTATAGTAGCTTGTTTTTTGTTAAATGGTTGGTGTCCATGAGCTAAGTCTATTATACTTAATCTTTTAAATCCAAATCCAACGTTATCTTTTACAAAGTATCCCGTGTCATCTGGTCCCCTGTGATTTATCTTTTCTGTTAGCTCTTCTAATAAATGTCTATCTACATTGCCCTTTTTATTGTATATAAATACGTGTCCACACATACTAACTCTCCTCTTCTCATCTGTTATATCTATTATTCTACTTTTTTTTATTATTAATTGCAAATTTTAACACAATCATGTGACAAAATCGTTACATAAGTGTAACAAAAATGAAAATTTAAAATACTTTTAAAAATAAATTAAAAAAACAAAAAAAACTAGAGAAATATCTCTAGTTTTATTCCCTAATTGTGTTTTATATATAAACTCAATTATTCTGCTATAGTTACGTTAGCAGCTTGAGGTCCTCTTGCTCCTTCAACTATTTCAAAGTTAACTACTTGACCTTCTTCTAAAGATTTGAAACCATCTTTTTGTATAGCTGAGAAATGTACGAATACATCGTCTCCACCTTCTACAGATATAAATCCAAATCCTTTTTCATTATTAAACCATTTAACTGTTCCATTCATCATTTCTGAATCCTCCTAAAACCTTGTTACACTAAAATTTAACATTTATTAATGTTAGTCTTAGTGTACCATAATTGGCTTAAATTTACAATATTTTTATACTAAAATTTAACAAACTTCATCGCATTCTTCAAACTGACTATTGTATAAAGATGAGTAGAATCCTCCCTTTTCTAATAGCTCCTCATGACTGCCTTGTTCTACTATATCTCCATCCTTCATAACAAGTATTAAATCAGCATCTTTTATAGTTGAAAGTCTGTGAGCTATTATAAAGCTAGTTCTACCTTCCATAAGATTTTCCATAGCTTTTTGTATAAGTACTTCTGTACGAGTATCAACAGAACTTGTAGCTTCATCCAATATAAGTATTTTAGGGTCAGCTAAAATAGCTCTAGCTATAGTTAAAAGTTGTTTTTGTCCTTGTGAAACATTATTAGCCTCTTCATTTAATTCCATTTTATATCCATCTGGAAGAGTCTTTACAAAGTGATCTACATGTGCTGATTTAGCAGCCTCTATAACTTCTTCATCACTTGCATTAAGCTTTGAATATCTTATATTTTCCATTATACTTCCATTAAATAACCATGTATCTTGAAGAACCATTCCAAATAGACTACGTAAGTCACTTCTATTGAAGTCTTTTATATTATGTCCATCTATTAATATAGCTCCTTTGTTTACATCATAAAAACGCATTAATAATTTAACTATTGTAGTTTTACCTGCACCCGTTGGTCCCACTATAGCTACTTTTTGACCAGCTTTTATATTAGTTGTAAAGTTATTTATGATTATTTTATCTTCACTGTATCCAAAGTTTACATGGTCAAAACTTACATTTCCTTCTATATTTTCAACGCTTGCTGGATTTTCACTTGTTTGAACTTCTTCATCTTCATCTAAAAATTCAAAGGCTCTCTCAGCTGCAGCGGCCATAGATTGCATTATATTTGCAACCTGAGCAGTTTGTGCTATTGGTTGGTTAAAACTTCTTACATATTGTATGAAAGATAATATATCTCCTACTTCTATAGTCTTTTTAATTGTAAAGTATCCACCTAATATAGATACTAAAACATATCCTATATTACCTATAAAACTCATCATAGGCATCATCATTCCTGATAAGAATTGAGATTTCCATGCTGATTCATATAATTTATCATTGAGTTCATTAAATTCATTTATTGCAGCTTCTTCCCCATTAAAAGCCTTTACTATATTATGTCCTCCATAAGTCTCTTCTACTTGACCATTTACATGACCTAAGTACTCTTGTTGAGATTTAAAGTGACTTTGAGATTTTTTTACAACTACAGATATTAATATTCCTGAAATAGGAAGTATTAATAATGCAACTATAGTCATTTGCCAACTTATAGATATCATCATTATAAGTACACCTATTACAGTAGTAACAGCAGTTATAACTTGAGTCATAGTTTGATTTAAGTTTTGACTTAATGTATCTATATCATTTGTCACCCTAGATAAAACTTCTCCATGAGTTTTCTTATCAAAATATGATAGTGGCATACGATTTATTTTTTCTGAGATCTCTTTTCTTAATTTATATGATACCTTTTGTGATATCCCAGACATTATAAATGACTGAACATAGGAAAATAATGCACTAATTACATAAAGGCCTAAAAGTATTCCAAGAATCTTACCTATATAATTAAAATCTATTCCTCCATTACCTTCTCCACCAATTTTTCTTACTACTCCCTCAAAAATTTCTGTAGTAGCATTTCCTAATACTTTAGGTCCTACAATAGAGAAAGCTGAACTCCCTATTGCAAATATAATAACTATTAATATAGATAATCTATATGGTTTTAAATAGTTGAAAAGATTTTTCATAGTGCCTTTAAAATCTTTTGCTTTTTCTCCACCTTGCATGCCTTTAGGTCCACCCATTCCTGGGCCTTTTGGCATAGTTTTTTTATTATTAGCCATTTGCAAGTTCCTCCTTTGAAAGCTGTGATAGTGCTATCTCATTATATACTTCACAAATTTTAAGAAGTTCTTTATGAGTTCCTATTCCTACAACCTTACCTTGGTCTAAAACCACTATCTGATCTGCATTTATTATTGTACTTATTCTCTGAGCTACTATAAGTACTGTAGAATCTCCTGTTTCTTCATTAAGTGATTTTCTAAGTGCTGCATCTGTTTTTAAGTCAAGTGCAGAAAAACTATCATCAAATATATATATTTCTGGATTTTTAGCTATTGCTCTAGCTATTGATAATCTTTGCTTTTGACCCCCAGAAACATTAGTACCACCTTGTGAAATTTCTGTTTCAAATTTCTTAGGTTTAACATCTATAAATTCACTTGCTTGAGCGATCTCTGCTGCTTTTCTTACAGTTTCTTCACTAACATCCTTCTTACCATATCTTAAGTTAGAGTTTATAGTTCCTGAGAATAATACACCTTTTTGTGGAACATATCCTATCTTTTCTCTTAATTCATGTTGAGTAACATCTTTTACATTTACTCCATCTACTAATATTTCACCTTCTGTTACATCATAAAAACGAGGTATTAAATTTATAAGAGTTGACTTTCCTGATCCTGTACTACCAATAAAAGCTGTAGTTTGACCTGGTTTTGCCGTAAATGTTATATTACTTAAAACATCTTCTTCTGCGTTAGGATATCTAAAACTTACATTTTTAAATTCAACTATACCTTTTTTATTTTCATCAAAACTTTTAGTTTCTTTTTTATCTTTTATTACTAAGTCAGTAGATATAACTTCATCTATACGTCCCATAGAAACTACTGCACGAGGTAGGATCATAGAAACCATTGATATCATTAAAAATGCCATTATTATTTGCATAGTATATTGGATAAATGCCATCATATCTCCAACTTGCATGCTTCCCGAATCAACACTATGAGCACCATTCCAAACAATTACAACTGTTATTACGTTCATTATAAGCATCATTGTTGGCATCATCATTGACATTGCTCTATTTACAAATAAATTAGTTTTCATTAAATCAGTATTAGCTTTATCAAATCTTTTTTCTTCATGCTTTTCAGTACTAAAAGCTCTTATTACTAACATTCCTGTTAACATTTCACGAGTTACTAAGTTAACTTTATCAACAAGTTTTTGTACAGATTTGAATTTAGGCATAACTAATCCAAATAATACTAAAACTACAGAAAGTATTGCAAGAACTGCTACCCCAATTATCCATGCCATAGATGTATTTGTATTTAATACCTTTATAAATCCACCTATTGCAAGTATTGGAGCATAAAATACTATTCTAAGTAACATTACCATAAGCATCTGTACTTGTTGTATATCATTAGTACTACGAGTTATTAGTGATGCTGTAGAAAATTCATCCATCTCTTTGTTAGAGAAAGATACAACCTTTCCAAATACTTGTTTTCTTAAATTTCTACCAAGTTTTGCTGCTACTCTAGCTCCTAAGTATCCAACTGCTACTGTTGCTACCATACTTATAAGTGCTATTCCAAGCATTATAGCTCCAGCTTTAAATATATAATTAGTTTGTAGTTTATCTACGTTCATACCAATAGCTTTATATTCAGCTTTTACATATCTTATTGCACTTTGACTTACCATACTTTCTGGCATCTTACTTATTTTTTCTTCAACTGAAGATTTCATATTATCTAAAGCTTCAGTTGGCATTGTTCTAAGTACAGACATAACATCTGTATTTTTATTTACTGGTACTCCTGGCGGTGTAATTTTTTTTAATATTTGTGTTTTGTTTTGTTCAATTCCAGAAGCAATCATCATAGATTTAGCCATTATAGGGTCTAAGTTATCTATTACTGATTTATCTTTTGTGTTCAGTTCATAAAGTTTTTCATCTACATTACTATCTTTATATTCACCTTTGTTTAATAATGTATAATATTTCATTACTTCGTCTTTATCGCTTTTGCTCATGAACAAAGTAAGATTGTTCATTTGACTTTCTCTTATGACCTTTGGAACTGCATTTTCAATTCCGCTTTGTTGTATACCAACATTTACTATATCAGATGTATAATCTGGTAAAGATAGATCACATGTTGCTTGAATTGCTAAAAGTACAACAATAAGCAACACAGAACCTATTGAGTTTCTTAAATGTTTAATCAGCTTAATCATTTCGCTCGTTCTCCCTTTTAGATATTAATTAGTTATGTTTTAATAATAATTATATTTTTATAATAATTATAAGTCAATAACTTTTTTAAATTGTACAAAATATTATTTTGGTTTATAATAGTAATATAATTATACATTAAAGGAGTTTTTTTATGAGTAATGTAGATTTAACTAAAATAACTGATGAGCTATTTACTTTGCTAATGCAATTAAATAGCAAAGTATTCAATCAAGATAAAATGGTTAAATGCTCGCCGCTCCCTCCGTCTCATGTAAAGGTTATTTTCTACCTTTATAATAACGGATCATCATCTATATCTGATATAGCTGCTAGGCTTGCAATTTCAAAACCTAATATGACTCCTGTCATAGATAAACTATTAAAAGAAGGTCTTGTATATAGAACAGAAGACCCTAATGATAGAAGAATCGTTAGAATAGATTTAACTCAAAAAGCCCATGATCTTACACTAGAACATAAAAGAAAGTTAAAAGAATTACTTTTATCCCAGTTAACATCCCTATCTCAAGAAGATTTATTAAAAATGAGTGACTTGGTATCTGAACTTACTAAAATTATTGTTAAATTAAATTAAAAAAAGAACTCCTAGGAGTTCTTTTTTATATAATTTATCTTTATTCTACAGTTATAGCACTTACAGGACATCCATCTTGTGCTTCAACAGCACTTTCTTCTAATTCAGCTGGAACCTCACCTTCTTTAGCTACTGCTAAACCATCATCTTCCATTTCAAAAATTTCTGGACATATACCTGTACATGCTCCACATCCAATACATACGTCTTTATCTACAAATGCTTTCATTTTATTGCCTCCATTTAATTAAATATTATTTATGCTAGCACTATATATACTAGTATTATTTATTTACCCTTCAAAGACAAAATTAAATCATATATATTTATTATTTTTTTAATTTCACAATTATATATAATATGTAAATTAAAAGAGGTATCCAAATTGGATACCCCTTTTAATTATTATGTTAATATTTTACATCAATAGGTATTTTTAAAATTACCTTTTTTTCTTTTTGCCAACTTCCATAATCTTTTACAATTTTACCTTCTATTACTTTGTATATATATCTAAACTCAACACTATCCTCTAACTTAATATGTTGATTCTTATTTATTGGTTTATATTCATTTAAATTTAACTTTAAAGAATGGCCTATGACATCAAGTTCATCCTTAGATAAATTTACATTATACTTAATTTTATAGTCTAAACCATTATTTAAGTTTAGCAAAGGACCTTTTTCAAATTCTTCTTTGACTTTCTCAAAATACAAATCATAGTAATTTATACTATATACATTTATATTAGAGAAAATAAAGCAGACTATGAGTATAAAAAATATTTTTACTAGTTTTTGCATAATCTCACCTCTAAAGACTTTTACCTTATATTATGCACATTTTTTGTATAATTATTTTGTTTACTCTATTTTTTAATATCCTTACTTAAAAACTTAAAAACTATAAAATCTGCAACCTCTAAAGCTATTAAAATTAAAAATAACTTCTTATTATTAAAAAATGTTAATATGTATAATATTGGTGTGGTTATTATAGTAAATAACCCTAGTTTGGCTAAGCTTTCTGACTTTTTGTCTTCATATGGTTTTAAAAACTTATCAAACAACTCATCTATGTCTATGTTATTTGCTATTATTAGCAAATTAATAAACCTATCTATTATAACAACTATCCAAAATAGTTTTTTAAAATAGTTATATAAAATTGTATAGGTAGGTATATATAAAACTTCTTTCCATAGAATTAACCTTAACAAAATTTCATTAGATTTGTTGCTCATAAACTCGTACTCCTTTTTGAATTTCATAAAATATATTATAGTATAACAATACATATTAGTCCAAATTTATTTGTATAATCTAATACATTTTGAATTAAACTGAAATTAATGTTATACTATAAATCTAATTCAGAAATTATATATTTAAAAAGGAGTAAAAAATGAATAAATCTTATGATATTAACTTAGATTTTAGCTTATCTAAAGCTTTACAAAAGCAAGGTATAAAAAGTCTAAATAAAATACAATCACTAGTCTTTGATGATATAAAAGACCATAAAGACTTAATAGTTCAAGCCCAAACAGGAAGTGGTAAAACATTAGCTTACTTACTACCTTTATTTCAAAAAATAGATACTTCAAAGCGTGAAACTCAAGTTTTAATTTTAGCTCCAACACATGAGCTTTCTATGCAAATAGTAAACCAAGTTAAATTACTATCTGAAAATTCAGGCATAAATGTAACAACGCTTCCTTTAATAGGCGAGGTTAATATTCAAAAACAAATAAAAAATATAAAAAGCATAAAGCCTCATATAGTAGTTGGAACTACAGGAAGAATTTTAGATTTAATCCAACAAAGAAAATTAAAAGTTCATACTGTAAAAACTATTGTATTAGATGAAGTAGATAGCTTAATAGGAGGAAAAAGCTTAAGATCTGTAAAAGACGTAATTAAATGTACATTAAAAGATAAACAATTGTTAGCATTTTCAGCTAGTGCAGATGATAAGTGTGTAGAAATTTTAAAAGATTTAATGAAAGATCCTAAGATTGTTAAAACAGAAAATAAAGTAAGTGTAAACAAAAATATAAATCATATGTACTTATTAGGTGATAAAAGAGATAAATTTAAATTACTTAGAAAATCTTTAGCTGCTGTAAATCCTAAAAAAGCTATAGTTTTTGTAAATGATGAAGAAAGCATAGAAGTAATAAATAATAAGTTAAACTTCCATAATAGAAACTCAGTTTGTATATATGGAAGAATGACTAAAGAGGATAGAAAAAATGCCTTAGATAAATTTAAATCAGGTAAATCTAATGTTTTAGTTTCATCAGATTTATCAGCTAGAGGTATAGATATTAAGGATGTTACACATGTTTTTAACCTAGACTTCCCTGTTAGTAGCAATGAATATATACACAGAGTAGGTAGAACAGCTAGAGGTACAAATCAAGGAGATGCAATTTCTATAATAACTCCAAAAGAACTAGCATCAGTTAGATTTTTATCAAAAGAATTTAACATAAAAATTTCACATAAAGATTTATCTGAAGGAAAACTAATAGATTTTAACAAATAAAAAAACCTCATAATGAGGTTTTTTTATTTGTTCTTTTTCATATATTGATATGCCTTTAAAGTTCCCATTTTAGAGTGATCAAAAGTTAATCCACCTTGGAAATATACATTATATGGTGGTTTTATAGGAGCATCTGCACTTAATTCTATAGATGATCCTTGTATAAATGCACCTGCTGCCATTATAACTTCACTATCATAACCTGGCATAGCCCATGGTTCTGGTTTTACAAATGAATCTACTGGAGCTGCAGCTTGTACTCCTTGACAAAAATCTATAACTTCTTGTGCATTATTTAATCTTACACATTGAATTATATCACTTCTTAAATCATCATATTTTGGTAAAACTTCATATCCTAATTTTTCAAACATCCTAGAACAGAAAATTGCTCCCATTAATGCTTGTGATACCACATATGGAGCTAAGAAAAATCCTTGTAAAACAGTTCTACTTGTTCCAAATGTAAGTCCACATTCTTTTCCTATTCCAGGAGATGTAAGTCTATATGATATAAGTTCTACCAACTCTTTCTTACCTACTATATATCCTCCAGTTAAAGCTAATCCTCCTCCTGGATTTTTTATAAGAGATCCTGCCATTATATCTGCACCTACATCAGTTGGTTCTTTAGTCTCAATAAATTCTCCATAGCAATTATCAACCATTACTATAACTTCTGGTTTTATGCTTTTAACAGTCTCTATAACTTCTTTTATATCTGATATTGTTAAAGATTTTCTCCAAGAATATCCTTTAGATCTTTGTATCATTACTAATTTAGTTTTATCATTAATTTTTTCTTTTATTCCCTCTAGGTCTACCTCTCCATTTTCTAAGAAGTCTACTTGATTGTATGTAACTCCAAACTCTTTTAATGATCCTTTTTCTTCTCTTATACCTATAACACCTTCTAGTGTATCATATGGCTTTCCAGTAACTGATAAAATTTCATCCCCGGGTCTTACAATCCCTTGTACACATAATGTTAATGCATGAGTTCCATTAACTATTATCGGTCTTACTATAGCATCCTCAGTATTAAATACTTTAGAGTATATTTCCTCTATTTTTTCACGCCCAATATCATTATATCCATACCCTGTTGTCCAGTTAAAGTGATTATCACTTAAATTAGATTCTTGCATAGCCTTTAAAACTTTATATTGATTGTATTCTCTTATTTCCTTTATCTCTTCAAATCTTCCTTTTATATCATCCATAACTTCATTAGATAAGTTGAAAATTTCATCATCCAATTCATAAAAGTTTTTTAATAATTCTTTTGTCTCATTTAGCATTTTATCACCTGTTTCTTATATTATTAAATTAACATTTGAATTTTAACATATATAGTATATTAGTGCAAGCTAGCCTTTTCAATAAAATAAGGACTACCATAGTAGCCCTTATTTTACAAATTGATTTATAAAATCTATCATCATTAACTTGAACTTTCCACTATAATCAACAACTTGTGCAATTTGTTGATTATTTGCTGCTTCCCAATTAAAGTTAGCAATTTTAAAACAAATTTCATTATCATTTTTTTCTATAATATATCCAAAATCTTTAGTTTGTGATACATCTAAATCTCCCATATCCACATTTATGTCAGTAATAACTTCTTTATTAGCACACATTATCTCCCTTGATTGAGAATCGGATTCTAATCCAAATAAAACATACATACTATCAGTTTTTAATATATCTAAAATCGATTGTTCTTTTAAATTACTTAGGTCTATTTCTGTACTTTCCTTTACAAAAAGTCTATCTGTTAAATTACTTTTTCTCATTTTTAAAACTATAGAATTAGAATCAACTTCTTCCTCTAAATTTTTTATAGTTTCTTCTAAAAATAAGTTAAAATTAAATTTATTTTCTTCTATTTTAAGTATATTTAAGTTTTCTATATTTTCTTTAGGTATGTATTTAATAACATTTTGAAATACATCATATATATCACAAATTTCATAGCCTTTTTTTATATAGCTTTTCTTAATTTCATACTCTTCATCAAAATCTTCTAGTAATTTATCTAAGTTTTGTTTTGTTTCACCATCTTTTATAGAAGTTACAAATGGAATTACTTTATTTGGCTTCATTAAAAATGTTTCTAAAGGTTTTATAATATCATTTGCCTCATTTATATCAGCTTCTTCAAATGCTTGCTCTATGCCATCTTCTAAAAAAGCAACTTCTACTTCCATTTCATATTCTTCTTCACTCATAGTGTTCTCCCCAACAGGGCACATAACTATTAATTTACTCTTATCAAATACATATCCAAACGAATATGATATTTCTAAACTTTTGCTCATTACAAACTCTCCTTATTACGTCTTTATTAATCAATAAATGTTACTACTTCTTCTAGTGATTTTCTTTTAGCTCTTGGATGTTTTTCATCTGTAGGTACTCCTAAAGGAGTCATACATGCTAATTCAAATCCTTCTTTTTCAAATCCTATTAATTCTTTAATTTCATCTCTTGCAAAATTAGGTCCTGTCATCCAACAAGTTCCATATCCCATAGCACTAGATGCAAGTAAAATATTTTCCATAGCTGCACCTATATTTTGAATACCCGGATTTGAAAATAAAGCTTTTTGTAAATATTCATCAGATTTATTTGCTAATTTTAATATATTATACTCTGTATTTGGGTATTCACTTGCGTAAACTAATATTAAAACAGGAGCACTTTTAAATACTGTATAGTATGGCAACATTTTTAAAAATGATGACTTTGATTTATCGTCATTTACTTCTTTAATTAATTTATTACCTTTGTTTATAACACATTCAGAAATTTTTTTTATTTTTCCAACATCGGAAACTACTATAAAATGCCAGTTTTGAAGGTTTTTCCCTGAAGGTGCATAAGTTCCGGCTTTTAAAATTTCGACTATATCTTCTTTTGGTATAGCTTCATTTTTATATTTTCTTACACTTACTCGATTGTAAATAAACTCTAACTTATTCATTATAGCATCTCCCCTTAATTATTAATATTAAAATTTATTTAACAGTAATAAACTTCTACTATTTTCCCAAATTTTTTAAGCGTTTTTTCTAATTGTTTTATAACTTCTACTTTGGGATTTTCTATTTCATTATTATACATACACTTATTAGCTGAATTTATAGCACATCCTACTATGAATTTTATATGAGTAGATTGTTCTAAAAGTATTTTTACAAGTTTTGAAGCTCCATCATCCTTTAACTTTGTGTTTTCTCCATCCTTTATGCTTTCTAATATTTCTATAGACCTTTTTAAAGTTAGCATTCCCTCTGTTACAAGGTCAATTCCTTTTATTCTAGCAATTGGAGGTATATCTTCATCAATTATATTAAAATTCATATCTATTTTTTGATTTAACTTTCTTGCTATAATTTTGGCAGAAGTTCCCCCACATATGACTTTTCTCCCTTTATTTTTTAAAAATTCACTTGCTACATATTCATCATGCTTTTTATCTTTAGGAGGACCTGTAAATATAGTTGTATATTTAGGTTTTGATATTTTTATAGTTGCTACAGTAGTATCATCTCCTGGTTTTTGCATATATAATTGATCACAAGCTCCAATTAAAGTTCTTGTAATTTCTCTAGATGTCATATTAACCGCAATAAATTTTTCAATATATGCTTTTACATCTTCCCATTTCCAGTTTAAGTTTAATACTGTTCCTCCTCCAGCATATATAACTCCATCACTTACAAATATAAGTATATCATCTTCTTTTATTTTAAATCTACTCTCTCTTATTTTTCTATTGTTTATACTAAGTTCTATCCAATTTATATCTTGAACTTTTTTATTGCTTAGGTAAAATATACTTGGATTATCAAACTCAGCTATATAAACCATACCCTCAAAATCTATTGTAATTATCGTGAAAGTTGAATATGCTAAATTTCTTTCTAAACATACTGGAAGAGTTTTTAAAATAGTATCAACAACTTCAGGTAGTTCAGCCCCTTCTTTCAACATAGTTATAGCTATTTTAGATGTTAGTGTAGCTAAAATATTAGCTTTAACTCCACTTCCTAATCCATCTGACAATACAGCTATAAACTTTTCATCACTATTTAAAAATTCAACTTTATCACCACAAAGTTCTTCATTATATTTATTCATACTAAAACTTGAAAAATCAAAGTAGTAATTCATTGCACTACCTCTTCCTGAATAAGTTTTTTTAATTTATTCAATGTAACTTTAGTTTCTGCTGTTGTCTCACCTAAAAGACTTGCGATTTCCTGGGCAACTCTCATTTGCTTATCTATTACAGCCTGAGTTATATTCATAGCATCTATTTTCTTTTCCATAAGTTTTTTTTCAAGTTCTTCATTTTCAGTTATGTCATCCGCTATCCAAAGCATAACCTTATTATGTTCTAGCCATAATATACTTTGAATTATAACTTTAGAACTATCTTTTAAAAATACTTTTTCTTTTATTATATTTTTTTTATTATCTAGTACATACTCAAAAGGCTTTTCGTCCAAATATAAAATTACAGGCAACCCTTTATACTTTTCTACATTTGTATTAAAAAACTTTTCACTAGATTTATTCATCTTTACAATATCTAGATTTTTATCTACTATAGTTACCATATTTGGAGTTACATCAACTATAGTATTTGCTAGATTTTCAGCCTTATCTCTCATATAAGGAAGACACATTTCAATCTCAGCCATATTATTATATACAGCAACAGCTTTTTCTCTACAAGTAGAGTATCCACAACTGCCACAGTTTAACTCATCTTTTTTTATATATTTTCCCATACTTTTTAAAATTTCTCTAAGTTCTATTGCATTTGGTATTTTTAAATCTTTCTTTAAACACTTATACTCTCTATTCATATTTATACTAAAATTATTTAATGGATATATTTCATCTACCTTCTCATCAGTATTATTTCCCATACTATTTGCATAATTTCTAACTCTAATTCTTCGTTCATAACAATTTATATTGTCTTTTGGCATACCAGAACCACCTAAACAACTATGTCTACAAAAACTTAATTCTAAAAGAGTATTTTTAAATTTTCCTATTTTAATTGCCTTGAGCATTTTTATACAATCTTTACTTCCTTCAACCTGAATAATTGTTTTTCTAGGATTTTTATTTTCTATACTTTTAGTGGGTTCCCCTACTATAGGAAATAATCTTTTTTGCGAGTTATTACAATCAAAATTCTCTATTTCTAATTTCTCTATGTTTATATTTTCATAGTTTATCCATTCTATTAACTCAACAAAAGTTAATACATTGTCTATATTCCCGGATTCAACTCCTTCAATTTTTTTTGACAAACAAGGTCCTATAAACACAACCTTTACATCTTCTCCATATTTAGCCTTTATTAATTTACTATGACAAACCGCTGGAGATATTATAGGAATCAAATTTTTTATAAGTTCTGGGTAATGTTTTTGTATTAGTCCTGTAACAGAAGGACAAAAACTTGTTATATAGCATAAATCATCTTCTTTATTTGCATATTCTTCATATGCTTTTTCTACTAAATCGATTCCATAAATAGCTTCTTGTGCATCATAAAATCCAAGCTTTTTTAATAAAGATTTCAATTTATTACTGTGTTCTCCAAATATAGCTGAAAAGCTTGGTGCTATAGATGCAATAACTTTATCTCCTTTTGATATATACTCTTTTACTTTATATACATCTGATTTAATTATTTTTGCATATTGAGGACAAACCTTAAAGCATTTACCACATATAATACACCTTTCTTCTATAACCTGGGCATGTTCATTTTTTATTTTTATTGCATTAACTGGACAAACTCTAGCACAGGCATAACAATTTTTACAATTTGCTTTTGAAAAACGCATAAACCACATAGAATCTACCCCTTATATGTTTTCATATACTCTTATAATTTAATTATAGTTATTTATAAGTGTAAACTTCAATAATTTTGTTAAATTTTTATCTTTTTATTCATATTAATTAACTTCATAAAATATAAATATTTAATAAAAATAACCTTGTAAAGTTATATGCTTCTTTATAGAAGTCAAACACTTTACAAGGTTATTTTTAAAATGGTAATGTAGCTTCATCTATACTGTTTTTTTCATCTAATTTAAATACATCATTTCCGCTAAATATTTTTTTACTATGTTCTAATAAATGTACCTTATATGTAGTTACTTTAGTCATATATTTATTGTTCCCATTACTATCTTTATATTCATCTATTCTTAGTTCTCCTGTTACAGAAACTAAACTTCCTTTTTTAAATCTATCTATAGCTAAGTCTGCAGCTTCTCTCCAGGCTTCTATTTTTATAAAATCTGTTTTTTGACCTTTACTTTCTTTTTTTAATTTTCTATCAACCGCTATTGTAAAATTAGCAACTGGTATTCCTTTTTCTCCAATATATTTAATTTCTGGGTCTTTTGTTAATCTTCCTAATAATATTATACTATTCAAAATCTTAGCCTCCTCTTAGCTTATTAATAAGATTATAGCCAAACATACGTTCATTTATACTTTATCATTATTTATATTTTTAATTATTTTATGATATAATTATTTTCATATATAAATTGGGAGGTAAATTTAATGAGTAAAAATAACTTTTTTTCTAAATTATCAAATTTATTTAGTAAACCTAGCATAGAAAAACAATCTAATGTAGATATAGATCCTAAAATGCTTCCTATAGCATATATATCAGTAGAAGATGTTGGCGTTATAGAAGCAGAACTTTATCCTAATATAGCTCCAAATACAGTAAATAATTTTATATCTTTAGCTAATGATAATTTTTATAATGGATTAATATTTCATAGAATAGTAAAGAATTTTGTTATTCAAGGTGGATGTCCAGAAGGGTCTGGTATAGGAGGTCCTGGATATACAATAGAAGGAGAATTTAATAAAAATAAATTTAAAAATAATTTAAAACACACTGAAGGTATTTTATCAATGGCTAGAAGTCAATCTAAAAACAGTGCTGGTAGTCAATTTTTTATTGTAACAAAAGCTGCACCTCATCTTAATGGTAAATATGCTAGTTTTGGAAAAGTTATAAATGGTTTAGATTTAGTTCATAAAATAGAAGATTTAGGTTCAAAAGGCAAAACATTTGTGATATCTTCTATAAAAGTAGATACTAAAGGAGTAAACTACAATGCTCCAGTAAAATATAAATAAGGCTATAAGTAAGCTACAGCTTACTTATAACCTCATCTATACATTCTTTGCATACATTAACCATCTTATCCATATCTTCTTCAGTTATAATATAAGGAGGATTAAAATATAATATATTTCCTAAAGGCCTAAGAAGTACCCCTTTTTTAAGAGCTATTTTATAAATTTGATACCCTATTCTTAAGTTAGAATCAAACATTTCCTTATTCATTTTATCTTTTACTAACTCAATAGCATTAATTAGACCTATAGATCTTATTTCTCCTACATTTTTATGTTCATTTAAACTTTTAATAATTTTTTCATTAAATTTTTTCGCTTTTTTTTCATTTTCTACAAGTATATTTTCATCTTCAAATATATTTAAAACTTCATTTGCTATACTGCATCCTATTGGATTTCCTGAATATGTATGGCTATGCATAAATGCTTTATAAGTATTATAATCATCATAAAAAGCATTATATATTTTATCTGTTGTTAAAACTAATGCCATAGGTACATATCCTGCTGTGAGCCCCTTAGACAAGCACATAAAATCAGGTGATATATCAGCATGTTCACAAGCAAACATCTTACCTGTCCTTCCAAACCCTACAGCTATTTCATCAGCGATTAAATGTATATCAAATTTATCACATAATAACCTTAACTTCTTTAAATATATAGGCGAATAAATTTTCATTCCTGCTGCACCCTGTACCATAGGTTCAATTATTATAGATGCAACTTCTTCATGATTTTTATTTATATACTCTTTCATATATACAAAACATTCAGCATTACAAGTTTCTCTTTTTTTATTAAACTTACATCTATAACAATCAGGCCCTTCAATCCTAGCTGTATCTAACATTATAGGTTTATATACTTTACTATATAAATCTAAATCTCCAACAGAAAGTGCTCCTATAGTCTCTCCATGATATGCATCAGTTATAGCAACAAATTTAGTTTTTGATGTGTTTCCAACTTGAGCATGATATTGAAAACTCATCTTTAGAGCGCATTCTACAGAAGCTGATCCATTATCTGTAAAAAATACCTTACTAAGTCTATCTGGAGAAATTTTTATTATTCTCTCACAAAGTTCAATAGCTGGAGTATGAGTAAAATTTGCAAATATAACATGTTCTAAATCATTAACTTGATTATTAATTGCATTATTAATTCTTTCATTAGCATGTCCAAATAAATTACACCACCAAGAACTTATTGCGTCAATATATTGATTACCTTCTATATCATATAAGTTTATACCTTTTCCCTTTTCAATTACTATAGGTTTAAAAGTTTCATAGTCTTTCATTTGAGAGCATGGATGCCATATATATTTTAAATCTTTTTCTACTAAATTCATATTTTATAAATCCCCCTAATTTTTATTAAATTATAACCTTGTTTATATCTATATCAATTTCTTGACTTTCTTTATACATCTTAGGAACATAAGCTATAATTTTAACTCCAGTTAACAACTCTATTGTTTTTGCATTATCTAAATGAGCAATATTTTCTCTATCAAATTCGTTTAAAATAATTCCTTTAATTTTAAAATTCTTGGATTTCAAGTATTTGACAGTAAGAAATGTATGGTTTATAGTTCCAACTGATGATCTAGCTACAAGTATTATTTCAAATCCAGTCATTTTTACTATATCTTCTAACATTAAGGTTTCGCCGTCTTTGATTTTTATAGGACATACTATTCCTCCACTTCCTTCAGCTAAAATAAAATCATATTTTTTATATAAATTTTGAAAATCATTTTTTATTTTTTCAAATTTTATATCTATATTCTCTATATTTGCTGCTAAATGAGGTGATACAGGATTTTTTAAAGAATATGAAACTATATTTTCATATTTTTCATCAAGTCCTGAAATTTCGCATACATGTTTAGCATCTCCTGGTATTAATTTATCATTTTCCTCAATTGCTCCACTTAATACTGCTTTATAATAAGTAGCATTAATATTTTTATCAATCAACTTTTTCATTAGAATTGCACTAATATACGTTTTCCCCACATCAGTATCCGTTCCTATAATAAAAATTCCTCTAGATTTCATATGTCCTCCTATACTTCAAATCCCATTGATTTTACTAAATTCAAGTCATTTTCTATACTATTTCCACAAGTGGTTAGTAAATCTCCTGTTATAGTTGCATTTGCTCCTGATTTAAATGCATGCTCTCCATAATTAGTTAATACATTTCTTCCTCCTGCAAGCCTTATAAAACTTTTAGGATTTATAAATCTAAAAATTGCAATGGTTTTTAATACTTCATCTTCAGTTATCTGATCTTTAATTTTTATACTCGTTCCCTCGATGTAATTTAATACATTAATAGGTATAGATTTAATATTTAAATCTCTTAATTCAAAAGCCATATCTATTCGATCTATAAAAGTCTCACCTAGCCCTAGAATTCCTCCACTACAAACTTCTAACCCTGCTCTTTGTGCAGCTTTTATAGTTTCAATTTTTTCATCATATGTATGAGTTGTACAAATTTTATTAAAAAAATTTCTAGAAGTTTCTAAGTTATTATGATATCTTTTCACCCCAGATTTTTTTAACTTTTTAAGTTCATTTTCACTTAATAGACCATGGGATGCACATATCTTTATGTCTACATTTTTTCCTATCTCTTTGTATGAATTGCAAATTTTATCTAATTCTGATTTATTTAATTTTTTACCTGATGTAACTATAGAATATCTTTTAACTCCTTTTTCAAAATGATATTTAGCATCTTGTATAAATTTTTGTGTTTCTAATAATGGATATATCTCTATATCTGTTTCATGAAAAGATGACTGAGAACAAAACTTGCAATCTTCACTACATCTTCCACTTTTCCCATTTATAATAGAACAGGTGTCAAATTGATTGCCTAAAAAGTAGTTTCTTAATTCATTTGCATATTTAGCTAGTTCACATGTTTTTAAATTTAAAAGTTCTATAGCTTCTTTTTTATCTATTCCATAACCATTTTTTATAAGTTCATATAGTTTACTTACCATATTTTTTCTCCTTAGCAATAAATTATTAATTTTATTTTAGTATTTGTTTTTATTTTAGTCAACCTTTTTAATTTTATAAGTTAACCTATTAGAATAAAAAAAAGCCGCTATTTGCGACTTATATTTTTAAATTTAATTACTTTCCTTTTTAAAATACTCAAACCATATATTCACTATTTCAGATGTTTTTAAACTTTCTAGTTTTTTTCTAGTTACCGGGTGTCTCCTAACATTTACAGAATGTAAATCTCTTATTAATTGGCTTTTCATAATTTTTCCCCCTTAGTTTAAATAAAAATAAATTCTATATTAAAATTTATGCACTAAGATTCAAAAAAATTACTATATTTATAAAAAAAGAGTCTAAAATTTAGACTCTTTTTAATTACTTAACTATTTCTACTTTACCAGCTTCTCCTACATTTACAGGACCTTCTGTCACTTTTATAGATTCATTAGATTCTAAGTTTGTAAATATAACTGGACTTATAGACGATTTAGCGTTTGCCTCTATAAATGGTAAATCCATCTTAACTAGTTTATCTCCAGCTTTAACTTCATCACCTACATTTACAAATACTTCAAACCCTTCACCTTTTAAGTTAACAGTATCTATACCTAAGTGTAAAAGTATTTCTTTACCTTCTTTAGATTCTATTATTATTGCATGTTTTGTTTCAAAAACCACTCCTATTTTACCATCTACAGGAGATACTATAACACCATCTGTTGATTTTATAGCGAATCCATCACCCATCATTTTAGTTGAGAATACCTCGTCTGGAACCTTACTTATATCTAGTAATTCTCCATTTGTAGGTGATACTATTCCTTTAGCAGACTCTTCTTGCTTTGATTTTTTGAATATATCAAATAGACCCATATTTTACACTCCTTAGTATTGAATTACGTTTTCATAAACAAAATAAAATTTTATTTAATTTTATTATATCTATTATTATATAATTAAATTTTTGTAGAATCAAGTGGTTTTGATTAATATATGATAACTTTTTCTCAATTTATTTTTTCCATTAAATGTAAATATATTTATTCTTTTATTAAGTGTTTTTATTAACTTAGCTTATCTTATAAAGTATATTTTATTTTTAGTTGCAATTTTATTTTTTAATTATTCATATCAAAACATTAACAAAAATGTTTTCCTAGGTTTTTACAAGGTTTTTAATATTGATCTTTTGTTAATTTTGTTGTATAATTTAAAAAAATGAATTTTAAATTTTAAAAATTTCTTTTTTAAGAATTTGATAAATTAAGTTTTATTAAGGAGGTATTTTAATTGAGTATGTTTAATAATTTAGTTACATCTTTAAACAATATTTTATGGTCGTATGTCTTAATTGCTTTATTATTAATCTTAGGTATTTATTTCACGATTAAAAGTAATTTTGTTCAATTTAGGTATTTTAAAGAAATGATTAAGTTGCTAGGTGCATCTTCTACAGATAAAAAGAAAGGACAAATTTCTTCATTTCAAGCCTTTTGTATAAGCACTGCATCAAGAGTTGGTACTGGTAATATAGCTGGTATTGCAATAGCAATTACTCTTGGTGGTCCTGGTTCTGTATTTTGGATGTGGTTAGTTGCCTTAATAGGAGCTGCATCTAGTTTTGTAGAATCTACTCTTGCCCAAATATATAAAGTAAAAGATGGAGATGGTTTTAGAGGAGGTCCTGCATATTATATAGATAAAGGACTTAATAATAAGTTTTTAAGTGTGACGTTTTCAATACTTATAACAATTTGTTTTGGATTTGTTTTTAATGCAATTCAATCAAATACAGTTGCGGAAGCTTTCCAATCTGCATTTGGCTTAGATAAAATGTTTATAGGTATAGTCTTAGCAGTTTTAACAACTGTAGTAATTTTTGGGGGAGTTCATAGAGTTGCTAAAATATCAGAAGTTATAGTTCCTATATTTGCAGTTGCCTATATAATAGTTTCAATACTTGTTGTTGGTATGAATATAACTAAACTTCCTGATATCTTAAAATTAATAATAGAAAATGCATTTGGAATAAAAGCAATTGCTGGTGGTGGAATTGGAGCTACTATACTTATGGGTGTAAAAAGAGGTTTATTCTCTAACGAAGCAGGTATGGGTAGTGCTCCAAATGCAGCAGCTACAGCGTCAACATCTCATCCTGTTCAACAAGGACTTGTACAAGCTCTTGGTGTGTTTACAGATACGATAGTTATTTGTAGTTGTACAGCATTTATAATTTTAACTTGTTCAGACTACGGTTCTAGCAATCTATCAGGTATTCAATTAACGCAATATGCACTTTCATCTCAAATAGGATCTATAGGACATTATTTTATAGCTATTTGTATATTCTTATTTGCATTTAGTTCTATAGTAGGAAACTATTACTATGGGCAATCAAATATAGAATATATGACAAAGAGTAAAAGCCTTTTAAATGTATATAGAATATTCGTTATAGGAATGGTTATATTCGGTTCTTTAACTGCAGTAGAAATTGTTTGGAACCTTGGAGATTTATTTATGGGCTTCATGGCTATTATAAACTTATTTGCTATAGCTAAGTTAAGTAAATTTGCTTTCCTTGCCTTAAAGGATTATTCAAACCAGAAAAAATCAGGTATAAAAGAACCTAAATTTGAATCTTCAAGTATAGAAGGTCTAATTGGTTGTGAGTGTTGGGAATCGAAAAAAGATTTAACTAATGATGTAGCTTAAATAAAAAAGGATTAATACAATTGTATTAATCCTTTTTTATTTAAGACTCTTTTATAAGCCCTTTTCTATATGCTAAAAGTAGTAATTTTAAATCTTTTATACTTTCACAAATATCTTTTCCAATATCAGTATCTCTTATATATTTTCGATTTAGATTTCTCTCTACTATAGATGTAGTTGACAAAATATCACTTTCCTCATATATTACTTGTTCTGTAGTTGTAAAATGCTGATGTGATACCAATTGAAGACTATAAGAGTTATATATAAGTGTGTATCCAGCTATACCAGTCTTTTGTTGATAAGCTCTTGAAAATCCTCCATCGATAGCTATTAATTTCCCATTAGCTTTCATAGGACTTTCTCCTTTTTTACATTCAACAGGTACATGTCCATTTATTATATGCGATTCTTTTTTATCCAGACCAAACTCTTCAAATATCATATTGCACATATTTTCAGTATCTCTTAATTTAAAATATGCATTTTTATTTTCTTTATGGGTTTCTTTTTCTTTTATAAAATATCTTTCAAAAGTTGCCATATCATCTTTTCCAAATAAAGGTGATGCTTCTCCTGTCCATAAGTACCACATAATATCCATTCCATATTCTTTTTGTGAGTTTCCTTCTCTATAGAAATACCCTTCTCTAGCTAAAGAATCAAATTTATCCATTAATTCTTTTCCTTTATATTCAATTCCTTCTATTGTAAATTTTTTAAAACTTCCATCTTCATTTAGTGGTATACATCCATGAAATAAAAGATTAGAGTTAAAGTTTAAATATATACTTCCTTTTGAGAATAAAAACGAAGTATGCTTTTGAAGTTTTTCACTATTAATAAATGATGACTTCAATTTATCTATAACTACTTCTTCCTCTTTAGTTAATTTATAAGGATTTTTTGGATCTATTGTAGGAAAATTAGTATCTTTAAGCTTATATTCTTTTCCTTTTAAAGTTATAATTCCACGTTCATAGTTTATTTTTTCTAATAAACATCTATGGTTCATATTAAATTCAGGTCTTCTTTTTATAATTTCATGTTCTAATTTAAATTGTATTATAGATATAGCTTTGTGCATTTTAGCTATTAATGAAATTTCACTTTTATTATATTCACCCTCAGATATTTTAGGTAAAAAAGCCTCACAAGGATCATCTTTATAAATATTTAATGCAAAAGTTGCTAGAGGAAGAATATTTATTCCATATATATCTTCAACAATATCTAGATTTGCATATCTAGCTGAAATTCTTAGTGCATTAGCAATACATACCTTTTGCCCTGCAGCTGCTCCCATCCATAATATATCATGGTTACCCCATTGTATATCAACACTATGATAATCCATTAAAGTATCTATAATTATATCCGGTCTTGGCCCTCTATCATATATATCTCCAATAATATGTAATCTATCTATTACTAACCTTTGAATTAGCTTAGATATAGCTGTTATAAACTCTTTTGATCTATCCGTATCAATTATAGTATTTATAATTTGCTGATAATATTTTTTCTTATGATCTATATTACAATCTGTATTTAAAAGTTCTTCAATTATATATGCAAAATCTTTTGGCAGATATTTTCTAACTTTATCTTTTGTATATTTTGTTGATGCATATCTACACAATTCAACAATTCTATGAAGAGTAACTTTATACCAATCATCTATATTTTCTTCTTCTTTTAAAACTATTTCTAGTTTTTGTTCAGGATAATAAACTAAAGTTGCTAAAGTTTTCTTTTCACTTTCCATTATAGAATCACCAAATAGTTCTTCTATCTTTCTCTTAACTACTCCAGATCCATTTCTTAATACATGGACAAAAGGCTCACTTTCTCCATGTATATCAGATAAAAAATGTTCTGTTCCTTTAGGTAAATTTAAAATTGATTCTAAATTTATTATTTCATTTGCGGCTTGAGATATTGTAGGATATTGTTTAGAAAGCAAATTTAAATATCTTATATTATCTCTGCATAGCTTTTCTGACACTTCTAAGCTCATTTTTTTCCCCCTAGTTCTTTTAAGTAATTAATATATATTTAATTATATCATAACTATTCTTTAAATATAAAAAAGTAAGATTTATTACCTTACTTTTTTAGTAAAATCAATATTCTCGATTTTAATTGTTTTAATACAGCTTTAACTTCTTTTATATTGAAAATCACGCTTAAAATCAAATAAATTAATGCACCTATTGTTGTAGCTATAGTTAATCCTAAAAATATTAAGTGTTTTTTTTCATCTATAAAACTATCTCCTATTATTATAATAAATGTATATAGCTTATTAACTGTAAATCCCATTATCAAAGATGCAGTTATAGCCTTTAAAAAAGTTATAACACTACTTTTTATTCCTAATCTTCCTATCTTTTTTCTTAGAGCAACCATAAGTAGTATTGCTCCAAATGTAACAGATATAGATGTAGATAATGCTAGTCCACCTATTCCCATTATCTTCACTAAAATTATAGAAAAAACTATATCAACAAATACAGCTGCTACAGCATTTTTAACTGGTGTTTTAGTATCTTGTAAAGAATAAAATCCTCTAGATAGCATGTCTCTTATACCAAAAGATACCATTCCTAAAGCATAAAACAAAAGTGCTGTTGATGTTAAGAAAGTATCTCTACTGCTAAAGGATCCACCCTCAAATAATAGGCTTACAATAGGTGTTGCAAATACCATCATACCAACCATAATCGGTAACATTATAATTATAACTAGATTTATACATCGTATTAAACTTCCTTTAAAAGCTTTCATATTATTTTGACTAGCAAATTTAGAAAGTATAGGATACATTATAGTAGATATGGATATAACTAAAATTCCTATAGCAAATACATTTAATTTATTTGCATAATTAAGTGCCGTTATACTACCTGTATCTAGTGTAGATGCTAAAGTTCTATTTATAACATTATTTATTTGATCTACATATGAACCTAAAAACACAGGTATAATTAAATAAATTATATTTCTTACATTATTATCTTTCATATCTACTTTTAAATTGTGTTTATATCCAGTTTTTTTTAGAAAAGGTATCTGAAAGATCAATTGAGCCATATATGCAAATAATGTTATCCATACCATAGTGTAAGAATTAGTAAAGCTTCCAATAATTATAGCTAATATGCATATTATATTAAATGGTATAGATACAATTCCTGATATATAAAACCTTCCATTTGCTAATAAATAAGATGAAACTAATCCATTAGCTGCAATAAACATTATAGATGGCATAAGAATTTTTGAAAACTCAGTTGTAATTCTTAATTCTTCACCTTTAAATCCCATTGCAAATACTTTGACAATATATGGAGTAAACAGAGTCCCTAAAACTATAATTATAAAACTTAGTATGAGAACTATATTTAAAACATTACTCGTAAACTTATTAACTCCTTCTTGACCTTGCTCTTCTTTAATTTTAAAGTACATAGGTATATATGTAGTCCCAAGTGATGCACTTATTCCGGTGAATAATACTACTGGTATATTTAAAGCTGTTATATAGGCATCTGTTACAATACTTGCACCAAAATGTTGAGCTAATATTATGTCTCTTAAAAAACCAGTTATTTTAGATATAAACGTTATAATCATTAAAACAACTGCTGACTTCTTAGCATTTGACATACGATACTTCCTTCTTCCTTATGTTAATTATAGCTTGATAAAGTACTTATTTTATTTTTCTTCCACAACACCCACAAAAAACATCATTTTCATCTATGTAGTTTAGGCAATAGTCACATTTTAAAGTAATTTCTTCATCTACTTTCTTTCCACAATTACAGCAAAAATTACTTCCTTTAATTAATATATTTCCACATTCACAAGTTTCATTCTCTTTTTGACTGATATCATTAATATTTAAATTAGCTTCATATATTATTTCATCCCAATCAGTTATATGATCAAATAAATCAATAATTTTTTTATTTTCTACCTCGTTTCGTCTAATCATTTCATATATTTTGATTCCTGAATTTAAAAAAATCTTAATTTTTTCATCTTCAGCTTTTTCTATTATCTTCTTTAACTTAGATATTTCTTTCACTTCTTCTATCTTTTCTCTATTTTTATTTATAATATTCACTATACTATTCATTTTATTTCTCCTAATCCTTAATACTATTCTTTATTTAGTTTATATCCTATGAATAACATTATATAACAGTATAAAAAAGAAATCATCATACCTAAAATTGCACTTGAACCTATATAAGAATAAGTTTCATAACTTTTAGATTCAAGTAAAGATATTGTTCCATTTGTATCTATTTTAGTTAGATGTATACTGGCTCCAATTACTATAGAATATATTAAGCTAAAAATCTTTATGTATTTCTGATTTTTAAACTTATTTTTCACATCATATCCTGCAACTATAAGTAAAATAGCATTAAACAGTATAATAGAGTATATAACCAATAGCATATTATCATTTATGTACATAACTAAATTGCTCATGCTAAAAATCGATATTATAGAATTTATAATTATCATAGGTATTAAATTAGCTAAATGAATTATATAAGTAGATATTTGAACCAACATAACCAAAGTCATTATACCTTTACTATTTAAATATAATTTATTAAAAACAAAACAAACAATTAAGGTTATTAAAATTATTATTAATAAAGTTCCTATTGTTTTTAATACTTTATTAATAATTTTATAAATATTTTCTTTTGGCTTTACTTTGTTATAAAGTGTTATGTATGTAGGTATAAAACAAACTAAAATTCCATTTATGAAACTTTTACAAAGACTATATCTTAAAATAATTGATAAATTATAGTATTCATTCATAGATAAAGAAATAGTCCTTTTTCCTAAAACAGATACAAATGCAATAAATGCACCATAAATAATACTAATAATCAAAGTTTCTTTTAATATATTTGTTTTATCAATTTCATCTTTTTTTATAAAAATAATACTTGAAATTGTTATACATATAGCAGGAATAATAATCCATAAAATTATACCTAAGTTTATATTTATTTTTCCAAATCCTAAATTCGAAGATGATGATATATCAATTGGAACTAAATTAATTCCCATTAGTATATTAAAAACATTTAAGTATTTATTTATATCCGATTCTACAAATCCTAAAATACACTTAATTATTATAGATATTAAAATTAACATTAAAATAGAGACTATTGGAACTTTAAAACGACTTTTTATAAAAGCTTTTATATTATCAGGGTCTTTAAAATTCCACTTTATTTCTTTATCCTTATCAATAAAACTCAAATTGTTTCCACATTTACTACAATACCTATTACCTTTATTTTGTTTTTCTCCACAAATTTCACAAAAATCATTTTTATAAAATTTAATTGTATTAGTATTGTATTTTTTTAAATCATCTCCACATAATTTACAGTAATTTTGCTGATTAGAGCATTTTAATTCGCAATTATTACAATTCATATTTTTCCTCCATAGCTTAAATAGCCTTAAGAAAATCTTAAGGCTATTTTTCATAACTATATTATATCAAAAGGATTTAAATTTACATCACTTTTTATAATATCCATATCAAAATTTTCATCTAAATATTTAAACATTATATCTGCAAATACTTTTTCAGTATCAAAGTGTCCACAATCAATTACTTTCATACCCATATCTAAAGTATCTTGTGCATCATGATATTTCATATCTCCGGTTATTAATACATCACATCCAGATTTAAAAGCTTTTTTTACCATATCGGCTCCTGATCCAGTAACTATTGCAACTTTAGATATTTCATCTTCTAAATTTCCAACTACTCTTAAATGCTTTATATCTAGTTTTTCTTTAAGAATCATACCTAAATCTTTGAAAGTCATTTTTTCCTCTAGCTTTCCATACCTTCCAAGCCCTACAGCTTCACCTTTATTTTCTAACTTATACAGATCATATGCAACTTCTTCATAAGGATGAGATTTAATCATAGCATTGATTACTCTTCCTAAAATTTTTTGAGGAACTATAGTTTCAATTTTAACTTCATTTACACTCTCTAATGCACCTTCTTCCCCTATATAAGGGTTAGCTCCTTCACATGGCTTAAATCTTCCTTCACCTTCTATACTAAAAGAACATTCCTTGTAATTTCCTAAATGACCTGCATCGGCATTTCCTAAGGCTGATCTTACCTTATCTAAATGAGTTTTAGGAACATAAACTGCTAATTTATATAAAACCTCACTATTAGTCTTTTCAAGTATCTTCGCATCTTTTAAATTTAATAAATCAACAAAATAATCATTTAATCCATCAAATGCAATATCAAAATTTGTGTGCATAGAGTATATTGATATGTTATTTTTTATAAGTTTATGTATAAGTTTTCCTTTTAAATCTTGAGTCGTCACTTTTTTCATTTTTGAAAAAATAAACGGATGATGAGTTATGATTAAGTCTATTTCTTTTTCTATAGCTTCATTAACAACTTCTTCATTTGCTTCAAGAACTACCATAATCTTCTTTACTTCGTTTTCATAGTCTCCAACTAAAAGTCCTACATTATCCCAATCATAAGCTAAGTTTAAAGGATACTTTTTTTCTATTTGTTTAATTAAACTTTTAAGTTTCATTATATCAACCCCTTAAGTTTGTCTATTTTTTCCATAGTTTCTATTCTTTTTCTTTCTACTCCTTCTCCAATTTTTCCATCTAACTTATCTAATAATCCTTTGTATGCATTTATTTTCTTATCTAAAAACTCTTCCAATAAGTCATCTTTATTCTCAATAAGCTTTTTCCCCACTTCATAGTATATATCATCTGTAACTTCTGTGTTTTTACCAGTATATTTAGTTTCAATTATCTCATATATTCTAAAATCTTCTTTAACTAAAACTTCATTTATTATTTCGTACCCATTATTGTATAAATATTTCCTTAACTCACTTTGAGCTTGCATAGGTTGTAAAATAAGCTTTTCAGCACTTTGTGAAACATCTTTTTTTACATTTAATAATTCGCTTATTAATATACCACCCATACCAGCTATTATTATTTCATCTACCTCATTTATTTTTAATACTTCAAGACCTGAACCTAATCTTAAATCAACTTTATTTTCTAATTTATTATGCTTAACTTCTTTTCTAGCATTTTCTAATGGCCCTTTGTTTACATCTGCTAGTATTGCATAATTTATCTTATTATTATTTAATAAATAAACTGGTATATACCCGTGATCAGTTCCTATATCAGCTATTTTTTTATTTTCTCCTACAAGACTCGCTATCTTTAATAATCTATCTGTTAACTTCAACGTTTTAATTCCTTTCAAATATATTCTGCATATATAAAAATTCGCCCATTATAGACGAATTTTTATATTAATCTAAGTAATCTCTAAGTTTTTTAGATCTACTTGGATGTCTTAGTTTTCTTAAAGCTTTAGCTTCTATTTGTCTTATTCTTTCTCTTGTTACATCAAATTCTTTTCCAACTTCTTCAAGAGTTCTTGCACGACCATCTTCAAGTCCAAATCTTAGTTTTAAAACTTTTTGTTCTCTCTCATTTAAAGATCCTAAAACTTCTTCAATTTGTTCTTTTAATAAAGAATAAGCTGCTGCTTCAGCTGGTGCTGGAGCATCATCATCTGGTATAAAGTCTCCTAAGTGACTATCTTCTTCTTCTCCTATAGGAGTTTCTAATGAAACTGGGTCTTGAGCAATTTTCATAATTTCTCTAACTTTATCTTCTGTCATATCCATTTCTTTTGCAATTTCCTCAGGCTTTGGATCTCTACCTAACTCCTGTAGCAATTGTCTTGAAACTCTTATTAATTTATTTATAGTTTCAACCATATGAACTGGTATTCTTATTGTTCTTGCTTGATCTGCTATAGCACGAGTTATAGCTTGTCTTATCCACCATGTAGCATAAGTACTGAACTTAAATCCTTTTGTGTAGTCGAATTTTTCAACAGCTTTTATAAGACCTAAGTTACCTTCTTGGATTAAATCTAGGAATAACATACCTCTTCCTACATATCTCTTAGCTATACTTACAACTAATCTTAAGTTTGCTTCTACTAGTCTTTGTTTAGCAATTTCATCACCTTCATGCATTCTTCTTGCAAGTTCCGCTTCCTCATGAGGTTTAAGTAAAGGTATTTTACCAATTTCCTTAAGATACATTCTAACAGGGTCATCTATGCTGATTCCTTTAGGTAGAGTTAAATCAATTTGTTCTATTTCCATGGTATTTTCTTCTTTAGAACTTTCTTCATCAATACTGTCATCTATATCTAGACTAGACATATCTACGTCTTCTACACTAAATTCTATATCTGCATCAGCCTTTTCTTCTTTCTTTTGTATTACTTCTATTCCTAAATTTCCTAATGTTTCATATAAATTCTCAACCTGATCTTTATCAAGTTCTGTTTCAGAAAAAGCTTCCATTATCTCCATTAATGTAAGACTTCCTTGCTTTTTACCTTTTTCTATAAGAGATTTAGCGGTTACTCTCTTTGATTCTTTTTTTGGTGTTTTAGTTTCCATGCTCAATCCTCCCTTCATTTATATTTGTTGTAATAATCTTCTTAATTCAACTATTTTTATAGCAATTTCCATAACTTGTACATCTACCTCTTTCGCATTTGAATTATCATTAGATTTATTTGTTTCTAATTCTTTTTGCATCTTCAATAAATTATCTATATCATATTGAAGTTTATTTCGTTTTACCTTCTTTATTACTTCTTCTATACTTTTATTATCATTTAAATTTATATTTTCAATTTTAATAGAATATAAATTTTCAAGATATTCTTCGGATAAGTTTAAACTTTTCAATTTGTCAATAGTTATTTTATCCAAATCTTCATTTTTAATTATAAATTTTAAAATTTCTTTATTTTCTTTTAAAATAAAGTCATTTTCATCAAACTTTAAATTTATCCAAGTTCTTAAATCTTTATTTTCTAAAATTATTCTTATTAGAGTTTTTTCTATAAACTCGTTTCCATTATTTATTATGGAAGGTTTTTTATAAGCATTTTCGTCTCTTTTTACATATTTTTGATTTTTAAATTTTTCATTATATCTTGGTTTATAGTTATTTCCGTAAACTTCTTTTTTCAATGAATCTTCACTAATTTTACTTTCTAAGCTTAAAAATTTAATATAGTAATCTATATCTACAGCACTTTTTAAAGTTTTTATTATTTTTGTACTTTCTTTTGTAAACTTTAGTCTGTCTTCATCTTTTGTTAAGTCATAATTTTTTTTACATTGAACTATTTTGTATTTTATATAATGAACTGCATTTTCTATAGCTTGTTGATATTCAACTAAACCATATTTTCTAATAAATTCATCTGGGTCCTTTACATCTTTTAAATTCAAAACTTTAACATTTATATTTGCGCTAGTTAATATATCTATAGCTCTTAAAGTTGCTTTAACTCCTGCTTCATCTGAATCATAAGAAATTACTACATTATCTACATATCTTTTTAATAATTTCCCTTGTTCTAAAGTAAGGGCTGTTCCAAGTGTAGCACAAACATTTCTTATACCGTATTGATATAGCGAAATTAAATCCATATATCCTTCAACGAGGATCATTGTTCTATTTGATATATTTTTTCTAGCAAAGTTAAGCCCATATAAATTATATTTCTTGTTAAATGCTAATGTATCTGGTGAATTTAAATATTTAGGAAGCGCATCATCTAAAACTCTTCCACCAAAACCTATTACATTTCCTCTATAATCAAATATAGGAAAAATCACCCTATTGATGAATCTATCATAATACTTATTTCCATTTTCTTTATATGTAACAAGACCACATTCAACAAGGGTATTTTTATCATAGCCCTTGCTTATTAAATAATCCATAAGATTAGTCCATGCTTTAGGTGCATATCCTAATCCAAACTTTTTAATTATCTTATCATCAAGACCTCTTTTTCTTAAATATTCATACCCATAATTCTTATCTTTAATTAGATTTGAAAAATAATATCTAGCAGCTTCTGTATTTATATCTTGGAATTTCTTTATTTTTTCCATCCTAATTTTAGATTGCTCGTCCATATTTGTGTTTATTTCAATTCCACAATCTTTTGCTAATAATTTGACTGCATCCATAAATTCAAGATTTTCAATTTTCATAATGAAGTTGATAACATCTCCACCTTCTCCACACCCAAAGCATTTATAAATTTGTTTTGAAGTGTTTATATAAAATGAAGGAGTTTTTTCTCCATGAAATGGGCATAAACCTTTATAGTTAGATCCTGACTGCTGTACTTTGATGTAATCTGATATAACCTTTACTATATCAGACCTAGATTTGATTTCTTCTATCGTATCTTTTATATCAATCATATTACCACCTTCTGGTGTAATTTTTTTAACATTACTATTTTACAATATATTAGAAATTTGTCAAATGTTCATTATACATATTTCGACTTTTTTTATAAAATTCCTTCTTTTTTATCTAAATTTTTTTAATGTATAATTTACTTGAATTAATTTCTACTTAAAAATTTGTCACTTTATTATTTTGCATAATATTTATCATTTCAATACCTTTTTTTATAAAATATAAAAATAAAAAAGAGGCTTTTAGCCTCTTAAATACTAATATAATCCTTTTATACTATTCATTAAGTCTTCAAACTCATCAAAATTAAGCGACTGTGGCCCATCTGATAAAGCTTCACTTGGATTTGGGTGTACTTCTATCATAAGACCATCTGCTCCAGCTGCAAGGGATGCTATAGACATAGGTTTTACCAAATATCTAACACCAGTTGCATGACTTGGATCTACAACTACAGGTAAATTTGTCTCTTTTTTTATTATAGGCACTGCAGCTATATCTAAAGTGTTTCTAGTATAATCATTGTAGGTTCTTATACCTCTTTCACACATTATTATATTAGAATTACCACCTATTGCGATATATTCAGCTGCTCCAATCCATTCGTTTATAGTAGAGCTTATCCCTCTTTTTAGCATAACAGGCTTATCTTGTTTTCCTACTTCACTTAAAAGAGTAAAGTTTTGCATATTTCTAGAGCCAATTTGAATTATATCTGTTACATCATATATTTTTTCTAAATCTCTAGCATCCATAAGTTCTGTTATTACAGGTAATCCTGTTTCTATTTTTACAGCTTTTAAAATTTCAAGGCCTTCTTCTTTTAATCCTTGGAATGAATTTGGTGAAGTTCTTGGTTTATACGCTCCACCTCTTAGCATATTAGCACCTTGTTTTTTTATAAATTTAGCCGTTTCTAAAAGTTGTTCATAACTTTCTATGGCACATGGGCCAGCCATAATTATTTTATTTTTTGGTAGTTCTAAATTTTCATTTATCTTTATATTTAAATTATTATTAAATAGGTTTTTCTTCATTACCTATAAACTCCTTTACTTCTTCTCTTTCCTCAGCCGTCAAAGATTCTAGGTATTCATTTATATGCACATCATTTATTTTTAAATTGTTGCTTATATCTAATAATGGAATTAATACAAATGCTCTTTCCTTTATTCTTGGATGAGGAATTTCTAATTTTTCTTCTTGTAAAATTATATCATTAAAAAATAATATATCAATATCTATAGTTCTTGGCCCCCATCTAATTTTTCTCTCTCTATTTAATTCTAGTTCAACCTTTTGACACTCATTTAAAAGTTCAATCGGTGATAAATTGGTTTCTATTTCAATGCACATATTTAAAAAATCATCTTGTTCTGTATAACCCCAAGCCTTAGTTTCATATAATTTAGATTTTTTAGTTATCTTTATATCTTTGTTAGATTGTAATTTTGATATTGCTTGTTTTAAATAATTTAATCTATCACCTATATTAGTCCCCAATCCTAAATATACTTTATTCATATCTTCGTCTCCTTATTTCAACCCCAAAATAATCATATATTCCAGGTACTGGAGCTTCTGGCTTCTTTACTCTAACCATAATTTCTTCTATTAATTCAAATCTTTCAAAAACTTGTTTTGCTATATTTTCAGCTAATGCTTCCAATAAATTAAATCTTTGTTTTTCAACTATATCTTTTACCACTTCATAAACATCTCCATAGCTTACAGACTTCTCCATATCATCTGTAATTCCAGCTTCTTTAGTATCTAAGTAAAGTTCCATATCAACAAAAAACTTTTGACCTAACACGCTTTCTTCCTTGAAGACACCATGATATCCATAAAATCCCATATTGTTTAATAGTATTTTATCCATAAAGCACCTACTTTCTACATATAGCATCTGTTACTTTAATAGCTCTTAAATTGGCCTTTATATCGTGTACCCTTACTATATCTACCCCTGCATTTATACCTAAAACAGTTGTAGCTATAGTCCCTTCAACTCTTTCCTTTGGTTCTACATTAAGAATATTTCCTATCATAGATTTTCTAGATGTTCCTAATAAAATCGGATATCCTAATTTCTTTAACTCATTTAAACGACTCATAACTTCAATATTTTGTTCAAATGTTTTTCCAAAACCTATTCCTGGATCTAGTATTATTTTTTCATTACTTATACCTGATTGTTGTGCAATTTTGATACTTTCTATAAAAAACTCCTCTATAGACTTCATTATATCTTTTTCATAATCAGTTCCATCTTGATTATGCATTATACAAACATAGGCATCATATTTAGCTATAGTATTTGCCATTTTAGGGTCTTTTCTAAGCCCCCAAATATCATTTATCATATCCGCTCCTAACTTTAAGCTTTCCTCTGCCACCTGAGCCTTATATGTATCAATTGAAACTTTTACATTCAATTTTTCTTTTAACGCTTTTAAAACAGGTATAACTCTTCTTAGTTCTTCATCTTCATCAACCGCTTCATGCCCTGGTCTTGTTGATTCTCCTCCAATATCAATTATATCCGCACCTTCATTTATCATTTCTTTTGCATGATTTAATGCTCTTTCTAAACTCGTGTAACTCCCTCCATCTGAAAAACTATCTGGAGTAACGTTTAAAATTCCCATTAAATAAGTTTTTTTGCCATAGTCAAACATGTAATCTCTCCTATCTCATATTTATTAAACTCATCGCTTCAGCTCTAGCGGCTATATCTTTTTCAAATATTCCTCTTACTGCAGAAGTTATAGTCTTTGATCCAGGCTTTTTTACACCTCTCATAGTCATACACATATGTTCAGCTTCTAAAACCACTATTACTCCATACGGTTTTAATTCCTGCATTATAATATCTGCAGTTTCCTTTGTTATTCTCTCTTGTAATTGTGGTCTTTTAGCTAAATCTTCTATAACCCTAGCAAGTTTAGACAGCCCAGTTAATCTACCATCCTTAGGTAAATATGCAATATGAGCTTTACCAAAAAACGGAACTAAATGATGCTCACAGCATGAATAAAAAGGTATATCTTTTACTAAAACTAGTTCTTCATGTTCCTCAGATTGAAAAAGAATTTTTAAATGTTCTCTTGGATCCTTATGTATTCCCGAAAAAATTTCTTCATACATCTTAGCAACCCTACTAGGAGTATCTAAAAGGCCTTCTCTATTTGGATCTTCACCTATTGCTTCTAGGATATCTCTTATCGCATTTTCAATTTTACTTTTATCTACACTATACATATGGTTAACCCCCTTAATTTTTTCAACTAATATTTTTATTTATTAGAAAATACATACTCGTATACATTTTTTAAGTCTCTATAATCATGTTTTTCATATACCTTAGTCACTAATTTAAATAAGTCTTTTTCATTTTCTCTTAAATATTTAAATATTTTTTTATCTTTTAGTATCCATTTTCTATTTTTTATAAAGTATCCCTTTATTATATCTTTTAGATATGTATTAGTCAAAAACTCATATTCATAATTTTCAAAACTATCTTTTTCTTCTAAGCTAGATATATTGCCATATAAAATGTTTGCCATAATATCTATTTCTTCTTCAGATATTTTTTTTGGACCTTCATTATACTTAATAATTGATGAGTTTATAAGTTCACTCGATAAATTACTTTTATCATATATAACTTTTGCATCTTTCATTTCATTTATAAAAAAATATTCGCCATTTTCTATCATATGTTTTGTATAATCTATAGAAAATTTATTAATATCAAACTCTATATTTTTTATTTTTTTTATATATCTTATTTGATTATTTTCTTGATTGCAAATTACAAATATGTCAATGTCATTAATATTTTTTACTTTCATGTTTTCAATATTTTTACTTGATCCAACTAAGAATATAGCTAAAGTATTTTTATCATTTTTTATAACCTCAACTACTTCATTATAGCAATGTAAAATTTCATTTAAAGTTGTAAGTGTTCCCATATAGATTTAAACACCTCACTATAATTTTTAAATTTAAAACTGTCTATTTGTACAACTTTCATAACTTCCATCAAGCTATTACTTACAAAGCAAAAATCAAACTTTTCTATTTCCGTAATTTCTATATCACATTCTATAATCTTGATATCTAATTCTTCACATATTGATTTTACCCTTTTTTTCATCGTTCCATTTAGAATTGGAAGATTGCTGTTAGGAGTGTAAATTTTATCATCTTTAACAAAATATATATTACTTATAGAACATTCTAAAATTCTATTTTTATGGTCTATAAATATAGAATCATTAAAGCCTTTACTAATAGCGTAATCTCTGCTATATATATTTTCAAAATAATTTGTTGTCTTATGTCTATATAATATACTTTCACCTCTTATAATAGGTGATACTGTCAGTTTAAAACCCCTATCATAGGAACTTTTGTCATATGTTATATCTCTCGTCGTTATGTTATACCCTTCATCAAATAAAGTTAATCTCAAAGCTTTATCTTTTATATTTTTTTCATTTATATAATTTTCTATAATATTAATTATTTGTTTCTTATCTATATCTATATTTAACCTTAGTTCTTCTATTGAATTTAAAATTCTATTTATATGCATATCTAAATAAATAGGTTTGCCTTTTTTTATTTTTATAGTTTCAAATACTCCAATTCCAAATTTACATAAATCACTATTAAAACTTACACTATTATTCATAATATCCATTTATAGCCTTCATTATAGACTTAGCCTTATCTAAAGTTTCTTGATATTCATCTTCTGGATTAGAATCCCAAGTTATTCCTCCTCCAACTTGAAAATGTATATTAGAATCTTTTTTGATTAGAGTCCTTATAGCTATATTAAAATCCATATCACCATTAAATCCTATATATCCTATAGATCCTGTATATACATTTCTTTGAGTAGGTTCTAACTCATCGATTATTTCCATAGCCCTAATTTTTGGAGCTCCTGTTATAGATCCACCTGGGAAAGTTGCTTTTATTAAATCTATACTATCAAGAGAATCTTTAAGCTCTCCTGTTACTGTAGAAACTAAATGACTAACATTTGCATATGGTTCAATAACAAATAGTTCAGGAACTTTGACAGTACCAACTTTTGAGACTTTTCCTAGATCATTTCTTTCTAAATCTACAATCATTAATAATTCAGCTTTATCTTTTTCACTATTTCTAAGTTCCTCTTGAAGTAAAACATCCTCTTCTATTGTTTTTCCTCTAGGTCTAGTACCTTTGATTGGTCTTGTTTCTATATTTTTAGAAGTACATTTTATGAATCTTTCTGGAGAGTTGGATAAAACTTGATACCCTTCAAAGTTTAAAAATGCAGCAAATGGAGCTTTACTTACATTTCTTAGTCTTTTATATAAATCATAACTAGATAAGTTTATATTTCCACTGAATCTTTGAGTTAAATTTGCTTGGTATATATCGCCTTGTCTTATATATTCTCTCACTTTCTCAACAGAGTTTATATAATCCTCTTTTGTAAAATTAGATGTTAGTTTTATTTTCTCTGTAATTTCTTTTTCATCTGTATTTGTTCTACATTTTTCAAATGTTTTTATAAGTGCTTCTATTTCATCTACTACCTTAGCTTCTAACTCTTTATTCAAATTTGGAGTCGCAATATATTTTTTATTTTCTAAGTGATCAACTACTATAACAAAGTTATAAAGTCCAAAATATAAATCATATACATCAGTGTCATCTAAAGCTGTTCTTGGAAGATTTTCCATATAATTACCTATATCATAGGATAAATAGCCTACAGCCCCACCTATAAAAGGTAAACTTGTGTTATTATCCACTTTATATTTTTGCATTTTTTCTTTTAAAGTATCTAAAGGATTTTTTTCACTATTTTTTAATTTAACAATTTCAAATGGTCTAGAACTTATAAACGAATATCTACCTAACTTTTCTTCATCCATACCACTATCTAGTATAAAACTATTCTCTTCATCTTTAAATATTGTATATATTTCAAAGGAGTTTAAGTTTGTTTTCAATTCTCTTAACATTTTGATTCCTCCTTAGTTAATCTTGCCTGATTTAAAAAATTTCTTAAAAGTTCATGCCCCTGCTCTGATAAAATTGCTTCTGGGTGAAATTGAACACCTTCTATATTATAATTTAAGCATTTAATTCCCATTATCTCTCCATCTTTGCTTTTTGCTGTGACCTCAATTTCTTCTGGCAATGTTTTTTCATCTATTATAAGAGAATGATATCTAGTTACATTTAGAGGGTTTTTTAGTTCATTAAATACACCTTTATTAATATGATTTATAGGATGAACTTTACCATGTACAGGCTCTTTAGCCTTTATAATTTTTGCTCCAAATGCATGTCCTATTATCTGATGTCCTAGACATATACCCAGTATAGGAATACTTTCTTTAAAATATCTAACTACATCTATACATATCCCAGCCTCATTAGGTGAGCATGGGCCTGGTGATAATACAATGATTTCTGGATTCATATCCATAATATCCTTTATCTTAATTTCATCATTTCTTTTAACTATAACTTCTTCACCTAATTCACTCAAAAACTGAACTAAATTATAAACAAAAGAGTCATAATTATCTATCATTAGTATCATAAACTGCCCCCTTAAAATTAACATTTTACACAAAAAATCATTATTCTTTAAATTTTTTATATTTATTATATATTAATTATATATTCCTTAAGAAATTAATGTCAACATAGTCATTTTTGATGAAATAGTCAAGAATATGTTGAGTATATTTATTTAATTAAATCAAAAAATACTATCTATAATAATATAAATAGTAACACATATCTTAGGAGGTTGTATAATGAATAAATATATTATAATAAGATCTGACACAAAGTCAATTTCTCTTCCCATGTCTCAAAAAGAAGCTATAAAAAAAATTCAAACTTATGAAAAACAGGGAATATCATCTTTAATAATATATGATAAAAAATATGCAAATTTAACTCCTCTAAAAAATTAAATTTAAAAGGAGCCTATGAGCTCCTTTTTGTCCATCTATAACCAACATTATAATATTTTTCTTTCTTACCTTTTTTATTTCTAATTTCAATTAACTCGTTTATTTTTTCAATATAATTTTCATCATTTGTAAGCCTTATTAAACTAGTTAAATAATATACATTTGTACTTTTGGGTATCTTTTTACTTATGACTAAGTCTATAGCCTTTTTTGCTGCATCAAAGTGCTTTAGGTGTGTATGTCCTTCCTTAAAATCTTTTTTTGTATTATAAGCTATATAACCTTCCTTTACTTGAAATATTATAAACTCTTTTCTTTCAAATATTTTATTATACATACACTTCACCCTTTTTAGAAATAGTCTTATTATATAATATTAATTTCTAAGGAAAAGTGTATCTAAAATTTAATTATTTTCAAATTAATTATAAAGTTCAGATACAGTTACAAATTCATACCCTCTCTTTTTCATTTCTGGTATAAATATGTCTAAAGCCTCTACAGTGTTATTAGTTGCATAATCATGTAATAAAATTATATCTCCATTTTTAGCATTATTTATTATAGCATTAGCTATATTTGATGCTCCTGGATTTTTCCAGTCTTTTGTATCAACAGTAGTCCATAAAACAACTTTATATCCATGTTTTTTAGCAATATTTGATAGTTCACTTTCTTTATAGCTTCCATAAGGAGGTCTAAATAAAGTAGGTTTTTTCCCAGTTATTTTGGTTATAATCTCTTCACACTTAAGTATTTCATTTTCTATTTCCAAAGGACTCATATTTGAGATATCCGGATGATTAAATGTATGATTTCCTATCTCATGACCTTCTTTGCTAGCCCTTATAAAAGGTTTTGTATACCAGTTCACATGTTTACCTGCCACAAAGAAAGTTGCTTTTACATCATGTTTTTTTAAAACATCTAAAACTTGTTCAGTTTCTTTAGGATGAGGACCATCATCAAATGTTATTGCTAATTTTTTTTTATCTCTAGGTCCATTTTTAATAAAAATTTCTTCATTTTTACTAAGTGCTGTTACTGAAACCATAGATACCATTAAAAGTAATGTAATTAGAGCTAGTGAGTATTTTTTTTTTGATTTCTTCATAATTATACGTCCTTTCATTTTGTCAATTTATCTACTATAAAAATTTTGTGTATAATATATTTTATAGTGTCCACCAAAACTAACTCCTACTCCTACATTCTCATAATCCCCTAAAATATTTCTTCTATGCCCTAATGAATTCATTAAAGCCTCATGAGCATAGACTGAATTTATTTGCCCTGCTGCAATATTTTCTCCAGCAATGCTGTATATTATATCTTCTTTTTTCATCCTATCAAATGGAGTTTCATTTTCCTTATTTAAATGATCAAAGTAATTATTTTCTTTCATATCTTCACTGTGTTTTTCAGAGCTTATTTTCGCCTTTTCACTAAAAGTTAACCTATCTAAATCATTTTTATCTCTTTCACTATTTATTAAATCTATAGTTTGCATTTCAAAACTATATTTTAATTGTTCATTGAAAACTGGATATATATCACTTGTTTTATTTTCTATATTTTTATCTATTATTTGATATGATCTTACTTTAGAATTATTATGGATATCATAAAATAAAGTTATATATTTATCGTCTTCTAACAAGATATCAAATTGATTTTTTGATTCAACTACAAATTTAATATTTCCCTTTTTTTTATATTCTATTGGTTTATATTTTTCTCTTACATCAACTAACTTGTCTCCTATCTTTATTCCTTTAGTTTCACAAGAGTTCAAAGAATTACTATATAACCCAACAACTTTTTCATTTTCTATTCCTACCATAATAAAATTATTTTTAAATCTATTATATACGTACCACGTAAATCCATATTCACTTAAATCTTTTCTATCTGGTAGTCCAATTTTACTAATTACGCTTTCTTTGTCATCTCCAATTTTAATATATTCATAGCTTTTTATATTCTCTGTATCTAATATTATAGTTTCTGTGTATTCATTTGAGTTTTCGTTGTATTCATTTATAAATACATATCCTAGAGATAGAACTATAAATAATAATATGCATATAATTTTCTTCAAATCTTCACATCCTCAATTAATATAACTTTTAAAGCTTTTTAAATTATATACACTTATTAATATTTATATTCTTTTTCTAGTATAAAATAAGCCAACCTAAAATTAGGTTGGCTTATTTTATACTAGAAAGGATTTCATCTAAGCTTCGATTGAATATACTCGGCTTATCAAACTTCCAATTACCTTGATATGAAATTTCATTATCTATATAGAAAGTGCCTTGTCCATGTTTTTTCCCATGTCTAAATTCACCAATATATTTTTTGTTATCTGGCCATATATAAGTTCCCTGTCCATGTGGAAGATTATTTTTAAATTCACCTTCATATATAACATTGTTATTTTCATCATAACAAGTTCCTATTCCATCCATCTTTCCATTTTTAAAGTCTCCAATATACATACCTGAACTTTTCCATATGTATACTCCATTGCCTTCTTTTTTACCTTGCTTCCAATTTCCTAGATACTCATCCTCACTCTTATATACCATCTTTCCTATTCCATCCATTAAATCGCATTTCCATTCTCCTATATAAATACAACCATTGGGTAATTCACACATTCCATGGCCATCTTTCATGTCATCTTTAAAACTTCCTATATATTCTAAATCTTCTTTTTTATCTTGATGAAAAATATATATACCTTTACCATTCATTTTTTCATCAACTAATTTTCCAATATATGTATCTCCATTGTAAAAAGTATGAATTCTGCTAGAGTCTTTTTTGCTTGAAACAGTTATACTTTGTCCATTCTCTAATGCTAGCTGTTCTTGCCCGCAATTAATCATTTTTTTAGAAGCAAATTTATTAAAAAGACTTATACGTTTAATTTCTTTTTCAATATTATGTATAGTTCTCCTATACATATCTAATAAATCTTTGTTTTTTTGATGTGCATTCATATAACTACCCCACTACTTTCAAATTATAAGTTTATATACTATTATATATTAAAAATCTACTTTTTTTCCATACTTTCAATAAAATTTATTTTATTACAACAATAAAGCATACTATATAGTATGCTTTATTGTTGTAATAAGTTTTCCGTTTAATTGTTTTTAATACTTCCGTTCTAAATAATTACCGTACAAAATAATATATTAAATTTTCAATTTAATATGTACTTTAATCGATACCTTTTTAACAAATCTAGATTTTGTTTTATGTGATAAAATTTACCACATTTAATATATTATCTAAATTTTTAATTTTTATTCATATTTTATAAATATTTTTCTTTAAAACCTCTACCTTTAACTTCATTTACATCGTTTACAGATATAAACGCTTTTTTATCATATTTTAGTGCAATCTCTTTTATTTTAGGAATTTCATTAGATGCAACTATACAATATACTATTTTCTTCTTTTCATGTGTATAAGCACCTTCAGCTTCAATTAATGTTACTCCTCTTATAAGATCTTTCATTATACATTTTGAAATATCATCACTTCTGCTAGATATTAGCATTACAGATTTTTGTGTATTCATCATATCTTTAACTATATTCATAGAATACACATTTAAAAACATTCCTATTAAGGTATATAATCCTAATTCAAGTCCAAAAAGTGCTGATCCTAAACATACTATAAGAAAATTCATAAAAAGACCTGTATCTTTCATAGGAATATTTTTCTTTATTTTTAGTATAGCAGCTATTATATCTGTTCCACCTAATGATGACTTAGCTTTAAATACTAAACCTAATCCTATTCCTCCAAGTATACCTCCATAAACAGTTTGAAGTAATACATCATTTACAGGTATATAATGTCCTACATTTTGCGTTAATCCTAATACTGTAGAGAATATAAGCATATTCACTAAACTAGTTATGCAAAATTCCTTTTCTAGAAATATAAATCCTAATATAAATATCGGTATATTAATTAAAAACGATAAAACCCCAATATTCATATTACTAACATAGTTTAGTGCAACAGATAGCCCTGCTACACCTCCACCTAATAAGTGGGCTGGCTTTAAAAATCCATTAATGCCTATTGAAGATATTGTTATTCCTGCCGTAATTACAATGTACCTCAAGAATATATTCTCATCCAAAGTATTTTTTACCTCGCTCATTATAATCCTCCATTCAAATAATTAAGCTTATTACTTCATAAAATTTATTAGTATAGGTACAAGAATTACTGTTATAGTTCCTGATATACCTATTGCTAAACCACTCATTGCACCCTCAATTTCTCCTAACTCAAGAGCTTTTGTAGTTCCTAATGCATGTGATGCTGTTCCTAATGCTATACCTTTTGATACAGGATGCTTTGTATTTATAAATTTAAAAACAGGAGTTGCTATCATTCCACCTATAATTCCTGTTAATATAATCGCTACTATTGTTACGGATTCAATACCGCCTAATGTAGATGTTAGCGAAATTCCCATAGGTGTAGTAATAGATTTACCTAATAATGAGTTCATTATTAATTTATCAGAATTAGTTAGTTTACTTATAATTATTATACTTATAAATGAAACTACTACTCCTGATGTTATTCCAACTATAATTTCATAAAAATGTTTTTTTAATAAATTATATTGTTTATATAAAGGTAGTGCAAGTACAATAGTAACTGGTGCTAAGAAAAAGTTTATTGTATCTCCACCTGATTTATAACTTTCATATGGTATATTACATATTTTTAAAAATACAATTATCGCTAAAATAGCTATTAATAGTGGATTGAATATAGCTAATTTCGTTTTCTTTTGAATATATAATCCTAAATTAAAAAATAATATAGTAACTACAATTCCAAATACTGGTGTTTGTAATACATTATACATGTTATTAACCTCTCTTACTTTTTATTTCTATCATTTTCTCAACTATTATAGCTGTTACAACCATAACTAAAGTAGTACTAATTAATATAGTTGCTGCAAGTACAATTACATTTGAACCTATTAATCCTAAAGACTTTATTAGTGATACTCCCGCTGGAACGAAGAATATGGCCATATTGTCTAAAAAGAAATTGCTAAGTTCTTCTATAGATTCCACTTTTACAACTTTAATTTTTAACAGTACAAATAATAAAATCATACCTATTATACTTCCAGGTATAATAATTATATGGCTTAAAAACGAGCTGATGTACTCTCCTATAGCCCATATTATAAGAATTAAGGCTAGCTGTCTTAATAATTTCATTTATCCTTCTCCTAAACTTATTTTTTTGCAAAATTAAAGGGAGATTTTTTAACTCCCTATAACTTCCTTATATATATTACTACTATATCTTTATTTTTTCAAACTTAATTTTCACATGTTTTTGGCTTAATTTATTAAAATTTCTCCATTTTTATCTATATAGTTATTGTTATCTCCTTCAATTATCTGTGCATATCCATTTTCAAAATCCGAAACCGCTTTCAAAGTTGGCAATATTTTAATTTTTCCTTCTTTATTCAAAAAACCCCATAATCCTCCTTTTGGTATACACATTCCTCTTGATAAGGAATCTGATCCTATATTAAACCTTGCCAATCCATCAGAAAATTCACATGCATAATCAAATATAGGTTCTATTACCATTTCTCCTAATGTATTAATATATCCCCACTTATCATTTATACATACAGGTGCTAACCCTTCACTAAATGATTTTGCTCTATCATATTTAAAATCTATAATATTATCTCCGTTTTTATCTATATATCCCCACTTATCATCGATTTTTATTCCTGCTATTCCTTCTGAAAAATCATTTGCTATATCATATTTAGGTTTTATTATAAATTCTCCACTTTTATCTATATATCCATATTTATTTTTACTTTCAACTAAAGCTATCCCTTCCTTGAATTTATTTACATAACTAAAAGAAGGTTTTATAATCATATCTCCATTCCTGTTTATAAATCCCCATTTTTTATTTATCTTCACCCCCGACATACCTTCACTAAAGTTAGATGCCCCTTCATATTTAGGCTTTATGCTTTCATCTAAATTCAAATCTAAAAATCCATACTTTCCATTAATTTTAATCTTAGATAAACCTTCGCTAAAATCTGAAGCACTATCTAAGTGTAGAAATATATTGTTATATCCATATTCATCTATGTATCCAAAAACCCATTTTACAGACTTTCTTATTCTTTTTATATATGTAACAACACAATATCCATCTTTAAATCTTTCTGAAACATATTTAAATTTTGGTTTTATTACTATTTCATTTTTATTGTTTATGAAACCATATTTGCCATCTTTTAATATAGGAAGAAATAATTTTTTATTTGTCATTTTTACCTCCTTAAAAAAATAATACCTATATTAATAATTAATATTATAAAATTTAATTTCATATACTATTTTTAAAAATTTTAATAAAAAAAAGAGCGTATCCGCTCTTTTATCTTTCTTTTAATATATCTTCTACTTGTGAATTATTGTACATACTATCTGGATCTTCGGCCCTTAAACTATAAAATACTTGTTGAGCTTCTTCTAAATCCCCTTCTTTATAATAAAGCATTCCTAAATTATAATAACTATCATCATAATAATTGTCAGAAGGTTTATAAGTATTTATATATTTTTTATAATATTTTATAGCTTCTTCATTATTTTTTTCATTTTCATTTAGTAAAGCTAATTGATAAATAGCTTCTGAAACATATTTTTTAGTTTTACCATTTGATACAACTAACTCTAAATATTTTATAGCTTCTTGGTTATCTCCTTCTTGCTTTAAATCCATAGCTTTATTAAATAAATCTTCTTCATCTCCAACTATGACTTCCGTATTATCTTGAGATTCTTCTTTTTTCTTTTCATCTTTAGCTTTATTTAATTCATTTTTTGTTTTATCTAGCTTTTTATTAGTTTTATCTATTTGTTCATCCTTTTTAGTAATTTGGTTAGAAAGCTTATCTAATTGTTTTTTATTATTTAAGTATAATGCTCCAGCTACAATTACTAAAACTACAATTAATGCATATAGTGTTTTATGACTCTTAGCTTTTTTAGGTGATACTGTTTCTTCATTTTCTTTGACTGGTTGAATACTTGCTTCTTTTTCAAATAAAGGATTATCTTTATCAACTTTCCTCAATGCACCTAAATATTCATTTGCTTTTTCATTGTTTCCTAATTTTTCATATATTAAATGTAAAACTAAATATGGCTCTATAAGTTCCGGCTCTTCATTAACTATATTTTCAAGAATTTGTATACTTTCTTGATTTAAATCATTATTTATAAATCTAATAGCATGATTATATCTGCTTAAAAATATTCCAAACTCTTCAGATGTTAAAATCTTTACATATTTCTGAGCTAGTTCATTATTATCGTAACATGTGCTCTTATAGAAACTTTCAAAAGATTCATCAAAGTTACATTTTAAAAATTTTAATAATCCTTTTAAATTTAGTATATCAACATCTTTTGGATTTAATTCTAAAGCCTCATCTATTATTTCTGTAGCACTTGTTATAAAGTCTCTATCAATCATATTTAAAGCTTCATTAAATTTCTTGTATGACTCAAGTTTTAATGTTCTAGTATCTTTAATTTGTTTTTTTGTTTTGTGCTTTAAGTTAAGTATAGTTTCATCTTTGCTATTTGATGTTACATAGGTCTTTTTTAAAGTTTTTAAAGTTTCATGTATTTCTTCATCATCTATATTAAAAAAGGTAATGTCGTTACTATCTTCACTTATAAGAGCTATATCGATTATCTTTTTATGTAAACTTTTTATATCATTTTTTATATTTAACTTTAAAATAATAATCACCCTTTCATTAATTTCTTATGTACTATAGAATACCATATTAAATTAATTTAGTCAAAATTATACATTTTTTACTAAATTTTTATAAAAAAAAATAAAAGCGTATTACTCACGCTTTTATTAAATCTTGCTAATTTTATCTTCTGAAACTTTATATATTTGTTTAGTATATGGATTTATTAAATATACTTCTTTTGATTTAAAAAATCCTCTATTTACAACAGCATAATAGTAAATATCATTGTTTTTTCCTATAAATTTATCTAATTGTTCTTTATTTTCGATATATTTTAATGCATTATTTTTTTCTTCAATTGTAACGTATTTATATTTTTCACTATGTTCTTTTAATTTTTTCTCTAGAATGCTAATTGCAGTATTTTTGCTTATAGTAAATTCTACACTTCCATCTTTTGTCGCTCTCCAATAACCATCACTATAATTATTGTTATAAGTTTTTTTCTCATCTAAATAAGAATATACTTTTTTATTTCTAGGATTAATTAAAAATTCATCTACTCTGTCTTTATTGACAAAAGTTTCAACATAGTAATATTTACTTCCATTAACCATTTGTTGGAATATGTTTGTTATTATATCAGCTTTGTCCATTCCACTTTTTTTAGATATTAATGCCACTATTTCATCATTAGTCATAGAATACATTTTTAAATTTTTCTCATATTTACTTGATAATTCATTTAAATAATCATCATCTAAGTAATATTGTTTTAAGTAGTCTATATATTCTAAAGCTTGTTGATAATTTCCGTTTTCATTTTCTGTATTTGCTTTTTCTATATAATAATCATACATATCCTTTATACATTCTTCTTTTTTATCTTGAGCTAAATCATAATACTTTTTATCTTCTGACATAACTTTATCATAATTTGAAATTGCTTCTTTATACATTTTCTTTTCTTGATCTTTAACTCCTAAATTATATACTTTTCTAGAGTCCTCTATTACATCAATTTTTTTTGCATAAACATAAATTTCATTTTTAGATATCTTAAGGGTTGATACTGCTTGTATATACCCCATAGCTGTTTTGTAACTTATTTTTTCTTGTAAGTATAAATCATTTACTCTTTTAGCTTGATCTATTATATTGCTTGCATCTATATATACTGTGTCTAATTCATTTATTATGTTTATAAGTGATATAAAATAGTCTTTGCCTATTTCTCCTTTTATATATCTATCTCCGTAATTAACAAGTATTTTATTAATTTTTTTAGATAAACTCTTACTAAACCTATCCATCTTACTTTCAGAAAATTCCTCTTTGACTTTATTATAATAAGATGTTGCTTCGCCATAGTTTCTTTTTTCAATATAATCTACAAGTTTGTTACTTTCACTACTTACACTAAAACTATTAGCACTAAAAAATATAGTCAAACTCAATAAGATAACACCTAAAATCACAAGAGCTGTTTTTACTATAACTTTATTGTGTTTATCTACAAATTCTACTATTTTTATAAAAAAATCCTTCATAATCATTATCTTACCTTTCTTAAACAGTAATATAAATGTTTTACGATTTATTATAACATATAAAAAGAGTATTAACCATATTTTGTAATTCAACTCAAAAAAACAACATTTTAGATAATGTTGTTTAAAATATAAACGCTATAGTAATATCATCTTTGCTTTTATTTAAAGTCAAATACTCTAAGTAATTTTTATATTGTTTTTTTAAATTATATCTTGAAAATACACTTTTTTTATATCCTTCAATAGTATTTGATATACTCTCACTTAAATTAATTAAACTTCCAAAACTATTTGTAAATCCATCTGAAAATAAAACCACTGATTTTAAATCTTCATTTTCTAAAATATCAAATTTTATATCAATATATAAGTATGCATCATCTAAATACATTGAATTTAAGACTCCTCTTACTTTATTTTTTTTATTATATTCTATAATCTCTATATCTTTTGAAACTTCTAATATATTTCCATCTCCGATTTGCATATACAATTTCATTTTATTTGTTATTAAAACTCCTATAAGAGTAGTCCCATAAAGTATATAATCAATATTGTAAACATTTGGAATATGTTTTATGAAGTGATTTTTTGCATAATCTCTCCAAGTATCTTGAATTTTTCTTTGTATTGATTTATTTTCTATCATACTTTTAACCCTATCCACTTGAATTTCTTCACTATCATTTTTAATATTTTCATATAAGTCTTCTATTACATCCATAAATGCACTACAAGCAAGTTCTGATCCTTTTTGACTATACATACACCTATTAATTCCATGTCCATCTCCAATTGAACAAATAATGCCTTTATCTAATTTTTTATATTTTAAAAAATCTTGTGACTCCTTATTTTTAGCTTTATTTTTATATCCAGTTACACTTTCATAAAAAATTTCAAAGTTCATATTATCCCCCCATCCCATATTTATTATATTGTTTATAATAAAAAAAAAGCACAGCATACGCTGTACTTTTTATGATATTTTTCTTCGTCTAATAGGTTCTTTACTTCTCGAAGTCCTTTTATTTCTAACACTTTTGCTTTTAATAACTCTACGTGGCTGTCTTCCAAAGATTCTTTTACAATCACATAAAATCCAACATGGAGTCAACATAATAATCATTCCTAAAGCTAACATAATATAATATCTAAATCCTATGAATACCCCAGTTACTGAGTTAATTATTAATAAAATACTAGTAATACTTACGGATATTGCAGATGATAAAACAAATATTCTTGAAATGTCTGAAAATGTCTTCATAAATCTTGGCATTTTTTTAGTTTTTCGGCTATTTTTCATCTTTCGCCTCCTAATAACAACAAATCATACATATATTCTCATATAATAAATATACCAAATTTGTATTAAAATAGCAATTCTTATTAGTAACATTAATTTAACTTAATTAATAAATTAAATTAAGACTAACTTTAAAAGGAGTGATTTAATTGCCATGTCTTCCTAGTTTAGGTACTAAAGCCCCTAACTTTAGTGCTAATACAACCTTTGGCCCTATAAAATTATCCGATTATAAAGGAAAATGGGTTGTATTATTTTCTCATCCAGGTGACTTTACACCAGTATGTACTACAGAATTTTTATGTTTCGCTAAATACTATTCAAATTTTCAAAAAAGAAATACGGAGTTAATAGGCCTTAGTGTTGATAGTAATAGCTCTCATTTGGCATGGGTTTATAATATCTATAGAAATACAGGTGTTGAAATACCATTTCCTATAATAGATGATAGAAAGATGGAAATTTCACAACTATACGGTATGATTTCTGAGCCTATGAGTGATTCTTCAACAGTTAGATCTGTATTTATAATCGACCCTAACCAAATTCTAAGAACTATTTTATATTATCCTTTAACTACCGGTCGAAATATTCCTGAAATAGTAAGAATAATAGATGCTCTTCAAACATCGGATGAACAAAAAGTTGTTACTCCAGCAGATTGGTTACCAGGTATGCCTGTTATATTACCTCCACCTAAAACTTACAAAGAATTAAAACAAAGAATTTCTAGTTGCGAAAAAGATAAGGAATGCATAGATTGGTATCTTTGTTTTGTTCCTGATAAAAACTTAGGAATAAAAAGTAATAAATCTATAAATAAAAAGAAGTTAACTGCTAAATCAAGACCTCAAATAAATTCTCCAGAAGATTATGTTCCACAAAACCCTAATTGTCCAGATATAAATAGATTAGTTGGAACATATGTTCTTGGCGATCCTTCAAGTGTAGATGCTTTTTTACTTGATTTTGTTATATATGCATTTGCAGAAATAAAATCTGATGGGACACTATTCATACCAACGCCTAGATATTTGCGTCAATTATTAGCTCTTAGACAAGATAATCCCGATTTAAGGGTTATAGTAGCTATTGGCGGCTGGGGACAGGATGGATTCTCAGATGCTGCCCTAACACCATCCTCTAGATATAATTTTGCAAGAGAAGTTAATGCTCTTATTAAGGAATATAATTTAGATGGAATTGATATTGACTGGGAATATCCAGCAACTAGTGCTGCCGGAATAAAATCAAGACCTGAAGATAGGGAAAACTTTACTTTATTATTGACTGCAATTAGAGATGTAATAGGTTATGATAAATGGCTAAGTGTTGCAGGTACTGGAGATAAGGCCTATATAAATCAAAGCGTAGAAATTGATAATATAGCACCTTTAATTGATTACTTTAATTTGATGAGCTATGACTTTACAGCTGGAGAAACAGGACCTAATGCTAAAAAGCATCATTCAAACTTATATGATTCTAATCTATCTATTCCAGGCTATAGTGCAGATGCTATGGTTAGAAACTTAATAGCTGCAGGAATGCCATCTCAAAAAATTTTACTAGGAATTCCTTTTTATGGTAGGTTAGGTGCTACAATTACAAAATCATATGATCAACTTAGAAAAGATTTTATAAATAAAAATGGTTATACTTATAAATTTGATAGAGATGCTCAAGCTCCTTATTTAGAAAGAGAAGGAGAATTTGCAATGTCCTATGATGATATACTTTCTATATATATAAAAGGACAATATGTAATAGATAACTGCTTAGGTGGTATGTTCTCTTGGATGGCTCCATATGATAGAGCTAATATACTTGCAAGAGCTATGAATGAGGGTATTAATGATCCAAATAAATTAAGACAAGAAATTGAAGATACGTACGGTCCTGGTTTCTTAAAATAAAAAATAGTCTATCAAATTTGATAGACTATTTTTTATTTTAAGAAAATTTTAATTTTTTAAAATTCACCTTTACTTTTATTAATATTATGCTATAATGTATATTACAAAACAGAATATAACTAATGGTAGAGGTTGCATTATTAAATAGTACTATTATCGAGGTCAAAGCGCTTATGACGTAATAGGAAAGGTAATAATGCCGAAATATATAAACTATGCTTAAAGTTTATATGTTGGGGTTATGCATAATATGTATAACACTGTCACTTATGTGAAGAGCTATCTTTAGATTAAGTTATTATATTAATTTGTAATTTCAAGTCTAGAAGTATCTCTATACCTTCTAGACTTTTTTTATTACTCATACTCCATTCATTGTTATATTCTTATAAATTATTGGAGGTTATTATGGTAAAAAGAGAAAAAAAACAAGCTTCACTGGGAGATTCTATTTTATGTATAGGATTTCTGATTTTCATATTATGTATTTCACTAACAAAATTGGGAGTATCTGCTCATATCCCCCTTGCACTAGGTGGTATATTTACAGGATTTATAGCAGTTTTTAAATTAGGTTTTACATGGAAAGAATTAGAGGAAGGAATTTTATCTACTATAAGTTCAACGATGCAGGCTATTATAATTTTATTGATAGTTGGTATGCTTATTGGAACATGGATAATATCTGGTGTTGTTCCTAGCATGATTTATTGGGGACTAAATATATTATCACCTGGAATTTTCCTAGTTGCTACAACACTAATATGTTCAATAGTATCAATTTCTACTGGTTCTTCTTGGACTACAGCCGGTACTATAGGTATAGCCCTTTTAGGTATAGGTAGTGCTCTTGGCATTCCTAAGGAAATAATAGCTGGTGCAATAATATCAGGTGCCTATTTTGGTGATAAAATGTCTCCACTTTCTGATACAACAAACTTAGCTCCTGCTATGGCTGGAACTAATTTATTTACTCATATAAAACATATGCTTTATTCAACAATACCAGCATATTTAATAGCTTTAATTATATACGGATTTATAGGATTTAAATATGCAGGTCAAACTATAGATAACAGTCAAATAACTCAAATACAACAAGCTCTAGCTGCTAGTTATAATACATTATCTCCATTTTTACTACTTATACCTGCTGCAGTTATCTTAATGGTAATACTTAAAGTACCAGCTATTCCAGGTCTTATAATAGGTACATTACTAGGTGGGTTTGTTGCAGTATTTTTCCAAGGAGCTTCATTTAAAGAAGTTTTAGAAGTTGCTCAGGTTGGATATACATCTCACAGTGGAATGGCTTTTGTTGATGAACTATTAACTAGAGGTGGTCTAAACAGTATGCTAGGAACAGTTTCGCTTATGTTATGTGCACTAGCTACAGGTGGTATTCTTGAAAAAACAGGTATGCTAGAAGCTCTAGCCAATGCTATTCTTAAATTTGCAAAAGGAACTTTTGGTTTAGTAGCTGCTACAATATTTACTTGTATAGGAACCAATCTAGCTGTTGCAGATCAATACTTAGCAATAGTAATGCCAGGAAGTATGTATAGAGAAGCTTTCAAAAAACAAGGACTTTGTCCTGAAAATCTATCTAGAGCATTAGAAGATAGTGCAACTATTACATCTCCACTTATACCTTGGAATACATGTGGAGCTTATATGAGTGCTACACTTGCTATAAATTCATTTGCATTTTTACCATTTGCATTTTTCAATCTATTATGTCCTTTAGTTTCTTTAACACTAGCTGCTACAGGATTTGGCATCACTAAATTATCAGATGAAAAACCAGTTAAAACAGAAGAATCTATTGCATAAAAAATAAAGGGTGGCTAAGCCATCCTTTATTTTTTATATCCTACAATTGCAGCCCCTAAAGCTCCTATTATTTGCGTATCATCATATATATATATATCTTTTTTTAAATTTTCTTCTAACATTTTTACAAGTATTTTACTTTTTGCAACTCCACCTGTAAAAGCAACTTTATCTACTATATCTATTCTAGATAACATTGATTCAGACCTATTTGCAATTGATTGTAAAATACCAGCTGCTATAGATTCTTTTGATATATCTTTTGCTAATAAACTTATAATCTCTGATTCTGCAAAAACAGTACACATACTTGATATTACCTGTGGCTTTGCTCCATTTGCCAAATTATCTATGCTGTCAACATCTGTACCTAGTAAGTTAGAAGTTACTTGTAAAAATCTTCCTGTACCTGCTGCACATTTATCATTCATTATAAAATTAGATACATTTCCTTCATTATCCAGATTTATAACTTTACTATCCTGCCCACCTATATCTATTATAGTTCTTACATTCCTATTTAAAAAATGGACACCCTTTGCATGGCATGTTATTTCAGTTACTTTTTTATCAACAAAATCCATACTAACTCTTCCATATCCAGTCCCAACAATTTTTTTTACATTTTCTTTATCTATACCTGTGATTAAATTCTCATAAACTTCCTTTGAAGCAATTTTAGGACTCCATCCTGTTGGTATTATTATTTTTTTTACTATATTCTCTCCATCAAATAATACACCTTTAGTTGCAACTGATCCAGAGTCTATACCTATACTATACATAAAATCCCCCTAATTAATCTATCATTTCTATAAATGCCTCGAATCTAGTTCTTAATTGTTCTGTATCAGATTTTGAATAATCTGTTTCAATAGCCATATAAGGTTTATGTTTAACATCATTTACAAATTTCTTAATTCTGTAACTTTCCACATTAAACGTATGACAAGCTTGTAAAATAACATCAATTACTCCATCTACTTTATACTCATCTATTAATCTATCTAAAAGTTCGATTCTTCCATCATTATTAGACATACATGAGCAAGCTATATTTATGTATTTTTTAGCTATAGCGTCAATTGGGTCTGGATTGTTTTCATCTACAAGTTCATCATTTGATCTAATACCTCCACAAAGCTCATAAGCAACTACAACAGCTCCACTTTCTTCTAATGTTTTTACGATTTTTTCACTTACCCCACCAATTGGACATCCTGTAATTAAAATTCTTGGTTTATCTTCACTTACTGGTCTCTCTCCATTTTCATATTTTTCTTTTATAGATTTAATCATATCTCTTATACTATCTTTTAATTCATCTCTATCAAATTTAAATCCAGAATTATATAAAACTTGATGCATTTCAAAACCATTCATTGGTGGTGGTACTAATTTTCCTAATTCGTAAAATTCTTTTAATAACTTTCTCTCTTCATTTTTATCTCTAATTGCTTCTTTTAAATCTTCTTCTGTTATTTCTACATTAAATCTTTTTTCTATATCATTTTTCAGTTCAATAATTTCATTTTTCCAAAGCTCATAAGCATATTTTCCATTTTTACTATTTGGAAGTTGCATTAAATGTAGGTCTTTAATTTTCTCTAGCTCTTCGTACATTTTTTTCTTTCCATCGCATGTTGTTTCTCCTATTAGCAAATCTGAAAAATAAAAATATGGACATGTATCTGTTATAGCATGTCCAAAACTTGATTTTATAAGTGGACAAAGATTTCTCGGTAATATTTTTTCAGCTTCTGGAATTGGCTCTTCACTAACTCCACAAACACCTACCGTAACAGCTTTAGCTGCCATTGGAATCTCAACTGGCGTAAATGCACAAAATACCCCTACTAATTTTTTACCACTCTCTTTTAATTCTTTAGCTTTTATAAATCCATTTCTTCTAGCTTCACTGAATTCTTCAAACTTTTCTGGTAATGATATCATATTGTCTCCCCCAATAATTATAATGATTTACAATGCAATTTTAACATAGGGGCCCTTTTTATGTACAATAGTAAAAACCTATAACTTTAAATATATATATAGGTTTTTACTATATACTATTGTCTAATTATTATAAATACCATGTAAGAAATATAAATCAATACCATTAAAAGGCCTTCAAATTTATTAACTTCTCTCTTTGTAGTTGCAAATATATATGCAATTATAGAAATTATAAACATAATGAACATATCTACAAATACTATAGGATGTACTGATATTGGATTTATAAATGCCGATATTCCAAGTACAAATAAAATATTAAAGATATTAGACCCTACAACATTTCCCATAGCTATATCGCTTTCTCCTTTTTTTGCTGCAACTACACTAGTTACTAACTCTGGTAAAGAAGTTCCAATAGATACGATAGTAAGTCCTACTAGATTTTCACTCATTCCTATTGATAATGCTATATTACTTGCACTATCTACTACAACTTGTCCTCCAAATATAATTCCTATTATACCTAATAAACTAATCATTAAGCTCTTTGGAATAGATGCTTTTTTACTTCCTTGTTCTACTTGCATATCTTCTTTTGATGTTATAGCCATCTCTAGTAAGTAGTACATAAATATAGAAAATAGAGCCAATAACATAAGTCCATCTGATTTTGTTAATTCATTGTTACTATATCCTTGAAATTTAGTATCATGAGATAATATTAATAAAACTAATGATGATAAAAGTATAAATGGAAATTCTTTTAAAATAGTAGTTTTTTGAACCTTAACAGGCTTTATCATTGATGCAATACCTATAACAGCCAGCAGGTTAAAAATATTAGATCCAACTACATTAGCTATTGCAATATCATTGTTTCCTTTTAAAGCAGCTGTAACACTAACTGCTGCTTCAGGAGCACTGGTTCCAAACGCAACTATTGTAAGACCTATAATTATGGTTGGTATTCTTAATGCTTTAGCAATAGAAGATGCCCCGTTTACAAAAAAGTCTGCTGATTTAATAAGTATTATAAATCCAATTATAAGTAATATGTAGCTCATATTGTTTCTCCTTTTTTGCTTTTACATTTATTTTATCCATATATATTAAATTTTATTTACAAGTCTTTATCTAAAATTGTACTAATACAATTTGTTTTTTTACTTATTAATATATTAATTTGTTTTTTTTCATAGTAATATATAATTATAATTAATTTTAAAGGAGTTTTTAATATGATAAAAAAAGTGGCTGCTATTCATGACTTATCAGGAATTGGCAGATGTTCTTTGACAGTTGCTATTCCTATTTTATCAGCTTTGAAAATTCAATGCTGTCCTTTTCCAACAGCTATATTATCTGCTCAAACAGGCTATCCTAATTATTCGTTTTTTGATTTAACTAATCTGATGAATGATTATAAAGACAATTGGAATGAATTAAATATAGAATTTGACTGTATATATAGTGGTTTTTTAGGATCAATTGAACAAATAGATATAGTATCTGACTTTATAAAAAAAAATAAAAGTACATTAGTTGTCATTGATCCGGTTATGGGTGATGATGGTAGTTTATATCCTGTTTTTAACAATGAAATGTGTACAAAAATTAAAAATTTAGTTAAAAATGCTAATATAGTTACACCAAACTTAACTGAAGCACTTATTTTAACAGATAAAGACTATACTAATACAAATCTAAAAAAAGAAGAGCTTTTATCTCTAGCAAGAGATGTTTCAACTCTAGGTCCATCAAAGGTAATCATAACAGGTATAATTATAGATGATAAAATTCATAACCTAGCATTTGATAAAGATTTAGATGAGTTTTACTTTACCTCTGCTGAGTTTAATAATATATCTTATAGCGGAACAGGAGATATATTTACCTCTATACTTACAGGCTTATTGCTTAATGGTGAATCGTTAAAATATAGTATTATTAAAGCTAGTAGCTTTATTCATAAAACAGTTTTATATACATCGCAATTTGAAACGGATAGAAATGATGGTGTAATGTTTGAAATGTTTTTATCAGATTTAATAAAATAAAGAACTCATATAAATATGAGTTCTTTATTTTATTAAGTATTATTTAAAAGTTTATAATTAACTTTCAACTTAAATTTATTGTCTTTTATAATTATTTTATATCCACTTAAATACAATTGTTTAACTTTATTTAATAATTCTGGTTTATTATCTATAAATTTAAACTTATGAATTTGTATTTCATTGTATTTAATTTTATTATTTAACATATTTAATTCTGATTTTAAATTTTGTTTAGTTTGAAGATTTTTAACATTATTTATATATACATCATCAAAACTTTTTTGATAATCGTTTATACATTTTTCATTATATAATATAAATTTGTTTAATATTATTTTTTTCATCTTTCTATTTTCAATATTTGAATAATTACAATCTAAATAAGATAATATATATTTTGAATCAATTTCATTATTAATAAACTTATTTAACTTATTATTAATATTTTCATCATTACAAAAGCCATATATATTTATATTCAAAATTATAATAACAATAAAAAAAATTAATATGAGCTTTTTCATGTTTGTCTCCTTTCAATGTTTTATTCATATATATTCTTCCTTTAAATAAACTTTTATATCCTATATTTTCTTAGGTTATATTTATAAAAACTGTAAAAAATATATTTAAATGCTTATTATAGAGGTGATTATATGAATAATAATACAAATATAAAAAATTCTTTTTTTATTATCACAATTTTTGTACTAGCTGGATTTTTAATTAGTGGAGAATTTGGAATTTTCAATAAATTAAAAACTCAAATTTTTAATCCTAATTCTCAAACTAAAGAATACAATTGGTATTTTAATCCTAGAAATGATGGTAAACAACCTACTCCAATAAAAGAAGCATCTTTTTTTAATAAGTACGGTGCATATTATGTTGGAGATCCAAAGGAGAAGGTAATATATCTAACCTTTGATGCAGGTTATGAAAGTGGTAATACAGAAAAGCTATTAGATACTCTAAAAAAACACAAGGTTCCAGCAGCTTTCTTCGTTGTTGATCATTATTTAAAAACCAATCCAGATATGGTAAAAAGAATGGTGGATGAAGGTCATCTAGTTTGTAACCATTCAAAGAGGCATCCTTCAATGGCTAGTATAACTGACTTTGAAAAATTTAAAGAAGAAATAAATTCAGTTGAAGAATCTTATAAAGAAATTACCGGTAAAGATATGCCAAAATTTTTTAGACCTCCTATGGGTAAATTCAGTGAGCTTAGCCTAAAATATACTCAAGATTTAGGATACAATACTATATTTTGGAGTTTTGCATATGTAGATTGGTATGAGGATAAACAACCATCACATGAAGAAGCAAAAGAAAAGATTTTTTCTAGGACACACCCTGGTGCTATAGTATTATTACATCCTAATTCTACTACAAATACAGAAATTTTAGATGAGGTAATTACTCATTGGAAAAAAGAAGGTTATACACTAAAAAGTTTAGATTATCTTACAAATAAAAAAACTAGCGATAAATCTAAAACTCAAATATTAGATAATAAATAAAAGCAGATATAATTTTATATCTGCTTTTTTAAGCTTCTAATACTACTGATTTTCCATTGTATGTACCTATCCAATAAGGTTTATATATACTCTTAATATCTATAACTTTTATATCGTGTATATGCCCTTTTTTATTAATTATATTTTTTCTAAAGAGTCTTAAAATTTCATCCTTCATAATCTCAAGCATTTCACATTCATTTATACAGGATTTTTTTATAATTTTTTTTGATATATTTATTCTTGAAGTTTGAGGTAGTTTAGTTATAGACTCAGAAAACCCTGTATAAGTATTAACTAACATTATAACCTCATTATTACATATATCCTGTTTAAATAAGCTTTTTCCTTTAAATTTTAATGATATATTATATCTTACAACTTTATACTCTATATACTGTAGTGTTGAATTTTTTATCCTAGGATTTAATTGAACTACTTTGCTCATTAAGGGTACCTTATCTCTTTCGATTTTTCTTACATCACTTTTTTTTGTTTTAACTGCAATAGCATCGATTAACATCCTTGCCCTCCTAAGCTATATTTATCCTTTATAAATTATATTATCAATACTATTAATTTAATGTATGTACACTTACAAATAAAAAAAGAAATAAGCTAAAACTTATTTCTTTTTTATTATAAAACACTTTGAGCTATATTAACTGCATGATCTGAAATTCGTTCTAAATTGCTTAAAAAATCTAAATAAATTATACCTGCATCTATATCACAATTATTTTGATTTAGTCTAATCATATGATTAGCTCTAAAAGATTTGTTCATGGCATTAACTTCTTCTTCAATTTTTAAAACATTTCTAGCTATATTCTTATCATTTTTTTCTAATGATTTAAGTGATAAATCCATTCCTTCTAAAACCTTTTTATACATATCTTTAATTTCTTCTTTCCCCTGACTAGATAAACTTAATTTATCATCTATATATTCTTTTGAAAGTTCTGCTATATTTTCGGCATGATCACCTATTCTTTCAATATCATTTACTGTATTAAACATTAGATCTATAATCTCTCTTTCATTGTCATCTAAAGGCCGTTTTGAAAGCTTTAATAAATAATTTAATATTGATTTTTGAAGATTGTTTATAATATGTTCTAATTCCATAGTTTTATTAACTTTATTCATATCTTGACTCATAAAAGATTCAATCGAACTTTCTAAGCTTAGTTTTGACTTGTTACCCATTCTTATTATTTCATTTTTAACATTTCCTACAGCTATAGTTGGTGTTTCTAATATTCTTTCATCTAGATACTTAGTTTCTTTTTCATCTATTTCACTTTCATTTTCAGGAACAATTTTCATAGCTATATTAACTATCACTTTAGCAAAAGGAATTAAAATTATAACATTTATAACATTAAATAAAGTATGAGCATTTGCAATCTGTCTAGCAACATCATTAGGATCTAACCTATTTACTAAAGCCACAATAGGTTTATTTAATATAATCATAAATAATAATGTTCCTATTATATTAAAAGTTAAGTGCATAACAGCTGCTCTTTTTGCATTTATATTTGCACCTATACTAGATATTAAAGATGTTACACATGTACCTATATTATCTCCATATAGTATAGGCAGTGCTGAGGTTATAGGCAAAAGACCTTGCGTTGAAAGTGCTATTAACATTCCCATTGAAGCACTTGAACTTTGAACTATTCCAGTAATTGCAAATCCCGCTAATATTCCTAAAATTTGATGTTTTCCAAAATATATAAGAGCATCTCTAAATCCTTGATACTCTGCTAATGGCTTTACTGCATCTTTCATAAATTCCATTCCAGTAAATAATATTCCAAATCCAATTAATATTTCAGCTATATTTTTTATTTTTGGCTTTTTAGAAAATAAAAATAAAATTATTCCTATTCCCAGTGCAATAGGTGCAAGTTCCTCTAAGTTAAACGATACTAACTGAGCTGTTACGGTAGTCCCTATATTAGCTCCCATTATAACCCCAATAGCTTGATTTAAGGTCATAATACCAGCATTAACAAACCCTACAACCATAACAGTAGTTGCACTACTGCTTTGTATAACCCCTGTTACCAATGTTCCCACTAATACCCCCATAAATATATTACTAGTTAGTAAGCCTATGATATTTTTTAACTTCTCGCCTGCAGACTTTTGAAGCCCATTTCCCATTAAGTTCATTCCGTATAAAAACAAACCTAATCCTCCAATTAAACTAATTGCAATATCCAATTTTTCACCTTCTTATTTAGTTAATATTAAATTAAAACTCATTATTATTTTGTTTATTTTTAACTTTTATATACTTTATTTATTGATAAGTTTTGTATTTTTGTATTTTTTTTACACGCATTTTATAAATTTATTTGATAAATATAATAATTAAACACAGTTTGTAAAGGATGGATTTTTATGACATTTACAAAAATTATAATATTAGTAATTACTTTATTTAGTTTTTCATATTTTGATATTAATTCACTAAATTCCAATGATACTATACCTCCAAAAGTGAATATTATTTCTCCTTGTAATGCAGAACAGTATATAGTATCTAGACCTATTATAAAAGCATCTTTTTCCGATAATGTAAGAATTAATAAGAGTTCAGTTAAACTATTTTTAAATTATAAAGATGTAACTAGTGATTGCTCTATAAGTGAAGATATTATAACATACAAACCAAAATTCAAACTAAAAAGAGGTAGTCAAATTGTCAAATTACAAGTTAAAGACACAAATAATAATAAAACAAACTTAGAATGGTATTTTACTGTAGGATCACCAAGTTATAATCACTACTATGGACTACTTCACTCTCATACATTAAATAGTGATGGTCATGGTACCTATGAAGATGCCTATTATAAAACAAAACTAAAATCAAAGTTAGATTTTTTTGCAATAACAGAACACTCAAATATGTTTGATAATGATTTAAGTTGTAATTTAAAGGATGGATCTAAAAGTAAAAAATGGGAAAATTTAATACGTGTATCAAAACAATATAACTCTGATGGAAGTTTTTTAGCTTTGAGAGGTTTTGAGATGTCTTACCCATATAAAGATGTACCTAATCCAATTGGTCATATAAATGTATTTAATTCTGATGGTTTTGTTTCTTCAAATGACATTAGATATTCTAATTTAAAAGATTTTTATGAATTAATATCAAAAGAAGATAAATTAATAGCTCAATTTAATCATCCTTGCGATATTTTTGGTAGATTTAATAATTTTGAATATAATAAAAATGCAGATAATATAATTTCATTAATAGAAGTTTGTAATGGATATAATAAAGAAATTAGTAAAAATAAATTGTCTTTTGATGACTATCAGAAAGCTTTAGATATTGGTTGGCATTTAGCTCCCTCAGCAAATCAAGATAATCATAGAACAGATTGGGGTAGTGCAAATGAATTTAGAACAGTTGTTTTGTGTACAGATTTAAATGAAAATAGTTTTTACGACTCTTTAAAAAATATGAGAGTTTATGCAACACAAGATTCTAATATTAAAATAGATTTTACTATAAATGATGTAATTATGGGTTCTACAATTAAAAATACATCTAATTTATATTTTAATGTAAGTGTAATAGATAAAGATGTAAAAGACAAAATTAAAAAAATTGAGGTTGTATCAAACAACGGTAAAGTAATTGCTTCTCAAGATTTTAATTCTAATTTATCTAAGTTAGAATTTAAGCTTATTGAATTAAAAAATTCATTTTATTACGTTAAGGTATATCAAAATAATAATAAAGTCTCTGTTACTGCTCCTATATGGATTGAATTTGATAAAAAATAATGATGAAGGATATTACTTCATCATTATTTTTATATAAACTCCAACTCCTTTTGAGGTATCAGTAGTTATTACATGAGATAGAGCACCTATTATTTTATTGTTTTGAATTATAGGTGATCCACTCATACCTTGCACTATTCCTCCATAAGTATTTAATAAATTTTTATCTTTTATTTCGAATTCAAAATTTATTAAATTCTCATCAAAATTTTTATTTATTTTTGTTATATTAATTTTATATAGTTTTGCTTCTTCATCTTTATTATGTTTCATGACTATATATGCTTTGCCTATATTAACTTCACTTTCATTTGCCACCTTATACTTCTTTTTATTTAGCATGTTTTTATTTAACCGTCCACTTACTCCAAATTTATTTATACTTTCTATATTACCTTGCAAATTATCTATGCTTTTTCCAACTATATTTCCTACAGACTTTTTACTAGATTTGGTTATAGTTTTTACATTCGCATTATAAATACATCCTTTTTTACTTAAAGCTTCATTATTATAGTCAAACTCTATATTATGAGCTACTGCTTTAAATTCATTATTTACAGGATTTAAATAAGTCAAAGTAGCAGTGTAAGGTATTTTATCTATTAAGTTATCAAATTTTATCTCGTTTTTAGTCACTTCAACTTTATTTAAAGTTTCATCTCTTAATATATCTAAATTTACTTTTTCATTTTCTTTCATTGATATTAATATAGATGTTAAATCTTTTTTTGATTTTATGCCTATATTATTTTTATTAAATACTCTATTAACTACATTTCCACTAGCACTTAATATTAAATCATAATTTTTTAACTTTGATTTATTATTCATATCAAATAGCATTACATTATTGGTTTTTAATTCAAGATTTATAAGTTCTCCACCTATAATAACTTCATTAGGTATATTTTTATATTTTTGAATTGAATAACAATAATCTGGAAATACTATTATTAAAATATTTATTACAAAAAAAATAAAAAACTTAATTACTTTGGATGATTTCATTTTATGTCACCTTTCTTAAGTTTATTTTTTTGTTAAATTTATTATTGTCATATATATAGTTTTGTATAATGGTAAGTGTTTTACATAGTTCCCATATATATTTTTTCATAACATAAAAAAGCTACTTTAAATTTAAAGTAGCTAAATTATTATAAAATATCTAGATGGGCATACCCATTTTCTAAAACTTTACCTTTATTTTCAAATTCTATAGGCTGGCTAAATAAAGGTCCATTAATTACAAAAGTATGATATTCTCCATTTTCTCCACATATATCTGCACCAGAGAGTTCTATTTCTTTAACAACTGATCTATCTAAAACTTTTCCTAAATATTTTTCGTCTAAATATTTTAAATTTATTGTTTTTATAATAGTAGTAAACCCACTATCTATAAATTCATAAACTAATTTTCCTCTATCTTCTTGCCATAGTGGAAATTTTGCTTTTAAACCTGTATTTTCACATCTTAAAATATCCCATTGTTTATGTTCTTCTATATCAATATCTCCAAATACACAAATTTGAGCTCCCATTTTCTTGCCTTCTATTAAAGCTTTTTCAAATTCAGTTTCGTACTCATCTATGTCACACTCTACTTTCAAAATTGGAATTTGCAAGCTCTTACTAACCTTTTCTAGTAAACTATTAGTTATTCCATGAGTCCACGATTTACCTTTGTTTTTTTTTAATGTTGTTAAAAGTGCAACTGGTTTATATCCTTTTTTTATCATTCTATATAACGCTAATGTACTATCCTTTCCTCCACTAAATGACATAATAAATCCATTATCCATTAATCAAACCTCGCTTAATTTTATATTTTTAATATAATTTTAGCATATATGTATATTAACTTAAAATAAAAAAAGTTCCTGAAATTAACATGAAAATTCCAATAAACTTATATAGATGTATTTCTTGAGTATTTAATATAAAAATATCAATTGCAAATCCTAAAATTATTTGAGATATTACTATAATAGTTAATGTTTTTGATAATCCCAAATGAGCTACGGCTTTAACTGTAAAAAATATAATACACCCTCCAAATATTCCACCTAATAAAAACTTTGGTGTAATTTTATCTAGTGTAAAAAATGCTTTAATATCTCCAGTTATAAACATAATTATTAAGAAAAATATTGACCCTACTACTAAACTTAAAAATGTGGCTATCATTGGTGTTGTTTGTTCTCCCAATTCCCCATTTACAAATGTTTCTAATGTAGTAGATATACCTGCTAGTACCGCAAATAATATCGCTATAATTTTTTCCAAGTTATCCACTCCTTTACATAATAAAATTCTATGAAACAACTTGTCTTTAGATTACAAATTTATATAAAATTTTAATAAACTATTTTATACTTTTTATTTTTTTGTTATAATCTCTTTAATAATTAAAGAGGTGGTAAAAAATGAATATTAATTTTAACTTTAATAATTTTAATCAAAAGAAAAATGCAAATAATTTTATTATGCTAGGAATACTACTACTGGTAGTTGGAACTATAACTTTATTATTTGAAAATTTTGGTATCAAATTATTGTCATTTGGATTAGGTGCTATTGCTTTATTTTTAGCATACTTAAATTTAAAAGTTATAAATGAGCTTAAAAGATATGAGTCAAAAGAAAATATAAAACCTTATACTCGTAGAGAAATTATACTTATAGTTGTAGCTATACTATTTTTCGTATTTCCACAACAAATTCAAGGATTTTTCTCTTCTATACTAGGTGCATACCTTTTAGTAAATCAAGTTATGATATTTATAAAAAGCAGAAAAAATGTATATATAAAATTTAATGCTTTTAACGGATTCTTACTAATTTGTGGAATTATATTAATAGTATCTCCTTTATTTTTATCTGGATTTATTGCTACATTTTTAGCTTTAATATTAGTTTTAATAGGATTCCAATTAGTATCTACTGGAAATAAATTAAAGAAATTATAAAAATAGTGCCTTAAAGGGCACTATTTTTATAATTTCAAATTTGTACATAATTAACTTTTATGATAATATTGTATAATAAATTTAATACGAATAGAAAAGGTGATTAATTTGACAGATTTTAAATATGCCTTTGATAACAAAAGGTATCATACTTGGAATTATTACCTTAGAAGCAATTTTGGTGAAAAAGTTTTTAAGGTGTCTATAAATGCAGGTTTTTCTTGTCCTAACATAGATGGAACAATAACATATGGCGGTTGTACTTATTGTAGTAAAGAAGGTTCTGGAGACTTTGCAGGTAATCCAAATGATAATTTAATAAAGCAATTTGAAGATATAAAACAAATGATGCATAAAAAATGGCATAGTGCAAAATATATAGGATATTTTCAAGCATTTACTAATACTCATGCTCCGGTTAATATCTTAAAGGAAAAATATGAAACTATATTAAACTTGGAAGATGTAATAGGACTTTCTATATCTACAAGACCGGACTGTCTTCCTGATGATGTTGTAGAATATTTAGCAAAGCTTAATAAAAAAACTAATTTATGGGTTGAGTTAGGCCTTCAAACTATTCATGATAAAACATCTAAAGTTATAAATAGAGGTCATGATTATGATACATTTTTAGAGGGTGTTGAAAAATTAAAAAAACATAATATAAAAACTGTAGTTCATATAATCAATGGTCTTCCTGGAGAAGATTATAATATGATGATGGAAACAGCAAAAGCCGTTTCTGAACTTGGCGTGCATGGTATAAAAATCCATCTACTTCATGTTTTAAAAAATACTCCTATGGAAAAAATGCTTGAAAAAGAAATGTTTACGCTAATGGAAAAAGATGAGTATGTAAATCTAGTTTGTGATCAATTAGAAATTTTACCTCCTGAAATGGTAGTTCATAGACTTACAGGTGATGGTAAAAGAGATGAAATGGTAGGTCCTATGTGGAGTTTAAAAAAATGGGAAGTTTTAAATGCTATTGATGACACTATGAAAAAAAGAAATTCATATCAAGGAATTAAATACAATAAAAAAAATAATGCTTAATAGGATTATCCTATTAAGCATTATTTTAATGAGCAGTTTTTAACTCATGTTCTTTTGTGTTATATTTTACTTTGTGTTCTTTAGGTTTTTTAATAGCTATAAAAGCTGATATTATCATAAATAAGACTCCTATTGATTTAACTATTGAAAAATCTTCACCTAGTAAAGTCCATCCTATAATTACAGAAACTATTAACTCTGTAGATGCTAAAATTCCTGCTATAGACAAATCTATACCTGTTGAAATTCCATTTAGATAAAATATATATGCAGCAGCTGCTGGCACTATTCCTAAGCCAATCATTATAAATAGTATATTTATATGTTTTGTGTAACCAACTAACTGAACTGGATTAGCCAATGGTATCATAAGTATAGCTCCAACTAAAAATCCATATATTAATAAAGTTATTCCTTCACACTCTTTAAGTGCTCCTTTACTTATTATAGACATACATGCATAAGTTATTGCAGACATTACACCTAATAAAATACCACCCATGCTTAGTTGTCCTAAATCTAAACTACCTCCTGTTACTGCTAATATAGATCCCATAAAACATACAATCAATGATGTTACTTTAATTTTATTTAATTTTTCTTTAAATATTACCATAGATAAAATAGTCAAAAATAAAGGAGAAGTATATAAAAGTACTGCTGAAGCAGAAACTCCTATAGTATTTATTGAATTAAAATAAAATACATTAAATCCTGCTTGACTTATTATCCCAACTAATATGCAATATCCTAATCCTTTCTTGCTTATTTTTAGAGCATTAGGCATTTTTATAAAACTATAAATAAATAATATCAAAAATCCTAAAAACAATCTTAGAAATGCAACCTGCTCTGGTGTTAATCCTGCTCCTAATAATGAATTAACAAAAAGTCCTAGGGTAGCCCATAAAACTCCAGCTGTTACTACAAATAAATATCCTTTAATTTTTTGATCCATATTCTAACCCCCTTCTCTTTAATTGATACTGTTCTTATTAAGCAAATTTCATGCCAAAGCAAATTTTTAATAAATATATTGAAATATCAATATCTCTATAGCATTAAAATTCCTTTTAAGTTGTTTTTGACTTATTACTTATATTTGTACAAGTCTAAATTAACTTATTGACTATAAATTTGTAAAAAATACTATTTTAATCAAGTTGATTTTGACTTATGTGTGTACTATAATGAAATAGGTTTATTTATTAGAGTAATTTTAGGGGGATTTACAAGTGAAATACAATAACAATTTTTTCGAAAAAATATTAGAAGCTTCTCATGATGAAATTTTTGTTTGTGATAAAGATGGTTATATGATTTATTGTAACAAAGCATTTGAATCTAATTACGGTATTAACAGAAATGATATGCTAGGAAAAACAGTTATGTTTTTAAATGAAGAAGGTTATTCAAACCAAAGCCCAGTTCCAAATGTATTAAAGCATAAGAAAAAAATATCTATGGAACAAAAAACTATAACTGGCAAAACATTAATTATAACTGCTACCCCAGTTTTTGATGATTTAGGGAACATAGAATTTGTAGTGGAAAATTCTAGAGATATAAGTGAGTTGAATAATATAAAAAATAAACTTGAACATACAAAAGAAAAAATAAAAGAATACGAAAATAAAATAGACTCTTTAAATAAATCTCAGTCATTAGTTTATAATGATACTACAATAAAAGGTTCTAGTATGAAATTACTTTTAGAAATTTCAGAAAATGTGTCCAAAGCAAATGTTAACGTTTTATTGCTAGGTGAATCTGGTTGTGGTAAATCTACATTGGCTAAGCATATACATTTAAATAGTCCTAGAGCTCATAAGCCCTTTATAACTATAAATTGTTCTACCATTTCTCCTAATTTACTTGAATCAGAATTATTCGGATATGAGTCTGGAGCATTTACAGGAGCTAATAGTAAAGGAAAAATCGGCCTTGTTGAACTTGCAGATGGTGGTACTTTATTTTTAGATGAAATAGGAGATATTCCTCCTGAACTTCAATCTAAATTTTTACAGTTAATTCAAGAAAAGACTTTTACTTCTGTAGGCGGTGTTAAAAATAAAAAAGTTGATATAAGACTTATATCTGCAACTAATATTGATTTATTAAATTCTGTAAATGAAAAAAAATTTAGAGAAGATTTATATTATAGAATAAATGTTGTGGAGTTAAAAATACCTCCACTTAGAGAACGTAAAGAAGATTTACTAGAACTAATTTTTCACTTTTTTAAAAAGTACTCAGAGTCATTTAATGTAAAAAAAACATTATCTACACAAGTTATTAATGCGCTTTTAGATTATGATTACCCTGGTAATATTAGAGAACTTGAAAATATAATTCAAAATATTTTAGTTACATCTAACACAGATGTTATAGAAATTTCTAATTTACCAAAATCAGTTCTTAGTCACATAACACTATTTACAGATGAGTATAATCACTCACTAGATGTTTTAATGAATAATTATGAAAAAAACATAATTTGTAAATCATATCAGAAACATCCAAGTTCTTATAAGCTAGCAAAAGTATTAAATATATCTCAATCAAGAGCTAATAGACTTATTCAAAAGCATATACATAAAGAAACAAAGTAGGATTTTCCTACTTTGTTTCTTATTTAAATTCATTATAAAAATTAACTAACATTCCTTCTCTTATATCTTCATATTCTTTTTCATATCCTAATTTTTTAAGTATTGTTAAAGCAAATTCAATTGCTGTTGCAGGTCCTCTACTAGTTATTATATTTCCATCTTCTACAACCACTTTATTTTCTATATAATTTACCTTTTCTTTATTTTGAACAAATCCAGGATAAGACGTGCATCTTTTATTTTCTAATAATCCAAAACTTTCTAAAGCTTCTGGAGCTGCACAAATAGCTGCAACAATTTTATTATTTTCATTAAATTCTTTTACTAAATTAGCTACATCTTCACTGTCTCTTAAATTATAAGCCCCTGGTAAGCCTCCTGGTAATGCGACTCCATCATAATCAGTTGCTTTTATTTCTTTTATATTTACATCTACTTTTATTTCTATATTGTGAGTGCCTTTTACATATTCTTTATCTAGTGAACACATATCACATCCTACATTAGCTCTTCTCAAAACATCAACGATAGTAAGAGCTTCAACTTCTTCAAATCCTTCAGCTAATAAAACTAATAACCTTTTCATAATATCCTCCTATATTAAAAATCTTTATTTATATATTTTATTTTTGAAATAGCATCACTTACAGACTTAGCTGTATAGTTTGCAGCATCTAATACTTCTTTTCTAGAACTTTCCATTGCAAAACTATATTTAGTAGTGTTTAACATACTAATATCATTAGGAGAATCCCCTATAGTAGCTATCTCATCTAAATTTGCACCTAATATTTCACATACTTTTTTTATTCCTTCATGTTTGGATACTCCTTTAGGAACTAAATTAAGAGTATGTTCTGAAGAGAAATATATATCTAAAACATCGTTAAATTCCTCTATAAAAAATGATTCTAATCTATACAGTTCATCTATATTTTGAGAAACTATACCAATATTACCTACTAAATCATTATAACTATCTTTTTGTGAAAAATTTTCATCTACTACATAGTCATTTGAATATGTAGTAAAAAATTTATTTTCTTTTAAAAGAACTACTTTTCCATCATATTTAAAATACATAGTTGCATCATCTGAATCATACTCAGCAATAACTTTTTTTACTATATTATCATCTATGGTTCCTCTAAAAACTAAATTTTTATTACTATCATATATATAAGATCCATTTTCACAGATATAATATCCATTCATATCAATATCATTTTCAATCATTTTAACAGCTTGTACAAATATACGACCTGTTGCTATATTAAATTTAATGCCCTCTTTTTCTATATCTTCAATGGCCTTAGAATCCTCTTTTGATATTCCATTATGATATAGAGTTCCATCTAAATCACAAAATATATATTTTATCATTGATCTTCTCCTTTTGCTTTATAAAAGTTCTAGTCGTAAAAAGTTTAAAGCTTCTTTGGTAGCTTTAACTCGTATTTTTTCTCTACTTCCAGCTAAATTAAGTTTTTTCACTTTTGTTTTACCATTTATATAAAGTCCTATGTAAACTAAACCAACAGGTTTTTCAGTAGTTCCTCCTCCAGGACCTGCAATACCTGTAGTTGATAGTCCAACATTTGTTTTTAAATTCATAGCTACTCCTTTAGCCATTTCTATTGCTGTCTCAGTACTTACAGCGCCAAAATTATCTAGAGTTTCTTTTTTAACTCCCAATCTACTCATCTTAGCTTCATTTGAATAGGTAACACAGCCTTCCATAAATACTTGAGATATTCCTGGATAATCTATTAACATTGAAGATACCATTCCACCTGTACAAGATTCACTTACTGCAATGGTTAAGTTTTTCTCTACTAATAATTTTGCTACTGTTTCTTCTAATGTAGTTTCTCCATAACCATATAAGTATTTACCTACTAATGTTTTTATTTTGTTTTCAACTTCATCGATTAAATTATCTGCATCATCTTTTGTATAAGATTTTGCTGTAATTCTTAACGTTACTTCTCCCTCTTTTGCATAAGGTGCTATAGTTGGATTCGTTTGATTATTAATAATATCACTTAACTTATCCTCTAGTTCTGATTCACCTATTCCAAAAAATCTTAATGTTCTGGATATTAATTTATAATCCGTTAGATTTTCTAAATGTTTTTTTAATTCATTATTAAACATTGGAATCATTTCCTTTGGAGGTCCTGGTAACACTATTATCATTTTATTTTCTTTTTTTAAAATAGCACCTGGAGCTGTTCCATTAGAGTTATTTAAAATAATGCAATCTTTAGGAAAATATGCCTGCTTTTTATTATTCTCTGTAGGCTCTACACCTATTTTTTCAAAATATTGTTTTATATCTTTCCATATATCATTATAAAAAACTAACTCTTGATTAAAGCACTTAGCTGCAACTTCTTTTGTTATATCATCATTTGTAGGCCCCAAGCCTCCTGTTGTTATTATTATATCACTTCTATCTAAACTTTCATTTAAGGTATCCATTAATCTACTTTCATTATCTCCAACAGTACTTTGGTAGTAAACATCTATACCTAAACTAGCCAGTTCTTTTGCTAAAAACTGAGAATTAGTATTTACTATATCGCCTAACAATATCTCTGTTCCAACTGTTATAATTTCTGCTTTCATCGTCTCACCCTTTTTTTATTATTTTATACCCTAATATTACCATATTTAAAATTCTAATTGCCTACCATTTTAAATAAAATGTCCTTAATTAATTATTATCCCTGTATATCCTATTTTTATTGCATATATCTAAATCTATATATACAATTTATATATGATATATAATATTTAAGGTGGTATTTTATGTTCAAAAAAACTACATCTCCGCAATTTGATAATTTCGGAATTTCACTAAAGAATGAATCTTATCAAAATCACACAAAAAACTTATATACTTTTAAAAATAAATCTATAAATAGTTTAAAATTTACAAATGATACTAATCCATTGATTTATGTTACAGAAGGTGTTGTCATGATTTTAGTTTCAAAAGACTCAAAACATATATCTAACTTTATAATTAATAAACCTATTAAGCTTGATAAAAATACATACTTTAACTTAATATCTATATCCAATTCTTCTTCAGTTTTCATTACAAAATCATTTGATGATTTTAATTCTGTTATGTTAAAAGAGGATTTTGTATATTCTTCAATGTCTCCTTCTTTAAATATATCAGAAATATATACAAAATTTTATCAAGAAAAAGGAAGTAATTATAAGTTTAGTGGAGAGTATCATTCATACTGGGAGCTTACTTATGTTGATAAAGGCATTTTAGAAACTACAATTGATAAAAAACCTTATACACTTTTTCAAGGAGATTTAATTTTCTATGCTCCATATCAATTTCACACTCAATCAACTAAGTCTAGTAATACAACTTCATATATTACAATAAATTTTAATATGGATTTTGACAATTGTAATTTACTTTGCAATAAAGTTTTTTCCCTAGATAGAAATGCTTATAATTCAATGAAACTTTTAATTAAAGAATTATCTGATACAAACTTATATTCTAATGACTTATCTATATGTTATTTAAAACAACTAATTATAAATATTTTGCGTATTGAAAATGAGATTTTAAACAAACCTACAACTAATATGAAACAAATTTATGAAAACAATTTATTAAACAAAATTTTAAACTTTATAGATTTAAATATTACCAATAAAATATTCGTAGATACTATTTGTTTAGAATTTAATATAAGTCCTACCACACTACATTCTTTATTTAAAAAAAATGTAGGAATAACAGTAAAAAATTATATAAATAAAGTTAAACTTAATAAAAGTAAAGACCTTATAAATAAATCAGAATACACATTTAGTGAAATTGCCGATTACCTTGCATTTTCTTCAATTCATTATTTTTCTAAAAAATTTAAATCTGAATTTGGAATTTCACCTACAGAGTATGCAAAATCCATATATAAAAAATAGAGGTAAACTTAGTTCACCTCTACTTTTTATATTATTATTTAAATATAATCATAGACTTTTATTTTATCTATAAGTTCATTTACATCATCTAAATTTATATCACCAGTTGATAAGTGCATAGCATTTGATATTCCACATGCATTTGCTAATTTCAAAGTATCTTTTATTTTGTATCCTTTTGAAATTCCTAATGCAAATCCTGCTATACTTGAATCTCCACTTCCTACAGTATTTAAAGCTTTTACTTTTGGTATCTCTATATTATATATATTATTTTCATTTATAAAAATCATTCCATCTTTTCCTAATGAGACACATACATTTTTAACATCTTTAAGTAAGATTTCTTTAGATATATTAACTATCTCATCTAAACTACTAAGTTCTTTACCACTAATAGCTTTAAGTTCTTCTATATTTGGCTTTATAAGATATGGCTTTGATTTTAACCCTAGTTTTAGACTTTCTCCACTAGTGTCTAATATATACTTTATATTTTTTTCTCTACACATTTGACCTATTTTAAAATAATAATCTTTTGGAAGTCCTTTAGCCAAACTACCTGATGCAACTAAAACTTTTGTATTTTCTAAACATTCACTTAAGACCTTCTCAAAATTTAAAATTTCCTCTTTATCTATAACTGGCCCATTTTCTAATATTTCAGTACTTATCCCATTAGAATCTATTATGTTTAAACAAATTCTAGTTTCTTCTTTTACTTGTGTGAAATTATTTGTAATACTTGCTTTTTCTAGTTGACTTCTTATATAATCTCCATTAAATCCACCTAAAAACCCTATGCAATTTATATCTGCTCCAAGTTTATTTAAAACTTTTGCAACATTTAAACCCTTCCCTCCTGCAGTAGGATTAACAAAGTTGGCCCTTTGAACAGAGCCAACTTCAAATTTATCAATTTTATATAGTCTATCTATTGAAGGATTAAATGTTATAATTGTTATCATATGCTTTATTTTCACTTTTACACATTTTTATTTTTTCAGCTACTACATCATACATAGCATTTTTAGCAGGAACTAAATATTGTCTTGGATCTGAGGCATTAGGATTTTCTTCAAAGTATTTCTTTATTGCATTTGAAAAAGGTATCTTTAATTCAGTAGCTATATTTACCTTACATATACCATTTTTTATAGCCTCTTGTACTGCACCATAAGACACCCCAGATGCTCCATGAAGAACTAATGGTACATGTACTAATCTTCTTATTTCCTCAAGCCTTTTAAAATCTAGTTTTGGTTCACATTTATATAATCCATGAGCTGTTCCAATTGCTACAGCCAATGAATCTACACCTGTTAATTTAACAAATTTTAATGCTTCATTTGGATTTGTCAAATATGCATCTTTATCATCAACTTCTAAATTATCTTCTACTCCGCCTAGTTTACCAAGTTCTGCCTCTACAGTAGTTCCATATTTGTGAGCAAAGTTAACTATATCTTTTACTATACTAACATTTTCATCAAATTCATGTTTAGAAGCATCTATCATAACAGACTTGCACCCTAATTTTATTATTCTTTTTATATCATCTGCATTTTCATGATGATCTAGATGAAATGCTATAGGTATATCATTTAATTCTGTAGCTTTATTCATTATAGCTAATAAATAGTTTTCATCTGCATATTTAACTGTTGATGGTGTTGCAGCTAATATTACTGGTGATTTTAAATCTCTTGCAGCCTTAAGTACAACCTGTATTGTTTCTAAATTGTGTATGTTAAATGCTGGAACAGCATACCCCTCATTTTGAGCTTTTTCTAATATTTCCTTAGTTGATATTAAACTCATTTTCTATCCCCCTGTTTTAATAGTTTTATTTATTTAAATCGTGTAGTATAACTCCTTTAACTACCCTATTTACTTCACCTGTAGGACATGGATTATCTGGTGTTATTCCTAATTTTTCTGATTTTAAAAATGATACCATCTGGCCAAATATAATTTGTTGTATTGGTAGTAATGCTTGATTTTCTAAGTTATATTTAATATTTTTTAATTCAAATACATAATCAGCATCTTTTTTTAATTTTTCTTCTATTTCACTTCCAACTAAAACAACCTTATCTTTTTTTCTATGTGCTAACATTTCTTTAGCCAAATCCAAATCATATAGCTTAGTGTAATTATCATTTGAAATATATATAACGGTCATACTATTATCATTTATTACAGATTTAGGGCCATGTCTAAATCCCAGTGGAGTATCATAACTTGCATTTACAATTCCAGCTGTTAATTCTAATACTTTTAAGGCACTTTCCCTAGCTATTGCTTTTGATGTCGATGCCCCTAAGTAAATTATTCTATCAAAATCCTCACTAACCAACTTATCTATATTTTCTATATTTTCTTCCATAAATAATTCTACAGACTCTGAAAGTTTATCAATATCTTTTATAAATTTTTCTATATTTTTAATATTAAACGCACCTATACAACTTAAAACCATAGTTGTAAAACTACTAGTCATCGCAAACCCTAAATCATTCGTTTTTTGAGGTAAAAGTAATAATAAACTTTTTTCATCCTTTGACGTATTTTTTGCTAGTTTCCCATTTTCATTGCAAGTTATTACTATTTGATATAGTTCATCAACAATTTGACTTGCTAACTTAACAGCATGAACACTTTCTGGTGAGTTTCCTGACCTTGCAAATGATATTAGCAAAGTTGGAACATCCTTAATAAAATAATTTTTAGGACTTGCAACTAAATCTGTAGTAGCTATTGCCTCTACTTTTTTAGATAATAATTTGCTTAAGTAAGGCTCGCAAGTTTCTCCTGCAAAAGCTGATGTTCCTGCCCCAGTTAATATAATTCTACTGTTTTCTTTTTTTAAAAATGTATCAATAAATAAATTTATGCTATCCTTATTTTTATATAATCTATCTCCAGCTTCTTTCCATATGGATGGTTGTTGAATTATTTCTTTTGCAGTGTTTAATCCTTTACAATTTTCTAATCTTTCTATATCTATTCCTAACATCTTTTTTGATACAGTTTCCAAATATATCCCCCCTAATAAAACTTTATACTAATATTATATATATTCATTTATTTTATGTATTTGTAAATTTATACTTACATTTTGCACTTTTATACACTTGAATTTATTTTGATTTAGTAAGTTTTTGTATAATTAATTTGATATAGGTTCATCCTCTTATTAAGTAAATTTTTAGGAGGCTATTTATGTTTTTTCTATTAACATCAAATAAATCTATTAGGCAAAATACTACCTATGCTACAGGTGAAGATCTTTTAAATAAAGTTGATATTATTTTAGGTAACAATTTAAATAATCCTCAAGAATTAAATAATTCCCATATATTCAATAATACTAATTTCCCTGAAAATGAAAATGAACTAGAAAATTAATTTTCTAGTTCATTTTCATTTTTTATATAACTATAATATAATAATGTTTATAGATTTAAGGAGGTTAATTATGAGTTATTTATTTATTTATTTTTTAATAATGTCTTCGATTACTTTTTTTCTTATGTACATAGATAAACAAAGAGCTATAAAAAAAGAATGGAGAATCCCAGAAATTAATTTAATGGCTTTATCGTTCTTAGGCGGGTCTTTTGGAACCTATCTTGGAATGTACTTTTTTAGGCATAAAACAAAACATATAAAATTTACGCTCGGTGTTCCAGTAGCAATATTTTTTAATTTAATAATATATTTTTACCTTATTAATCTAATATAATTTCTAATAAAAAAGGATATGATTTTATCATATCCTTTTTGTTTATCCAAATAAACTTAAAAGTATTCCTGCTGCAACGGCTGAACCTATTACTCCAGCAACATTTGGTCCCATAGCGTACATAAGTAAAAAGTTTCCTGGGTTTTCTTCTTGTGCAACTTTATGCGCTACTCTAGCTGCCATAGGAACTGCAGACACTCCTGCTCCTCCTATAAGTGGGTTAATTTTTACTTTTGTAAATTTATTCATCAATTTTGCAAATAATACTCCTGTCCCTGTTCCTATACTAAATGCAACAATTCCAAGTGCAAATATTTTTATAGTCTGCATACTTAAAAATATTTCAGCTTCTGCTGAAGCCCCAACGGATAATCCTAAAAATATTGTAACTATATTCATAAGTGCATTAGTTGCAGTATCTGATAGTCTGTCTGTAACTGTACATTCTTTAAGTAAATTTCCAAACATAAGTAACCCTATTAGTGTAGCTGCTGACGGAAGCAGTAATGATACTACTATTGTTACTACTATTGGGAAAATAATTTTTACTTTTTTAGATACAGGCTTTGATTGAGCCATAACTATACTTCTTTCATCCTTAGTAGTTAATGCCCTCATTATAGGAGGTTGAATAATAGGTACTAGTGCCATGTATGAATAAGCTGCAACAGCTATAGGTGCTAGTAAATGTGGTGCTAATTTTGTAGTTAAAAATATCGCTGTTGGCCCATCTGCTCCACCTATGATTCCTATAGATGATGCCTCCAGACCTGTAAAGCCTAAAACTAATGCCCCAATAAATGTAAAAAATATTCCAAATTGTGCTGCTGCTCCTAATAATATACTCTTTGGATTAGATATCATAGGCCCAAAATCAGTCATAGCTCCAACTCCTAAAAATATTAGTGGAGGAAATATACCTAGTTTACAACCTTGATATAAGTAATATAGTAAGCCTCCTGGAGTTTTGGTTGAAATTGTTCCATTAATTGAATCAGGTGTCAATGAAAGATCACTTATAGATGATATTGGTGTGTTCATAGCCCCTGCTAATGGAAGATTAGTAAGCAACATACCAAAAGCTATAGGCACTAGTAATAAAGGTTCGAATCCTTTTGCTATTGCTAAATATAGTAATATACAGGCGATTAAAATCATAACTATTTGTCGCCAATCTATATTAACAATACCCATTGATTGAATAAAATTATTTATAACTTCTCCCATGGGTAAATCCCCCTTCTAAAATTTTCTAATTTAACCTATAGTTATTAAAAGATCTCCTGCACTTACTGATGCTCCTTTTGATACGTTAACAGATTTAACTGTACCATCAGAGTTTGATATTATTTCATTTTCCATTTTCATAGCTTCAAGTATAAGTAATACTTGACCTTTTTTTACACTATCTCCAGTTTTTACACGTACATCATTTATAGTTCCTGGCATAGGTGCACAAACATTTCCACCTGAATTATTTAATCCTTGATTATTTTGTTTTGGTTTTTGAGCTACTTGAGGTTTTGGCTGTGGTGATTGTTGTGTAGCTTTAGGTCTTTGATTTTGTACTTCTGATCCTAATTCTTCCACTTCTACTTCATATGTATTTCCATTAACAGTTATATTATATTTTTTTATCATAGTAAATTACCCCCTGTTTTACTTACTTGATAGTATTTTGTGACATTCTCTCCCAACTTGATTTATTGTTATTACTTCTTTGAATTTTTCTAACGATTATATTATTAGTAGAGTTTCCAGTTGATGCTGCTATAGAAGCAGTTATTACTGCTACTAGCTCTTTAAAATCATCCTCATTTGATTTATTTTCATCATCTTCATTTTTTACTATAGCTAATTTAGTTTTACTACTTCTATCTTTTTGAAGTATAGTTATTATTAATGCTATAATAACTAAAATTATAAAAACAACTCCCATAGAAAGTAGCGCTACACTAATTCCTCCTAATAACTTTTCCCCTGTTGAAAGTACTGATGAAGGGTCTTTTAATGCTTCTAGTAATTGGCTAATATTCATATTTATTCACCTTCCTATAAAGGTATATTTCCATGCTTTTTAGGTGGTCTATCATCACGCTTTGATGCTAATGTATCTATTGCGTCTGCTATTCTTATTCTAGATAATGATGGCTCTATCACATCATCTATATATCCTCTTTCAGCTGCTTTATATGGAGTTGCAAATTCATCTGTATACTCTTTTATCTTTAACTCTCTCATCTTTTTAGGATCTTTAGCATTTTTTATGTCGTTTTTAAATATTATATTAGCTGCACCACTTGGTCCCATAACTGCTACTTCTGCAGTTGGCCATGCTAATACCATATCTGCCCCTAAGTCTTTTGAACACATAGCAAGGTAAGAACCTCCATATGCTTTTCTTGTTATCAACGTTATCTTAGGTACAGTTGCTTCGCTATATGCATAAAGCATTTTAGCTCCATGTCTTATAATCCCTCCATATTCTTGAGAAGTACCTGGTAAGAATCCTGGAACATCAACTAAACTAAGTATAGGTATATTAAAAGCATCGCAAGTTCTTATGAATCTAGATGATTTATCTGAAGCATTTATATCTAATGATCCACCCATTACTTTAGGTTGATTTGCAATTATTCCTATGCTTTCCCCATTTATTCTAGCAAAACCTGTTATAATATTTTGAGCAAAAAATGGTTGTACTTCATAAAAATCACTATTATCTACTATTTCATATATTATTTCTTTCATGTCATATGGCTTGTTTGAAGCCTCTGGAATTATACTATTTAAAGTTTCATTTTTTCTATTTGGGTCATCTTCACAATCTAGTATTGGTGCTTTTTCAGAATTATTTGATGGTAAAAATGATAATAATTTTCTTATCTGTACTATACAATCTTCATCATTTAAAGCTATAAAATGAGCTACTCCTGAGGTTGTATTGTGAGTTGAAGCTCCACCTAATTCTTCTGATGTAACTTCTTCTCCTGTTACAGTTTTTATAACTTGAGGTCCAGTTATAAACATTTGACTAGTTTGATCTACCATATATATAAAATCTGTAAGTGCTGGAGAGTATACAGCTCCCCCTGCACAAGGTCCCATTATGGCTGATATTTGTGGAACTACTCCTGATGCAATTGTATTTTTATAAAAAATTTCTCCATATCCAGCCAAAGCATCTACAGCTTCTTGAATTCTTGCTCCTCCAGAATCGTTAAGACCTATAACAGGTGTGCCTAGTTTTAATGCCATATCCATAACTTTGCCTATTTTTTTAGCATGCATTTCTCCAAGTGATCCTCCTAACACAGTAAAATCCTGAGCAAATGCACATACTAATCTTCCATCAACTTTTCCATATCCTGTAACTACACCTTCACCGGGTATATCTTGTTTTTCCATTCCAAAGTTTGTACATCTGTGTTTTACAAAAGCATCTAACTCTACAAAAGTGTTTTCATCAAATAATTTGTTTAATCTTTCTCTTGCTGTTAATTTTCCTGATGTATGTTGTTTATCGATTCTTTTTTGTCCGCCGCCTTCTTCTACTTTACGTCTTTTTTCATAAAGTAAATTTAATTTTTCTTGTGACATAAAATCACCCCCCAAAGATTTTATTTAGCAGTTATTTTCTCTCACTTAATTCTAATAATACTCCATCAGTGCCCTTTGGATGACAAAAGGCTATCTTTGCATTCCCTGCTCCATATCTTGGTTTTTCATCTATCATTTTATATCCTTTTTCTTTAACTTCTTCTATTGCTTTTTCTATATCGTCAACTCTTACTGCAACATGTTGTATTCCTCCACGTCCACCATTTTTAGCTATGAATTTTGCTATTGGTCCATCTTCACAAGTTGATTCTAATAACTCTAACTCCGTATCTCCTACAGGTAAAAATGCTACCTTAACCTTTTGATCTTCAACAATCTCCGTACCTTCGCATTTAAGACCTAAAACATCTTCATAAAACTTTAAAGTTTCTTCTAAATTATTTACCGCTATACCTACATGATCTACTCTTAATATATTCATTCTACTTCCCCCTAATAAAACAAACTAAATTTTAGTAACCTTTTCAAAAATCATATTGCTTATAGAATATGGATCTGATTCTTTAGTTATAGTTTTTCCTAATAGTTGTTCAATTTCATCAGTATATTCTAAATCTTTTACTAGTTTTGATACTTTTCTTTGAACTAGTTCTTTAACTTCAATTCTATTTCTTTCTAATCTTTTAGAGTTTAATTTATTTGTATCTATTAAAAAATCTCTATGCTTTAAAATATTTTCATATACTTTTTCTATTCCATCTCCATTTTCTGCAGTAACTAAACTTACCGGTGGTCTAAACTCCCAATCTTTTTTAAAGTCTAACATCATTTCAATTTCTAATGAAGTTCTCTTAGCTCCATCTTTATCAGCTTTATTTATAGCAAATACATCTGCAATCTCCATGACTCCCGCTTTTATAGCTTGTATATCATCTCCAAGTCCTGGTACCATTACCATTAAAGTTGTATCGGCTGTTTTAACAATATCAATTTCTGATTGTCCAACACCTACAGTTTCTATAAATATGTAATCACATCCATATACATCAAGTACTTTTATAGCTGCTTGAGTTGCATTTGAAAGTCCACCTAAGCTTCCTCTAGTGCCCATAGATCTTATAAATACACCCTTGTCTGTATTTAAATCATTCATCCTTATTCTATCTCCAAGAATAGCTCCTTTTGTAAATGGACTTGTTGGATCTATAGCTATAATACCTACTTTTTTATCTTGCTTTCTAATTAATTTTACTAACTTATCAGTTAGAGTAGATTTTCCAGCACCTGGAGGACCTGTTATACCTATAACATAAGCTCTTCCAGTATGTTTATAAATACTTTTTAAGTAATCTTCATATCCTAACTGTTCATTTTCTACAATAGTGATAAGTCTAGCACAATCTCTTTTTTTTCCTTCTAGAACCCTTGTCACTATATCTTTCATATTATATCTCCTTTTAAGCTAAGGCTCTTTTAAGATTTTCTCTTATAAAATCTATAGTTACTGATGTTGGAGTTCCTGGTGTAAATATTTCAGCAATCCCTTTTTCTTTTAAATAAGGTATATCGTCTTCTGGTATTACACCTCCGCCTATAACTAAAATATCTTCCGCTTCTTCTTCTTTTAATAACTCTACAACTTTTGGTAATAAGTGATTATGAGCTCCTGACAAAATGCTCATTGCAACAACATCAACATCTTCTTGTATAGCCGCTGCTACTATTTGTTCTGGAGTTTGACGAAGTCCTGTATATATAACCTCCATACCTGCATCTCTTAATGCTCTAGCTATTACTTTTGCACCTCTATCATGTCCATCTAACCCCGGTTTAGCAACTAATACTCTTATTGGTCTCATATAAAATCCTCCTATATCATAACTGTTTGTTTATATTCTCCAAATTCTTCTCTCATAACTCCACATACTTCTCCTAATGTAGCATATTCTCTAACTGCATCTAGTATATATGGCATTAGATTTTCATTAGAATTACAAGCTTTTCTTAAAGCTTCAAGAGATGTTTTTACTTTTTCATTATCTCTTATTGATTTTAACTCATTTATCTTTTCTTTTTGTCTTTCTCCAACCATAGGATCAACTTTTAATAATCCTTTTGGAGCTTCTTCTTCTATTTGGAATTTATTAACCCCAACAATTATTCTATCTTTATCTTCAATTTCTCTTTGATATCTATATGCACTATCCATTATTTCTTGTTGTATAAATCCTTTTTCTATAGCTTGTGGTGCACCACCTAATTCATCTATTTTTTCTATTAATCTTATAGCTTCTTCTTCTATTTGATTAGTTAAACTTTCTACATAATAAGAACCTGCTAATGGATCTATACTATCTGCAACACCACTTTCGTGTGCTACTATTTGTTGTGTTCTAAGTGCTACTCTTACTGAATCTTCTGTTGGAAGTGCTAGTGCTTCGTCTTTTGAATTTGTGTGTAGTGATTGAGTACCTCCAAGTACTGCTGCTAGTGTTTGAATTGCGACTCTGACGATATTATTTTCGGGTTGTTGAGCTGTCAATGTACAACCTGCTGTTTGAGTATGGAATTTAAGAGCCCATGACTTTGGATTAGTTGCTTTAAATCTTTCTTTCATAACTTTTGCCCATATTCTTCTTGCTGCTCTAAACTTTGAAACCTCTTCTAGTAAGTTATTATGCGCATTAAAGAAAAACGATAGTCTTGGTGCAAAATCATCAACATTTAATCCTGCTTCTATTGCAGCATTAACATAAGCTATTCCATCTGCTAATGTAAATGCAACTTCTTGAACAGCATTAGCTCCTGCTTCTCTTATATGGTAACCTGATATACTTATAGTGTTCCATTTAGGAACTTCTTTTGAACAATATTCAAATATATCAGTAATTAATCTCATGGATGGTTTTACTGGAAATATGTATGTTCCTCTTGCTACGTATTCTTTTAATATATCATTTTGTATAGTCCCTCTTAATTTATCAGGTGATACACCCTGTTTTTCTGCAACAGCTATATACATTGCTAAAAGTACAGATGCTGGTGCATTTATAGTCATTGATGTGGATACTTTATCTAATGGTATTCCATCAAATAATATTTCCATATCCGCTAAGGAATCTATACAAACTCCAACCTTACCTACTTCTCCTTCTGCTATTGAATCATCCGAGTCATATCCCATTTGAGTTGGAAGGTCAAATGCAACAGAAAGCCCCATGGAACCTTGATCTATTAAATATTTATATCTTTTGTTTGACTCTTCAGCTGTTGCAAAACCTGCATACATCCTCATAGTCCAAAATTTTCCTCTATACATAGTAGGCTGAACACCTCTTGTAAAAGGATATTGTCCTGGATAACCTAAATCATTTTCATAATCAAGTTCAACATCTAATGGTGTATATAACCTTTTCATTTCTTGACCTGTGTCAAATTCAAATTTTTCTTTTCTTTCTGGAAACCTTGAAATAGATTTGTTCACTTTACTTTCTTCCCACTTTGAAAATCCAGATTGAATTTGCTCTTTGTTATTTGTCATATGAAATCCCCCTATATATTTACAAAATTAAAATCTCAAATTACCCTTTTAAAATGTCCCTTCACTAAAATTATTACATATATAGTATACTTTTTGCAATCGTTTTTACTCCACCTTAATTTCATGATTTTGATAAATATAAAAATTTGAAATTTTCTAAATTTCAAATTTCATGTTTTATATTTATTGATATTTTATCTATTGATAAATACACTTTAAGATAAAAGTTTAAGTAAGATTGTACATAGTTCATGCAATAAAATATAAATTTTTTTCATTAGTTTTCAAAATTTATTTTCCATATTAAAATTTTATAGTCTTTATATTAAATATTTATATATTAATTTGTTGCTTTCAATATATTATTATAGAGACCTTTGATATTACTTATAAGTATATGATATAATCTAATACATATTAAATTGAATGGAATTATTGATTTGATATAGAATATGTTTAGAACAAGAAAATTATAAGGTGAAAAATATGTTTAGAAATTTGACAAAACAAGAAATTTTAAATTTATTTAATGGTGCTAAATACATAGTAAAAAAATTTGATAAGGAAGATATTATAGCTCTTGAAGGTCATTCGTGTACTTCTATAGGGTTAATTCTTGATGGAGGTGTAGATATTAAAAGAATTTTACCTGGTGATAAAGTTATTTTAATATCATCGTTTACTAGAGGAAACTTATTTGGAGAAGTTATTACATTTTCTGATGTAAATGTATATCCGGCTACTGTTATTTCAAACTCAAAGAGCGAAATTATGTTCATAAATAAATATGATTTTATAGATTTTTGCTCTAATAATAAAGATGTTTTAGTTTCCTTTTTAAATGATATAACAAATAAGATTATTGAACTTAACAAAGCTGTAAAAAATGTATCTTTTGTTAGTATTAGACAAAAAATCACAAGTTTCTTGCTAGATGAGTACGACTTACAAAAAACAAAATTTATAAAAATGCCTAAAACTAAAACAAAATTAGCAGAAAACCTAGGTGTTCCTAGACCCTCTTTATCTAGAGAATTTATTAATATGAAAAATGATAACTTAATTGACTACACTAATGATTATGTTAAATTACTAGATATTCAAAAGCTTAGAAATATTTTAATAGAGTAGGATTTTCCTACTCTATTATTTTTAAAGATTATTTATTTAAAGTTCTTTCAATTTTCATTTGTGCATAGTTTAACAAGGATTCAATGTTGCCATTATCTTTTCCTCCACCTTGTGCTAAAAATTGACTTCCTCCGCCGCGTCCATCTACTAAAGTTATAGCATCTTTTATAAGTTCACTCATATTTAAATTACTAATATTTTTTGATGATGCAAATACAAAATTTGACTTATCATCATTTTTTAATGCTATTAATGCTACTACATTATCTAATTCTACTAGCTTAGAAGCCATTTTTGAAATATATTTTACATTTTCATTTTCATATATTTTCTTAATTAATGATATTTCTCCTATTTTATCAGCTTCTTCTATCATTTCTTTTATCTGATATTTTGATATTTTTTCTTCTAATTTTTTATTTGTATGCATTATTTCTTCTAATTTATTATGTAAACTTTTTATTCCACTTATAGCTTCTTTTTCAGTAGAACTTAAATATCTGCAAATTTCAATTAAGTATCTGTCATTTTTTAAGCTATCATCAACTGCTCTTTTTCCTGCTAAAAATTCTATTCTTGTTGCATTTCTACATTTTTCATATTTTTTAATTTTTATCATTCTAAGAGATAAAGTTGATTTTGGATGAACTCCACAACATGCATTTATATCTAAATCACCTATTTTTACAACTCTTATTTGTTCATTTGTATTAGGTAAATCTCTTCTTAGACCTAATTTTTTAAGTTGTTTTCTCTCTGGAGTTAAAAATTCAACTTCTATATCATTTTTTATAATCTCATTTGCATATTCTTCAGCTTTTCTTATTTGTTCTTCTGTAAGAAATCCGTTTATATCTACTGTACTGAACTCTCTTCCTAAATGAAAACCTACAGTATTTGCATTAAATAGTTTAAAAAAGCAACCTGAAAGTACATGTTGTCCAAAATGTTGATTCATTCCATCTTCTCTTTTTTCCCAATCTATTAAACACTTGACTTTATGTATTTTTATAGGTTTTGTAGTTGTTATATGATATATAGTTCCATTTTCCTCACAAACATCTATAACATCGTGATTATCTATTTTTCCAGTATCACAAAACTGACCTCCTCCTCCTGGAAAAAATGCTGTTTTATCTAACTCTACATAAAACTTTGAATCTTTTTCTTTTATATCTACTATTTCTGCAGTAAATTCTTTTATATATTGATCTTTGTAATATAGCTTTTCCATATAACTCTCCTTATGTATAAAATATCCTTTTAATATTTCAAGTATAAACTAAAATCCACATTTTTATCAATGTGGATTTTAGTTTATTTATTTAATTCCTAATATTTGAACACCTTGTTTATCACATTTTATATGAAGAGGAAATTCTGGGCCTCTTTCTCCATCTATATCAGTTACTATATTTTCTTCACATTCTATGTATAGTTCATCTGTCTTAAAATATATAATTTCATTGTATTTATCTATAGGTGCTCCTTTAATTATATCTAGTAATAATGGAATTGTTTTTTGTATTGGCATAGCTTTAAAAATTATAACATCTAAATATCCATCATCTAACATTGCATAATGGGCTAAACTTATATTACCTGCAGTTCTTCCATTTAAAATTAGTATAAGATACATATCCCCTTCATATTTTAACTCTTTTGATTTTACAGTAATATTAAACTTTCTAAGATGAAGTGCATCTTCTAATCCCTTTATAATATATGATACTCTTCCTATAGAATTTTTCCAGTTTTCATCTACTCTTTGTGATACATCAGTAAACATTCCCGTACTTGCTATATTTACAAAATAATCATCATTTATTATTCCCAAATCAATATCTTTAGGTTTTGATTTTATTATTTTATCTATTGCTTCTTCAATATCTAATGGTATGTTGAGTACATTAGCAAAATCATTTGCCGTTCCCGTTGGAAGTATTGCTATTGGTAAATCTATATTATTTTTTTTCATATGATTTACCAATCTATCTACGCTACCATCTCCTCCAGCAATTAAAATATATTCATAATCTTCATTTATATCCTCTAGCCCATTTTCTATATTACTTTCTTTTGATAGTCTATATGGAACTACAGTATATCCGTTATTTTGGAACTTAGAAATTATATTATCTAGTTTATAAACTATTTTTTTATCACCAGAGTTTGGATTATATATAAACTTAATTTTTTTCATTTATATCACCACTTTTCAAAATGTATGTTTTAAGACTTATTTATATTTTAATATTATGTTTATTTATAATCAAATATATTATATATTTATCCGTCTTATTCTATATTAACCTTAATTTTGTTAAATAAATTTATTAGTCACTTTTATAATTTATACTCATATTATAATTATATATTTATAAGGAGGTTTTATGTCTAGAAAAACACAATGCCTTGATAATTGTAATGCATTAGCAAATCAATATATGGTTTTAGTTGCAATTTTTGCTTCACTTCTTTCTCAGGAAATAGAGGATGATGAAGATTTAGGTATACTAGGCTCATTTTTAATTGCTTTGGGAGAAGAGCTTTCTTTAGCATCTGAAATTAGAATCTTATGTAAATCAAAACTTGAAAAAAATAAAAACAACATAGATACAGAAATCATAGATACATTTGATAGAACTTACATAAAAAGAAAAAAAGTTAAAAAAATCATAAAAAAATAAGATGTTTCTTTTAAAGTTACATCTTGTTTTTATTTGATAAATAATTACAAAGTTACTATTAAAACTGTTATAATAATTTAGGTAAATTAAAATAATAGTAAGGGTGGTAACATGAATTTAATATCATTAGAAAATATAACAAAAAGTTACTCAGAAAAAGTACTAGTTAATAATATATCATTAGGAATAAATGAAGGTGAAAAAATAGGACTTATCGGTGTTAATGGAACTGGTAAATCTACTCTACTTAAAATAATTGCAGGTGTTGAAGAACCCGATGGCGGTACTATAACTAAACCTAATAAAGTAAGGATAGAATATCTTCCTCAAAATCCTTATTATGATGAAAATGCAACTGTTTTAGAACAAGTGTTTAAAGGAACATCTAATGAAATGAAAATCCTTCGTGACTATCAAAATACATTAGATAGATTGAGTTTAAACTATGAAGAAAACTTAAATAGCGAATTATTAAAACTTCAAGAAAAAATAGATGCACTTAATCTTTGGGACTTAGAAAGTGAAGCAAAATCAGTTTTAACAAAGCTCGGAGTTACAAACTTCTCACAAAAAGTAGGTGAATTATCAGGAGGGCAAAGAAAAAGAATTTCTCTTGCATCTGCACTTATAACTCCCTGTGAGCTTTTAATTCTTGATGAGCCTACAAACCATTTAGACAATGATACAATTGACTGGTTAGAGGAATATTTAAATAATAAGAATTTATCACTTCTTATGATAACTCACGATAGATATTTCTTAGATAGAGTTACTAATAGAATAATAGAACTAGATAAAGGTAAATTATTTAGTTATGAAGGAAATTATTCAATATTTCTTGAAAAGAAAATGGAAAGACTTGAATTAGAATCTAGTATGGAACAAAAAAGACAAAATTTAATAAAAACTGAACTAGCTTGGGTAAGACGTGGAGCTCGTGCCCGTACTACAAAACAAAAAGCTAGGCTTCAAAGATTTGATGAACTTGTAAATAATAAAACTGATGCTTCTAAAGAAAACTTAGAAATTACTACTGCATCTAGCAGACTAGGTAAAAAAATTATAGAAATATACAGTATATCAAAATCATTCAATGATAAAAAAGTTATAGATGATTTAGAGTATGCGGTTACTAGAACAGATAGAATCGGTATAATTGGTAAAAATGGAATGGGTAAATCTACTCTAATAAATATAATTAATGGTAAGTTAAGTCCAGATAGTGGACATGTAGAAATTGGTGAAACTGTAAAAATAGGTTGTTTCTCTCAAGATGACTCTCATATGGATCTTGATATGCGTTCAATTGATTATATCAAAGAAGTGAGTGATCATATTGAAACTTATGATGGTCAAAAAATAACAGCATCTCAGTTGTGTGAAAGATTTTTATTTGATGGAACTATGCAGTACACACAAATTAGAAAGTTATCTGGTGGTGAACGTCGTAGACTTCATCTACTTAGAACTTTAATGAGCGCACCTAATGTACTCCTTTTAGATGAACCTACAAATGATCTAGATATAGAAACTCTAAATAGATTAGAAGATTACTTAGATGAGTTCCCAGGTGTTGTAATATGTGTTTCTCATGATAGATATTTTTTAGATAGAATTTGTAATAAAATATTTGCATACGAAGGATTAGGTAAAATTAATATATATACAGGTAACTATAGTGATTATCTAATATTTAAAGAATCTCAATATTTTGATGATACTGTTGAAGTTAAAATGCCTAAGGAAAATGTAAAAAAAGAAAAGCCTAAAAACAATAAAAAACTTAAGTTTAGCTTTAATGAACAAAGAGAATTTGATAGCATAGATGATGATATTTCTTTATTAGAATCTAAAATAAAAGATATCGATGATAACCTGGATAAATATTCAAGTGATTTCACAAAATTGCAAGAAATGCTTAATGAAAAAAGTAAACTTGAAAATGAATTAGAATACAAGTATGAAAGATGGGAATATCTAAATAATTTAGCTGAGGAAATTGAAAAATCAAAAAATAATTAATATAAGAAATTGGCACCTATATTTTAAGGTGCCATATTTTTTATATTTTTTTAAAACTGTTAATTATGTTTAAAGCTACCTTTTCATAATCTTCTTTTAAAAATTCATCTACTGAAACTTTTAATTCATATATTCCCCTTTCTACTTTTGTAATTAAAATATAATCTTTTATTCCATTTGAAGGTTTCGTTTTTACAAGTTTCCCACTTACATTTTCATTTTCATAATCTATGGTTTCTTCTATATTTGTCATATGTTTTAAAATGGATTCAATAGATATCAAACTCACACATTCTCCTGGAATTTCTATGAAAAATCCTTGAGTTTTTATATTATATAAATTATATTCTTTGTCTTTTTCTAAAAATATAGTGTCAAAGCATTTATCATTTACAGTTTCTTTTTTTTCAAAATGCAGTGGGATATCAATTTTATAACCTAAATCACTTGTAATAGTTTGATATTTAAAATTATTTAAATCTAAATTTTTCTTATGTTCTTCACTTCTCTTTTTTCTTAAATAATACTCAGTTTCTTTTAGTTTTTGTATTTCATTAATATATACAGTCCCATTTATATTTTCAATATTACTCAAATTAATCCTCCCCCAATGTATGATAATTACTATATATAATATGCTAAGTAAATTTTTAAAATTCATTCTTCTTTAATTTTTTAAATTTTGAAATTATTTTTTAATTTTTATTGACAATATTGATTTTTTTTATTACCATAAAGTAAATTAAATATTTTAAATTCAGTGAAAAAGAGAGTAACTTAAATGAATTTTATAGAGAGCTAAGGATGGTGGAAGCTTAGCATTGAAATTTAAGTGAAGAGAGCTTTGGAGAATATAGTTTGAAACTAAGTATGACTATAGGTTTTCTCGCCTTAAGAGATTAAGTGGATAGGATTAAAATTTAATTCTATCAACCAGAGTGGTACCGCGGAAATTTTTCGTCTCTTGGCTTTTAGCCAAGGGACTTTTTTAATTTTAAAATATAAATGCATTTATATAAATTATTTTAATTTCATTTAAAGGAGATATTGTTTTATGGAAAAAGATATTAATTTTATTCAAAATAAATCAAGTAGTTTTTTTAAATTTTTAATTCCTTCTTTAATAGGATTGCTTCTATTTGTTATTCCTTTACCTTATGGTAAATTTATTCCAGTTGAAGGTATATCATCAATAAATATAGGAATTGGCTTTTTAGCAGAAATTTTGAAAATTTCTTTTGCTAATTATTTAAATCATATAGCTCTTGTAGTAATTGTGACTTCAGCTATTTTATCTATTTTAAGTAAGTTTATAAATATAAAAAATGAATTTTTAAAAAGTGTTTTAGACGTACCTTTATTTTGGTTAGTTTTTAGAATATTAGGTGCAATATTTATCTCTATGACTGTTTTAAACTTTGGTCCTACTTTTATTAGATCTGAGGTTACTGGTCAAACAATTTTAGGTGTTTTACCTAGCTTATTAGCAATATTTCTTGTTTCTGGATTTTTATTACCTTTAGTTGTTGATTTTGGACTTATGGATTTTGTAGGTACTTTAATCTCTAAATTTATGTATAAGATATTTAAAGTTCCAGGTCGTTCTGCTGTTGATGCAATATCATCTTGGTTGGGAGATGGAACTCTAGGTATAATGATAACTAATACACAATATAAACAAGGATTTTATACAGCAAGAGAAGCTTGTATAATATCAGTTTGCTTCTCTTTAGTTTCATTACCTTTCTCAACTGTAATAGCTGACCAGTTAGGTTTAATGAATTTATTTGTTCCTTTTTATGGTACAGTTTGCGTTGCATCACTTGCTTGTGCAATAATAATGCCTCGTGTATATCCTTTAGCACATATTAAGGATAAAACTTATAATGATGTTGACCACCTTAAAGAAGATATTATCCCTGATGGAGAAAATTTATTTGAATTTGCATTAGGTAAAGCTTTATGTAGAGCAGAAAATGCTCCATCTTTAAATACAATATTAAAAAATGGATTTAAAACTGTAATAGATATGTACTTAGCATTACTTCCATTAGTTATGGCCTGGGGGACTTTAGCTCTTATGGTTGCGGAGTTTACACCATTCTTTAATTGGATTTCATTCCCTATAGTATTTGTACTAAAGCTGTTACAGGTTCCTAATGCTATAGAAGCCGCTCCTGCTGTTTTAGTCGGATTTGCAGATATGTTTTTACCTTCTATAATGGTATCAGGGGATACTTTTGATATTTTAACTAAGTTTATAATAGGTGCTTTATCTATAACTCAACTCCTTTACTTAACAGAAACAGGAGCTGTTATACTTAAGTCTGACATACCACTTAATTTAAAGGACTTATTTTTAGTATTTCTAGTAAGAACTATGATTTCCTTACCTATAATAGTCTTATTAGCTAAATTTATATTAAAATAAATTCATATAGATGGCCATAGTGCCATCTTTTTATTTCTTATATATTAAATACCTTTTGGTTATAATTACTATATATTTTAAATTATATTGTATAAAATTTTTTAATTTTTTATTGACTTTTCAGAGTAAAAACATTATAATTTAAATTCGTTAGAAATCTTACTTTTGGAGGTGAAAATTTTATTGAAAAATATATTTAATATATTTAAAAAGGATATCAAAGATATATTTACTAACTATGCAATACTTATAGTTGTAGGTGCACTTTGTATATTACCATCTTTATATGCATGGTTTAATATAAAAGCTTCTTGGGATCCCTATGGAAATACTAGTAATATATCAGTAGCTATAGTAAATAATGATAAGGGGACTATGATTAAAGATGAGCATATAAACATAGGTGATGAGTTAGTTAAAACTTTAAAAGAAAATGATTCTTTAGGTTGGAAATTTGTAAATAAGCAAACTGCATTAAAAGGTGTTAAAGATGGTAAATATTATGCCTCAATAGAAATACCTAGCAATTTTTCAAAAGATTTAACTTCTCTTATTACTTCAGATGTTAAAAAAGGAGAGTTAATTTACACAGTAAATGAAAAAATAAATGCTATCGCTCCTAAAATTACAGATAAAGGTGCATCTACAATACAACTTCAAATAAATCAAACTGTGGTTGAAACAGTTAGCCAAGTTTTATTTGAAGCTTCTAATGAATTAGGTATAGAACTTGAAGGTCAAATTCCCAAATTATCAGAAATAGAAAATTCTTTAGTTCAAATACAAAGTAAATTTGATGATGTAGAAGAAACTGTAGATTTAGCATCTAATGGAATTAACAAAGCACAAAATTTAGTTAAAGATTTACAAAAGGATATTCCTCTTATAAAAGAAACTATTACTAAGTCTAAGAGTTTATCTTCAGATGTTAAAGAGTTCTTGAAAAGTTCTCAAAGTAGTATAAACGGAATTACTCCAGTTATAAAAAATGATATATCTTTAATGAACGATGTTGCTAGTTCTATTACTGATACTGCAAACTCATTATCTAGTGCATTAAATAATCATTCAGATGATGCTTTGGCAATAGCCGAAAGATTATCTGGTAAGTTAAATAATCTATCAAACATAAATAAATCTGTAATAGAGTTTTTAGGTAAGTTAAATAATCTTACTCCTAATCATCCTTTAACAGATACTATTAATAGATTAAAAGATGTAGATTCAAAGATATCTCAAGGTCTAAGTGCCTTAGACTCTGTTAAAAACCAAATTCAAGGAGGTCAAGCTCCTGCATCTAATGCATTGGATTCTGTTTTAAAAATAGGAAATGATATAAAATCAATAACTTCTTCAATTTATAATAACTTTGATTCTTCAATATCTACACCTATAAATAATATCTTTGAAAAAGGATATTCAGTAAGTGATGATGTAATAAAAACATTAGAAAATGCTGAAGCTAAATTACCTCAAGTTGAGGATATATTAAATACAACTTCTAAATTATCAGCTAAAGGCTCAGAAGGTATTTCTTATGCTAAAGAGCAGTTACCAAAAGCTGAAAAAATAGTAAATGAACTTACAGATGCTATAAAGAAAGTAAATAATGAAGATGATTTAAAAGATCTTGTAAATTTATTAAAAAATGATATAGTATCACATAAGAATTTCTTAAAAGAACCTGTTACAATTAAAGAGAATAAATTATACCACATAGCAAACTATGGTTCTGCAATGACACCATTTTATACAGTTTTATCTTTATGGGTTGGTTTACTTTTATTATCGTCTCTTTTATCAGCAGAAGTTCATGGAGATTATAAGTCTTATGAAGTATACTTTGGTAGAGGGCTTACATTCCTTACTATCGCTATTATACAAGCACTAATAGTAAGTGTAGGTGATATATACATACTTGGAGTTAATGCAGTAAATCCGCCATTACTTGTATTAGGTTCAATTTTTACAAGTATTGTATTTACTTGTATAGTATACTCTCTTGTATCTGTATTTGGAAATATGGGTAAAGCTGTAGGAATAATACTTTTAGTAATACAAGTTGCTGGTTCTGGAGGTACTTTCCCTATAGAAGTTACACCAGAGTTTTTCCAAACTGTAAATCCATATTTACCATTCACTTATGGAATATCTCTTTTAAGAGAATCTATTGGTGGAGTTTATTCACCTGTTGTAAACAAAGATTTATTAGTATTATGTCTATATATAGTTATATCATTAATATTTGCCCTTCCACTTAAAAAGCCTATAAATAAAGTTTATAGTGTATTTAACAAGAAGTTTGGCGAAAGTGATCTTTCAGAGCACTAAAAAAGAGATAGGAAAAATCCTATCTCTTTTTAATACTCATAACTAGTTGTATTTTCACACATAGTTATATTTATAGTCTTGTTTAATACTTTTTTATATGATAATAAAAATTCATTTAACTGAGCATCTATTAAATTTATCTTTCCTTTACTTATTAAGACTACATTTTCTTGATCCATTATTATTTTAATATCGTTATGATCATTTTTGATATACGCTTCTACAGATGCCTTTGGTTTTATTTGTTCGCTGTATTTTTCATAAAATCCTATACTTTTTTTTATGTCTTCAAAATTAGAATTATTAATGTCTTCAAAATTAATATTTTCAGGATCTATTCCAAAATTTTTTAATTGAGTATCTATTTCTGCAGAATCCATTCCATATCTTTCCATAAATTTCTTTTGTATATTTAAAAACTTTTCTTGTGATATATTATTTTCTTTCATATAATCCATTATTTTTTTAGAAAATTCAACCATGCTTAAATTACCTGACATTACTGAATTGTATAAGCTATATATATATTGTTCAAATTTATCTACGTCTGAATCTTTGACTTTATTTTTTAATTCATTAAAATCTATTATTCTATCATCTGACATTTCTCTACCTCCTGATTAACCATCACTTTAAATCTTATTACTATTATATTCTAATAAGGTTTTAATGTCTACTATATGAAATCTATAGTATATTTTATTAAAAAATACTTTATGTGTTTATTTTTTATAATAAATTTTTTGCGTTATTATAAATAATTTATAATCATTTGTTTTTATATAGTTTTTATTCCTTAAAAAAATAAACGAGATTTCTCTCGTTTATTTTATATATTAAATACTAGAATTCTGCATTTTTTGGAGTTCTTGGGAATGGTATTACGTCTCTTATATTTGCCATACCAGTCATATACATTATGATTCTTTCAAATCCTAATCCAAATCCTGAGTGAGTAGCTGTTCCGAACTTTCTAAGTTCTAAATACCACCAATAATCCTCTTCGTTAAGATTCATTTCTTTTATTCTCTCTAACAATACATCGTGTCTTTCTTCTCTTTGAGATCCACCAACGATTTCTCCAACACCTGGAACTAAAAGATCCATAGCTCTTACTGTTTTTCCATCTTCATTCATTCTCATATAGAACGCTTTTATATCCTTTGGATAATCAGTAACAAATACTGGTGCTTTGAATACTTGCTCTGTTAAATATCTTTCATGTTCTGTTTGAAGGTCATCTCCCCATTGTACTGGGTATTCAAAATCATGTCCTGACTCTTGTAACATTTCAACAGCTTTAGTGTAAGTTATTCTTGTAAATTCAGAATTTACAACATTGTTTAATCTATCCATTAATCCTTTATCTACAAAACTATTGAAGAACTCCATTTCTTCTGGAGCATTTTCCATAACATAACTTATTACATATTTTATCATGTCTTCTGCTAGTTCCATGTTGTCTTCTAAGTCTGCAAATACTATTTCAGGTTCTATCATCCAAAACTCTGATGCATGTCTTTGTGTAAATGAGTTTTCAGCTCTAAACGTAGGTCCAAATGTATAAACATTTCTAAATGCAAGAGCCATTATCTCAGCATTTAATTGTCCACTAACTGTTAAGTTAGCCTCTTTACCAAAGAAGTCTTTAGAGTAATCTATTGCACCTTCTTCAGTTTTAGGTATGTTATTTAAATCCATAGTTGTTAGTCTAAACATTTCTCCTGCACCTTCACAGTCACTTCCTGTTATGATTGGTGAATGTGCATATACAAAGTTTCTCTCTTGGAAGAATTTATGTATAGCATATGCAGCTAAACTTCTTACTCTAAATACTGCAGAGAAAGTATTACTTCTTGGTCTTAAATGAGCTATAGTTCTTAAGTACTCTAAAGTATGTCTTTTCTTTTGAAGTGGATATGAACTATCTGACTCCCCTTCTACTTCAATTTTAGTTGCTTGTATTTCTACCGGTTGTTTAGCACCTTCTGTAGATACTAATTCCCCTTCTACTAATATTGATGAACTTATTGGAAGTTTAGTTATTTCTTTGAAATTTTCTAATTTATCTTCAGATATTACTATTTGCATATTTTTAAAGAAACTTCCATCATTTAATTCTATAAATCCAAAGTTCTTAGATGATCTAGATGTTCTTATCCATCCAGCTACTTTTACAGTTTTTCCGATATATTCTTCTTTGTTTCTATAAAGTTGTTTAATTTCAATAAATTCTCTTTGCATTTTGTATCCTCCTATTATTTTAATTTTAAATATAAAAAAAGCCCTTCATCCCTAAAAGGGACGAAAGACTATTACTCTCGCGGTACCACCCTAATTGCCTAAAAGGCCACTTAGCTAAGCTTTGCTTAATGGTCTGTAACGGGACCTCCCGTCTAAGCCTACTCTAAAATTATTTCGGTTAGAGACTCCGAGATGTTCTTCAGTACAAACTTCGTATTGAGCTTTCACCACCCTCAATTCGCTGTGACTACATTTTATACTTACTCTTCTCTTCATTGTCTTTATTTTTTTACTATTTCCATTATTTAATAAGATTATACCAACATATATTTTTGAAGTCAACGTTTTATTTTTTTATTTTTACTAATACATGTTTAATAAAATTTTATTTATCAATAATCATTATATAGGAGGTGTTGAATTTGAAATATGTTTTAATTTTTTTATTAATATTATTTTTTATTGCTCCAAGTGTAGATGAAGCTAAGTCCATACCTCAGGTTTTAAAAGCCGGTGTATATAATTATATAACTTGTTTAGATAAGTCTGTTGATTATTTATCTGAAAATTATCCTGTTTTTAATCAGCTCACTGAACTTCCTTATAAAAAATCTTATACTAAGGTTATGAAAAATAGAACTTTTGTAAAACACTTTGTTGAATCTGGGGAAACACTAGATGATATAATTAAAATCTATAATAAAGATATTGATAATATAGAAAATTTTAGAAAGGTTGTGTATAAGGAAAATTCTAATGTTATATCTGATGATTATAAATTAAAATCAGGAGAATATATCCTTATTCCAAGTGAATAAATAAAAGTAGTATGCTTTTATAAAAAGCATACTACTTTTATTATAATCTACTTCCATTATCTACCCAATCTTTAGCTTCCTCTACATTAGTTAAAGGAGGTATTGATACTTTACTTTCTTTTTTTAAATGTTCTGTTCCTGCCCAAGCTGCAGTAGCCTCATTCGTAATTGGTCTGTGGGCTTTCAGCCTTTTATTATTTTCTCCACTTAATGCTTTACTTTTATTATTCAAACTAATCACCTCTTTTCTTTAGTATTAGTTTTTACATTATGCTTGATAAAATTCATATTATTCAAAGTTATTTGCAATAGCAATAATAGTATCTTTTAGATTTAAAATTCCATATCCTTGAGATATATTAGGGTATTCATATATATCTTTTTTAGTTGCTCCAAGCATTAAATAAGTCTTTAGTTGTTGTGTATACAAAACTTCTTTATAAAATGCATTTTGTTCTCTTATATATTGAACAATTAAAGCTATTACTCCACTAACAATAGATGAACTAACACCCGTACCTGTAGATGTATTATACTCACCATCTATATATGGAGATATGATATCAATTCCAGGAGCTACAATATCTGGCTTTATTCCTTTTTGTTTTACTGGTCCTTTTGATGATCCAATCCATATACTGTCAGTTTTGTCATTATAAGCGCCTATTGTTATTACCTTTTCTGTAGCAGCATACATGGTTATTGTCGATGTAGATGCCGGGTCAGAAAATCTAGTTTGACTTGATATTAAATTTTTATTAGGTAAATATACATCATAAGATCCATTTAGTATAAATTCAGGTATTAACCTTAGAGTCCATATCCCTGGCTTTATGTTAAATAAATTTATAGTTAATTCTTGATGAGCTGATTCTAACCAAGGGTAAATAAGTCTCATTTCATAATCTGTATCTTCTAAATTAAACTTTCCCCTATAAACATAATAATCAGGAGAATACATAATTTGATAGCTTAATTCTCCTGATGGTGATATAATCGATGCTCCTATTTTATCCGGTCCAATATTTGTTAATGTAATATCTAAATTTTTTTGTTGTCCTACTTGTATTATTATATCTTGGAATCCATTATTAACTGAAAAATTTCCTTCATAATGTATATCTGTGTTACCTTCATTTCCAGCACCACTTATAAATATTACACCTGCTTCATTAATTTCTCTAAATGTTTCTAGTAATGTAAGTTCTATTATTGATTTTGCAGCTAAACCTATAGTAAAATTTATTATTAAAAATTTATCTTCTCTTTTAGCTACATCTAAAACGTAACTTATGGCAGATAAAAAATCAGATTTTTGATAATTTATTCTTCCTTCAGTATAGGTATCTTTATATTCTCTTAGCTTAACAACTACTAACTCGCTATCAACTGCTACTCCTTTATATTGAGAGTTTAACCGTCCATTACCAGATGAAATACCTGCTGCAATAGTTCCTGTACCTATATTATCTACACTTAAAGTTTTGTCATTTTCCATTATAGCTGTATTTATATCTTCACGTGTAAACTCACTTCCAAATATAAATCCTTTAGGAGGTTGCTTTTTATTGCTTTCTTGATCCCATATAGATACAATCTTACTAGTATTATTTTCATTTATAAAGTCAGGATGTAGATAATCTATACCTGAATCTATAATAGCTATTAAAACTTCTTTTCCAGTTGTTGTTATATATGGATTTTTATATATATAATCGGTACCTGCAGAATCTGTTATACTAACTCCAGTAGTCATATTATTTGTAACTTCAATTAATGAGCTCATTGGCATTGACCTTTGCCACCAAGCTACTGTCTCTATAGTAGTTAAAATTTCTTCTCTAAAATTAATTGGAACATATATAGCCAATAGCTGATTATTTATTATTACGTATCTCTCTATTCCATTGCTTTTTAAATCCTTTTCTACATCCTCTATCTTTCCTTGATAAATTATAAGGTAGGATTTTTCCAAAACAAAATTCCCCCTCTTTAATTATTTTAATTGATTAAAAGCGCCTCTCATATCTAAAAATCCATAACCATAACTTTCATTTGGATAGCTTATATCCTGATTTCTATTTGCTCCAGCTTCTATAAAAGTCCTAACCATAGTTGCAAATGCTTTTTGAGGATAATATTTATCTCCTAATGTGTATTGAAAGTATAAAGCTATTGCTCCTGAAACATGAGCTGCTGCTGGAGCTGTTCCAGTAATTGTTGCATAAGTATTTCCTGGATATGTCGATATAATATTTACTCCAGGGGCAACTATATCAGGTTTTAGCAATCCAGTTATAGTAGGTCCTCTTGATGAAGGAGGCCATATACTTCTATCAATTATATTGTATGCTCCTGCTGAAATTACATAATTATATGTTGCTGGATAGTTTATAGTTTGTGATGGAGTTGAATCTCTAAATTTAGTCCCAGAATTAATTAATGCTTTATTTGGTAAATACGCATTAAAAATTCCATTAGTTATATATTCTCCTTTTAATCTAATTTTCCAAATTCCTTTACTTGCATTTCTTAACATTATATTTACTTGCTGTTGCCCAGAGTAAGAGGTAGGATATATATATGTTATTACATACCATGTAGCTTCTAAATCAAATAATCCCGATATTTCGTTGTAATTAGAAACCTTAATAAACTTACTTTCTTCCCCACTAGGTGAAACTACAGCAACACTAACTTTATCTGGCCTACTTACCCAAATATTTATTTCTAATAATTTTTCATTTTCTAAAATTTCCAATTCTATATCTTTTTGTGCTCCTGTAAATTCAACTTTTCCTGTTGAATGAGTTTGAGTATTTCCTTCATTACCCGCTGCTGCAACTAAAGCTAGACCTCTTGTAAATAGTGGTTGTTCATATATTATACTTTGTGTAGCACCTGTTAAACTATTACTTCCTAATGAAAAATTTATTACTATAGGCATATTCATATCAACTGCTTTTTCAACTGCATATCTAACACCTGCCTCTACCAAAGTAGAATTGTAGTTTCCATCTATTTTTTTTAATTTAACAATTATAAGTTCTGATTCAGGTGCTACCCCTAAGTATTCTTTATTTATATTGCCAAGCCCTGAACATATTCCACTTAGCATAGTCCCATTTCCTTCTTCATCCTTTGATAAAGTAGAATCATTACTTCCTATAGCTTTATTTATGTCTTCTCTAGTATATTCAGTTCCAATTTCATACCCATTTGGAGGCTTACCATCTTTTGTTTGGTCCCATAAAAAAACAATTTTAGAAGTTTTGTCTGGGTATATAAAATCTTCATGTAAGTAATCTATACCTGAGTCTATAATAGCTATTAAAACCCCTCTTCCTGTTATTGGAACATTGGAGTTATTTTGTAAAAAATTTGCTCCTATTTCTTCTCTAGCCACAACACCATTTTCTACTCCTCTATTTATTACTCCCAATTGATTCATAACAATACTCAAATCAATCTTTTTTATAGATTTAATTGATGCTAATTTGTTAAATTTTGTTTTATCACTTACAGGAAGGATTAGTATTCCAGTATCGTAACTTATTGGATAAAACTGATAATTTAAATTGTTTGCAGCAAGTTCTTCTTTGAAATTTGGGCTATGACTTATTTGGTATTTAATTACTAAGTCTTCAGGTATAGCAAGTCTAGTATTTTTTACTTTTTTTTTTACTTTTTTTCTATAAAGCAAATCATATCCTTGGTTAACTTGAGATATATCTACTAAATTTACATTTGACATATCTAATATTCCAAAACCCATAGAATTATTTGGATAAGTATATAAAGGGTTTCGCCTTGCTTCTTTTATTAAAAATGCTCTTATTTTTTGAGAGTAAAAAAATAAATCATTTCTATTTACTATTCCCCATTCCATTAAAAGAGCTACTACTCCCGTAACATGAGGAGTTGCCATACTGGTTCCAGTAAGCGCTCCTACACTTCCTCCTGGGAGAACTGATAGTATATCTTCGCCTGGAGCTAATAAATCCGGCTTAAAGACATTTTCTTCTATATCTCCTTCCCCTGAAAATATAGATACTGTATCAGTTCTAGAATTAAAACTTCCAACAGTTATAACTTTACTCGCTGTTCCAGGAACTGTCACAGTAAGATTTTTACTTGATGCTAAAAATCTTGTATCTTTACTTATTCCTTCAGAAGTAGGTAAATATATATTTACATTTCCCATTACTATTTTGATAGGAGTAAAAACTAATTTCCATATTCCTGAGTTAATATTAATATTTGAGCTTAACTGAATTGTAATTCTTCTTACAAGAGAAAATGGCGATATTGGATAAAAATATCCTCTTACCCTAGTACTACCAAGTACATTTCTAATTTCTCCAGAGGTCAACGATATCTCCTGACTTTTTACATTTGATGGGTTTACTATATGAACACTAAAATCATCAACAAAGTCTGGCCATATATTTACATTTAATATTTTTTCATTCTCCCCAACTACAAACTCAACTTCAACCTCATTATCACCTAATTTTATATTTTTATGTCCATCTTTATCTGCATTGTTACCTGCTGCCACGATAATATTATTCTTCCAAAATGAACACATATCATCAATATATTGTTCAAATAACGATAACCCTCTATGTGACCCTTCATTACTTCCATAACTGATATTTATAGCTACTGGCATCTTTAATTCTAAAGCTTTATCTAATATAAATTTAATTGCTCTCATAAATTCAGTACTTTTTGAAAAAACATCAGTAACTGTACTTCCTACCCTTACAAAGATTATATTGGCATCACTTGCAATTTGGCATGCTATTCCAGTTACATGAGTTCCATGAGTACTTGTTGGAGATATAGGAATGTTAATTTCATTTTTTATAGCTTTGTTTATGTCTTCATTTGTATATAATGTTCCATCTTTAAATCCTTCTGGTGGATTTCCATTTATCGATTGATCCCAGTAATATAGTATTTTTGAATTTCCTTGACTATCTCTAAACTCTTCTAAGGTATAATCTATTCCTGAATCTATTATACCTATTATAGTCCCTTTTCCAGTTAATCTATTTGTACTTTTAAACCTAGTTATTCCTGTTCTTGAAAAACTTTGTATATCTTGTGTATTTAATATAAATGGTTTTTCTACATATTCTATTTGAGGATAATTAAGTAGCATATCAATGTTTTCAACATTTTGAGATGTTATTATAGCATAATTGTAACCAAGTAGTTCTACAGATACACCTAATTCTGTTGTAAGTGCTAATATATCTCCATTATATCTAACAATTACTTCATACTCTATAAGATCACCTCCTATCAAAATTTACAATTATATAAACTTACTTAATATTTATTTTCATTAATATATATATTCATAATGTTTTTATTGTATAATAAATATATTAATTTAATTTTTTTAGTCTAGTGGAAGGGGTGTTCTCTTTGAGAGATAAAAAAATTTATTTAAATGTAGTTTTAACTGTGGCAGTTTCTTATATAATTATAAAATTAATAGATAATTATAAATACTTTTTTAATACTGTCGAGCTGTTAATATCATTACTTACACCATTTATATTGGCTTTTGTTTTAGCTTATATATTTATACCTGTAGTAAATTTTTTAGAAAACAAACTTAAATTTAAACGGGTTTATGCTCTGTTTCTAACCTATGGTGTTTTAATATTTTTAATAGGTTCTTTTATATTTTTTACTGTACCAATAGTTGTAAGTAGTGTTGCAGATATAGTTAGTGAATTTCCACTGTATGCTAGTAAAACTCAACACTTTTTTTCTCAAATTGGAGATAGTTTAAAAAATGTTGATCCTAAAACATTAAAAGAAGTAGGAAATAAAGTTTTTTCTGCCATGCCTCAAATAAGCAACTTACTTATTGGATCTTTGGGAGAAATATTCTCTACAACTTTTTCAATCTCCAAATTTATAGTACAATTTGTTTTATCTTTTATAATTTGCTTTTATATAATTCTTGAAAAAGAAAAATTCTTTTCTTTTTATAAAAAAGTTTTATTTATATCTGTTGGTAAAAAAAGAACTGAATTTATACTTAATCTTGGACATACAATAAATGAAAATATAGGTAAATATTTTGCAGGTAAAGTTTTAGACTCCTGTATAGTTGGGATAATATCAAGTATAGGACTTTATTTTATAGGTTCTCAATATGCATTGTTATTTGGAATTTTAATAACTTTTATGAATATGATACCTTACTTTGGTCCAGTAATAGGAATGACACCTGTTGTAATTATAAATTTATTTTATAGTCCAAGTATAGCATTATTCTCTTTAATATATCTAATCCTCGTTCAACAAGTTGAAATAGCTTTTATTGAACCTAATATTGTCGGCGGTCAATTAGGTCTTAGTCCTTTTTTCACAATATTAGCAGTTACTATCGGAGGAGGATTTTTTGGAATACCAGGTATGATATTATCAGCTCCTTTTATGGGAGTTATAAAAATATATTTAAGTGAATTTGTAAATAAAAAATATAATTCTATAAAGGATTAAGCATGCAAAATAGCATGCTTTTTTGTTTACAATTTAGTAACCTTAGGTAACAAGGGTGTAACTGTTATAATATATATAGTTTATGGTAATATTTAAATATAGAAATAATAAATATGTGAAAAGAGGTAATGACCATGAAAAGATTAGTTCCTGTTTTATTTGTATTATCTGGTGTTTTATTTGTTAGCAATCCAATTTTAAAATCTTCATTTGCTAACAATGATTCAAATTCAAATAATTCAATTTTAATAAATTCTACTAAAGATTTAAATAATGATAAATCAAAGGAATCTTTAGAGCCTGTAAATTCTGTTGAAAATACAATAAGTAAAAATAATAATTCAAGTCAAAGTAATGAAATAAAAGAAGCTAGCAATAATAATATACATAATGAAAATAAACCTAATAAAGAAATTAAACAAGAAAGTAACATAAATAAAAATTTAAATAACGATATAAAACCAAAAGAAAATCTAAGCGAAAATTTAGATACTGATATTACAAATCAACAAAATAAGGAGAATGAGGTCACTAATAAAGAAAATCCTTCAAATGAAAATAGTATTACAGTTAAATCACTAACAATGGAAGATGCATTAAAATTATTAAATGAAATGAATCCTAATTTAACATATGAATATAAAGGTGATGAAAATACATTTACAACATTAAAAGATAAAGGTCTATCTGGATATGTTTTCCTACCTAATATAGATACTGATTTAGGATATTTTGTAGATAAAAATACATCTAGTATATATTATTTCCATCCTAGTGGCTATCTTGAAAAAATAAAATAAAAAAAATCCTGAGAAATTCCTCAGGATTTTTTTATTCAGTTTTGTTATCAAGTTTTATTTTTGATATTTTGACTGTTTTGCTATTTTTACTAGACCCATTTGATGAATTAGCAACAACATATATATCAACATCTATATCTTCATCTTTATTCATAGGTATACTTATATTATTCTTACTTATTCCATGTTGATATAGAACATATCCTCCATCTGGAGTTTTTATATTATCCTTAATATAAACACTATACGTGCAGTCAAATTTATCTAACTTATCCCATGATAGATTTATTTCATTTTCATCATTTATATCTGCTTGTAAATTTTCAACTTGATAATCTTCTATATTATCTGGTTTTTTATCTGGTTCTCCAAATTCTTCTCTTACTTTCACAACATTACTTCTTTGAGTATGCTTTCCATTGCTATTACCAACTACATATATATCCAAGCTTAAATTTTTCATATCTTTTAAGCTTAATGATATTGTAGCACTTATTTTCTTATCTTTACCTATATCTGATTTATTAACCTTAATTGACTCAAATAAATTAAAGTCTTTATCTCCTAAAGAGTTATTTTTTAGATATATTTCATAATCTAATATATCATCTAAATAATCCCAAGTTAAAGTAATCTCTAGGTTATCTCCAACAACTTTAGACTTAGCCTCTAGATTTTCAACTTTTTGAGATTCTACATCCTCTTTTAAAACATTTACTGTTACTATTTTTGTCTTTCCTCCACAAGCAATCTTAACCTTTTCTGTTCCTTCTCGTATACCTTTAATAGTTCCATCAGTAGTTGATAGACTTATAGCCCTTTCTATTGGCATTTTAAATCCTAATAATTCATATGTTATTTTTGGATGTTTTAAATTCTTAGGCACAGTTTCCACATTGGCATCAATATTTTTTTCTTCATTTACTCTTATGTTTATATTGTCATTAGCATATATGTCTGATACTCTAGCTTGGATATTAAAAGTATATTCTTTAACTTTATCACCTGCATTTATATATAATTTAGATGTTCCTACGCCTATAGCTTTTAAGGTATCTCCTTCTATCTGAAGTACATTATCATTTGATATTTCATATGTACATTTCTCTTTTTCCTTAAAATTAAAATCAACATCTACATTTACATTTATAGGTGAACTATCTCCTACGTATTTAAGTTGATTTATTTCAACATCTAAATTTTCAACTTTTGGTTTTACAACTCTTACAGTTGTTTTCCTAATTGCCCTTCCATCTTTGGTTATCATAAGTGCTGAATATCCTTCTTTTACTCCTTTTATAGTATCTCCATCGATGGATAATACATCTGGATCAGAAGCTTTAAATCCAATTTTAGGCTTTGATGCATATGGTGGTATAACTATATATTTACCACTATTTACTTTTATAGACTCTCCTAATTTAATTACATATTCGTCTATATTTTGAATATAGTCTCCTTTTGATATTGTTAGTTCTATACCCTTTACTAGTGGACTTATAATTCCATATTTGAAAAGAAAATACTGGCTTATAAATATAGTCAATACAGTTATAACAATAATATAAATTCTATTTTTTTTCTCCCTCCAAAAATTCATAAAGCCACTTCCTTGTTAGTATAAAGGACTGTCTCTATATGACAGCCCCTTATTTTAAATTTCTTATTAAAATTATATACCATAATCAATGATTTTAAAACTATTTAGTCTTATTTTCTATATTTTATTAAGTTTTAGCTTATTTTTAATGATTTTTCTAAATTTAACTTCTCATTAAAGTAAGCTATAATATCACTTCGCTTAATAATGCCTATAAATATATTTTGATCATCAACTACAGGAATAAAATTTTGATTTGTAGCTAAGGTTATTAAATTCTCCATGTTAGAGTTTGCTGATACAGTCTTATAATCATTATATTTGTCTATATCTTTAATAGTTAAAGTTTCTATAACCTCTACTTTATCTCCTCTTTTTTTATTTTCATAATTTGACTTTATCTTCCAGAGTAAATCTCCTTCTGTTATAGTAAATTCATATTGGCCTTTTTCATTTATAACTGGTATAGATGTATAGTCATTATTTTCAATTTTATCAATAGCTTCCTTTATCGTGTAATAGTCATATAAATATTCAACTTCACTTTTAGGCGTAATAAAAAATAGTATATTCATATATTTTCCCTCCATTTTGCCTAATCATATTCTTCATATAAAATTATACATAACCTAGATGAATAATATATGAAATTTTAATAAAATCAACTTATTTTTATATGTAAAATTTAAAAGCCCACAGTAATTTTACTGTGAGCTTTATAAACTAATTAATTTATGCACTAACTTTATTTGAAACTAAAAGTTCTTTTGCAACATATGCAACTAAGTCTACCGTTCTACATGAATATCCCCATTCATTATCATACCAAGCAACTACTTTAACTAAGTTACCATTGTTAACCATAGTTGATAGCCCATCAACTATAGAAGAGTCTGATGTTTGTTTATAATCTACTGATACAAGAGGTAATTCTGAGTATCCTAAAATTCCATTTAGTTCTCTTTGTGAGGCTTTTTCAAATGCATTATTTATTTCTTCTACCGTAACATCTCTACTAAGTTCACAAACTAAATCTACCATAGAAACACTAGGTGTTGGAACCCTAACTGCAAAACCATTTAATTTTCCTTCTAAGTCTGGTAAAACTTTTGCAACAGCTTTAGCTGCACCTGTTGTTGTTGGTATCATTGAAACACCTGCACTTCTTGCTCTTCTTAAATCTTTATGAGTTTTATCTAGTATTTGTTGATCATTAGTATATGCATGTATAGTTGTCATTAACCCTTTTTCTATACCAAATTCTTCATCTAGTACTTTAACTACTGGTGCAATACAGTTTGTAGTACAAGAAGCATTAGATATTATATGATGTATACTATTGTCATATTCATTTTCATTTACTCCCATTACAATAGTCTTGTCTTCATTTTTTCCTGGTGCAGTTATTATAACTTTTTTAGCACCAGCTTTTATATGCTTTTGTGCATCTTCTCTTTTAGTAAATTTACCTGTAGATTCTATAACTATATCCACATCTAATTCATTCCAAGGTAAATTTTCAGGATTATTTTCTTTTAATACTTTTATTTTTCTATCATTTATAACTATATTATCATTATCATCTACTTCTACTTTTCCTCTAAATATACCGTATGAAGAATCGTAAGTAAACAAATGAGCTAATGTTTTTGCATCGCTTCTAGCATTTATGGCAACTATTTCAAAATTATCAAATCCATTTTCTTCAACTATTCTTAAAACCATTCTTCCTATTCTTCCAAATCCATTTATTGCAACTCTTGTTTTCATTTTGAGTCCTCCTAGTTATATATATCAATTTATAGTATGTTTTATTTATATATTTAGTGTATACTTTTTAACACTTTATACTTATATATATAACACTTTATATCTTTTAGGTCAACACTTTTATTGAAAAATATATACTAATAATAAAAAAAGTATTGCTTGATATTAATATCAAGCAATACTTTTTAATTAGACTTTTCTTCGATTTTTTTATTTAATCTAGCTAACATATTCTGTGAAAATTTAGCTATATCATTTGGTACTCCTAAACTTGTAGCAAGTATTGTATAGCACTCTATAGCTCTTTTATAATCTTTTTTACCTGCATATGCTTTAAAAGCTTCTTCAGATAATGATTTACAAGCTAATTTAAGTCTTTCATATCTTCTATTCAAATCTAATCCTCCTGTGAAAATAGTATATACATATATATATGCTTATCTTTGTACTATTTCCACAAAATAGAGTTATTTATTTTATAGCATCTTCTATACAATCATAAAAATTATCTACTATATTTTTTGCATGTACTTTTAAACTTTCCTCCGAGTAACTAAAGGTATATGAGTTTTTGTACTTTTCAAACATACTTAAGTCATTCCATGAATCACCTATTACAAATACGTTATCTTCTTTTACTCCAAATTTATTCAAAACCTTATTAATTCCTTCTCCCTTTGAAGTATTCTTAGGAACTATATCTATAAAAGATAAATTCCTATAAACAGATACCTTTTCAAAAAACTTCTTCTCTATATCTACCTTTTTGTCATTAGCTTTATTTATACATTCATCTTTAATATCTATTCCAACTATATTTGCACAGTAACTATTTTTATAAAAATCTGACTCTTTTATTTTTATAATATTCATTTTATTAGTCATATCTGCCGAACTTATAATTGGATGAGAATTATACCCATCTATAATATATAAGTTTTCTCCATCAGCAAAATAAAAATTGTATATAGAATTGTCTTTTGCTTCTTCAAATAAAGCTTTTATAGTCTCATCATCTATACTTGTATTATGTATAGTATTTAATTCTTTATCTAAAACTATAGCACCATTACATAAAACAAACCCATCTACTTCAATGTCATATTCTTCAAATAAATGTTTTACTCCTCCAAAGTTACGTCCTGTACATAATAAAAATATATTACCTTGTTCTCTAAATTTCTTTATGTAATCTAAGCTTTTATTATGTATCTTCTGATTTACATAAAGAGTGCCATCTATATCAGATGCTAATAATTTTTTCATATGTTACCCCCATAAAATATTGAATTCAATTATATTTTACACTCTTATTTTAATTTATTCAATTTATACATCTAATTTATTTGTTAAAATAATATTCCATCACATTTTTAACCATTTCAGTTGGTATGTGACTTCCACCCCTATCCTTTACATTTTCAATAATCATAGATATAGCTAATTTTCCTTGATCAGTATCTACTGCCGCAAACCATCCATTTTCAGTTCCATTTTGATCATCTTTACTTTTTTTAATTTCAGCTGTACCAGTTTTTCCTGCTATATTAACTCCATTAATTTTAGCACTATGTCCTGTTCCTTCTTCATCATTTATTACAGCCGAGAAGCAATCTATAAGTGTAGGAAGGTTTTCTTTTTTTATAGATTCTTGATAAATTTTAGGTTCACTAGGCTTAGTTATATCTAACTTAGGCATCATTATGTTTCCATTATTCCCTAGTGTTGAATAAATCATAGTCATATCTAAAGGTGTTATTAATACCTGGCCTTGACCATATCCTGTAGCTGCAAGTAATGGTTTATCATTTAGATTTCCACTATTTGATATCTGAGATTTTTGTATAGGATATCCAAATTTTATATCCTCACCTATACCAAACTTTTTAGCTCCTTTTACAAAGTCTTCTCCACCTATTTTTAGTGCAGCCTTTGCAAAGTATATATTATCTGAAAACTTAGTTGCATCTTTTAAATTAACAGGTCTTCCTGGATCTGTTACTCTAGTTATTCCATCCCAATCTTTTCCTTTTATATCTATAGCTTCATTTGGATCAATAGCTTTAGTATCTAATCCTATAGATGCTGTAACAAGCTTCATAACAGATCCTGGTGAATATGCATTTTTAAATCTTCTTTCAAGTTGAGCATTTGAATCATCTTCCCATTTTTGCTTTTCACTCTTAGTTATATAAGTAACGTAACTATTTGGATCAAATGATGGCGAACTTACCATAGCTAAAACTTCTCCTGTTTTTGGATTATTTGCAACACTAGCTCCTTTTTCACCTTTCATTTCTTTATATATTTCTTGTTGTAAGTCTAAATCTATTGATAATTTTACATCTTCTCCATTTTTAGCTTTTTTCTCTGCTATAACTATTTTTTTACCATCTGGTTTTAGTATATATACTTTTCCTCCATCTATAGCTCTTAACTTACTTTCATAAACTTCTTCTATACCACCTATACCAATTTTACTATACTCATTATAATCTTTTCCTTTATTTTCTTTAAGCTGTTCTTTTGTTATATTCCCAATATGACCAATTAGGCTACCTATAGCTTCTCCACCATTATAAATTCGAGTGTTTTTTATGGTAGAAATTTGAACTCCAGGTATCTTAACTAAACTATCAATTTTTTCTTTTTGTGAAGGTAGTAAACTGACAATATCAATTGCATGATCTGGATTTTTATTTTGGTCAATTTTATTTTTAATATAATCAGAACTTATATCCAATATATTCGCTATTTGATTTATACTACTACCTTCATCTGAATCTTTAAATTTATTCATATTGATTTGTATTTGTTTTAATTCACCTTCGCCTGCCAGTACTTTACCGTTTCTATCATATATTGTTCCTCTTTTTCCTCTATATTCATCAGTTTCAATTCCAACTTTATCCCCTTTTTCCATTTGAGGAAGTATTAAACTTTCATTCCATACAACCTTATAATCTCCATTGTCTTTTGTAATTTTCATTTTTGCATTAGATGAATCAATTTTCCCTGCAATAGTATTCATCTTAACTTTAATGTTAAAATCTTCATTTGTACCTATGCCATCAACTTTAGATATTTCTAAATCATTTGCTTTTACTAAACTATATGTTTTTTCATATTCCTCTATAAAATTTTCTTTGGTTATATTTTTCTTAGATTCAGATGATAACATAGAATACATTTTTTCAAAATCTTTATTTTCCCAATATTTAACATATTCATTAAATGCTTTGTCAACTTTAGATTGCGATGAACACCCAACCATTAATAAAACACTTAATATAATTAATAAATTTACAATAATAACTTTTTTACCATATGCCTTCATATTACTTCCCCAATCTAATTTTCATATTTGTATATATTGATACCCTAAAATTTACATATAATAGCATAAATTATAAATAAATTCTCTTTTAAAAATAAGTACTTAAAAAATAAGTACTTATTTTTAAAATTTATACTAATACTGTTTCATCATTATCCTTACCTTCATCATCTATATCGTTATATATAATGCTTATTATTTTCCCACTTATAGTTACTGCTATAATCGAAAACATAATTTGCTTAAAATCTAAATATATAAGTGACATAAGTAAAACAATTCCATCACTTATTAAATATATATGATTCACTTTAAGAGATGTAAATTTGCTACCAACTAATGCTATTACATCATCTCCTCCAGATGCTCCTCCTCCTCTTACAACAAGTCCAACACCTATCCCCACTCCTATTCCCGCCATTATACTAGCTAAAATCATGTTATTTGATAAATTTGGAACTACAAATCCTATATTCTCACATAATTTATAAGTATTAGAAAAAGTAACAGTAGACAATATAGAATATATTAGAAAATATTTCCCAAAGAATTTAGTTCCTATAATAAATAAAGATAAGTCAATTATTAGACTAGTAATGGATGGCGAAATATTTAATACGTTTTTTATTAATAAGAGTAATCCCAACACTCCCCCTTCTGTTATATTATTTTGATAATTGAAGTTATAACTTCCAAATGCTAATATAGATGCCCCTAAAACAACAAGCCCTATATTTTTTAACTCTATCCGCAAAATATCACTCCTATTTTTATGCTTAAATTTAACTCTTAATTTTATTATATAATGTTTATATTAATAATGCACCGATTTTATCAATACTAAAAAAGACTTAAGATTCATCTTATCTTAAGTCTTTTTTTCTTAATCTTTTTTTTCTTTGTTATTTTTTTAGTATTTCTACCTAACTCATTAACTATAACATCTTCAGGAATTTGAATCGAACTAGATTCCTCTACTACCGTTTGTTCAGATGCTTGCTCAGCTTGTTCTGCAAGTAGTTTTTGTGCATAACCTCTTTTTGTTCTTATAAGAGCTAAATCTGCTGCTATTTGACTTAAAAATACCAATACGAAATCTAAATCGTCGTCAGTTAATTCTTCAGCTACAGCATAAGAAAGTGTAGATGATAATATAACATAATCTGCATATGTAAAATTTGCTAACCCTAAAGTTTTCTTATTATTTTTACAATTTATTTTTGAATTTCCAATCGGGTTATTTGTTACTTTCTTTTGATTATTATCCATAAATCACCTCTTAAAAGTAACTACTAATATAAATATACATATGTATAATTTTCAAATAATATTATTTACATATTTATTTAGATAATATTTCTACTCCATCTTCTGTAACTAAAATCATATGCTCCCATTGTGCTGATAATAATCCATCATCAGTATATGCAGTCCACTCATTTTCTGCATCTATATATAGTTCATATGTACCTTCGTTTATCATAGGCTCTATAGTAAATATCATTCCTGGAACAAGTATCATCCCTTCATTTTTAGCTCCATAATGGAAGACAAATGGATCTTCATGGAATTGTAGCCCTATTCCATGGCCCCCAAAATCTCTAACTACTGAATATCCATTCTTTTCTGCATGTTCTTGTATAGCTGCTCCTATGTCTCCAATATGTCCCCAAGGCTTAACTGCTTTTATTCCAGCTTCTAAACATTCTTTTGTAACTTCTACTAATTTTTTAGCTTTATCACTTACATTACCTATCATAAACATTCTTGATGCATCTGAGTAATATCCGTCATATATAGTTGATACATCTATATTTATAATATCTCCATCTTTTAAAATTACATCTTCACTTGGTATACCATGGCAAATCTCTGAGTTTATAGATGTACATAGACTCTTTGGAAATCCTCCATATCCAAGTGGAGCTGGAATAGCACCTTTAGAAACCGTATATTCATGAACAATTTTGTTTATATCTTCTGTGCTCATACCTGCTTTTATATTCTTTGCTACTAAATCTAATACTTCATTATTTATTTTCGCACTTTCTTTTATTTTATCTATTTGCTCTTTATTTTTTATAATATCATGACTAGGTACTTCATACCCTTGTTTTTTTAATTCTTTTAATTTTTCATCAAATTCCATATGGCACTTTTTATACTTTTTACCACTTTTGCACCAACAATCATCATTTCTATTTAAATTCATATCATCATCTCCTTACTTAACCTATATTAAATTATACTACGTAGATTTAATAATTGCTAATAATTTATAAAATAAAAGCAACCTTATATTTTTGTAAGGTTGCTTTTATCTTATATTATTTTTATAATATCTGGCTTATCATTTTTATTGTACTTATTTTTTTCTTTATAATAATCTTTATATATTAATGATATAGTAAATAATATACAAATAAAAATTGAATTATATACTATACTAGATTCATTTAGTAAAAAACTTACAAAATCACCTATAAAAAAACCTAATAATATAAAAAGTATAGGTTGTATATATTTAATATATATTAATTTTAATAATTTATATACATTAAATTCAACATATACATTCTGTCCTGTTTTTGCATTTACATTGTTATTAACTTCTATTATGCGCTCTTTTGAATCTTCAATCTTAATTTTAGCACTATTTTCATTAGAATATATAACAAGTCCTTTTTTTTGTATTTTCATTAAAACTCCCCCAACTTGGCTAGTGCTTTGCCTTTATTATATTTTATGATGACTTGGGAGATTTGTTACTTAATAAAATAAAAATAGCGTATATAGATACGCTATTTTATTCTTCATTTTTTAATATTTTATTCATTATCGTTATTAAAAATGGTATAGCTATATATAACATAGTTGTTGCAGATGAAACTACGCCTGAATCATTTACAAGTAATGTTACAAATGCTCCAGCACCTATAGATATTAGTGCCTTTTTAAAATAAGCAGATTCCTTCATTAATTTTTTAAATACTTTAGAGTATAACACTCTCATTATTATTAAAGCAAAAATACCAATATATATAACATTTACCCATGCACTATTTTGCATTAATTTTATATTCATAGAAATTTTTCTTGTGAATGTTTCTATTATAGCAGCTGGCCCATCTACTAATATTTGATTTATAAATAATGATAAGTGTGATTCTGATCCAGTAAATATATCTATAGCTGCAAATCCTAAAACAACTAATCCAGCACCTATTAATATTAATATTGCTTTTTTTAAGTCTATCTTAATATCAAATATAAGCATAGTAAATAATATCAATGCTACACTCTCAGATATTGCAGATCCTACATTTGCACCCATAGCAGGAGATGCACTAACAAATAAAATTATACATGAGATTATAGGTACAAGTATTTTAGGAAGCTTTTTATTTTTTATTAGTATAGCCATGGCTATTATAGAAGATCCTATAGTTATACCTTGATATTCATTTCCTATTCCATAATATCTAGCCCCTACTATAGCATCGTATGACATTATACTATTTTTCATTAAATAAGATCCTAAAAGAGAATCAAGTATAATGGCTACAACAGAAACTAAAGCATAAAATCCAATTTGTTTAGAATCTTCTTTAAATATTAATCTACCTATAAAGTATATAAATAGCGATATAGCGGATATAGATACATATATACCTATAGGTGAATTTAAATTCAATATAGGAGCTAATAAAAATCCTAGTGGTAATATCAATCCAAATTTAGAAATTTCCTTTGCTAAATTACAAGCTTTTTCATATTTTACATTGAATTTATTTTTTAATGGTTTCTTAAATGCTAGTAAAGCTATCATTATAGCTAGTAGTATTGCTACTGAATTTGTGAAAAATTGTATTATACCACTTCTAACAATAGATATATTAACTATTTTACTGTATTCCTTTGATATAAATTCTATATTATCTGATTTTTTAATTTTTTCTAAAAATCTTCCTACCATATTTTCAGATTTTAAATTATAATCTTGTAATATATCAACAGCTATATCTACATTTCCTATAATACCATCTCTTCTTGTAGTTGCTGATGTTAATAACCCTTTTCCGTCTCCATCAAACTTAACTACCGGAGATAATCTTCTTTTATTTTTATAGTCTATATCTTTTGGAAAAGCACTCATTATGTATACCTTATCATCTTTATTTAATGTTTTGAAAACATCATTTAAATATGAACTTATATTTTTATGTATTGCTTTTTCCATTTCTTTGTATGTATTATCATTTAAATATTGCTTATATAAATCTAATCTGTATGTATCACCTAATTCTATAAATAATACGTCACTTTCATCTAAGCATTTTTTAGTTTCATTTTTTAGTTTTTTATAGTCTGTTTCTAATCCAAATGGCATTTTATTATTTGTTTTATTAATTTTATCAATATTACCTATGTCTATTCTTCCGAAATTATCCATAGCCATTGCGCCTATATTTCTGTTAAAATCTTTTTCTTCTATACTTGTGTCAGCATTTCCTAAAACAGAAACTTTTTTATTATTAGTACTTAGTGTTTGACCTAATGCTCCAAGGGTAGATCCGTATTTTCCACTTTCTACATTGCTGTTTATAGATAAGTTTATAGCAGTGTTGTTTACTCCTTCAGCTTTTTTACCAGTAGCACTTTCATATAAAATTCTACTTGCATCATCTACATCCTTAAAGTCTTTAAAGTCATCACTATAAGTATTTACTCTTCCTCCAGCTCCGATTGTTGCATATGATCTTTTATCATCCGTACCTTGATCACCTCTTACATTCATTAAACCTATGTATCCACGTTTTTCTAATTCACTTTTTAAAGCTGGTATTTCTAAAAAGTCTACAAAGTTGCTTCTATTCATATTTATAACAATAGTTTTATGATTATTGTCTGCAAAGGCATTTATCGGCGTTATACAAAGTACCATTATGAAAACCAAAACTAAAGATGCTATTTTCTTCTTCACTTCTCCACCTCCAAATATATATAAATTTATTATAAATTATATTTAAGTTTTACACTATAGTATTCCCCTAAATAAATAAAAAATTCTAGGTTAAATTTATGTAAAATATTATAGGGAGATATTTTAATTAAAATATCTCCCTATAACCTAATTTTTATAAAACTCTTTTAGCTGTTACAAATGTACTTTGCCAGTATGATGAATTAGAGTTAGTAACTTTAACAACATCTCCTTCTTGTGGTGCATGTATCATTTGTCCATTTCCTATATATATACCTACATGTGTAACTCTACCGCTACCGTCAGTACTTGAGAATATTAAGTCTCCAGGTTGTAATTGAGATTGACTTATAGTAGTCCCTACGTTAGATTGTTCTCTTGCTGTTCTTGGTAAGCTTACCCCATTTTGTCCATATACATAATAAGTTAATCCTGAACAGTCAAACGCATTTGGTCCTTCAGCTCCCCATACATATGGTTTTCCAAGTTGTGCTTTTGCTAAATTTATTATAGCTTGAGCTTTATTAGGATTTGTAGTTTCTCCACCACTTGTGTTTCCACTATTTCCATTATTACTTGAATCTCCTGATGTACTTAAGTATTGAGAACTAGCCCATCCAACTTGTCCACTTGAAGTTTTTATTTTGCTCCATCCATTTGAATTCTCTAATATTTCAACTGTATTTCCTTTATATACTGTTCCTATTACACCATTGCTAGTTGATGGCCCACTTCTTACATTTAATGCACTAGCTGTTACTGTTGCTTTTTGCCCTTTAGATGGAGTTTCAGTACTTCCTCCATTACCACTATTTCCAGCATCTCCTGATAAGCTTACATATTGCCCACTTACCCATCCAACTTGTCCATTTGATAACTTAACTTTATGCCATCCATTTGAACTTGTTATTATTTCTACTGTATTTCCTTGATAAGTTGTACCTATTACATTATAACCAGTTGATGGCCCACTTCTTACATTTAATGCACTAGCTGTTATTGTTGCTTTTTTACCTGCTAATGAATTATCTGTATTTGATCCTGAATTTGAGTTGTTATCGTTTCCACCATTAGTTGATCCACCTGATAAACTTATAAATTCTCCACTTGACCAACCTACATGTCCACTTGGAGTTTTTATTTTATGCCATCCATCTGATGATTCTATTATACTAACACTTTGACCTTGGTATACTTTAGTTAACTTACTGTAGCTAGTTGATGGCCCTGTTCTTACATGTAATGCATCAGCTGTTACTATTCCTGTTTTTCCTGTTGTTGAAGTATTATTATCTGATTCTCCAGATACAGATATATACTTACCACTTCCCCAACCTATTTTTCCATTTGCTAACTTAACTTTATACCATCCATTTGATGTTTCTAATATTTCTAACTTATCTCCCTTATAAACATTAGTTATTACAGAATAACTAGTTGATGGTCCACTTCTTATATTTAACGCACTAGCCGTTACTGTTCCTGTCTTTGAATTAGCAAATACAGCTGTTCCTGATAATACTATCCCTAACGATGTTATTGATACAGCTGTTGCAATCTTTCTATCAAACATACTTAATCTCCCTTCAAATTTAACCTATACTAAATTATCAATAAATTTTCAAAATTTGTAGTTTTTTTGTAACCTTTAAATCGCAAAACTTCATATTTTTACTTCATATACTATATTATACGTCTAATATGAATTTTTTGTGAATTTGTGTATAATTTCCTATATTTAGATTATTTTTCCTCATACATTATATATTATAACTTATTTTACCATTATTTTTAATATATATATTAAATTTTTATATAAAAATATAAAAAAATAAACAAGATTAGTAAGTTTTTACTAATCTTGTTTGTTTTTAAGCCTTTATGGTTTTTTTAATATCATTTATTTTTCTAACTTCTTTAGGCATTAAATTCCATATGTATACAGATAATCCAAAATCAAGCATACTATGAATTATAGTTCCAATTCCAACTAACATTAATACCGATGTAATAAACCCTTTTTCATAATATCCACTTGATAGTCCATTTCCAAAGTAAAATGGTAAAACAACCAATATCTCTCCTAACGCATGTATAGCCCCTATAATAAACGAAAAACCTAAAGATGTTTTTATACTTTTTATAGTATTTTTATGCTTTTTCAAGTAAAGTGACCCTATAAAAACAAATATTAAATGGCTTAGTGCTCTAAATACAACCACTATAGGAAATCCCCCTAATAAAAATCCAACTGTTGCTCCTAATGTAACGAAGATAGCTGTAGATGGTGAAATAAACATAGCTATAAATATAGGAACATGGCTAGCTAATGTAAAAGATGCTGGCTCAAGTATCAATTTAATTGGTGAAAACATTGGTATTATAATTCCTAATGCACATAATAATGCTGATAATACAATAGATTTAGTGTTCGTTTTACGATTCATCATATATCCCCCTATACACTTATATATCAATATGTAAAGACACCTTTAATTACAAGTGTATAGTCATAACCTTATTTTGTCAACTCTATAAAGCATACCCTTTTTCTTTTAATGATTTTAGTACGCTTTGTAAAATTTCCTCATTCTCACACTTTATTGTATGTAAATGTATTCCATCTGTTAATTGCGATAAAGGATTTGCAGAATCATTTTCTAAGTTTTTAATAAATGATTTAACATCCCTTCTAGATGATATATGTAGATTGCCTGTTAATTGTCCATATAGGCTATGCTCTACTATAACATTTAATATTGTTGCTCCTTCATCTACTATTAGATTAAGTTCCTCTTCAATACAGTCTTTTGGGTGATTACAAACGATAGTTTTGACTATGTAATCATCCTTTTCTTCACTTTTTATTAAATATCCTTTTGGAGTAGATATAATTTCTTCTCCTGAAGCTCTAAGTAAACCTATATCTCCAACTATAACCTGTCTACTTACATTTAATAACTTAGATAAGCTAGCTCCACTTGTAGGTTCATTTGATTTTTTTAATATTTCTAAAATCTTTCCTCTTCTTTCCTTTGCATCCATTATTCAACCCTCCATGCTCGATATATAATTATCTTAATTATATACCAATTTATATAAAATCCTCTATATAAATAAAAAGTCTTAAATATCTTTAATATTTAAGACTTTTAATCACTTAATAAAATTTTCATTATACTTTCTATATAGCTTTCATCCTTTTCACCTATATAGTCTCTTAGTAAAGGTTCTATATCCCTTTTTATTACTTGCCTATACCAACTATGTACTTGATATTCATCTATTTTTTCATTTATCATAAAATAACTTTGACCTATCCTATATTTTTTACCTAAACTTGGTTCATCTTCTATTAATTTATTTACTTGACTCATCTTACAAACAACCTTATCTGCCATTTCAACTCCAATATAATCTCCCATATAATTTCTTAAATCTATATTTTCAAAAACTGGATCTATATCTATAAATCCAAATCTTCTTCTTATAGGATATTCTATTTTATTTAAATTAATATCAGATGTATTTAGAGTTCCTATTATATATACATTTTCAGGTATATAAAAATTTTCATCAAAATTACTATATAAGAGTTTTATTGAATTTTCTCTTCCTCTTTTATTATTTTCTATAATAATAGATACCTCTCCAAATATTTCATTTATATTACATCTATTAATTTCATCTATTATAAAATAATGCTTATGTTCCGGAAATTCTTGAGCTTTCTTTATAAATTCATAAAATATACCATTTTTTATATAATCTTCTCCACTTTTCCCTTTTTTATATCCTCTTATAAATTCTTCATATGTATAATTTTTATGAAATTGAATCATCTCTATATTTGAATTATCTCTATTACCTTGATGGAAATAACAAATACGTTTAGCTATAAATGTTTTTCCAACTCCAGTTGGCCCTTGTAATATTATATTTTTTTTAGTGTTTAAATTAAAAATTATATCATCTAAAACTTCTTCATCCATAAATACTTCTCTTAATAATTCATTTTTAGTATATCCAAAGTTTCCCGTAAAATTAAATATAGCATCTACATACTTTTCAACTATTTTCTCAATAGATGTTTTAAACTTTAAAAAAGCATGAAAATATAACTTTCTATACTCCATAAGTTCATTGAAGTTGTCTACATCTATTTCAAATCCCATTCTAACCCAATCTTTATTTTGTTTTCTTTCACTGATTACAATTTCATATCCTACTTTTCTTGAAATTAATTCATGTTTCTCATAAAATATATCTTTTAAAAATTGAGCTCCCTCAGAATCTCTTGATTCTAAATACAACCCTAATTGCTGTTCTTTTCTAAAATACTTAAATACATAATATATAGGTTGACCTAATATCTTACCACTAGAAAAGTAATCTCTTTGCTGGCTATAATTGATATCTATATCTGCTTTGCTTTCTATATCTGCAGATAATTTTGTTAAAAAATCTATAACTATATCTTTAGCCACCTAAATCACTCTCCTTTATATATTATACCTTACTTAAAATATATGAATCTCTTAATATTTATATGATTATGTTTTATAATTATAATAAATTTAAAAATTATATACTTAGGAGGATTTATGCTTACAATTATATTTCTTTGCATAGGGGGATTTTTAGCTGCTTTTGTTGATTCTATAGCTGGTGGAGGTGGCCTTATAAGCATGCCTATACTTTTAATGGCTGGTTTACCTACTCACCTAGCCCTTGGTACAAATAAATTTGCAGGTTCTTTTGGTTGCTTCTCAAGTGCATACAGATATGCTAAATCTGGAAAAACTAATATTGAGTTACTAAAAAAACTTATACCTTTTACAATTATAGGATGTTTTTTAGGTGTTAAATGTGTATTATCTATTAGTGATACAATTCTTAATATATTAGTTTTTATAATGATACTTGTAGTCGCACTTTACACATATTTAAAAAAAGAATTAGGTACTATTGATAATTTTCAAGGTATAAATGATAAGAATTTAAAAATAGGCATAATTATGGCTTTTTCTCTTGGATTTTATGATGGATTTTTTGGTCCTGGTACAGGAACATTTTTGGCATTTTCACTTATCAAAATATATGGTTTTGACTTTCTTAGTGCTTCTGCAAATACCAAAATATTAAATTTCACAAGTAATTTTGTAGCTCTTATATTGTTTATGATTAATGGTCAAATATTATATAGTGTAGCCATATTATATGCTATATCTATGATTTTAGGTGGGTACATAGGTGCTAAAGTTGCTATAAATAAAGGTTCTAAACTTATAAAACCTATATTTTTAATAATGTCTATTGCTGTTGGGTTTAAGTTAATATATCAAATAATAAAATAGGGTCTTAAAATTTTATAGACCCTATTTTACTTCTATTATAAAAACTTGAGTTTGTGGAGGTATACTCATTGTCATAGCGTTTGAATGATAAGCCAGTATTTGATCTCCTATATTTAAATCTTCTAAACTTATTTCATTATATTCACAGTCTAATATTAGAGTTTGGTCACTGTAAATTAACTTTGTAAAAGTATATATATCTTTTGGATTTGTAGCTATTGTTATAAATTTATATGGTTGACCTTGTATATCTTCAATATCTATAATAGTTCCTACTCTAAAACTTGCATATTTCATTTATTACACCCCATTTTAATTTTTATAATTATTTAAATTTAAATCTTTAATCTTATTTATACTATGACTATATTTATTTATTTGTTAATAATATAAATAAAAAAAGCATGATGTTTAAACATCATGCTTTTTTTAGTATGTTCCTTTTTTACCTATTTTATCATATAGTTTTTCATCTCTAGTTTTAGTTGAGCCTGAATTTCTAGCTCCGATTTTCTTTCCATCTTTTATCCCAATTTCAGAACCATGTTCAAATAACATTTTTCTTTTTTCTGCGTTAGTTTTAGGTCTATCTTTATGTCTGTTTTTATTATTTTTCATAATAAAACCTCCTAGATGTGAATTGCTACTTATATATTAATTTATCCAAATAGACTATTTCTATTCTATATACATAGACATTCTTTAATCTGAATTTCTTTTTTTATTTTCATTCCATCTTTTTCGTTTATTGTAAATCCATATTTTCTATAAATTTTATTTAAATTTTCTTGGCTTATTATACTCTTAAAAGGTATAGCGATACCTTCTATATACTGTATATAATTAAAGATACAATTGTCATTATAATGATTGTAATAATCTAGTATAGTATTGATTTTATTAACTATATAATCTAAGTTTGATAGTATAATCTTTCCATATCCAAATTTTGGTTTACCTGATGTAAATTCATTTATATATAAAATTCCTCTTTTTTCAATATTATAGTAAGTGCAATTCATATATGTATCTTTAGTATCTCCAGTCAATACTCTAATATCAACTTTCATGAATTCTTCTATTTCACTTTTTTTTATTTTAATCATTAGACATACCATTTTATTTATACTATGTTCTTTTGTTTCTAAAAAAATACAATCTCCATCTAATAAATATCTCTTTACTTTTTTTACTAACTTTACATAGTAATTATATAGTTCACTTATTTTTTTAGTTTCTTTTCTTATCTCTTTTGCGGGTATTGTTTTATATTTACTTTTCTTTATAGATTCTATATCTCTTGAATTTAAAATTCTTTTAATTTCATCTATTTTAAATAAGAAAGTTTCCATAACTCCTCCACATATAAAAAGCTTTATTAATTTTTATATGTAAAAAATTAAACTTTATTACTAATTTTATTAAAGTTAAAAATAAATAAAAAAGTATCTATAACTAATCTTTTAATATAGTCATAGATACTTTTTTATTTATAAAGTTTTTATAATCTTACATGGATTTCCTACAGCTACACAGTTAGCTGGTATATCTTTTGTTACAACACTTCCAGAACCTATAACTACATTATCCCCTATATTTACACCTGGATTTATTATAGCTCCTCCTCCAATCCATACGTTATCTCCTATAGTTACAGAAGCTCCATACTCAATACCTGAATTTCTAAGTTTTGCATCTATTGGATGATATGCCGTATAAATTTGAACGTTTGGTGCTAACATAACATTTTTTCCGATTTTAATTTCGCAAATATCTAGCATTATACAATTAAAGTTAGCATAAAAATTATCCCCAATATAAATATTAGATCCATAGTCACATTTAAAACTTGGTTCTATATAGATATTTTCTCCAGTAGCTCCAAATAACTTTTTTAATAAAACCACTCTCTCATAATCATCTTCTTCTGTAGTTTGATTAAATAATCGAGTTATTTTTCTAGCATATTTTCTTTCCTTAACAAGTTCTTCATCTGATGCTATATAGGCTTTTCCACTTAACATCTTCTCTTTTTCAGTCATATAATTCCCCTTTTATTAGATTTTGTACATTCTACATTCCCAAGGTTTTAGTTCAATGCTATTTGTTGTTTCATGATTCTTCACTTTTAAATTGGCTATCACTAAATTCTCATAGTTTAATTTTATATCTTTATAATTATACATAACTTTTTCATTAGACATATTTGTAATTATTATAAATTCGTCACTTCCTAAAACTCTTTTGTATGCATATATATTTTTATCATCTTCTAATATTAACTTATATTCACCATAAATTAATGCTTCATTTGACTTTCTTATCTTTATCATAGTTTTATAAAAATTAAGAATTGAATATTCATCATTTATTTGATTTTTGACATTTATAGTTTTATAATTTGGATTTATATTTATCCATGGCTTACTTTTGCTAAATCCACCAAAATTGCTATCATCCCATTGCATAGGAGTTCTTGAGTTATCCCTTGATAATCTCCAAGCTCTTTTTATAAGATTTTCATGACTCTCTCCAGATTCTAATCCTAAATAATAATTATTTTTAGTTTTTACATCATCATAATCTTCTATATTTTCAAATTCAACATTAGTCATACCAATTTCTTGACCTTGATATATAAAAGGAGTACCTTCTTGCATAAAATACATAAGGCCTAAGCAAGTTGAACTTTCATACCAATATTTTTCATCATTTCCTAGCATAGATACAATTCTAGGTATATCATGATTTTCTATAAACAAAGCATTCCAACCTATATTATGCAAATTATTTTGCCACTTAGATAATACTTTCTTAAACTTAAGTAAATCTAAAGATTTATCCATATTGTTATTCCATAAATCTAAATGTTCAAATTGAAACACCATATTAAATTTACCTTCCTCTTCAGATACCCACAGGTGAGCATCCTCTGGAGTTACTCCGTTAGCTTCTCCAACGGTCATCACATCATATTTACCATAAGTATTATCCTTTATATCTTTTAAATATTCATGTATACCCTCTACATTCATATGCTTATCAAAAGAAGAAACATATTTTAAATTATTAGGATTTGGCATATCTAAAAGCCCTTCTTCTTTATTTATATGACTTATGGCATCAACTCTAAATCCATCTATGCCCTTATCTAACCACCAATTCATCATTTCATAAATAGCACTTCTCATATCTTTATTCTTCCAATTTAAATCAGGTTGTTTTTTAGTAAATAAATGTAGGTAGTATTGATTAGTTTTTTCATCTTTTACCCAAGCTGATCCTCCAAATATACTTTCCCAGTTATTTGGTTCTTTATCCTCTTTACCATCTCTCCATATGTACCAATCTCTTTTTGGATTATCTTTTGAAGATTTTGATTCTATAAACCAAGGATGTTCATCGCTAGTATGATTTATTACTAAGTCAATTATTAATTTCATCCCTTTTTTATGAACCGCTTCTAATAATTCATCAAAGTCTTTCATATTTCCAAACTCTTTCATTATATCTTGGTAATCGCTTATATCATATCCATTATCATCATTTGGAGATTTATAAAAAGGAGACACCCATATAATATCTATTCCTAATTCTTTTATATAGTCTAATTTTTCTATTATTCCTCTTAAATCTCCAACTCCATCATTGTTTGAATCGTAAAAACTTCTTGGATATACTTGATAAGCTACAGCTTCTTTCCACCAAATTTTTTTCATATATGTCACCCTCCATAACTTGTGTTTTTATTTTACGTTTATACAAACTTCTACTCCGTAGTGATCTGATACTACTTTTTTATTTATTCCATTAAATATTACATTAGAACTTTCAACATCAATTTCTTTATTAGATAAAATTAAGTCTAACCTTAAATCTAGTTTATTATCATCCCAGCCTGCAATTTTACCTTTAACTGTAATTCCTTCATCTTTAACTTTAGAAAGCTTATATGTGTCAAAAAATTTATTACATAGATATTCATAACCTTCGCCTTTTATATTTGCATTATTATTAAAATCTCCCATTAAAAAAACTAGTTTTTCATTATCAGTTTCATTAATAAGTCTTTTTACTTGTTCTTTAAATGGTTCTTCATTATCATTCCACCATCCTAAGTGACAAGATAAAAATCTAATTTCTTTTGATTTATAAATAACATCTATTCCAACTATTTTTCTTGTTTTCCAAAAATCAAGTTTTATTGAATTTGTAATATAAAAGCTTTCTTTATTAACTATAGGAAGCTTTGTCATAAGACAAAGCCCCTCTTCATAAATATCATATCCTATATGTGCTACATCCCAATAAAATTCATATTGATTATTACCCAAACTTTTTAATTCATTTTGTAATAGCAATGCAAAATTATCACTTTTAACATTTTCGTGCACTTTATCTTTTTCTATTAATTGACTTACCTCTTGTAGAGCTATTACATCATAATCTTTTTCATTAATAGTTTTTGCTATATATTTTATTTTTTCAATTTGATTTTCTTCTTGCCATGAATGACAATTTAATGTTAAAAGTTTCAATTTGCTACGCCCCCAACATGTCTAGTATATTTGATTTTAAAACATCCGCCTTAGGTCCATATATAGCTTGAACACCTCTATCTTTAACTATTAATCCTAATGCTCCTAATGCTTTCCATTCTTTTTCATTTCCAACTAAGCTAACATCTTTTACTGTTACTCTTAAACGTGTCATACACGCATCTACATCTTCTATGTTATCTGCTCCTCCAAGTAAATTAATTATTTTACTTGATAAAACATCTTGTGCCATATTTGTATCAGCTTTTTTATTATCCTCTTCATTACCTTCTTCTATATAATTACCTCTGCGTCCTGGTGTTGCAATATTAAACTTCTTAATTAAGAAATTGAATATTCCAAAGTTTAAGAAGAAAAATACTGCACATGATATGAAGAAATTGATTAAATCCATAGTAAGTCCTGCTTTTATCATCATTGGAGTACGAGTTAAAAATTCTATAAATCCAAAGGCATGAACTCTTAAATTGATTATATCTGCAAGTGCAAATCCAAGTCCAGTAAGTACTGCATATACTAAGTATAAAACTGGTGATATAAACATAAACATAAATTCAATTGGTTCTGTTACTCCTGTTAGAAAACAAGCTAACATGGCAGAGATAAATATAGGTTTATATTTTTTTGCTTTATCTTTATCTACATTTTTATACATTGCAAGTGATATACCTGCAAGTGATGCAGTTGATAATATTACTTGACCTGCTTTAAAACGAGCTGGAGTTATACTTGTCAATAAATGGTTGTATGCTGAAGTATCTCCTGAAGCTTTTAAGTTTACTAAATCTGTTATCCATGCAAGCCATAATGGATCTTGACCTGCAACAGTAGTTCCAGCGGCTGCTCCTGTTGCTATTTGATATATTCCTCCTAATTCCGTATAATTCATAGGAACTGTTATCATATGGTGAAGTCCAAATGGTAATAATAGTCTTTCAAGAGTTCCATATACAAAAGGTGCTAATACTGGAGCTGTATCTTTAGAAGATGCAATCCACATACCAAATGCATTTAGTGCACCTTGTGCAAATGGCCAAACTATAGCTAAAACAATAGCACCCACTACTGACCCTAAAATTACAACAAATGGTACAAAACGTTTTCCATTGAAAAATGCTAAAGCTTTAGGTAGTTTATCAAAGTTATAGAATTTATTGTAAAGAACTGCACCCATAAACCCTGAAATTATACCTACAAATACTCCCATATTAAGAGCTGGTGCCCCTAATATAGATGTGAAGTAATCTTTTACTAAAAGTGTAGCTCCTGTTAATGATGTTACTGTTGCATTTGGATCTAATAACATCTCTGGTGTAACACCAAGTATAACTCCTGTTATACGATTTATTAATATAAAAGCAATTACTGCTGCAAAGGCTCCACCAGCACGTTCTTTTGCCCAAGATCCTCCTATTGCTACTGCAAATAATATATGTAAGTTCCCAATAATTCCCCAACCTATGTCTTCTACAACTTTAGCAGTTGTCATTATAAAATGGGCATCTGATGACATACCTATAAGTTTACCTATAGAAACCATAAGCCCCGCAGCCGGCATTACTGCTATAACTACTAAAAGTGCTTTTCCTAGCTTTTGCCAGAAATCAAAAGATATTAGTTTAGTTTTACTACTCATTATAAATCCCCTCTCTTTTATGCAACCGATTGCATTATTTCTTAAAAAAATATATTACTTCACTTCGCTAAATTGATTTTTATGTGTTTATTATAGCACCTTATGAAAATGTTTTCAAGAATTTATTCCTATTTATTTTTATATTTCCAAACTTTAGGCAATCGATTGCATATAATAAACCACATATATACATATGTGGTTTATTATATAAACGATTCTCTTTCAATAAATTCAGTTTTTACAATATAGTGGTTGTTTATAGCGCGATTATTCTCTAACTTATCAATTAAAAGTTTCGTTGCATAATATCCTAATTCATCTGCATTAATATTTACCGATGCTAATGGTGGATTTTGATACTTATCTAATTTAGTATCATTAAATCCAACTAAAGATATATTTTTTATATTTTTTTCATTTAATAATTTTCTAACTCCAAATGCTAATAAATCATCCGTAGTTATTATTGCACTTAAGTCATTATTTACAAATAATTTTTCCATACAAATATATCCTTCTTCTTCAGTAAAATCTGTTCCATGTATTATAAGGTTTTCATTTAAACTTATTCCATTTATTTCTAGAGCCATAGTATAACCTTTTAGCCTGTCTTTAGACATATTTAAATTTTCAATAGCTCCAATAAAACCTATATTTCTATGTCCTCTTTGAACAAGTTTATTTACAACATTATAAGTAGCTTGAAAATTATCATTATCTACCCATAATATATCATTAGAATGTTCCGGCCTTCCAATTACTGAAAAAGGAAAATTAATTTTTTTTAAGTAATTTATACTTTTATCATTTTCCTCTGACCTTAATAGTATTATTCCATCTATTAATTTTGCATCAATAATATCTATTATACTATCTAACTCTTTTTTATTTTCTTTTGTGAATACATAAGTTATATAATAACCTTTACTTTGTGCATAAATACTTATTCCCTTCATTGCATTTAGAAAAAATGAATTATCAAGAAATTCCTGAGCTTCATTTGGCAAAATAACACCTAATATTCTAGTTTTGTTATTTGCTAAACTTCTAGCTATAGCACTTGGTTTATAATTTAATTTTTTTATTGCTTTATGTACCTTTTCTTTTGTTTCATCGCTTATTTTTGAATTGTTTGATAGAACTCTAGATACAGTAGACGTCGCTACCCCAGCTTCCTTTGCCACATCTTTTATTGTAACTTTCATAATGTTAAATTTCCTTTATATTTTTATTTACCCTTTTTAATTTTCTTCTATTATAACATATTAAATTTTTATTTATATAATTTCATTACATAAAAATAGCCTTAAACTATATAGTTTAAAGCTACTTTTTACATTAGTGAATCATTTCAGCTTTTATACTTATTTCCTTCAACCTTTTACATATTTTATGTAATTCAGCATTACTATAAAGTTTTGAAACTTTTATTAATGCTGTGTAACAGTCATATACGTCATATTGTATGTATCTCCCTAAATTATCTTCTAATACTATAAGCTCATTTTCTTCATCTAAAAAAGTATTTTTAATGTTAGATTCATAATCAAAATTACTTTTTAACATATCTTCTGCTTTTAATAATAATTGATATGATTCATTTAGCACTTTAATATTATTCCCCATGGTTATAATCTCCTCTCAAAATATATGGTCCTTGAATATTATAACTCATTTTGTGTATTATTTAATGTATTTTAGGTCTATTCCAAGATTTACATATAATAAAGGGAGCATCTCTGCTCCCTTATTAGTTACTATTTTCCTTTGATGTTTTCTTTTACCTTTTTACCAACATTAACCCCAGTATTTATAGTTTCTTTTGCTATATTTCCAACACCACTTAGTACATCTTTTCCTACATTTAATCCAGTATTTATAGTTTCTTTTCCTATATTTCCTGCACCATTTAATACTTCTTTTCCTACATCTGTTACAGGCTTAGTTACTTTTTTAATATTATCTTCAACTTTTTTCTTTCCCATTTATATACATCTCCAGTATTATTATGAAAGTAGATAAATCTACTTATATAATAATATGTAGAAATTTAAACTTTGGTTACATATCAAATTCAGATATAATATTTCAATATAAAATATTTAACTTATTTAAGTAAGTTGATTAAATCTTCATTATTAAGCTTATTTAATATATTTGAATTAGACAATTTTTCATCTATTATATTATCTATAAGCTCTTTTTTACTTTCTTGTAATAATACTATTTTCTCTTCTATTGTATCTTTTGAAATTAATTTTATAACTTCTACTACATTTTTTTGTCCTATTCTGTGAGCTCTATCACTTGCTTGATTTTCAACAGATAAGTTCCACCATGGATCAAAGTGTATTACCATATCAGCACTGGTTAAATTAAGCCCTGTTCCTCCTACTTTTAATGATATTAAAAATACTTTTATATTCTTATTTTCATTAAATTCATTTACTAATTTAATTCTATCTTGAGCATTAGTTTTACCATCTAAATATAATTTTTCTATGCCTTCTTTTTGAATTTCTTCTTCAATGATTCTTAAAATACTCGTAAACTGAGAAAATATTAAAATTTTTCTACCACTTTCAATAGCTTCTTTAGTTATTTCCATACATACTTTTAACTTTTCACTTTTACCTTTATAATCTTTTAGCAAAGTTTTTGGATGCAAGCATAGTTGACGTAATTTAGTTAAATAAGAGAATATAGTAATTTTATCACTTTTGCCTTTATTATTTTTTAACTTTTCTAATACACTTTTATTATATATATCATATATTTGTTTTTGTTCTTTATTTAATTCTACAATAAATTTTTTCTCAATTTTATCAGGTAATTCTTCTATTACTTCTTTTTTAGTTCTTCTAAGTATAAATGGCTTTATTAATTTTTTTAATTCATTTGTATTTTCATTTATTATAAATTCATTTTGAAATTTCACTTTATCATATAAATATCCTGGCATTATAAAGTCAAATATTGACCATAGCTCCAATAAATTATTTTCTATAGGAGTACCAGTAAGTGCAAACTTAGACTTAGAATTTATACTCTTAACAGCTTTAGAACTTATAGTTTGTGGATTTTTAATATTTTGAGCTTCATCTATAATTAAATAATCAAAATTTATATTTTTATAAAGTTCTAAATCATTTCTTATTGTTGAATATGTAGTTATTATAACATCATAACTTTTATAATTTTCAATTACATTTTCTCTTAAACTTTTATCCCCATGTATAATTCCAACTTTAATTGAAGGTGTAAATTTATTAAATTCATTTTTCCAGTTATGAATTAATGATGTAGGTGTAATTATCATAGTTTTAGAGTTTTCATTCCCCCTTATAAATGCTATTGTTTGTAAAGTTTTTCCTAGGCCCATTTCATCAGCTAAAATCCCTCCAAAACCATAATAACTTAAGTTATTAAACCATGTAACTCCATCCTTTTGGTATTCTCTTAATATATTATCTAATTCTTTATGGATTTTATTTTTATAATTATCTTTTTTATTAAACTTTTCGCATATATTTTTAATATACTCTTTTCCACTTACAAAATTTATACTCTTTTCTCTTATATATTCATCTATATATAATGCTTTATTACTATTTACTTTAAAGCTACTTCCTTCTCCAGAAAATCCTAAAGTATCTATTAATTTAAAAAGATTTTGTATTTCTTCATCATGTAAATCTAGATATATAGATTCTTTTAAATGGTATAACCTTTTATTTTGTTTATATGAATTATATATATCTTTATATCTAGATTGATTTAATTTACCTATATTAAATGAAATTTCCAACATATCAAATTCATCTTTTGATATATTTATACTTGTATTTAACTTTGCATATTTTATTTCATTTTTACTATGACTTATACTACTACTTTTTTTACTTTTTTTCTTGTTCAAATCATCTAGGCATTTATATATTGCAGCTACCATGTGTTTACATATAAATGTATTGCTCTCTCCACTTTTACATAGCCAATCATTACAGTCACAACTTGTACTTACTATACGTTTTGTTTTCTCACTTAAAACTATAAATACTGTATTTTGATTTAAAAAGCTTTCATCTCTAATAGTTGCATAGAAATTTATATTTTCGCTTTCTTTTTTTATATAACTATTACTCACTAAGTTACTTTTATATAAAATAACTCCTGAGTTGTATCTATTTTTTTCAGTATTATTTTCAATAATTTCTTTTACTTCACTTATCTTCATACGTTCACCTACTTTATTAAAATATTTTATATAATTATGTATTTAAATATCACATATATTTGTTAACCTATAGTAATATAAAAACATAAAGACCTGTATATACAGGTCTTTATGTTTTTATATTACTTATCTGCTTTATCAAATTTATTTTTCTTTAATTCAAAATACACTTCTAAATTTTCAGATGAATTATCCATTTCTCCACTTAAATTATCTATGCTAGAAAATATAATGTTCTTCTTTAAATTATCTAGTTTTTGTTCTTTTTTTAATTTATTGTTTTTATTCATTTATAACTCCTTTTTATACTATATTTATTACAATTTATTTTTCACTTATTAGTTAATAGTATTCATGATTTATAAATGACAATAATTGTTTATATTATATAAAAAAAGCATCTAAAATCTAGATGCTTTAAAATATTGGCGGAGAGGGTGGGATTCGAACCCACGGCCCCTTTCGGAGTCACTGGTTTTCAAGACCAGCTCCTTAAACCACTCGGACACCTCTCCAAACTCATATATAATATACCATCTTTATCATATTTTGTAAATACTTCTTTTATTTAAATAACTATATAAAAAAAGAAGTGTGTAATTACACTTCTTTTTTTATAAATTATGATTAATTGCTTTTAGTATTTTGGGTAACTGGAAGTATTATAATAAAATTACTCCCTTCACCTAGTTTACTTTCAACATATATTTCTCCATTATGAAGCTTAATTATATGATTGGTTATAGTAAGTCCAAGTCCACTTCCGGCCTTCACTTCATTATTTATATCGACAACTTGACTGAATCTATCAAATATAGCTTTATGATACTTTTCATCTATACCAACACCTGTATCTGATACACTAATTTTAACTTTATCATCTAAATCTTTAATAGTTATTGTTATTGTTCCTCCTTCAGGAGTAAATTTAGCTGCATTGCCGACTAAGTTAACAATGCATCTTTCAATTTCATAACTATCACACATTATAGTTTTTTCTTCAATTTCTGGATCTATTATTAAATCAATTCCTTTAGCACTTACATAATCAATTAAAGTTAATGCAGTTTCTTCTACTAAATAGACAATATCCACTTTCTTTAATGAAATTACATACATATCATTTTGAAGCTTTGTACTATCTACTATATTATTAATTAAGTTTAATAGTCTTTTGCAATTTCTTTGTGATACGTCTATGTAATGGTTTAATCTGTCCTCTTTAATACCTTCATCTTTTTTCATTAATCCTAATATAAGTTGATTTGTACTGCTTATAACATTTAAAGGAGTTCTTAACTCATGAGATAAGTTTACAAAATAGTTATTTTTATTTTTTTCTAGTTTTATATTTTTATTTAGTAAAACTGTATTTCTCTCCATCTCTTCTCTTAATCTAAGAGTTTTTTTCTGTACTAGTTTGTCAAGCTTCTTTACTTTATATTTATGATTTATTATAAATGCAATTACTATTAATATGTATATTAAACATGCATATCCACTTAACCAAAAAGGAGGTTTTATAGAGAAACTAACTTGACTTTCGTCACTTACATTTCCGCTTGTGTCTATTGCTTTTACTTTAAATATGTAATTACCAGGCTGTAAATCATTATAAGTAACATGATTATCTTTTGTTCTTGTTATTCCTCCACTACTACCTTCTAATCTATATTCGTATGTAGTACTTTTTTCACTTGAATAATTTGGAGTAAAAAACTTTATACTTATTGTATTTGTTCCTTCACTAAACTTCTTGTTGTTTATATCATGAAATTCTTTATTATCTATTAAAAATTTATCAAACAATACTTTAGGTTTATCTCCTGATTTAATTATGTCATTTGGGTAAAATGAGTTTAATCCATTAACGCCTCCAAAAAAAAGTTCTCCTTTTTTATTTTTATATGCTGCATTACCGTTAAATTCATTTCCTTGTAATCCATCAGTTACACTTAAATTGATAACTTTATCATTATTTGAATCAATTTTAGAAATCCCCTTATTTGTACTTATCCATATACTATCATCATTATCTACTAAAACACCATATATAGTATTGTTTGCTATTCCATTTTTAGTTGTATATCTCTTAAACTTACCACTTTTTTTATCTAGTTTATTTAATCCATAGCTAGTACCAACCCATATGTTTCCTTTACTATCCTCGTTTATATATCTAACATGATTATCACTTATGCTTTCATTATCACTTTCGCTATGCTTATAATGTTTTATAGTTCTATCTTTTGGATTTATAACACATAGTCCATTTTGTTTTAAAAGTCCTAAATAATAATTACCTTGTTTATCTTCATATATATGTCTAATATAGTTATTTTGATTTTTACCTTTATTTATTTTATCATTTATAATTTTATTTATATCTATGACTTCGTCAGTTTCTGGATTTAAAATACTTAATCCATCTGTTGTCCCAATCCATAGATAGCCTTTACTATCTATCATTACATCTTTTATTTTATTATCTACTAAACCGTCTTTTGTACTATAATTTTTTAATATCTTTCTTGATTTGTCTAGTTTAATAAGTCCATTATCAGTTGCTATATAAATAATATTGCCTTTTCCAGTTATATCATTTACAGAATCATTTTTAAATGCTTTATCTATACTACTGTTTAATTGCTTAGATGTATTATTTTTCCTATCAATTATATTTACACCTTTTGAATTTGTACCTACCCAAAGATATCCATCCTCATCTTCATATACACCATGTACTATATTTTCATTTAGCAAATAATTATCATCAAGTCCTGCTTTATAATGATTTATCTTGCTATCTGTGTCAAATATACTTATACCTGAATAGGTACCAACCCATATAAGGCCTTTACTATCTTCCATTAAGCTTTTTATATTATTATTTACTAAGCTATTTTTATCATATATTTTATGATGATAAACATTAAAATTATCACTTTGCTTATTGTACTTTGCAAGTCCATTTGCAGTACCTATCCATACATTGTCTTTACTGTCTTTTTTTATACAACCTATATTGTCATTTGGTATAGATTTTGAATCATTTAAATCATGCGTATACCTAGTTATTTCATCTGTTTTTGTGTTTATTTTAGATAATCCTGAACTAGCACTTCCTACCCAAACATATCCATTTTCATCATCACAATATACATTATAAATCTCACCTTCTCCTAAAGAGTTCTTTTCTGTTGATGTAGGAAAAGTTTTTATGATTTTAAAATTTTTTGATACTTTTATAACTCCCTTTTTAAGACCTAACCAAATATTACCTTCAGAATCTTCATCTATAGAGTAAATATATTGACAATTAATATCGTTATTTTCGCCTAAAACCTTCTTAAATTTATCCAAGTTTTCCTCATATAAATACAATCCTTCATCAGTAGCAACTAATACTTTATTTTCATTAGTTACTAATACTTCCATAGCGTTATTGCTTCCTATAGAATTATCTTTAACTTTATAGTTTTTTATCTCATCATTTTTAGGATTTAACTTACTTACGCCACCTATGGTTGTTATCCATATATTTCCATGACTATCTTCATCTATATCACTTATATGATTATTACTTATACTATTTTCTCCATATTCATAATTGTACACCTTAAAATCATATCCATTGTACTTGTTTAATCCATCATTAGTTCCAAACCAAACATAGCCTTTGCTATCTTGAAAAATCACGTCTATGGTAGATTGACTGATGCCTTGTTCTATATTTAAGTTATTAAATGTTATCCGCCTATCTTGAGCGTTAACCTTATTAAATAAACATAAAAAAATAAAAAAATTAATTAAAATCACTAAACCAATCCTACTAAATAAATTAACTTTCCCCATATACTTTCCTTTCAAAGAAAAAAAATTCCATTTACACTAATATTATATAGTAAATCCTAAATTTCAACAATATTTGAATTATTGACTTAATTTTAATGTAGTTCATATATATCCGAAAGTTCTAACTCAATCTTTTGCATATCTATTGTATATTCTATTTCTTTATCTATTAAGTCATCACCTAGAAGCTTTTTATTTGGAAGTAATATTTCAAATTCAGTACCATTTTCCCCATCACTTTCTAAATAAATTTCTCCTTCATTTAATTCTATAATAGATTTGACTATACTAAGTCCTATCCCACTACCTTCGTTCATTCTATTTAAAGATTTATCAGCTTGTACAAATCTTTCAAATACTAAATCTTGCATATGAATAGGTATTCCAACCCCATCATCTTCAAATATGATTTGAACCCATTCTTTATTTACATATATACTTACAAATATATTTCCATTTGGTTTGGTAAATTTAATTGAATTTGATAGTAAATTTAGTACTGCTCTTTCAATCATTTCAGGATCACATTTTATTATTAACTCTTCTACATCAGTATCAAATATTATATTTATATCCTTTTGTCTTGCATAAATTATAACTGACATAGTTATAGCTTCTACTAACTTAACAATATCACAATTTACAATATTAGGTTTTGTATACCCTACATCTATTTTTGTTATATCTACAATATTATTTATAAGTCTTAACATTCTTTGACAATTTAGCCTTAAACTAGATCTGTATTTATTATAAGACTTTCTAAATTCTTCTTCATTGTTATTTAGTTTTATATCTAATAATTGAACAGTAGAATAAAAAATATTTAATGGTGTCCTAAGCTCATGACTTATATTGGCAAAGAATTCACTTTTAACTTTTTCATGATCTTTCATTTTTTCATACTCTATTTTATATTTTTCCATTCTATCTTTTTCTGTTACATCAGTGAATGTAACAACAAATCTAGCAGTTCCAGATTTTTTATTTGAATTAGTCAACCTTGAATCTATTATTGTCTGTACACTACAATCTATTGTTGTACTTCCAGACTTTAATTCTATTTTTCCATTCCAGCAACCTCTATCATATATACTTTTTTTAATACTTTCAAGCATATCAGTATTTATAGTATTTATTTCGTCTTTGACTTTTTCAGTTAGAATATCTACCTTTATTTCTTCATTTTTAAATAGATATTTTTTCATCTTTTTATTCGAATATAAAACATTTCCATTTAAGTCACTTATATATATACAACTATGTTTATTTTCTTCAACTAAGTTATAAAATACTTTTATTTCTTCTTTTAACTCTCTGTTTTTCTTTATAGTAAGTATAAGTTCTAAAAATAATCCTACTATAAGAACTATAAATGACATATATGTAATAGATATAGATATATATTTTATATCCATTATTGGCTTGTCCGACCCAACAATAGCATATATGGCTTTAATCCATAACATAAGAATACTTGCACCTATTACAGAATAGGTATAATCATTTTCTTTTATACTTTTTCTAAAGAATATAAAACTAGATATCGTGTAAATAAGGATTAATAAAAAATTGTACTCCCTAAAAAACTCTGTATCCTTATTCATAGGAAAAATTATACTCTCTCTTTCCATATATCCAAAACATAAAGCAGTTAATAATATAAATATTATAACTTGAGTTTTATTTTTCATTATAAAACTTCTAATTTGCTTAATTGGAAAAGCTGCTACTAATATAATAATAATTCTCATTATAGAGGTGGATATTGCAATATATCCTTTCATACTTATAATAGTATTTTCTAATGTTAAGTTATCAAATACACCTAATAATATATCTATTAAAAATATCATATACATTAGAGAAATAATAAATAACTCTTCTTTCTTTGTACTATCATAGCAAAGTAAACAACTTATAATTGCTAAAAAAGATAACATTATATTAAAAAATCGAATAAAATATTCAGGTTTTATACTAAAATTTAAATTACTATGAAAAGTAACCATTAAACTAATTATATATATAAAAACTAAACAAACTGATATAGCTATAGTTAACTTTGTTGCTACCCTATTATCCATATCAATTTTTTTGGCTCTATCTAATTCCAACATTACTCTCTCCCCCATTAATTATTAATACAAACTATACCACCATTGGTTGAAATAGTCTATATTTTCGACAATAAAAGACAGACTACGAGCCTAGTAGTCTGTCTTTTATATTAATTTTATTTAATTGACTTTATTGCTTTTGATAATTGGTCTGGACATGAAGTATTTTTAGTTCCACATCTTATTCCTTCTAATATCGATGCTACTTCATCTGCTTTTTTACCAATAACTAATGATTTTATTCCAATTAGATTTCCAGCACAACCACCAATAAATTCAACATTTTTAATAATTTTATTTTCATCTATTTCTAAATTTATTTTACTACAGCAACATCCAGATGTATTATAACTTATCTTCATGATAAACGCTCCTTAAATATAATATAACTCAATAAATATTATATTAGTAAATGTTGCTATTTGTTACTTTATTTATTTTTTTTATCATCTTCTAAGAGTTCTTCTATCTCATATTTGTTAGGATGTATAAAAGTATACGGTGTATCATCTGTTAACTCTTCTATAGCTCCTCCCTCAAAAAGTTCTTCATATCCTCGTTGTTTTGGTATAAATAACTCTTCGTATGAATTTCTCTTTGTAGGTATGTTTTTATCATTTTTTTTCATTTCGTTTCGTTGCCTCTCTTACTATAGTTTTACTTATTATTATAACTAATTTTGTTATATATATAACTTTTACCCAAAATTAGATTTTATAAATATAAAATTTAATTAATTTTTTAATTTTCACTATAAATTTCTAGCTATTTGTCTAAATGTGTTTCTCAAATTTAAAACACCATACCCTTGTGATATATTTGGATATGAGTATATTTCCTCTCTAGATGAACCAAGCATTAAGTAAGTTCTTAAAGCTTCTGTAAATAAAGATAATTTAGGTACTCTACTTTCTCTTTCAAGATACTCCATTATAAGAGCCATAACTCCACAAACAACACTACTACTTGCTCCACTTCCTGTAGATGTTATATAATCTCCATCAATATAAGTTGATATAATATCAACTCCTGGAGCTATTATATCTGGCATAATTTTATAGTTATCATAACTTCCTTTTGATGATCCAATCCATAAGCTATTTGTTTTTCCATTATAACAACCGATTGTCATAACTCTTCTTGATAAAGCCATTTGAGTTATTGTTCCTGTTGATTTAGAATCTAAAAATCTCGTATCTGCAGATATGATATTTTTATTTGGAAGGTAAACATCAAAATTTCCATTTATTATAAATTCAGGCCTTAACCTAAGAGTCCAGACTCCGGGTTTTATGTCCCTTAAATTTATTTCTAAAGCCTGTTCTCCTGTTTCTAACCAGGGAAATCTATTTACTATTCTATAAAATGTCTTTTCAATATAAAATTGTCCTGTATATATTTGATCATCAGGACTATAAATTACATTTTGACTTACATCTCCAGATGGCGATATTATCTGTATTGAAATTTTATCAGGTCCAGTTCCACTTAAAGTTATATCTAAATTATTATTTTCACCGCTTTGAAAAAGAACATCAATATATGCATTTTCACCTTTTATATTATTAGAGTAATGGATATCAGTATTCCCCTCATTTCCTGCTCCACTGATTATAACTACCCCTGACCTTTCTAAAGCCTGATATGTTTCTAATATAGATGCTTCTACACGTATATCTGATTTAGTACCTAATGTTAAATTTATTATTATAGGTTTTAATTCCTTCCTTGCAATATTTATTACATAGGTTATAGCAGCTAAGAAATCTGATACTGTATAACTTACTTTGCCTGGATAATAATATCCGTTTTGACTCCTAACTTTTACAACTATTAAATCAGCATCTGGAGCTATTCCTCTATAGTTCCTATTTATATTTCCTTGGCCTACTAAAATTCCACAAACTGCCGTACCTGTTCCTATTTTATCCTCACTTAAACTACTATCATTTTCTAATATAGCTTGATTTATTTCTTCTCTTGTATATTCACTTCCAAATATCATTCCCTCTGGAGGATTTTTTTTATCACTTTCTTGATCCCATAAATATAAAATTTTACTTGTATTGTCTCCATTTATTAAATCCTTGTGCAAATAGTTAACTCCAGAATCAATTACAGCAACTAAAATTCCCTTTCCACTTACATTTATATACGGGTTTGTTTCAATATAATTGGTTCCTGCTGCATCTGTAATAGTTTCTCCGCCTTGTACATTATCTGTTATTTCTATAAGAGAACTCATCGGATCAGATCCACTCCACCACTCTACTTCTTTTATAGTATCTAATACAAGTTCATCAAAGTCAGAGGGTACATATATAGCTGCAAGTTTGTCATTTAAAATAATATATTTATCTACGTTATTTTTACTTAATGCTTCCTCAATATTTCCTCTATATATTAAATAGAAAGACTTTTCATTTTCATCCATACTACGGCCCCCTATTTTAATTGATCAAACATCCCCCTGAAGTTAAACACTCCATAGCCCCAAATATTATTTGGATAAACTACGTTTCCAATTCTATTAGCTCCACCCTGAATAAAAGTTCTAATTATTTGTATGAATCCTTTATTAGGATAATTATCTTCATTTATAATATATTCTAAGTAAAGAGCTATTGATGCAGACACATGAGCTGCTGCTACTGAACTTCCAGTAACAGTAGCATAAGAGTTATTTAAATATGGTCCAATTATATTTACTCCTGGAGCAACTACATCTGGTTTTATTCTATTTGTTAAACTAGGTCCTCTTGATGACGAAGCCCATATGCTTCTTGTTATGGAGTTGTATGTTCCAACAGTTACTACATCTGGTTGTACTCCAGGGTAATTTATAGTACTATCTGGATTAGATTCTCTAAATCTAGTTCCTGGCTTTAAAAAAACTCTATTTTGCAAGTAAACATTATATATTCCTCCTGTTATATAAGCCCCTTCTAATTGTAATTTCCATATTCCTGGTTTTGCTCTTTGTAGGTATATAATAGTATGTTCTTGCCCTGAATATGTGGCTGGATAAGAATATCTAATTGAATATTCAGTATCTTCAAAATCAAATTTTCCTGTTACTAAATCATAACTAGATAAATCTACGGCTTTTGTTGTTTCTCCAGTTGGCGAAACTATGAATATATTTACCCTATCTGGCCTACTTAACCACACCTCTATTCTTAAATTAGGTTCTTCTTGTTGTATCTGTATATCTATATCAACTATCTCCCCTTCTCTTAAAATTCTTCCTGATGCATGTGTTCCTGTATCACCTTCATTTCCTGCTCCAGTTACTACACATACTCCATTTGAAAAGTAAGTTTCTCTACTATTTGTTCTATTTGCATATCCTGCTAATCCATTACTACCCATGGATACTTGTATTGAAGTTGGTATGTTAAGCTCCTCACCTTTTATATATGCATATTGAAGTGCTGCAAATAACATTGCACTATTATAATCTCCATTTACTTTAGCAAGTTTAATTACTATTAATTCAGCTCCTGGGGCAATTCCTTCATATGATTTATTTACATTTCCTAATCCTGCACATATTCCACTTATAATAGTTCCATGACCATCTTCATCTGTTGATAGATTTTTATTGTTTTCTTTTATTGCATTATTTATCTCTTCATTTGTATATTCTGTCCCTAAGAAAAAACCCTCTGGAGGTTTGCCTTCTACAGATTGATCCCATATGTATCGTATTTTACTAGTTCCATCTGGATATATAAAATCTTTATGTAAATAGTCAATACCAGTATCAATTACAGCTATTATAGTTCCTCGACCTGTAAGTTGGATATTTGGATTATTTTTAAAAAAGTTAACACCTATTTCTTCCTGCCCTGAAATTCCATTTTCAATTCCTCTAGTTATAGTTCCTAAAGGAGTAACTTTTACTACATTTTCTATAATTTCAACTGAATTTAATCTTAAAACTAACTCGATATTTCGTCTACTTAAGGTATCAAAAAACATTAAGGTTCTATCGTTACTAAGTCTTATGATCTCATATGTAGTATTTAAATCTTTTAATTCATCAATAAAAGCATCATTATGTGAAACTAATATAGCGTTTGCTATATCTTTATTTAAATTTATCTGTCTAGTTAAGCTTTTAGTTTTTAAGGTGATAGTATCGTAATCTTTAATTTCAATTAAAGTATTTTTTTTAGCTTTTGAAAAACTCTTTTCACCTTGACCTTTTAATTTAAATATTTTTTCTATATTTTTAATTTCAGGAAAATTTTTCAGTTTATTTATGTCTTCTTTGTTTTTTAAAGTTATTCTCGCGTAAGAATTGCTTAATACATCTACTAATGCATCTAATTTGTCTTCTATTAATTTAATATTTGAATTATATTTAACTATTACTTCATACTTTATAAAAACCACCTCTCATAATTTTCTGATATTAATAATATATTCTTCGTGTATTCATATATGTATTGTTATTTGCAAATTAATTTAAATATCACAATTTATACTAATTAAAATATAATAAATTAAATATAATAATTTAGGATGTGGTTTTATTGGCAAATTTAAGTTTATCAAAAGTCAATGTTACGATTTATGAACCTTATACACTGACATACCCTATACGATTTAGACGCTATACCATATTTCATACAGAAAATCCTGAAGTCGTGGATTTATCAATCTCACCTTACTTTTATAACTTAGATTTATCTACAGTAAGCACTAACTTAATTTATGGTCAGTGGCATTGGTTCTCTGGCGATATTTATCAACTAGTTCTATTTGTTTTTATTGGAAATTATGAATTTGATATAGTCAATGAAAGATATGAAAAATTCGTTGAAAAAATACACTTATCTATTGGTGCTGTCGTAAATGGGGATAGAGTATTTTTAGAAAATAGACCTCAACTTTTAAAGACATCTGTTTATGTAAGATACATTTCATCCTATCCGAGGTTTAATAAATTAGTTACTTATAATAAAGTTGAGAGTTATCTTGATAGTAATGTAGTAGTTGAAATAAAAAAAGGTGTATAAATTTATACACCTTTTTTATTAAAATATATTAACTGCTCTATTTAATATACCTGTAAAATAAGCTATAACCATTCCATAATTAGTTATAGGTACATTCTTTTCTTTACATATATCAATTTTATTCAATATACTTTTTCTATTTACCATACATGCTCCACAGTGAATAATAAGATTATAATCCTCTACATTTTCTTTAAAATCATATCCTACCTTATAATCTATAATTAAATCTCCACCAGCTATTTTTCTTAACATATTTGGTATTTTAACTCTACCTATGTCCTCATGAGACACATTATGAGTACAACTTTCACATATAAGAATTTTATCTCCCGGTTTTAGTGAATCTAATTTTTTAGTACCTTCTAAAAAATCTTTTATTTCCCCTTTTTGTCTTGCAAATAATATAGAAAAACTTGTTAGTTTCATATCACTTGGAATTATAGATTCTACCTCTTTAAAAGCCTGCGAATCAGTTATAACTAAGTCAATGTCTTTTAAATCATTTAAAGCTTGGCTTAACTCAGTATCCCTTACTACATAAGTTTTAATTCCATGGTCTAGACAATCTCTTATAACTTGAACTTGTGGAAGTATAATTCTTCCTTTAGGAGCTTCTGAGTCTATTGGAACTACTAATACAACTTTAGATCCATAAGGTAGTAAATCTCCAACTATAGGCTTATCTTCTTCCTCTTGTTCTAAGTATTTTATAAGTTCTTCTTTTAGTTTATCTATACCCTTGTTTTCTTTAACTGATATAAATATAGGATTTTCAAATATTTTTTTTATCTCATTAATTTCTTCTTCATTTAAAGTATCTATCTTATTTACAACAACAATATGTCCTACATTATACTTATTTGCTTGTCTTTTCCAAATTTTATAAGTTTCTATATCTATGTTTTTTCCATCTATTACATATATGGAAAAATCAAGTCTTTTTAAATAATCATAACTTTTTTTAATTCTTACTTCTCCAAGTTCAGATTTATCCTCAAGACCTGCTGTATCTATTAGTAATATAGGTCCAAAAGGTATTAATTCCATAGCTTTTTGAACTGGGTCTGTAGTTGTTCCTTCAACACTCGATACTAATGATATATCTTGGCCTAATATAACATTCATAAGTGAAGACTTTCCGCTATTTGTATTTCCATATATACCAATATGTTTTCTATTTGCATTTGGAGTAATGTTCATATATGCCTCCTATAAGTAAAAATCTCTTTCTCCGTTTTTCATTTTTTCCATACTTTCTTTAGTGTATGTCTTTAAATCATCTCTTTGTATATTTTCAGTTTCTCTTTTTATAACTTCCTGTGCCTTTTCATATAATTCTTCATCTCCATAATCTAGAGTAAACTCATGTAATGTCATAAGAGCATTTGGCTCACAAACATATTTTATATTTCCAGATTTCGCAAGTTGCATAAATCTATCTCCAGTTCTTCCTTTTCTATAACAAGCAGTACAGTAACTTGGAATATACCCATCATTTAATAACTCTTTTAGTATTTCTATAGGACTTCTTTCATCACTAGTTTTAAATTGCTTACTTTCATTTCCTGCTTCTCGTTCTTTATATCCTCCAACACCAGTTGATGATCCTGCTGATATTTGACTTACCCCATAATGTAGTAGTTCTCTTCTCATATCTGCAGTTTCTCTTGTTGATAATATAAGTCCTGTAAATGGAACAGCTATTCTTAAAATAGCTACTATCTTTTTAAACATTTTATCGTCTAATAAATGTGGATAGTTTTCTAATGTTACCCCTGTAGCAGGTTGAAGTCTTGGAACTGATATTGTATGGAAACCTACTCCATATTTTTCCTCTAAATGTGCATTATGCATCATAAGTCCTAAAACTTCAAATCTAGGATCTGCTAATCCAAATAAAACTCCTGCTCCAACGTCATCAATTCCAGCTTCCATAGCTCTATCAAAAGCTGTTAAATGATATTCATAATCTCCTTTTAATGATTTTGGATGCATTTTTTCATAAGTTGGCTTATGATATGTCTCCTGGAATAATATGTATGTTCCTATTCCCTTTTCATGTAATGCCTTATAATTTTCTACAGTCGTTGCTGCTATATTTACATTTACTCTTCTTATTTCTCCATTTGCATTTTGAGTTTTATATATTGTATCTAGACATTCTAATACATAATCTATTGGAGCATTAACTGGGTCTTCTCCAAGTTCTAGAGCTAATCTCTTATGCCCCATTTGTTCTAGTATTTTAACTTCTTCTGCAACCTCTTCCATAGTTAATCTTCTTCTACAGAATTCATTGTTTCTTCTATATCCACAGTAAACACAGTTATTTACACAGTAATCACTTACATATAATGGAGCAAATACAACTATTCTTTTTCCGTATATATCTCTTTTTATTTCACCTGCTAAAGAATATATTTCTTCTAAATCTTTTTCATCCTCTGTTTGTAGTAAGATAGCTATATCCTTATATGATAAGCCTTCTCTTTTTTTAGCTCTATTTAAAACCTCTTTAATTTCTTCATTTGATGGATTTTTAGTTTCTTCTAAAATTTTATATATTTCTTCATGATTTATAAACATAACTTAATCTCCTTTTTATTTTCTAAACTCTGGATTATCTCCTCTACTTACTTCAACTTCAAAACCTGCTTCATTTATCTTTTTTTCTATCATAGTTCTATATTCTGCATCTTCATCTAATATATATGCTTTGTTATCATATAAAGAATATTTTCTCCTAACAGACATAGGAGATAGATTAGGCATTATAACATTTCCACCAGCCTTTAATCCCTGTTCTCTTCCACTTTGGTCAATACTTGATAAAGCAGTAGTTGCTGGTAATAAAACATTTGGAAGTAATAATCTAATTAAACTTAAACATATTACCGTTTTTTCTAAACTTCCATGTTCAAATTCTCTAAGCGGTGTATCCTTGTGAGGTATAAAGGGCCCTATTCCACACATAGCTGGTTCAAATTCTTTTACAAACCTTAGGTCATTTACTAAATCCTCATTAGTTTGATTTGGTATTCCAACCATAAATCCAGCCCCTGATTGATATCCAATTTCTTTTAGATTTTTCAAACAATGTCGTCTTTTCTCAAAAGGCTCTCCAGGATGTATACTTTCATATAAAGCTTTACTTGCACTTTCATGTCTTAATAAATATCTATCTGCACCTGCTTCATATAGTTTTTTATAGGATTCATAACTTCTTTCTCCTAGCGATAAAGTTATTGCATTATTTGGAAATTCATTTTTTATGGCTTTAATTATTTCTATAATTTTATCATCAGTAAAGTAAGCATCTTCTCCACCTTGTAAGACAAAAGTTTTATATCCTAACTTGTCACCTTTTCTAACACACTCTAGTACTTCTTCTTTTGTTAATCTATATCTTTCAGCATTATTGTTATGTCTTCTAAGTCCACAATATAAGCAATCTTTTGTACAAAAGCTTGTAAGTTCTATAAGTCCTCTCATGTAAACCTTATTTCCATAAACTCTCATTCGAGTTTCATGGGCTCTTTTAATTAAAAGTTCTTTTGAATCCTCATCTATATTATTTAATAAATATAATAATTCTTCGTCACTTGCATTATTTGTTTCATAAAGCTTTTCTATTATTGCCTTGACATTCATATATTCACCTCGATTTTGATTATTAAATAATTAATACCCAAATATAATATTTAAAAAAGTCTTTTTTAAATATTATATTTATATACTAACTACTATATTTAAAAAACTAAGGTGATATGGTTATGTTATTTGTTTTAAAACAAATAACATAACCATAGAACCCTTAATTTAAAGTATTAATTAACCTATATCACTTACATCACTATCTTTATCTAATCCTAACATATCATGTTTAGATTCAAAAGTAGTATGTAAAAGTTCATGTGACACATGAGATAAAGGTTCTTTAAAGAATTCTTTATATACATTTATTACATCTGGATTTTCATAACTACATTTTATAGCTATGTGTTTATCTTTGTCATATAAGCTTTCTATACGCTTTAATCTCATTTCATTAGTAATTCTAGCTTTCATCTTAGGTTGTCCAGCACCACCTATGCATCCACCTTTACAAGTCATAACCTCTACAAAATCGTATTCAACTTCTCCAGCTTTTAATTTTTCTATTAACTTTCTTGCATTTGCAGTTCCTTGAACAGCTGCTAATCTTAAAGTCTTATCCCCTATAGTTACTGTAGCTTCTTTAACATCCTCAAGTCCTCTAACTGGGTGGAAATGTAGAAAATCTTTATGAGGTGTTTCATGAGTTAGTATATTGTATACAGTTCTGACCGCAGCTTCCATAACTCCACCACTATTACCGAAAATTACACCAGCTCCACTTCCAAGACCTAGCATATTATCAAATTTTGAACCTTCTAATGTTGTAAAATCTATTTCTTCTTCTTTTAACCATTTAGCAAGTTCTTTAGTTGTTAAAATTATATCATTGTCTCTCATGCCATCGACTTTATTGAATTTTGCTGATGCATTCATTTCTGGTCTATCTATTTCATATTTTTTAGCAGTACATGGTGTTATAGTAACGTTTACTATTTTAGATGGGTCTATATTTTGCTTTTGAGCAAAGTATGTTTTAACAACAGTACCTTGTATAGCTATCGGACTTTTTGTAGTAGATAAGTTTGGTATTAGTTCTGGATAAAATGTTTCTGCAAATTTAACCCATGATGGACAGCAACTTGTGAATTGAGGCATTTTACCATCTCCACTTAAAAGACGACTAACTAATTCACTACCTTCTTCCATTATTGTCATATCAGCTCCGAAAGTTACATCAAATACATAATCTCCTCCAAGCTTTCTTAGAGCTTGAACCATTTTGTCTTCAACATAAGAACCTTCTTCCATGTTAAATTCTTCACCAAGTGCAACACGAACAGCTGGAGCAGTATTGAATATAACTATTTTCTCAGGATCATTTATAGCTTCTTTAACTCTGTCTATATCTTCAACTTGAGTTATAGCCTTTTTAGGACATGCTTGTACACATTGTCCGCAGTTTATACATATAGCTATATCACCAGTTTTTTCTAAATCAAAGTAATTATTAACCCCTATTTCATTTTCACAAACTCTTTTGCATAACCCACATTTAATACATTTATCATAGTCTATTTGTATAGATGGATTATCTAGTTCGATTGGAACTACCTTTTCTGTAAATAAGTGCTTCATGTCAATCTCCTTCATTATGATTAATTTATACTGTAAAATATTAAAGCTATTTTAATTGTATTTTTCGACAATTAAACGCTTAATATGCTTATACCCATTTTTTAAATTTTATATCATATATTATTTAATTTTTTTCACAAAAAAATATCGCCTACCCTAAAACCATTAGAATAAACGATATCTTATAAACTTTTTTTATTTATTTTCTTCTATTAATTCTTCTATTTTTGATTTACATCTTCCTCCATGACAGAATCCTGTTGTTGCCCCTGTCGCCTCTTTAACAGCCTCTATTGAATCTGCTCCATTTTTTATTGCTTCTACTATAGTATCTTTTGTTATTCCCTTACATAAACATATTTTTTCTGACATAATAGTCCTCCTATTTAAAATATATATTATATTTTTTATTTTTTTTATTTTTTCTATATTCATTATTATACCCACTTATTTTCTCTTTAAATATTTTTTTATATATTTTGTAACATATATGTATATATACCCATATTTTAATAAGTAGTTAAACTTTTAAAGGGGGGCTATATTATGGATTGTTTTAAAACTAAGGATGGAAATTCTATTGTTAGAGTTTTTCATGCTTCACCAAATGCACCAGGCGTTGATGTATATATAGATAATGTTTTAACTTTAAGCGATTTAAAATTCACAAATTTATCTGATTACACTTATTTAGAAGAAGGACTTCATAAAATAGATATTCATCCTGCTGGAGATGCTAATACTATTGTTTTAAGTAAAATGGTTGATGTTCCAGATGACAGAATATTTACAATAGCCGCTGTTGGAAATTTAAATGACTTAGAGTTAATGTTAATAGAGGATGATATTGATGAAATACCATCAACTAAAGAAGCAACTTTTAGAGTTGTTCATTTATCTCCAAATGCACCTAAGGTTGACGTGTTAGCTAATGGTAATTCTATATTTGAGAATTTAGGATTTAAAGGGAATACAGATTATATAAAAGTTCCTTCTAATTCTTATGATATCGATGTAGTTTCAAGTGATAGTAAAGATAAGGTTTTATCAAATAAAATTAACCTTAAAGCAAATAGAATTTATACAATCTATGTCGTTGGAAACCCTCCAAACTTAAGCCTTATTCAAGCTGTAGATGTAAATTCTTATTTATGCAGATAAAAGCAGGATAATATTATCCTGCTTTAGTTTGATGTTTTTATTATTAAATTTATTAATTCTATTACACTACTTCCTATTTTAACTTCTTTATAGGAAGCCCATAATATGTATTTTTTTAGCTTTTCCCACTTTAAGTTTTTATCTATCTTTTCATCTTTAATTAAACTTATAGATTCAATATTTTTTAATATTTCTGCTTTTTCACTTGTGCATAAATCTTCTTTTATAGATATATAATCTTTTATATTTTTTATAATGTAGTTTATACTTTCTTCATTATATATATATTGATTTAAAATTTCATTTCTTTTATTTATTAATTTATCTGTTATATTTTCTAAATCTTTTTTACTATAATTCCAAACTCTTCTGTTATCTATATTTATATTATCTATTTCAGACTTGTATTTATCTATTATTTCTTCTAATGTTATCACTATTTCTAAATAATCATTAGTTCTTAATACCTTTTCACATCTTTTTATATCAAAGTTTAATGTTATTAAAAAATCATCCAAATCTATGCCCTTCTTTCTACACTAATTTTAAATTATATTATAACACTAGCGTGCATATATTGTTAATTTATATTAATATAATATTGAAATTAAATTAAAGGAGAATCATTATGAGTAAATGTAAATTATCAGTTATACAAATGCATATTAAAGATGATAAAATAAAAAACCTTGAGACTTTAAGTATTATTTTAAAAGAAGTACTTAAAAATAATGTTGATTTAGTTGTACTTCCAGAAATGTTTTGTTGTCCTTATGTAACTAAGTTATTTCCTTTATATGCAGAGGAGGAAAGCGGTGCTACTTTTACATATCTATCAAAATTAGCAAAGGATAATAACATTTATTTAGTTTGTGGTTCTATGCCAGAAGTTGATGAAAATGATAAGGTTTATAATACCTCTTATGTATTTGATAGAAATGGAATTTTAATTGGAAAACATAGAAAAATACACTTATTTGATATGCAAATAGGAGAACAGATTATAAAAGAATCTAAAACAATAACTCCAGGTAAAGATATAACAGTATTTGATACAGAGTTTGGAAAGTTTGGTCTTTGTATTTGTTACGATTTAAGATTTCCTCAATTATTTGAATTAATGGTTAATAAAGGAGCAAAAGCTATAATAGTTCCTGCTGCATTTAACATGAAAACTGGTCCAGCCCATTGGGAGTTATTATTTAAAGGAAGAGCTGTTGATAATCAAGTTTATACCATAGGGTGTGCTCCAGCTAGAAATTATGATGATTCTTATGTTTCATTTGGAAACTCTATGGTTGTATCTCCTTGGGGTGAAATCATAAATAAATTAGGCTCTGATGAAGGATATTTTATTTGCGACATAGATTTTGATTATGTTGATTCTATAAGAGAACAGTTTCCATTTTTAAAACATAAAAAGAAACTTAGCTTTTAAATATAATGGCAGCCAATAAGGCTGCCATTATATTAATTTTCTTTATACTCTGCACCAGCTCCAACTTTAGTTACTTGTACTGCAACCATTTCAGAGATTCCATTTGTAATTTCATGCCATTTACCAGCTTTTACAAATATAGTACTGCCTTCATTAACATCAAATGTTTCTTCTTCAACACTCATTTTTCCATTTCCCTTTAAAAAGAAAAATACTTGTTCTCCATTTGGATGTCTATGAGCTTTTAATACTTGTCCTGGTTTAAAGTAGTAAACTTCAGATGTTATATCCTCTCCTGCAAATACAGGAATTTTAGGAACAACACTATCATTATATTGTTCTATGCTTCCATTTAATAAATGTTTCATTATTTCCATAAAAAAACCCTCCTTTATGTAATTTAATCTTATATATATATTGTCATTTTTAGTGATATAATATTCAATATATAATATTTGTTAAATGTTTATAGACATCTAATTGTAATAAAGTTACAATAGTTAGATGTATAATATATTTATTTAAATTTTTTGGAGGAATTATGCAAAAATCACATACTATGCCCATATATCAAAAGATTGCCCTTGATATAGCAAATAATATATATAGCGGTAATATAACTGAAGGTTCTACACTTCATGGTCGATCAGCTCTTGCTGCTAAATATAATGTTTCGCCTGAAACTATTAGACGTTCTGTCAAGCTTCTTGAAGATATAAATGTTGTTCAAAGCATTAAAGGAAAAGGAATTATAGTTTTATCTTCTTCTAATGCTGAATCTTTTTTAAAAAAATATCAAAATATAACAAATGTTTCATCTTACAAATCAGAATTATTTACTTTGCTTAATAGTAAAGCTAAGTTAGAAGCTCAAATACTGGAGACTATGAATAAAATAGTAGATTACTCTAGTAGATTATCTACTATAAATCCATTAGTACCTTTTGAGTTTGAAATAAAAGCCAACTGTAAATACATAGGTAAAACAGCTGGACAAACTAATTTCTGGCAAAATACTGGAGGAACCATAGTTGCTGTAAAACGTGGTGGAGAGCTTATTCTTTCCCCAGGACCGTATATTGAATTTATCGAAAAAGATATATTAATGGTTATTGGAGACGTTAATATACATACATCAGTTCCAATGTTTTTATATGGACATGATGAGTAAAATCTAAGGCTAATTATCTAATTCACAAAAGGGGGATTTTATATGTACACTTATATTTATGTAAAATCTAGAGCTAGTTCAGTTTTTAGAATATCGGAACATAGAGAAATAATAACTAGATATAGCAAAGAAGGTTGGAGATTTGTAACTGCAATACCAAGTGATTTTGAACTCAATGGAAAAGTTATTGAATTTGATTTAATATTTGAAAAAGAGGTTTAAAATTTATTAATTATATTTATCAAGTTAAAAAGGACTATATCAATATTTTATTATTGATATAGTCCTTTTTGATTTTATTGAATGATGATTCTAATTATTATAAGTATGTCATTAAGACTTAATTAATATACTTACTTTTGAGTTTGCAATTTTGCTTGATTATATTTAAATTCATAATATTTTTTTGTTTTTTCTACTTTAACTTCTTCTTTTAAAGCTTTCATAGTAGATACTATACTAAATATCATTATTATAGCAAATGGAAATGCAGAAATTATAGATACTTTTTGTAAAGTGTCTAGTCCCCCTGAAATTAACAGAGCTATTGCTAGTAATGCTTGTATTATACCCCATGTAACTTTCTTTTTACAACTTGGATTTAAGTCTCCATTTGATGTAAACATTCCAAGTACATAAGTTGCTGAATCTGCTGAAGATATAAAGAAAGTACATAAAAGTATCATAGCAATTATAGATAGTATATTTCCAAATTGATAGTTAGAAAAGACTTTAAAAAGTGCTGTTTCCGTAACCATAGTAGCATCCTTTGCAAAATCTAATCCTAAATTCATGCCAAGAGTTCCAAATACAGCAAACCATATAATACATACTAATGCAGGCACTAATGTTACTCCTATTATAAACTCTCTTATTGTTCTTCCCTTTGAAATTCTAGCTATAAATATCCCTACAAATGGTATCCATGCTATCCACATAGCCCAATAAAATACTCTCCATTGTGCAACCCATTCACCCTTAGGATCAATGTATAAACTTTGTGATATAAATTGTTCTAGATATAATCCCATTCCATTTGAGAAGTTAGTTATCATATCAATTGAAGGTCCAACTAAAATTGCCCCTATAAGTAAAGCACAAGCTAAACCTAAGTTTAAATTTGATAAAAATTTTATTCCTTTATCTAATCCACTTGTTGAACTTTTAATGTATAAAACTGTAGCCACTGCTATTATAATTATTTGAACATATATAGTATTTTTTATACCAAACATATATTCAAGTCCACCTGCTATTTGCATAGTTCCCATTCCTAAAGATGTAGCTATTCCTGTTACAGTTGTAAATACAGCTAATATATCTATTGTTTTACCTATTGGACCTTCTACCCCTTCTTTACCCAATATTGGTAAAAATATACTACTAATTAATCCTGGTGCATCTTTTCTAAATTGAAAATATGCTAAAGATAATCCCATTACTGCATATGCAGCCCATGGAGTTATCCCCCAGTGCATAAAAGATTGTTGCATTGCAAAGTTTACTGAATCTACACTTCCAGGATTTGTCCCTAGTGGAGATACCATATGTTTTAATGGTTCAACTGCTCCAAAGAATACTAATCCTATACCCATACCTGCTCCAAATAACATGGAAAACCAAGATAAGTTACTAAATTCCGGTCTATCAGTGTCTTTCCCTAATCTAATATTTCCATATTTACTAAAAGCTAGAAAAATTGCAAATATAACTAATGCTAGCATAACTACTAAATATATCCAATTAAAATTTCCTACAATTAACTTAAAGCCATTATTAGCAACATTTTTAAACATACTTGGTGATATTAATCCAAACCCTACAACAAGACTGGTCAGCATTAATGATATTTTAAATACATTATTTTTTTCCATATTAATTCCTCCGATATATAATTATTTATATTAAGTAACAACTCGATTATTAATTCAAGTTTTTTCTTTCAACAACTTATATATTATCATAAAGTTGTTACTTTTGCAAATCTTCCATTATTATTTTGAATATCTATTGCTTTATATATTTTTTTAAGTAAAAAAAAAACTATCTTATAAAAGATAGTTTCTTAATAAAAACTTAAAACTGATGTTAGATTTGGATCGTCAAGTAAATGGTTGAAGTAACTATGAGCTGATGTATATCCAATTCCATATTTATGATTTTTTTCGTCTACATTTTTATATTCATGAAGAGCACTTTCAACTTTATCTCTTACATCTATAGTATTGGCTTTATAAACATCTCTATCTTCTTCAGGGATGTCTTTAACATATACTGGTTTAACAAAGTATCTAGCATCTGCTACTTTATGTTCATCACTTAATCTTTTTAAAACTTGACCATTTTTTCTATGCATTATATGGTTATCGTATTTATAATGATGTGCTACGTGTGTAACACTTCCTAGTTCCTTTTCAAATTTTAATATAGTTTTTTCCATTAAATCATAATGTGTTCCTGGTTTATTGGATTGATCTGCAAGTATGATTATATTATTACTTTTAACTCCTAATTGACTTAAACAAGATCTAAACTCATTATTTCTAAGAGTTTCCTTTTCTTTTCTAGTTAAATCTTTAAATTTAGGATTTTGCTTAAATACATTAACTCCAGATCCATCTGAAACTAATACAACATATACATTATCAGCACCACATTCTTTTATTGCATCTACTATAGCTGTACCTCCCCAAAGAACTTCATCATCTTGATGTTGTGGGTAGAATACAACATGATCTTTAAATCTTTTATTTTCTACTTTTTCATTTTGAGAATATACAAATTTACATCCAAATCCAATAACTGCAATCAACATTATAACAATAGCTATTCTAGTATTTTTCTTTTTCATAATAATCACCACCTAGTATTTTGTCGAAACTAGTCGTTTTTCCCGTACTAAGTGTATATTTTAGCATACTTTTTTGCTTAAATATACCATTTATATGCTATTGATACTAAATTGTTACATTTATCTAATTATTGATACCAATTTTTTAATTTTATTTTATATATCATCTATATTATTTTGTTTCTTTCGACTTATTTTATTCCATTGATATTTTCTTTTTCTATATCCAATAAATCCAGTTATTCTATACCATGAACATAATTGCCTATATCCAAAGCTTTCAAGAATAGAAAAAATTATTAATTTAATTAAATTTTTTGGCTTTATCGTATATTTAAACATATAATTTTCAAGTATTATTGAAGCTATAGAAATTATTACACTATAGAAAATATATACTAATAAAAAAGTAAATAAAAATTTTATATTTAAAAATCCTGCAAAATAAGAAATAAGTATTAATGCAAGTCCAAATACATCTATTATGCATGAAAACATTTCATATACTACAAAGTATAAGAAAGAAAATATTCCTACTATTCCGTATTTAGGATTTAAAAATATATATCTATGACTACTTAGGCTTGTGATTAATCCTATATGCCATCTTCGTCTTTGATTTTTTAAATCTTTTAGCTTTTCTGGAACTTGAGACCAACATATGGCATTGTGTTCATATTTTATAGAATATGCTAGCTTATTTTTTCTATAAAAAGAATGTAGTTTAACTACTAAATCCATATCTTCTCCAACAGTATTAGTATTATATCCACCTATATTTAAAACTGCTTTTTTTTGAAACAATCCAAAAGCACCGGATATTATAAGGTTCCCATTAAAGCTATTAAACCAAACTCTAGTTGTTAAAAATACTCTATAATATTCTATCATTTGAAAAATTGTAAGTAGCTTCTTTGGAGTCATTATTTTTACAACCTTACCTTTATCTAAAGCTACTTGGTTTGCAACTTTTATATTTCCTCCAACTGCAATAGTTGTTTCATCTTCCATAAATGGTATTACTATATTACTAATAGAATCTCTTTGTAAAATAGAGTCTGCATCTAATGATACGAATAGTGGAAATTTAGATATATTTATTCCCATATTTAGGGCATCTGCTTTACCTCCATTTTCCTTTCTAACTAATGTAATCTTTACATTATCTTTTATTGTCCCTTCATATACATATTCTTCATCTTTGCACTTTACTAGTCTTCTTATAGGTCTAGCTACTTTTCTTAAATTAAAATAGTCTATAGCTATATTAGAAGTATCATCACTAGAACCATCATCTATTACTATAATTTCGTATTCTGGATAATTTAAATATGATAGTGAATTTATACAATCAATTATAGTTTGTTCTTCATTGTAAGCTGGCACTAATATAGATACTGGAATATAGTTATCATCGCTTTTTAAAGACAATTCATTTAAATATTTCCTTTTACGATTCTCTTCATTTAATGCTACAACAGAAAATATAGTAGATATAAAAAATACTATAGCGTATATCAATATATAATACATAAAAAAAAGATTTAAATAATCTATAAATAACCTTAACATTGATATTCAACCTCTAACTTCCCTGATTTTTCTAAATAATCTTCATAAGATAATCTTTCGTCCATAAACATAGCATAAAAAAGTATATCTTTAGCATAGTTATCATCTTCTTCTAGTATATAATCAATTAAACTTTCATCATTAAATTCAAGTATACTTATTGCTGAATTAAGTCTTACATGCCAGTTTTTATCATTTATACTTTTTAAAAGTTCTTCCTTTGTTAAGTTACATTTATAATTACTAAGAGCTTTTGCACATATTGCCCTATACTCCCAGTCATTACTGTTTAAAAGCTGTATTAGCTTATATTTACAAGCTTCTAACTTTATATTTGAAAAATATTTGATTATACTTATATCTACTTCTTTATTTATACTTTTGTTTAAAAATTTGAAAAGTTCTTCTTTTACAAACTCAATTTTATTATTCTTAAAGTGCTCAACAGCCACTACTTGAATGCTTTCGTTAAAATTTTCAAAGTTTTTTATTAAGAATTCATCTAATAATTCTTTATCTGATCCAAATTGACTTATTATGTCTGTAAAAACTTTATTATTTATATAACATTCTTCATTTGATATATAATCAATTGCTCTCTTTAGAGTTTGTATATTTCCTATTTTAGATATGGATTCTAAAGATGCTACTTTTAAATATATGGACTTAGACTTAATACAGTTTAATAAAAATTCACTTATTTCATAGTTACTTATTTTGTATTCCCCTAAAGATACAGCTACATAAGTTTTTATAGTATTATCTTTTAGTTTGACTCTTTTGATATTTTTATTAATTATGTCTTCGAAGTTTTCTATATATAGTTTTGTATAAATTTGATTCTCTTTTAATTTATTAAATTCCTTTATTGTATCATTAAATACCTTAATATATGGCTTTTGCTTTAATTTTTCTCTAACATAAGCTATATCCATTTTGGATATAGCTTCATTAGATTTTATAGTATTTAGATTTTTTAAAATTACTTCTTCAAATTCTGGTTTTATTTTTTTCACCTTTTTATTGAATCTAAAACTTAAAAGATCTTTTGATATTATATAAATAATAGAACAAGCTATTATATATACAAAGAAGCTTAACATAATATATATATCTGCAATATTTCTCATAATATTTCCTTCTTTTACTTTTTACTTAATTCTTCTTTTAATATGTAATAAGATTTTTTTAATCTTTCATGATACTTTGGAACTGACCAACCATTAAGTTTATACGGAGTACTTTTTATTCTTGTTATAACTTTTTCATTTTCCTTTATAGTAACTCCTACATTTATGTCATTTATCTTCATAGGTTTAGTCTTAAAGTTTTCATAAAAATCATCAGCAATTTGTTTTGTTGATGGATCCATAAAATTTAAAAGTGCCCATGGTATACGCACTTCTACATAATCATTTCCCATGTAATAATCTGCTGCTGAGTTAAAATCTTTGCTTTCTGGATTTGAGTTACCTTTTGTTAATTTCCCTGTCTCATAAGTAACTTTTTCCTTAGTTTCTCCTTGAGATTTTATAAACATCTTAGGTCTTGTTTCTATATATATTGGTGAAAAGTAATCCATATCTGGAGTATGTTTTATTAAATCTGGTCTTTTTTCATACAAAGATTTATTTTCATAAAAATCAAAGCCATTGTAATACTCTTGTGCCATTACCAATGAATTTCCTTGATCATTTATTTTTATTATAAAATCTACAGGGTTATCAAACTGTAATCCATACTGAGTACTTTTTTTACTTCCTGACTTAGGAGTTGTGTCTAAATCTATGTATATATCATCTTTTTTCAAACTTGTTTTATCTCTTGATTTTATCATAAAATATAAGTATTTTTCGTCACTTTGCATGGATAAACTATAATCTTTTTCCTTACTTATAACATTCTTTTCACTCCATTCATCTAATTTATCATCAGTATATGGAGTTACTTTTAATCTACCTGGTTCAAACGTCATAAGTCCAAAACTTTGACTATATGTTTGTGCATCACTCCAATAAGCAGATCTATCTAATATTTTATTGTCTTTTGTATTCCAAGATGACGAGTACCAACTATCTTGAAATTCAAAGATAAAGCATCCAGCTAATTGAGATTTTTTTACAGCTTTATATATATCAACTAAAGCCTTACCTTGTTCTTGTTCTGTTATATAGCCTTTATCTATATTCTCATTGAAATCTCCACCAGCTCTACTTGATGGTACTCCAACTTCACCAATTATAACTGGTATTGAATAGTGCTTATTTATATCTTCAAAGTATTTGTCAATGTTTCCATCATATTCTTTTAGTTCTGTATATGATGGATATATATTGTAACTTGCAACTATACCAGTTTTTAAAGCTCTTTTAGATTTTATATCTTCTACATCTATAAAGTTTTTGAATTCTTCATTTGTATCCTTAGAACTCAATATATTTTTTTTATTTGGATTCTCTACACTACTAGCAATATGATGAGCTGATGTTCCTATAAAACTAATAAGGCTTTGTTTTTTATATGTACTAAATTCATAATCAACAGCATAGTCTCCCATTTTTGCTAAATAAGCTTCAAAAGAAGATGAGTTTTTATCAGTATACATGTATTTACCATCATAAGGCTTTTTATTATTCATAATTTCTGTATATATTAAATCATGTTTTGCAAATTGAATTCCTAAACTATATCCTATAACATATTTTGATATATCCGTTTTATATACTTGAAGTATATCTGGTTTTTCCTTGTTGTATGGATTACTGTGAACAGAGTCAATTACTAATTTTATATTATCTTTAAAAGCACTAGATGCTTTACTTCCTTGAGGATCTTTACCATTTTTAAGTAGTCTTTCATCAAAATATATGCCTTGCATTAAATATATAGGATTTTTCTTATCTTTATTAAATGTATCTAAAGCTTTATAAAAATTTGCTCCCATTAAATTTGAAACCTTTATACAGTTTGCTCCCATATCATAAATGTCTTTTATCCATCTTAAGTAGTCTTCTTCACTTACTAAATTCTCACTTGGAAATACTCCCGGTTTAGTTGAATCTAGTCCAACTCCTACTATTTCTAACTTTTCCCACTTATCATTTTTAACAATATAAATATCTTTGCCTTTAGTTTTAGTAAAGTAAGTTCCATCCTTTGGAGCAGATTTACTAGATAGTATATTTCCTATTGTAAATAAAGCTACTACAAATATGACTATACAAATAGCTAAAAACTTTTTCATTATATTTCACTCCTATTAATTTGCCCACTTACTAAGACTATCTATATTTTTATCCATCCAATTACCTCTATTTTTTATAAAGTTTTTCATTAATTCAAGTTCTTCTTTATATGATTTAGCCTTCCCTTCGGTTGGTTTTATTAGATGTTTATTCTTATTTAAAAAGTCCTCATATTTAGACTTATCTATTGAATAATTTCCTGTTACATCATTGTTTTCTTCAAATACCTCAGCTTGATTACAAAGGTCTATAGGCCACTTTTGAAAGTTCCTATAAGCTGCATCTCCTATTTTTTCACTTGCCTTATCTATTTCTTTAGTTAAATATTCATCACTTAAATATGTTTTTCTTAACTCCTTATATCTTTTTACTACTTTATCTGCAAAACTTTTATCTTCCATTAATCTATCAAATATAGGTCTTTGATTCATAAAAAATCCTTCATATTCATAAGGTAGACCAATATCTTCAGTATGATTTCCTAAAGATTGATTAAAATCCCAAACAGGTCCAGCTTTCATTTTACTGTTATAGTCTTTGTAAAAGTAAGTACTATAAATTCCAGCATCTGTATTTTTGAAAAATTCATTTATTATGTAAAAATCAACAAAAGAATCAACATCGATAAACTTGTTATATCCAATTGCTGGGTCATTAAATTTATCAGAGTAAAGCATTCTTTCAAACTCACTTAAATATTTTTGTATGTACTGATACTTTCCAGGAGTTAAATCTTTTTTTGGATATTTAACATTAAACCCATGATTGTATATCGATGTTTCTAGTCCATAGGTTTTAAGTCCTATTTCTCCACTTTTTTGTCTGTCTTTTGCTACTATAAAACTTGTTTCATCCATATTGTCTATGGTTTTTTTTATATCAACTCTATCCTCACCTCTGTTGATTTTTTCAATCATAACATAAACACCTTGATAATCTTTAGGTTTTATTTCTAAACTTTTATCATTAACTATAAATACCTCACAAAATTTAGTTTTTGAAGCATATCCCATAATTTTATTTGAAGTATTTAGTGCTAGGTAATTTCGCATTAAAGATTTATCTGCAAAAGGCGCATTTAAAATCCACTCTGAATCTTTTGGCATGCCTAATATGCTTTCTTCTTTTTCATTTCCTTTTTTGTTTAAAAGTTTTATACTAAATTGTTTTTTAGGGTATTTACTACTACTATTTCCTCTTATTTTAAAACTGGCTCTACTTACAGTTTGAGGTATATCTGTTAATTTATTTATACCAGACTTACTATTATATATTTGAATGTCTCCATTTATAGTATCATCTCTTTTTAAATTTTCTCCATCAGTATTTATAACTACTATTGGAAGATTATAATCTTTATTCATTTCATCTGATTTATAAAGCTTTGTAATCTTTTTTATTCTTTCACTTTTTAATGTTTCTTTTGCTTCCTTTTTTATGTTACTTAAATTTGCTACTAATATTAAGGCTAAAACTAAAAACCCAAAGGCAACTATACTTTTGAATATATCTTTTTTCATGGTTCATCCCCTAACCTATGGTTTCTCCATTTTGAGCAACTATGTTTACTGTATTTACACCTTCAATTTTATATAAATCATCTAATATGTTCTTATCTTGATTATTCTTAATTTTAATTTGATAAATTATTTCTATGTTATCTTTAACTGAGTTTTTAGCTCTTAGCTGACTTCCTTTAAAAGAGTTAAAGACACATCTCATTATCTCTTCTTCTTTTTCTCTAAGACCTCTTATTATAAGTATATATCTATCTTCTTTTCCAAAACCACTAAAGCTAAATAAAGATAAAACTGTAAATAAAAATAGTGAACCAATAATTGCTATCATGTAATTAGAACTTCCTACGCTAAGGCCTATAGCTATACACCAAAATATATAACCAGTATCTCTTGGATCTTTTATTGCTGTTCTAAAACGAACTATAGATAGTGCCCCTACCATACCTAAAGATAGAGCTATATCACTACCAATTACAATCATAACCATAGTTGTAACTAAAGTTATCATAACTAAAGATACATTAAACTTTCTATTATACATAACCCCACTAAAAGTTATTTTATACGTCCAAAATACTACCATAGACAGTATAAGAGCTATAAACATTGTTTCTAGTGCATCAAAAGTTGTTATTGTTCCACTTTGTGATGTTAAATATTTATATAATGTTTCTTTCATTTTATTACTTCTCCCTTTATAATAAATAATTTTCAAAAAGTCTTCTTGAACTACAATACTTACTTAAAGACCTATTAGTTGTATCTAAGTCTGCTAAAGCTTGGGATATCCAACAAAATAACTCCCCATCAAATTTTACTTCTAAAACTGCATTATAATAATCTACAATAGGAGTCATGGATACATCTTCACTAAACATATTAAAGTCAAACTCATTAGATCTTATATCACTATCTAGAGTAACTCTGATATTGTTTTCTGTGTGTATGTATGCAATTCTATTATAGTCAACTAAAACTGCCGGCCTGTATTGTCCCATTGTCATAATATTATAAGCGCTATTTGCTATATCATTATTGTATTTAAGAAGTACACTGTAATCCATATTTATAAGTTTTATTGCGTCTTCTCTTGTTATTGTTACAGTTTCTTTTCTTTGGCTTATATTTATTTTCCGCTTGATTTCAAGCTTTACCTTATCGGTTTTTGTGTCATAAATTCTTAGTCTTATTTTTTTTCTTACTTCCTCGCCATTAATTTTTGCATAATAATCATCATCATTTAAACTGTCAAAATACAGACTTCTTATCCTATACCCATATTCTTTATTATTTGGGTCTGGATTTAAAACTCGTTTAAATAAATCATTTACTTTGTAATAATCCATTTCCCCTATAGGGTATTTCAATTCCCTTCTATTTACTATCACTTACTAATTTCACCTCCACTAACATTTTTATTTTATCACATTTTCAACTTTTTTATTTTTTGTCTAAATAATAAAAAAGATATATTTTGCTAAATCAAAAATATATCTTTTCCTCTTAATTATATAAACTTTTCTATGCAACTTTGTAAACTATTTATTATATCTGTTGCATTTACAGTATATAGTTTATCTGATAATTCATCACCTATAAATCCATGTATATAAGCTGCACAAATAGCAGAATCTATAGTTTTCATGCCTTGACCAATAAATGAAGTTATAATTCCTGTAAGAGTATCTCCCATACCTCCATTTGCCATTTTATGGTTGCCTGTTGGATTTATGTACGTTAAAACTCCATTTGTTATAACTGTTTCATAACCTTTTAAAAGAACTATTATATTATGTTTTTTTGCAAATTCTTTAGCTACATCTATTCTATTTTTTCTTATATATTCTACATCTAATCCTGTTAGTCTAGACATTTCTCCTAAATGTGGCGTTATTATTATATCTTTTTTCAGTTTGAATACTTCTTCATATCTATTTTCAAGAACATTAATTCCATCTGCATCTATTACTATGGGGCATTTAGATTTTTTGATTATATATTTTAATTTTTCAAATGTACTTTCATTATTTCCCATACCACAACCAAATCCGATTGCATTACAAGAGTTTAATAATTTTTCTAATCTTTCATCTTCAAAACTACAAGTCATAGCTTCTGTTAGCCTAATACTTGCTTTTTCTAAAACCTCTTTATCACTTACTAATGTTACTAAGCCACTTCCGCTTTTTACTGCTGCTTGTGTAGCTATATAACTTGCACCGTAAAATCCATCACTTCCAGCTATTATTAAAACTTTTCCATAATCACTTTTAAAACTATATGTATCTTTTTTAAGCATACTATTTTTAATATATTCATTATTTGTTATATACTCTTTTGTATCAAATTTATTTAAAACATCTTTTGGTATCCCTATATTTTCAACTACTACTTCTCCTAAGTATTTTTTTACTTCATAGTTAAAAAATCCTCTTTTATAAAATTCAAAGCATATAGTTTTATTTGCTTTTACACAAATACCTAAAACTTCTCCATTATCACAATTAATACCTGACGGTACATCTATTGAATATATGTTTTTATATTCATTTATAATATTTATACACTCTTTAAAAACTCCAATTACTTCTCTTTTTAAGCCTGTTCCAAAAATTGCATCAACTAGTAAGTCACTTTTGTTTATACCCATTTTAAGTTTATTCAAATCTTTGGTATCATTCATATCTTCAATAGTATTAATATCAATTTGCATATTTTTTAAAATTTGATAATTTATCTTTGAGCATTCACTTAATTTTTCTATTTTCCCTACTAAAAATACTTCGACATTTTTACCTTGTGCTATAAGATGTCTTGCTATAGCAAGTCCATCTCCTCCATTATTACCTACTCCACATACTATCGTATAATTTTTAAACTCTTTTTTATTTATATGTTTGTATGCTTTTAATGCAGCATTTTCCATCATTACTATAAGCGGTATTTTTAAAGTTTCACTACAATAGTTATCAACATATTTAGTTGTACTTGAAACCCCTATTCTCATTTGTATCTCCTCCTTTTTATTGTCAAAAAAATATCTATATTAAAATCAATATCATTTTTCACTTTGACTTTAATATAGATATTTGATTTTATTTCTTTAAGTACTGTTCTATTTTATAAGGAACAAATGGTTTTTTATTAAATAAAATAGCATTTGTTGGACATCTATGTATACATTTTTCACAGCCTATACACTTATTATAAAACTCTATATTTTTATTTTCTATATATATATTTTTAGTAGGACACTCATGTTCACAAATTTTACAATCTATACATTTATTTTTATCTAAAGAAAAATTTCTCTTTGCATATTTTTTAGCATAAACTAGAAAAACATCATAAACCATTTTTGTTGCAAAAGTTGACTTTTTATAGTTAATATCACTTCTATTTTCATTTAAAAAATCTTTTACAATTTTATCTACCTTACTTGGAGCTAGTGATAATACTCTTTCAATTTCTTCATCACTATCTCTTTTAAAGAACTTGTGATAATAATTATTAGGCATTTGGATAGAAGTATTTATAACTACATCTAAACCTTTTTTATTTAAAATCTTGGCTAAATATATTCTACTTTCACTATGTCTATCACCTGCTAAAGTATGATAAATTATACATTTTTTATTTTCATTTTCTATGTTTTTGTTTATCCAATCAACTAATATCTTTGGTATCATTTCTGCATGAATTGGTCCTCCAAAAACATAAAAATCATAGGTTTTATTTAACTTATCTTCCTTTTGTATGTCTATAAGATCTGTATTTATATTTTCAAGTTTAAACTTTTCCTTAAAAAGCTTTGCAATATATTTTGTATTTCCTGTTCCAGAAAAAAATATAATAGCTCCATTTAACATATTTTAATTTCCCCTTTTTGTTTATTTAAATTTTATTAATAAAATTATATCACTTAAGTCTAAAATATATTATTTTTTTGTTTCTATGTTAAAAATAGTGCTTATGAAAATTTTCATAAGCACTATTTTTAACTATATTTCTAAAGATAATTTAGTTAGTTTTATTAAACAAGTATAATACTTGATTATATTTATCAAATTGTTCATTATATACTTTATAAACATTGGTGTTGAGGTTAGTATAAGTGTTGTCATTATACTTATTATAAACTCATACATAATTGACCTCCAAAAAAATTTATTTATACATTATATGAACTTTTATAATTTTTATTATACTAAATAGATCTAAAAGTAAATTTTTGCCATGGTTTTATAAAATCAAGTATAAAAATTTCATCTTCTCTTATATGACCTACAACATTTGCTTTCCCATTATTTTTTATATCGCAAAGTGCTACCTGTAATTCTCCTACATAATTTTTACCTTTATCGCTTTCAATTAAAACGTCACCTCTTTTTATAACTTGAGGAGTATTAAATATCTCAAATTCATAATCTTTATATTTAGATCTTGATTGAGTAGATCTTATCATATTGCTAGATACATCTCCTCTATTAAAGTGAAGTTCTTTTAATACAATATCTTTTTCTATATAAGGTAAGTTTTCTATTAACTCAATATCAAAAGTAACTACATCTTTTCTCATAGAACCTACTTTTTCTAATTCTTCATCAGTTGGATAACAATTAGAAATTATTATATCATCTATATTACCTAATGCTATTAAATGCTTTACTTGTACATCTAAAGGTAAGCTTCTATGTACTTCAAGCGTTGGTAATCCTTCTGTAACAGGCCATGGTCCAAATGTATTTTCATTTTGACTTGTAACAAATGATGCTGTTTTTAATCCATATTTTTTAAATTTATCACTACATTTAATAAAATGTTCTAATGTTAATCCACTATTTTTATTTGGATAAAAATTATGACATCCTATTATATTTTCTTTTTTAGGCTGATAATCCATTATAGTATCTATATATTTAGTATAGTCACTCATATTTATTTCAATTTTTAAATTATGTGGGTTAAAAGTCATTAATGATTCTTCAAGTCCTGTAAATCCCATATCCAACCTTATCCCGTAACTACCAGATTCTTTGAAAAATGTTAAATCATCATAACTTATCCCAAGTTCATCAAATACTTTTGGATTAACATCTAATATTATTTCAAATCCCTTAGAATGAGCATATTCATTTATAGCTTTAAATTTATTTAAAATATTTTCTCTGTCATCATCTACTGATAGTAGACATGAAAATATACGGCTAAAGCCATTTTTCTCAGCTCTATCAATATAATCTTTTAGTTCTTCTTCATTAGATTTATCTACGTATATTGATATTCCTAATCTTCCCACAATTAATCACTCCTTTTTCTAAAATGCTTAATTATTTATATACCCATATTGTTAAAAACAATAAAATTGTATACATAATACTTTTTTAATAAAAAAAGTAATGCTAAATAACTTAGCATTACTCCATTTTTTATATTTTATCTTCTATTTTTAATAAATTTACTTGAATTTCCTCAACTCTTCTGTTTTTAACCTTAATTGCCGTAAACTTGACTTTTTCAAGTTCTACTATTTCATTTTCCTCAGGGATTTTACCAAGGGACTCAGTTAAGTATCCATTTAAAGTATCGTAATCCCCTTCTTCTATATCTAGGTCAAATCTATCATTAAAGTCATTTACACTTAAATACCCTTTTACCATAAAGGTATCTTCACTTATCTGACTTATATCCTCACCTTTATCGTACTCATCTTCTATGTCACCCATTATTTCTTCTATTAAATCTTCCATAGTGACTATTCCTGAAAAGCCTCCATATTCATCAAATAATACAGCTAGATGTACTTTAGTTTCTTTTAAAAGTTTAAATAATTCATTTACTGGCTTTACCTCTGGAACAAAGCAAGGTTTATGAAGTATTTTTTCTATTTTTATATTGTCAAAACCTACTTTACTAGCTTCTGCTAATAAGTCTTTTGTATAAAGTATTCCTATTATATTGTCTGTATTTTCTTTATAAACTGGTACTCTTGAAAAATTATACTCTAAGATTTCAGATAAAATAGACTTAAAATCATCATCAATATTTATTAAGAAAGTATCACTTCTTGAAGTCATAATTTCTTTTGATAGCCTATCGTTAAACTCAAATACTTTATATAGCATATCTTTCTCATCATCTTCTATCAATCCATCTTCTGTTGATCTATATATTAAAGCTTTTATTTCTTCTTCTGATATAGTTTCTTCTACATCAATAGAATTATTTCCTGTTAGCTTTAATATAATTCCTGTTGAAAATGAAAGTATCTTTATAAATGGTTTTGCTATTTTAGATAAAAGATATATTGGTTTTACTGAAAATAATGCTATACTTTCTGATTTTTTAAGTGCTATTCTCTTTGGTACTAACTCACCAAATACTAAAGTAAAATAAGAAAGTATTAAAGTTATACCTATCATTGATATTTCATTACTATATAAGATATTTAAAGGCTTTAATATATCTGATACATAAGTCGATAACCCAGTAGCAGCAGATGCACTCGAGAAAAACCCAGCTAATGTTATACCTATTTGTATAGTTGATAAAAAGTTACTTGGCTCTTTAATAAGCTTTTCTAGTAATTTTGCCTTTTCATTACCTTCTTCACTTAAAGCCTGCACTTTCGATTTATTGACCGAAACTATGGCCATTTCTGCTGATGCAAAAAATGCATTTATAGCTGTTAATATAGCTATTAAAATTAACTGGGTGAGTATCCCTCCGGGGTCTGAATCTAAATTATTCATATTTTCCTCCTAAAACTTAATTTTTATATAATTATATTCAAAGAGTGCAGACTTTGTCTACACCCTTATTTAAATATCTTTAATTATTTTTTCTTTATAACTTTGCTAACTTCCATTAATAAAGTAGAAGTTATTGCTAGACCTAATGATATAGCTAAGTTTGTAAAATTAAAGCTACTTGGCATTGTAAATACATCTCTCATAAATGGTAGTAATGTTAATGAGAACATTCCTAAACATACTACTACTGCACCTAATACGTATTTGTTGCTCTTAAATCCTAATTCAAATACTGTTTCTGAATTTGATCTTGCTGCAAATGTCTGAAGTATTCTAGATAATGTAAGTGTTGCAAATGCCATTGAAACTCCAAGTTCTACTGAATGTTTCATACCGATAAGTTGAGCAGCTATTGTAACTATACCTATTATAAATCCTCTAATTGTAACAAATCTTATAGCATCTTTTGAGAATATACTTTCAGCTTTGTCTCTTGGAGGATTTTTCATAACACCTTTTTCTGGTTTTTCAAGACCAAGTGCTATTGCTGGTAGCGAATCTGTTACTAAGTTTATAAATAATAATTGTATTGTTGTAAATGGATTTGGAAGTCCTGCAAATACTGCAAATAGTATAGCAATTATTCCGCCTAAGTTTCCTGAGAATAAATACATTATTGATTTTTTAATATTTGTATAAACTGTTCTACCTACTTCTACTGCTTTAACTATTGTTGCAAAGTTATCATCTACTAATACCATATCTGATGCATCTTTTGCAACTTCTGTTCCACTTCCCATACCTATACCAATATCTGCTTGTTTTAGAGCTGGTGCATCATTAACTCCATCACCTGTCATTGCACAAACTTTACCTTTATTTTGCCATGCTTTTACTATTCTTATTTTATTTTCTGGTGAAACTCTTGCATATACTGATATATGTTCTAAGTTTTTATCTAATTCTTCTTCACTTAAAGCATCTAATTCATTACCAGTAAGTGCCATATCACCTTCTTCAAATATTCCTATATCCATTGCAATTGCTTTTGCTGTTGTTTTATGGTCTCCTGTTATCATAACAGTTTTTATACCAGATTTTCTTGCATTTTCTACTGCTTCATATACCTCATCTCTTGGAGGGTCTATCATTGCAGTAAGTCCTATTAATGTTAAATTATCTTCATCTTCAATTGAAGGTACAAAACTTTCATCACTTACTTTTTTAGTTGCAAATGCCAAAACTCTTAAAGCTTTGTTTGAAAATTCTTCGTTCATTTTTTTGTATTCATTTATTATTTCATCAGTTGCTTTAACTACTTCATCACCAACTAATACATATTTACATCTACTAAAGATTACATCTGGTGCTCCTTTAGTAAACATTACTACTTCATTTTCTATTTTGTTAACAGTTGACATTAACTTTCTGTCACTATCAAATGGTAATTCGCTTACTCTTTTATTTATTTCTCTTATTTCTTTGTAATCAAATCCTTTTTTGTTAGCATAATGCATAAGTGCTACTTCTGTAGGATCTCCTATTTCTACACCTTCGTTAGTTAAATCTGAGTCATTACAAAGTGAAGACCCAAGTATTAAATAACTTTCTTGAAGAGATACTGCTTCTGATGCTGCAACTTCTTCATATTCATTATCTACTAAAGCTTTTTTCGGATTATATATATAAGTATCTACAACTGTCATCTTGTTTTGAGTTAATGTTCCAGTTTTATCTGTACATATAACACTTGTTGAACCTAATGTTTCAACTGCTGGTAATTTTCTTATTATAGCTTGTTTTTTAGCCATAGAGTTTGTCCCAACTGCTAAAACTATTGTAACTATAGAAGATAGTGCTTCTGGTATAGCTGCAACTGCTATTGCTATTGCAAACATAAATGAATTTACTAAGTCTCCACCTCTCATAACCTCTATACCAAAGATTAGTGCTGCAAGTAGTACTATCCATATACCTAATTTTTTACTAAATTCATCTAGTTTAACTTGAAGTGGCGTTTGTTTATTTTCTGCATTTTCTAGTAAATCTGCTATTTTACCCATTTCGCTGTCCATAGCAGTCTTTGTTACTACATATACTGCTCTACCATAAACTACCATAGATCCACTAAATACTAAGTTCTTTTGATCTCCTAATGCTACATCTTCATTTATTATTTCTTCATGTTTTAAAACAGGTTCTGCTTCTCCTGTAAGCATTCCTTCTACTACTTTAAGATTTTGTGATTCTATAACTCTACCGTCAGCTGGTACATAATCTCCAGCTTCTAAAATTACTATATCCCCTGGCACAATATCCCTTGAAGGAAGTGTAATCTTTATTCCATCTCTTATAACTTTTGCATTTGGTACTGATAGCTTTTTAAGGCTTGCAAGTGAACCTTCTGCTTTTTTAGTTTGAACTACTGATAATACAGAGTTTAGTGCTATAACTGCAAATATTATTAAACTTTCTGTTCCTTCTCCTAAAAATACTTGAACTAAGGCTGCTATTAACAAGATGATTACTAATGGGTCTTTAAAAGTCTCTAAGAATAATTTCCAAGTTGGAGTTTTAGCCTTTTCCTTTAATTCATTGTATCCATGTTTTTCTAGTAAGTCTTTTGCTTGATCTGATGTTAAACCATCTAAACTGGTGTTTAAGTGATTTAATGTTTCATCGATACTTTTTTTATAAAACATACTTAACCTCCGAAAAATTTATTTAAATAATAAAGACCTCCAAGCAAACTTTAAAAGTAAAATTTGCTTGAAGGTCTCGCTAACAAGGTTTTATCTTGCTAATCAACCGGGATATGAAATATCCGAAATTGACGATTGATTATCGTTTTAACGAAAGCTACTCCCCTTCAAGGAGTACTTAATTTATTTATACTTTATATTATATATGTTTGTTACATTTTTGCAACACTTTTCAAAAGCTTTTAACATAGTTTTAACACTTGAACTTCTCTCCCTTTAAAGTAATATATTTTTTTTAAATACACATAATAATAAAAAATCTTAAGGTAGGTATTGTTATGAAAACTAAATCTTTAAACTTATTTAAATGGATAGTTTATCTTATATATATTTTTTCTTTTATTTATTTTTTATCTATAAATGAAAAAGGTAAAGCTTTTATATGCTTTATTTCTTTTTTAATAGCTTTTATTTTAAGCAAGTTTTACTTTAGAAATTTTAAGGTTGTAGATAAACCTCTTTATATAGTTGGTAATCTATTTATTATATTGTCTTTTTTGCTAGGCTCTAGTTATAGAATGTATGATGTTTTTAAACCCTATGATAGTTTTTTACACTTTTTATCAGGGTTTATAACGGTTAAGATTTGTCTAAACATACTTAGATATATATTTGTATCCCCACCAAGAAACTTACTGGATAAAATACTATTTTTCTTAGTTGTTTTTTTCTTTAGCTTGGGAGTTTCAGGTGTCTGTGAAATAGTTGAGTACTTACTTGATACTTACTTAAATATGAAAACTCAAGGTGGAGGGCTAACTGACACTATGAAAGACATGATATATGCATCAGGTGGAGCAATACTTATGATTGTTTATTATCTTAAAAAATATAGTATAAAATAAAAAAGATACTACTTAAGGTAATTATTCTTTTCTAAATCCTTAAGTAGTATCTTTTTATTATTTATATTTAAAACTTTAACTATTCATTTATTGGCTTTTTAAGAACTGCTAAAAGTATCATTCCTACAACAGAACCTATAACTATAGCTCCTAAGTATGCTAGAGGATGACCAACAACTGGTACAACAAATATTCCTCCGTGTGGTGCTCTTAAAGTTACATTAAACATCATACTAAGTGCTCCTGCTATAGAAGAACCTACAACACAAGCTGGTATAACTTTTAGAGGATCTGCTGCTGCAAATGGTATAGCACCTTCAGTTATAAATGATAACCCCATTACATAGTTAACTTTACCTGATTCTTGTTCTTCTTTTGTAAATCTATTTTTAAAGAAAGTTGTAGCAAGTGCTATAGCTAAAGGAGGTACCATACCACCTGCCATAACTGCTGCCATTATCTCATATTGTCCTGATTGAAGTGATGCAACTCCAAATACATAAGCTGCCTTGTTTATAGGTCCACCCATATCTATTGCCATCATACCACCTAGTACTAATCCAAGTATTAACTTAGAACTTGTTCCTAGTCCATTTAAGAAATTAGTTATTCCTAAGTTAAGTGCTGCAACTGGAGGTATTACTATAAATGTCATTATTATACCCATTAAAAGTGTCCCAAATAAAGGATATAGTAAAACAGGTTTTATACCATCTAATGAATCTGGTAAAACACTAAATACTTTTTTAAGTCCTACTACTAAATATCCTGCTAAGAAACCTGCAAGTAATGCTCCTAAAAATCCTGAACCACCTGCATTTGCCATAGCCCCACCTACAAAACCTACAACTAAAGCAGGTCTATCAGCTATACTATATGCAATATATCCTGCAAGTACTGGTAGCATAAATCCAAAAGCAACATCTCCTATAGATTTAAAGAAAGCAGCTATTGGTGTATTTGAACCAAAGTTTGCTGGGTTTATAGAATAGTTATCTAGTAAAAATGCTAGTGCTATTAATATACCTCCACTTACAACAAATGGTAACATATTTGATACACCATTCATTAAGTGTTTATATACTTTTCTAAATGCTGTTTCATTTTCAACTTCTTCTGAAGCTTCTGCGTTTCCTTCATGGTTATATATTGGAGCATCTCCATTTTGTGCTTTAGTTATCAACTCTTCTGCTTTGTGAATTCCATTTGCTACCTTAGTTATTATGACTTTCTTTCCATTAAATCTAGCCATATCAACTTTTTTATCAGCAGCAACTATTATAGCCGTTGCATTTTCTATTTCTTCTTTAGTTAAAACATTTTTAGCACCTGATGAACCATTTGTTTCTACCTTTATGTTAACACCCATTTTATCCGCTTGTTTGTTTAAACTTTCTGCCGCCATAAAAGTATGTGCTATTCCCGTTGGGCAAGCTGTAACTGCTAATACTGTTGGATATTTTGAAGAAGAACTTTTTGAAATATCTACAACCTCTTCCTTTTCTTCTTCTGGGAATTTCTCTTTTTCTTTATAGTCTATTAAGTTTAAAAACTCATCTACATTTTGAGCATTCATTAATTTTTCTCTAAACTCTTCGTCCATAAGTATTGTAGATAACCTTGATAATACTTCAAGGTGAGTATTATTAGCCCCTTCTGGTGCTGCTATCATAAAGAATAAGTGTGAAAGACTACCATCAAAAGATTCATAATCAACACCTTTTTTAGAGACTGCTGCAGCTAAACATGCATTTTTAACTGCTTTAGTTTTAGCATGAGGTATTGCTATTCCTTCTCCTATACCTGTCGTACTTTGATTTTCACGAGCTATTATAGCTTCTTTGTATTCTTTTTTATCATTTAAGTTTCCACTATTGTTTACTAGTTCTACTAACTTATCTATAGCATCACTTTTATCTTTTGCTTTTAAGTCAAGGCTTATGGATTTTTTATCTATTAAGTCTACTATTTTCATATATTTTATCTCCCTTCTATTTTTATTTCATCTATTAAATCGTATATATATTCTTTTGTTGCTAAATCATTTGAAAATGCTGTTGCTCCTCCACTGGCTGCTCCTAGTCTTAAAGCTTCTTCATAAGAGTTTGATTTTAAGTATCCTGCTATAAAACCTGCTACCATAGAGTCTCCTGCACCTACTGAATTTTTAACTTTTCCATTTGCTACATTACTTATTAAAACTTTTTCGTCTTCTGTTATTAGTAATGCCCCATCTTTTCCTCTAGATACTAATACATTTTTAGCACCCATTTCTTTTAATTTTTTAGCATAGGTTATTATCTCATCAGTAGTTTTAAGCTTAACATTAAACAATTCTTCTAATTCATGATTGTTTGGTTTTATTAAAAATGGTTTGTGCTTTAACACATTCATTAGTAAATCTTTTGTTGCATCTACTACTATTTTTACATTTTTTCCTTCTAGCCTTTTCATTATATTTTCATAAAGAGAAGAATCTAGGGTTTTTGGTATGCTACCTGCTAATACCAAAATATCATTTTCCTCTAACTTATCAAGCTTTTCATATAACTTATTTAAAGCTAATTTATCTATATTTGGACCTTGTCCATTTATCTCTGTTTCTTCACTACTTTTTACTTTTACATTTATTCTGGTAAATCCATTTTCTAGATTTATAAAATCTTCTTCTAATCCTTTATTTATTAAAGTATCTTTTATATATGCTCCAGTAAATCCACTTACAAAACCTAGTGCTCTACTTTTATATCCTAATTGTTTTAATACTAGTGATACGTTTATACCCTTACCACCTGGGTATACGTATTCCTCGTCAGTTCTATTAACTTCTCCAGTTTTTAGATTATTAAGTTTTATTACATAATCTATTGATGGATTAAGTGTTACTGTGTAAATCATGTTATCACCTCGTTAGTGTTATCTTATACATTTATAATACCTTTGAATACATTTTCCTAAAAGACAAAAAATTTCTCTTAGTTAAAAGAGAAATTTGTCGTTTTATGTTTTTAGTTTTTAAACATAGCTATAAATTTATCGTATTTTTTAGACTCACAAATGCTTATAACTTTTGCTATTGAATCTATTCGCTTATATATATTAGAAAATAAGTCTTCATAGTTTAGTATACTTTCCTTTTGCAGACAAAGCATAACAACTAACCTTACCTGTCCAATTTCCCAAGGTATAGGATTTTTAAGTATTCCAATTGCAACAGCATTTTTAAAAACCTTACCTTTAGCACCATGAGGAATTGCTACCATGTTTCCAATTTCAGTTGTGGCTATTTTTTCTCTGTCTATATAAGAGTTTTTCATTTCCTCATCTATATAATTCTTTTGAAGTAAAATGTTTGACATATAATTTATAACATCAAATTTGTTATCAAAATCTAAATCTGTAAAAAACAATTCTTTATTAAAGATTTCAGATAAATTTATATTATAATATATTTTTCCTGTATCTAAAAACTTCTCTATAATCTTTATTTCCTTATCATCTAAAAATGGTGATACATTTATTACAGGTATATCTTTAATATTAACAGGTACTGTAGCTATTATAAAATCTACATCTAAAACCTTTACATAGTCTATTAAATAAGATGGTATAACTTTTAATATTTCAATTTTTTTATCAAACTTAGCTTCTAATTTTGCTTTTATAAGCATTGAAGTTCCTACTCCAGATGCACATACTATTATAGCTTTTAAGCTTTTTTCGTTTATGTTTTCACGAGACCGTTGAAGAGCTCCACCTATGTGTATAGCAATATTTGCAGTTTCATTTTCGTCAATTTCAAGGTCTAAATCTTTTTCTAAAGTAGTTTTTGCAATAGTTGCTAACTCAAAAGCAAATGGATATTTTAGTTTTATTTCATTTGCAACTATACTTTGATTGTTTACCCCAAAGTCTTTTTTTATGCAAAAGCTTTTTATATGTCTATATAAATATTCTTTAAAAACTCTATCATTACTTAAATCTATAGATGTTGCAAGTTTTAAATTTTTAGTGAATTTTTCTATTGAGTTAAGTATTTTTTCTTTATTTTCTTTGTTATTTTCTTTTATAAATTTGTTTTGATAGTTTGTTATATAATCTTTTGTATAACTTTTATAATCTTTATTTTCTTCTATAGATAAAGATATTAATATGTAATTGAATATATTATTAAATTCATAATCTGTAAGTATGATATTTTCTTCTTGAAGATTATTTAAAATTTCTAGTCTTATATTTCCTATGTTTAATTTTACATAATCAGAAAAAAAGCCTTCTAGACTTAAATCCTTATATTTAATATTTGATTCTAATATACATCTTTTTAAATCCTCAATATCTCCATCTAAGCTAATTCCTAATTTATGTTTTGATATTATTTTCAAATTATAATCTTTTAATATATCTTTAACTTCTTTTAAGTCATTTTTTATTGTTGATAAACTAACATACATATCATCAGCTAAATTTTCTAGTTTTAGAGTTTTATTTTTATACAAAGTTAAAATTTGTTTTAATATATAACTTACCCTATCCACATCATTGTAATTTGTATTGTTTTCTAGCTTATCAACTGATTTAATGTCTCCAACTAATTTATATCCCATTCCTCTTATTGAGTCTATTTTTACTTTTTCTAAAGTAGAGTTTATGTTTTTAACTTCTACCTGTATAGTTTTTGTAGAACAACCTATATCAGTAGCTAGTGCTTTGCTGTTTATAGGTTCGGTACTATTTTTTAGTATTTCAATTATTTTTAACTGTCTTTTATTTAAAATATACTCCAATATTATCAACCCTTATCATAATTGTTTTAGTCAACTTTATTTTACTACATTATTTATTTTTTTTCAAAAAAACTTATATAAGTTTATATTTATTTAATTGTTATAAATTTTAAGTTTAAAAATTTCAATTTTAATGGTATACTACTTTAAATATTAATTTAGGAATAACTTTAAGGAGGATACATGAAAAAGTTTTTAGATGAAGTCTCGAAATCTATACGATATATTGTTCCAATTATAATTTTTTTCATAGGAGTAATTATCTATAAAAATTTCAATCAAATATTAAGTTTTATCACAACTAACATTCAGACAATATCTGGGGTGTTAACACCTTTTGTTATAGGTTTTTTTATTGCTTATATATTAAATAAGCCTATGAATCTTTTACAAAAAAAGTTCAAATTAAATAGAGGTATTAGTGTTGCCATAATTTATGGTGTTCTTTTAATAAGTTTAGTATTTGTTTGGATATATATAGTTCCAATAATACAGACAAATATAACTGATTTGTATTCACTTATGCCACATAGTATAAAAGATGTTGAAAGTGTAATTACTTCTGCACTTGCTAATTTTAATATAAGTGTAAAAAATCCAGAATCTGCACTTCAAGTTAAGGATTTTATAACAAACACTTTAATTCCATCAATTACATCTATTGCAGGTGTACTTAGCCAAACTTTATTAGAGTTAATAGGTTTAATAGTTACTTATACAGTTAACATATTCTTAGGTATAGTTATTTCAATATACTTATTATTATCTAAGGAAAGAAATATAGAAATAGTTAATGATTTATGTGAATGTTTATTTGGTAAGTTTTACTTAAAGGCTAAAGAATTTGGTAAAATTCTTGATAAAAATATAGGTTCTTATATAATTGCAAAGTTTTTAGATTCTTTAATTTATGGTACTGCTTGTACTATAATTTTATTCTTATTAAACTCTCATTATCCATTATTTGTTGGGATAATAGTTGGTATAACAAATATGATTCCATTCTTTGGTCCAATCATAGGAACTATAGTTGCAACATTTATAAACCTATTCTTCTCTTTTGATAAGGCTTTAATAGTTTTAGTTGTTATGATTATAGTTCAGCAATTAGAAAGTGCAATACTTGAACCTCACTTTGTTGGAAAACAAGTTGGAGTTCCTCCTATACTAACTATACTTGCAGTTACTTTAGCTGGTAAGTATACAGGTTTTCTAGGAATGATGTTATCAGTTCCAGTTACTGGAGTAATTATTATATATATTAATAGATTTATTGAAAAGAAAAAATCAAAGATTATACAATCTGAGGAATATATAAATTAAAAAAGAGCCTTTATATAAGGCTCTTTTTTAATTTAATCCCTTTATAAGCAATTTGTATGCTCTAGATTTTATATTTTCAATTGTTTTTTTATCTTCATTTTTAATACATATTGTATGACCAAATCCCGTTACCACACTTTCAAATACCATAATTTGATAATCTTTATCTTCTTGTTCTTTTATGATATTTTCCAAAACTCCAATTGATAATAAATCATTTATAGATTTTTTTAATAATTCATATCTTTTATTAATATAATCTTTGTTATTTTCTAATATTCCCTTAAATTCATTGTGACTTAAATTAGAAAATAATATATTACTAAAAGAACTATAATCAGTTGTACTTTTTTCAATTATATCTAATATAATATAAACTTTCTCTTTGAAGTTGTTTCCTTTATTTATTTTTTTTATGTTTTCATAAAGTTCTATATCCATATTATAAAGAAAAGCTCTTTCTAAAATTTCTTCTTTAGATTTAAAGTAATCGTAAATAGTTCCTTTTCCAATTCCAGCCTTTTTCGCAATATCAGCAACTTTTACTGTGTGAAGTTTTACTCCTTCATTTAAAAGTTCATTTACTGCATTAAAAATTAATATTTCTTTTTCAGAGTGAGTGTTGTTTTCCACTACATCTCCTCCTCATCAATTATGTTTTGTTTTAATTCTTTTCTATTAAGTATATCATACATAATAGGAACTATAAATAAGGTTAAAACTGTTGCATAACTAAGTCCACCTATTGTAACTATTGCCATTGGCTGAATCATCTCTGCTCCTGTACCTATGCCCATTGCTAGTGTTAAAAGTCCAAGTATTGTTGTAAGTGCTGTCATAAGAATTGGTCTTATTCTAGTTTTTCCAGCTAATACTAATGCACTTTTTTTGTCTAAACCACTAAGTCTTAGTTGGTTAACATAGTCAATAAATACTATACCGTTGTTAACTACTATACCTGCAAGCATTAAAAATCCTAGCATTGATATCATACTTAGTTCAAATCCTGTTACTAAAAGACCTAAGAATCCTCCTGTAAATGCAAGTGGTATTGTAAATAATACTATAAATGGTGATAATAATGACTGGAACTGTGCAACCATTATTAAGTAAATAAATAATATTGCCAGAGAAATCATTTTTATTAAATCACCAAAAGCACTATTCATAGACTCAAGCTCTCCACCCATATCTATAGTGTAACCATCAGGTAGTTTATAATCTTTTAATTTATCTTCAACATCTTTACTTACAAGGCCTATGTTGTGTTCACTATCTATTGATGCTGTTACTGATATATTTCTTACTTGTCTTTCATGATTTATAGAATTTAAGCTTTCTACTTCTTCAATAGTTGCTATGTTTTCTAATTTAACTTCAACTTCTTCGTTATCTTTAGTTCCTTTTATTTTGTAATTGCTTAAACTTTCTCTACTTAACGAATTATTTTCATCATCTACAACAATTACTGGATATTCATTTGAACCAACATTTAATGTAGTTGCTGTATTTTCACTTTTTAATGCTTTCGATACTTCTTGATAAACTTGTGCTACTGTTAAAGAGTACTTCATAGCTTTTTCTTTATCTACTATAATTTTTGTTTCTTTATTTCCATCTCCTAGACCATTATCTACTTCAGTTACACCTTCTGTTTTTTCTAGTATTTTAGATACGTCTTTTGCTATATCTTTTAATTTATCTAGGTCGTTTCCTTTTACTATTAAATTTATTCCCGATCCACCTAATGCTGACATATCCATATTTGATGAATTAACTTTTATATCAGCTTTTAAGTCTTTTGTTTTTTTAGTTATTATATTTGCAACTTCTTTACTTGATAGTTTTTTATCTTCTTTTAACAATACATAAAAAGATACGCTATTTCCACCCTGACCAAACATAGAACTTGTTCCATCACTTTGAAGTGCTCCTACTGTATCTACATCTTCAATTTCTGTTATTCTATCTATTATTGTTTCACTCATGTCTCTTGCATCTTGTTTTTTAGCTTCTTTTGGCATCTCAAGGGTTACTGATAACTGTGTACTATCAGTTTCAGGCATTAGTATAGTTCCTTTAGATACTACTAAAAATCCACTTCCCACTAGTAAAACTAATGATCCTATTAATACTATAAATTTGTGCTTAAGACTTACTTTAAGTAATTTTTCATATAAGTTAACAAATTTATCAAATAGTCTATGTTCTTTTTTAGTATTTACATTAAGCATCTTTGATGACATTGCTGGAACTAATGTAAGAGCTACTATTAAACTTGCTAGTAATGAATAAGCAATTGTAAGTCCCATATCCTCAAATAATTGACGAGAAAGTCCATGTGTAAATACTATTGGTAAAAATACACATACTGTTGTAAGTGTAGATGCAAATATTGCTCCTGCAACTTGGTTTGAACCTATTACTGATGCTTTTTTAGCACTCATTCCATCATTTCTTAGCCTGTATATATTTTCAATAACAACTATACTGTTATCAACTAACATACCAACACCTAGTGCTAGTCCTGATAGAGATATTATGTTCATAGTTACATTACTAAAATACATCATGGTAATTGCAAATAAAACACTTATTGGTATACTAAATGCTATTACTATAGTTGGTTTAATACTTTTTAAGAATACAAATAGTATTATTATTGAAAGTATTCCACCTAATATTAGGTTACTTAAAACTGATTTTATAACTATATCAATATAAACTCCCTGATCTTGTAGAGCTGTTATATGAATATCTTTATTTTCACTTGTAAGTTTATTCATTGTTTCATTTATTCTCTTTGAAACCTCTGATGTTGATGATGTACTTTGCTTTTGGAAAGTTAATAGTATTGCATCATTTCCATTTATTTTTGCATACATTTTATCTGCATTATTTGTAAGCTCAACATTTGCCACATCTTCAACAGTTATTTCTCCTACTCCATCAATATTTAGTAGTTCTAAATTATTTAAATCCTCTAAGCTTGAAACCTTATCACCTATTTTAACTATGTAATCTTCTTCTCCTTCTTTTATATACCCTGCTGGCATTGCAAAGTTTTGAGCAGATAAAATATTACTTAGATTTTCTTTAGTTATGTTTTTTCCAAGGTCTGCATTTTTATAAGCTTCTTTTTTGGCTTTTTCTAGTTCCTTAGATGACTTTTCAATTTCAGCTTCACTGCTTGAAAGTGTTTGTGATGCTTTTTCTAGTTCTGAATTTAGAGTCTGTTTTCCAGCTTCTAATTGTTTTTCTTTATCATTTAGTTCTTTTAATTGACTGTTTAAAGATGATTCCTGATTAGTTATTTCATTAAGCTTTTCATCAAAAGTTTTAATTCCAGTTTCAATTAAAGCTAAAGCTTCTTTTTGTTCATCACTTACTGGAATATTGTTTTCTTCTTGATTTTTAATCATTTGTTCTAGTTCATTTTTTTTATTTAATAATTCACTCTTTTGATTTTCTAATTCTTTTTTCCCACTAGATAATTGGTCGATTGCACCTTGAAGTTGTGATTTTCCTGTCTTTATAGCACTACTACCTTCATTAAGTTCTTTGCTTTTATCTTCACTTTGATTTTTAAGTTCTGCTTTTCCCTTTGCTATTTCGTTTTTTGCTTTGTTTAATTCATCTTGTGATGATTTCATTTTTGAATCAATAGAACTTTTTAACTTATTATTAAGTTTTTCAATTTTACTATCATCTAAAGTTACTTTTACACTTTCTTCTATTACTCCCATTGCATCAACTGAAGCTACTCCATCTATTCTTTCAAAGCTTGGAATAATATCTTTTTTTACTATGTTAGATGCTTCTTTTATGTTTTTGTTGTTTATATCAACACTTGCTACCATTATAGGCATCATATCTGGATTCATTTTCATAAGTGTTGGTGCACCTACTTCATCATCTAATTGACCTTTTACTAAATCTACCTTTCCACTTAAGTCAATCATTGCACTATCCATGTTCATGTCTTGGCTAAATTCAAGCATAATCATACTTGAGTTTTCACTTGATACACTGTTGATATCTTCAATACCACTAGTTGTTGCTAAAACCTTTTCCAAAGGCTTAGTAACTGATTCTTCTACTTTTTCTGGACTTGCTCCTGGATAAGTTGTCATTACTATAACGTAAGGCAAGTCTATCTTTGGAAGTAAGTCTGTTGTCATTTCTGTAAAGGATACTCCCCCTAAAATAATTACTAGTATAACCGATACAAAAACTGTAAATGGCCTTTTTACACTAAATTTTGAAAACATATGTAATTCTCCCTAATATTTTTTCTGACCGACCAGTCGGTCGGTAATTTAAAGTGTATCATTTAGAAAAACTTTTCGCAATATTTTTAACTTTATTTATTTTAAAATAAAACTAAAAAATAATTAATATACTAAATTTATTTTTATAATCTATTATTTTAAATTTAAAAGTAGGTATGAAATTAATCACACCTACTTTTGATTTATCTATTAGTATGGAATGTTCTATTTATAATATCTAATTGTTGTTCTCTTGTAAGCTTTGTAAAATGTACTGCATAACCAGAAACTCTTATTGTTAATCGAGGATATTCTTCTGGTCTTTCCATTGCATCTTCAAGCATAGCTCTATCAAATACATTTACATTTAAATGATGTGCTCCTTGTCCAAAATATCCATCCAACATTGCAGTTAGGTTGAAAACTCTTTCTTCTTCATCCTTTCCTAAAGCTCCTGGAATTATAGAGAAAGTATTAGATATTCCATCTTGAGAATACTCATAAGGCAATTTAGCAACAGATGATAATGAAGCCAATGCACCACTAATATCTCTTCCATGCATAGGGTTAGCTCCTGGTGCAAATGGCTCTCCTGCTTTTCTACCATCAGGAGTATTTCCAGTTTTCTTTCCATAAACAACATTAGAAGTAATTGTTAGTATTGATTGAGTAGGGTATGCATTTCTATAAGTCTTATTTTGTTTTAGTTTATTCATAAAGTTTTTCACTAAATCTATAGCTATGTCGTCTACTCTATCGTCATTGTTACCATACCTAGGGTAATCTCCTTCTACTTCAAAATCTATAGCAATACCTTGTTCATTTCTTATTGGCTTAACTTTTGCATATTTAATTGCTGATAGAGAGTCAACACATACAGATAACCCAGCTATTCCACAAGCCATAGTTCTAAATACATCTCTATCATGTAATGCCATTTGTAAAGCTTCATATGAATATTTATCATGCATATAATGAATTACATTAAGAGTGTTTATATATAAATTAGCTAACCAATCAGTAAACAAATCAAACTTTTCCATTACCTCTTCATAATCTAGATACTCTGAATTTACCTTCTCAAACTTAGGTCCCACTTGAGTACCTAGTTTTTCATCAACTCCACCATTTATTGAATAAAGAAGTGTTTTAGCTAAGTTCACCCTAGCTCCAAAGAATTGCATTTGCTTTCCTATTCTCATGGCAGAAACACAGCATGCTATTCCATAATCATCACCCCAATATGGTCTCATAAGATCGTCATTTTCATATTGTATAGAGCTTGTATCTATTGAAACTTTAGAGCAAAAGTCTTTAAATCCTTTTGGTAGAGAATTTGACCATAAAACAGTTAAGTTTGGCTCTGGAGATGGTCCTAGGGTATATAATGTGTGTAAAACTCTAAAAGAGTTTTTTGTAACTAATGTTCTACCATCTATTCCCATACCTCCTATTGATTCTGTTACCCAAGTTGGGTCACCTGAAAATAAATCATTGTACTCTGGAGTTCTAAGAAACTTAACCATTCTTAGCTTCATTACAAAATGATCCATTAACTCTTGAACTTCTTCCTCTGTTATTTCACCATTTTTTAAATCTCTCTCAAAATATATATCTAAGAATGTACTAGTTCTACCTAAACTCATTGCCGCACCATTTTGGTCTTTTATAGCACCTAGATAAGCAAAATATAACCACTGAACAGCTTCTCTAGAATTATTAGCAGGTCTAGATATATCAAATCCATAACTTTCAGCCATTCTTTTTAAAGCTTCTAATGCTTTTATTTGATCTGATATTTCTTCTCTTAATCTTATAGTGTCCTCATCTATAACACTTACATCTAAACTACTTTTTTGACTAATTTTATCTTCAATTAATCTATCAACACCATATAATGCAACTCTTCTATAATCTCCTATTATTCTACCTCTTCCGTATGCATCTGGTAATCCAGTGATAATACCTGATCTTCTTGCTGCTCTCATTTCATCAGTATAGGCATCAAATACACCTTGATTATGTGTTTTTCTATATTTAGTAAAAATTTCTTTTACATCTTTATCTAACTCAAACCCATAAGCCTTACAAGATGATTCTACCATCCTTATTCCACCATAAGGCATTATAGCTCTCTTTAAAGGTTCATCAGTTTGAAATCCTACAATAACCTCTTTTTCTTTATCCATATAACCTGGTTTATAAGCATCTATTGCTGATACAGTTTTCGTATCTACGTCTAAAGTTCCTCCATTATCTCTCTCTTTCTTAAATAATGCCATCATCTCATCTATTAATGAGTTTGTTTTTTCTGTTGCATTAACTAAAAAAGAGTCATCTCCTTCATATGGAGTATAGTTTAATTGTATAAAGCTTCTAACATCTATCTCTTTGCTCCACTTGCCATCTTTAAAACTTTTCCAAGCTGTATTATTCATCTAATTTCCTCCTGTATCTTGCATTTCATATATTTTATAAACTTGTTTACTTTATTACTTACCTTTATATAAGAATTTATACTGTACATATTTATTTTGGAATAATTTTATTATTTTAATCTGTTAATTATTAATTCAATTGGTGATTTTTAACTAACTTTTTAAATATTTATTTATCTTTTAATAGTAATTTTTAATTTACAAAAATTGTAATTTAAAGTCTTAGCTAAATTTATATAATTAGAAATAGACTAGGTATGTCCTAGTCTATTTCTAATTAACACTTATATTGTATGATTTTAATATTTCTTTAAAACTTTTATCTTCTCCACTTATTACAACTACAGTTTCTTTTGGAACTTGGTCAAATAACCAACTTATCTCATCATTGTGCATTCTAATACATCCCCCTGATACACTTTTGCCGATACTATTTTCATTACTATTTCCGTGAATTCCATAAGTTGTTCCATCAGTATCTCCTACTTTAAGTCCTAGCCACCTTTTTCCTAAAGGATTTCTTGGATCTCCTCCAGGTATATTATCTTTATAATAAGGTCTATTTACTATTTTATTTACTATTTTAAATTTTCCCTTTGGAGTTGGAGTGGATTGTTTACCTGTTGCTACATCAAATTGTTTTATAAGTACTCCATCTTGATAGTATGCCATTGTATTAGTTATTGTTTTTATTGCTATACAATGCTTACTTTCTATGACTTTATTACTTTTAGAATCATTTTTTATGATTTTTTCTTTATGTTCAATTGTCCCCATTATAGATTGGCTTAAATAGTCTTCTCTACACCATCCATATCCATCTTTAAATTTTATCTTGTACCAGTTTGATACCTTAAACAAAACTTGAACTTTTTGATTTTCTTTTAGAACCCCTATTTTTTCATAATCAAGTCCTGGCCCATTTCTTACATTTAGGTTATCTGCATATACTTTTTTATATTTTATGACTGTACTTTCTTTATATTGATGGCCTTCTTCATTTGCATTTAAAGAAAATACCTTAGAAGGAAATATGGTTATGGCTATAAATAAAATAATTACGGCTACAAACTTTTTTATTTTTATCACATCCTTTTTAACTCTAATAAAATACTATGGAATTAAAATTTATCTGTTACAGATTTTAAATAGGTTAAAAAATTGTAATAAATAAAAAATGGCTATCAAAATTTGATAACCATTTTTATATTAATTTTAAACATTAAAATTTATATTTTTATGAGCTGAAACATCATCTTTTAAGTTAAAGTTTTCAATAAGTTCTCTTAAAGTATGCGCTTGGGCTGTTAATTCTTCACTTGCTGCAGCACTTTCTTCTGATGTTGCTGAGTTTGTTTGTACTACTTCAGAAATTTGACCTACCCCTACAGTAACTTGATTTATAGCACTTGCTTCTTCTTCAGATTTTTTAGCTATATTATCAACTAAAAGAGTAGCTTCATTTGTTGTATATATTATTTTTTCAAGTGACTTAGCTGTACTATCTACAATTGTAGTTCCTTTTTCTACAGCTTCTATTGAATTTTCAATAAGGACTTCAGTATTTTTAGCTGCCTCTGCTGATTTTGCTGCAAGGTTTCTAACTTCATCTGCAACTACTGCAAATCCTTTACCAGCTTCTCCAGCTCTTGCTGCTTCTACTGCTGCATTTAAAGCTAATATGTTTGTTTGGAATGCTATATCATCAATTGTTTTTATTATTCTTCCAATTTCACTTGAAGATGCTGATATTTCTTTCATTGCATGTACCATTTGTTTCATTTGATTATTTCCATCTTTGACTTGCTTACTTGAATCTCTCATTAATTCATTAGCATTTTTAGCATTTTCTGCTGTTTCATTAATTTTTTCTGATATTTCTATAAGAGTTGATGATAATTCTTCTACTGCTCCAGCTTGTTCAGTTGTTCCTTGAGATAACATTTGAGATCCACTTGAAACTTGTTGTGATGCAGCCTCAACTTCTTGTGCAGATGCATTTATTTGATTCATTATTTGACTTAAGTCAGTAGTTATCTTTTCTATTGATTTTTCTATATTTTCAAATACTCCAATATAAGTAACTTGAGGTCTAGCGTCAAAGTTTCCTTCTGAAACCTCTCCTAATACACAAACCATATCATTTATAAGCTCTTTAGTTTTTAAGCTCATAGTTCTTATACTATTAGCTAGAGAACCTAATTCATCTTTTGCCTCATATTCTATATTTATATCAAAGTCTCCACCAGCCATTTTATTTGCAGCTGCTTCTATTTCTTCAACTGGCTTTTTAAGAGTTTTTGTAACATACATACAAATAATAATTCCTAATAATACACTTATAACATTTAGTACTGTTGAGAAAAACTCTGATTTTTTAACTGCTTTAGCTACTCCACTATCAAAGTTTGAGCTAATATTTTTTGATTCTTTATAAAGGTTTTCTGCTGTTTCATTACATTCTTTAAAAACTTTTGCATATCCACTAATATCAAGTTGAGTCATTGGTCCTTTAAAACCTGGTTGTTGTGTAGCATTGTAAATTTTGTCATATTCTTGTTGTAAATCAACTACATATTTTTCAAGGTTATTAATATTTTCAGTAATTTGCTTATTTTTTTCAGAGTTCATAGTATTATCATTTAATTTTTCAATTCTTTTGTTAAGACTATCAAATTCTTGTAATACTAATTGTCTTGTTTGTACATGTTCATTATCTGCAAATCCACCATTGATTCTTCTTGATATTCCAACTAAGTCTTTACAAATTCCCATAGCTTCATCCGTTAACTCATAAGGTCCTTTAAACAATTCATGGCTTAATGTGCCTGCTTGTTTTAAGTCATGTAGGGTATTAACGTTTGCAAGCGTCATGATAACTATTAAAACAATAAAACTTAAACCTAATTTGCTTACCATCTTTAGATTTTTCATTTGACTACCTCGCTGTAATATAAATTTTAATCTTTTACAAACTTTAACTTATGTTATTTTTTTATCATTCGTTAAAATTCACCTCATTTATTTATTCGGATATAAATTGTACTTACTTTAGTTTTTTAAATTAAGTTTAAATTTTCAATTTATTTTTTATGTTCAAATTTAAAATTCATATATGAAAATTAACTCATTTCTTTAATTTGGTATATTTTTATTAAAAATACATTAAAAACATTTAAAATTTTTTGCTTAATCTGTATTTTCTAGACATATGAAATAAATCATATTACAGTTTCAAATTATATTGTAAAATTGATTAATTTAATTATATTGGTAGTTTGAGATTGTAAAAGATTAGAAGTTATATAGGTTGAATGAATAAAAAAATTAAAGCAAGACATTTCAAGTAGGTGTGTGAAAAATGTCTTGCTTTAATTTATATATAAATATTAATAATGCTAGCTTAGTTGTTTGTTTTCTTCTCTTAATTTTTTAGATTTTATTGCAAATAATACTGTAAATACTATTGCTATAAATACTCCTATTGCATTTGATACTCCTGCATGTAATCTAAATCCTTCTGGGGCTTGCATTATATATGAAAATGTAACTGCTGTCATAAATATTGCTGGTATTGTACTTATAAAATGATTTTTATTGTGTTTTACTAAGTACGCTGAACCTGTCCATAACATTATCATTGCTAATGTTTGGTTTGCCCAAGAGAAGTATCTCCATATTATGTTAAAATCGATAAATGTTAATGCTACACCTATTATAAATAGTGGTATAGATATCATAAATCTATTTTTTATACTGCTTTGGTCTATCTTCATAGCATCTGCTATTGTAAGTCTTGCACTTCTAAATGCTGTATCTCCACTTGTTATCGGACAAACTACAACTCCTAGTATTGCAAGTGCTCCACCTATTGGTCCCATTAAAGTATTAGATATTGTATTTACTACTGTTGCAGGTCCTCCAGCTGATAATATTACATCTAGTTGAGGAACTCCTCCAAAGAATGTCATAGCTGCTGCTGCCCATATTAGAGCTATAATTCCTTCAGCTATCATTGAACCGTAAAATACTCTTCTTGTTTCACTTTCTTTTTCAACACATCTTGCCATCATAGGTGATTGTGTTGCATGGAATCCTGATATTGCTCCACATGCTATTGTTATAAATAAGTATGGGAATAATGGTTGTCCATTTGGATTTAAGTTTTGAAGTGTTACATTTGGTATATCATATCCTTTAAATATTAATCCTCCTGCAACTCCTATTGCCATTATTAAAAGTGCTGCTCCAAATAATGGATATATCTTACCTATTACAGTATCAACTGGTAAAACTGTTGCTGCAATATAGTATAAAACTATTATTACTACCCATATTTTTGCATCTATTGATGTTAATGTTGTAAGTAGTGCTGCTGGTCCTGTCATAAAAACTGTACCAACTAATATTAAAAGTACAACTGTGAATATTCTCATTAATACTTTAGTTGAATTCCCTAAATATTTTCCAACTAGTTCTGATGCTGATGCACCTTCATTTCTCATTGATAAGTATCCTGATAAGAAGTCGTGAACTCCTCCTGCTAATATACATCCAAATACTATCCATAAAAATGCTGCTGGTCCAAATAAAGCACCTTGTATTGCTCCAAATATTGGCCCAAGACCTGCTATGTTTAAAAATTGTATAAGGAATATTTTTCTCCACTTCATCGGTACATAGTCTACACCATCTTCAAGTGCTGTTGCTGGTGTTGGTATACTATCATCAATACCGAAAGTCTTTTCTACAAATTTACCATAAGTAAAATACCCTAAAATAAGTAATACTATTGACCCTAAAAAACTTAACATAGGCTCACCCTCTCCTTTTAGTAAAATAAATAATTGCATTTTTTCTACCTTTATAATACACCCTTATGTTAAGTTTTTATTTTTTATGTAGTTAAATGTAAATATTTGTGAATGAAATGCATTTTTTCATACATTAAATGCAAATATTAATTATTTTTTTCATAAAATGCATTTTTAATATTAAATTTTATATTTTAAATTTAATTGCATTTCTATAAATCCAATAACTTGAATACTCTTTATTATAATAGTTTTTTAGTTGTTTTTTATTATACCTAAAGGAGTTTTTTTATGAGAAATTTTAATTTTAGAAAATTAGATTATGTAATATTTTATTTATTTTTTGCTGGCTTGTTTTCATCTCAACTTATACATACTTCCCTTTTTATCATTTATAAAATTTTAGTAATTTGTATTGTTCCATCTTTGATATTTGGAACTTTAACTAATTTTATATTTAAGAGGAAAAAGAAAAAGAATAATTAAACTAGGTGAACGGAGGGTAAATATATAATCTACATCGACGCGATATGAATGTAGTTTATATATTTATCCGAAGCGATCATCTAGTTTAATTATTCTTTTTAGTTATATAGCTTATGCTTCTAGTTTTGAGTTACTTAATTTTTTAACTTTTATTGAGAATAATACGGTAAATAATATTGCTGCAAGTATACCTATTATATTAGATATTCCAGCATGTAATCTAAATCCTTCTGGTGCTTGCATTATATATGAAAATGTTACAACAGTCATAAATATTGCTGGTATTGTACTTATATAATGATTTTTATTTTCTTTTGCAAGATATACAGACCCTGTCCATAACATTATCATTGCTAATGTTTGGTTTGCCCAAGAGAAATATCTCCAAACTATATTAAAATCTATAAATGTTAAAGCTATACCTATTACAAATAGTGGTATAGATATCATAAATCTACTTTTTATACTAGTTTGGTCTATTTTCATAGCGTCTGCTATTGTAAGTCTTGCACTTCTAAATGCTGTATCCCCACTTGTTATTGGACAAACTACGACTCCTAATATTGCAAGGATTCCACCTACTTTACCCATTAATGAAGTAGATATAGTATTTACAACTGCTGCTGGTCCACCAACTGCAAGTATAGTATCAAGTTGTGGAACTCCTCCAAAGAATGTCATAGCTGCTGCTGCCCATATTAATGCTATAATTCCTTCTGCTACCATTGCTCCATAAAAGACCCTTCTTGTTTCACTTTCTTTTTGTACACATCTTGCCATCATAGGTGATTGTGTTGCATGAAACCCTGATATTGCCCCGCATGCTATTGTTATAAATAAGAATGGGAATAGATGTTGACCTTCTGGATGTAGATTTTGAAGTCTTATTTCTGGGATTTGATATCCTTTAAATATTAATCCTCCTGCAACTCCTACTGCCATTATTAAAAGTGCTGCTCCAAATAATGGATATATCTTACCTATTACTTTATCAACTGGTAAAACTGTTGCTGCGATGTAGTATAATACTATTATTACTACCCATATACTAGCATCTAGTGATGTTAGTGTTGTTAAAAGTGCCGCTGGTCCTGTCATAAACACAGCCCCAACTAGTATTAAAAGCACTACTGTAAAAACTCTCATTACCGATCTTACTTTATCCCCTAGATATAGACCTACCAATTCAGATGCTGATGCACCTTTGTTTTTCATTGATAGATAACCTGATAGAAAATCGTGAACTCCTCCTGCAAATATACATCCAAATACTATCCATAAAAATGCTGCTGGTCCAAATAAAGCCCCCTGTATTGCCCCAAATATTGGTCCAAGCCCTGCTATATTTAGAAATTGTATAAGAAATATTTTGTTCCACTTCATAGGAATATAGTCTACACCATCTGTAAGTGTATTTGCTGGTGTTGGTTCGTTGTCATTTATTCCAAAAACTTTTTCGACATACTTACCATAAAAAGCATATCCTACTAGAAGTAATACTATTGACCCTAAAAAACTTAACATCTTTCACCACACCCCTTTTTAAGTGATTTTAGATAATTGCAAGTTTTTAAGAAATGTGTATTTCTTACTTATAATGATACATTCATTTTGTAATTATTTGTCGATTTAGGAACTAAATGTCTTTTTTAGGGAACTAAGTGTCTTTTTTTAGGAACTAAATACTTTTATAAATGCATAATTCTTCTAAATCCTTTCACTTTACTTCTACTTACTTCTAGTTCTTGTTTATTTTTTAGCCTTATAATATAAGTATTATTAATCCAAGGTATTATCTCTTCTATTTTAGTTATATTTACTAAATAGGATCTATGGCATCTATAAAAATTATTATTACTTATTATATGTTCGACATGTGAGATACCTTCTTTAATTTCAAATCTTTCATCTTTGGTATGTATATAGGTAGTTTTCTTATGTGCTTCACAGCAATAGACATCACAAATATCTATTACTACTATTTTTTCATTTTTCCATAAGCTTAATTTATTTGAAATACTATCTATAAAATTAGACTTTATATATTGTTTGTTTGAACAATCATTGTCTAGTTTTTTAAATAATTGTATTAATCTTTCTTCTGAGTAAGGTTTTAATATATAATCATAGATATCTAAGGAATAGGCCTTAGCCGCATATTCTTTATATTTTGTTGTAAATACAATTTTAGGTTTGTTTTCAAATTTATTTATAATATTTGCAAGTAATATTCCATCTAATTTTTCAGTGTTTATATTTAAAAAAATTAAATCTACATTATTATTTTGTAAAAACTCTAAAACTTCTATTCCATCAATACACTCTTTTGCTATTTCAATGTTACTATGTTTTTTTATAATCCTTTTAAGTTCTTGCCTCTGAGTTAAATCTGATTCAACAATTATAGCTTTTATTTCTTTCATATCTATCAACCTCATCATGTTTTTTGATATTTATATTTTACTATAAAATAGTAAGAAACAATATTATCTTTTATTTCAGAAAATTTTAAAATTTCATTGACATTTTTTAAATTTCATAATAGTATATTATAAATAAAATATTAATCCATTGATAAGGGGTAGTAATTAAGTTTAGGTTCATTACAGAGAGCTGGTTATGGTGAGATTCTAGCATGAAAAAACTTAATGAATGGGCCTTTGAGGAGTAAAGGGAAATCTATTTAGGAGAGTACTATTTACCGTGTCCTTCACGTTATAGAAGGCAAAGTATGATTGTACTTTAGTAAGGTGGCATAAATTTTTATGCAATTTAGGTGGTATCGCGGATATAACTTCGTCCTATTTTTTAGGCCGAAGTTTTTTTATTTTTTAAAATAAATTTATTAAAGGAGGTGATTTTGATGATGTGAACTCTAGATTCTAATAAAGACGATAATTGTCATTGGTTTATTAATTTTTTAAATATTTTAAGGAGGTTTTTCGTTTATGAAAACAAGAAAATTAACAATAAATTCAATACTTTTAGCTATAGGTTTAATACTTCATCAAATAACTCCTACGCTTTTGATACCTATGCAACCAGATTTTTCAGTAGCTATGTTAATAGTTATAATACTTTTAAATAAAAATGATTATAAAACTTGTATTATTTCTTGTATTGTAACTGGTGTTTTTACAGCTTTAACAACAAAATTTCCAGGTGGTCAAGTTCCAAATTTCTTAGATAAATTGGTTACTGCTAATTTAATTTATATAATTATTAATTTATTTTATAAAGTAAAAGCTTTTGATAGACTGTTAGAACATAAAAAAGAAGCTTTACTAAGTACTTTAATATTTCCTATTGGTACTTTAATAAGTGGAACTACATTTTTATACATTGCAAGTTTTATAGTTGGTCTCCCAGCATCTTTTTTAACTTTATTTATTACAGTAGTTTTACCTACTTGTTTTTTAAATTTATTCGTTGGAATATTTTTATATAAGACTATTAAAATTTCTATTAAGAGATTTTCTGTTAAAGATTTTTAATAATTTCAATAAGTAAAAATTTTCTACATTAATATTTAGTTGTTGGAAAATTTACTATATTGTTATTTATTATTGTATAAATTTGTAATATAATCATATTAAAAGGGGGTAATTATTTGAAAAAGTGGTTTTTGCCTTTTGTAATTACTTTTTTATTATTAGTTGGATGTAAAGGTGTGAGTAAACTTAGTATTTTCAATAATATTACGGATATGTCTGAAGTTAAATATGAGAAAATCTCAAAATATAAGAATTCTTACGTTGGGGATAATAATGCAGTTGGTAATATTCTTTATAATTTACCGGGGAATAACTACCATGTAGGGTTTAAATTAAAAACCGATAAAAAACCTTACTCAATAACTGTTAATTATAATTATAGTAAATATCATCCAATGGATTTTAAATATATTTGTGAAAAAAATGCCTTAGTTATGTTTTCTCTTATACCTAATGCAGATGAAATAGTTTTTAATGTGAGTACTGATAGCTATTCTCACAAAAGAGAAGACCTTGAAAAATCCCACACTAAGGATTTGTCTACCATAGTAGAAAGCAAAGAGTCTTGGAAAGCATTTTTAGCATCTAAACATATAAAAAAAGAAGTGGCTTATTAAGCCACTTCTTTTTTATTCCATTCCACCAAGTACTAAACTTGTTAAATTTTCATCTTGATTTATTTGCCAACCTTTATCAGATTTAGTTAAATTAATTTTTCCTTTTCTAGTTTGAGGTTTTCCATTTTTAACTTTTTCTAATAATTGAGCATTTAACTGATCATCAGTAGGTTGTTCTCCTCCAAATACATTAGCTAAGTTATCTTGTATAACTTCTACCATAAGTTGAGCAAAATTTAATCCTTTTACTTCAACTTCTACTGTAGCCTTATCTCCATCAATTTTTTCAGATAATACTTTTACATCTAGCTTTGATAAATATAGTTTAACAGCCTCTTCTGTGTTTTTATCTATCTTTGAATCTTTTTTATCACCTTTATCTTCTTTATTTTCAACATTAGCAAATAAGTGATTAGCTGCTTGTGTATTTTTTCCAGATTTTAATTCTTTAAAATAAGAATCTACAACCTTTGTAGGACTATCTCCTCCACAAGCTGTCAATATAGTCATTGATAAAACTATCATTAGCATTAATTTAATTTTGTTTTTCATAAATACTCTCTCCATTCTTGATAAAATTTATTGCAGTCATTTTTTATTATACCTGAAAGTTTTGTCATATTTTGTCATTTTTTATATTTTATACATTATTTATTAAATAATATATAAATAAAAAACCTCCCAAATCAAATTTAAGAGGTTAATCTAAATATTAATTACGATTTCTTTGTTTATCAATAACATCATCAACAATTACAACTAAAGCTAATATAAAAGCTTCATCTTCAAAATCTATATCTATATAATAGTTATCTGTTATAGAGAAAAATTCTTTGATTATAGTGGCTATTTCTTTACCGTCTTTATAAATTTTATAATTATAATCAAGTATATCTCCTTTTATCAAAAGCTCTCCATATTTACTATCTACTTTTAATTTATCTTTTACAAATGTTAATTTACGACTTACATGTCCAATAACTTTTCCAGATTCTATTATTTCGTATTTTCCCAAAAAAGCCAGTAAGTTTTCCTTAACTGAATATATAATATTATCATCTTTTATTAAATCAAAACGTAGACCTAGTGTTAAAAGCTTAGTATCTACAAAAAATACTTTTTCTTTATACTCATTTATAATCCAAAAATCTTCTTTTAATTTAAAAATTTTAGATTTCATATAGTATTTCATCACAATTCTCCCTTTCATTTTTATACTGACTATACTTTGTTAAAATAATATAAATCTCCTTAAAATAAGTAAAAAGGAGTAATTTTAAAAATCACTCCTTTTCTTAGGTTGGTTTTATTATTTTTATATCTCTTTTTCTATTTCTACAAATAGATTTCTTGAGTTTTGTATATTCTCTTTTATTTCTATAATATCTACTAAAATAAGTTTGCTAAAATTATCTTTTATATGGTCAAAATAGTTTATAGCATCTTCTTTTGTAATATTATCTTTTTTATTTAATAAATCTATTTCTTCAAATAATTTTAAATGGTTTCCATCTCTTTTATTAAACTTTCTAAAATTGTTTACTAAAAATCTCACCTCATTCATAAATATGCGTTGATTGTATAAAAAGTCATTAATTTTATCTGATAATAAGGTTGCATTATTAGCTCCAATTTTTTTATTAATTAGCTCATTTACTACTAAAAGTTCTTTTAATTCTTTATCTGTATTTGATTTAGTTTTACCTAGTTCATACAATTTCTTAACTATATTTTCATTCAATTTTATAGATTTGTCAACTTCATTTTTAGTAACATCAGTCATTTTATAAGGAAGTATAAATTTATTTGCATATAAAGCTATTACAGTACCTGTAATTACAAATATAATTCTATCTATTGATAAAGTTTCTATATTTCCAGTTGATAATGCTGCTGAACCAAGTGCTGATATAGTAGTGCATATCATTTGATATCTGTATCTTGTTTGGTAGTTACTTAAGTATCCAACAGCAAGTATAATAAGAGTTCTTCCTGATGGATCTTTTACTATAAAAAATAATATTTCAAATACTAATAAACCTATTATAGTACCTATAAGTCTATCTTTACCTTTTAATTTACCTGATTCAAGGTATGGTTGAACTACTGAAGATAAACTAAATACTAACCATTTTCCATATTCTATATCAAAGGCACTTACTATAAATACACCTATACTAGTTAATAGAGCGCCTCTTAGTGCAAAAGTAAATTTAAGTGAATCTTTGTGCATATTATTTTTAAGTTCATTTAATTTACCTAAAAAATTAGTTAAAAAGTATTTTTTACTAACTTTTGAAACGTCCCCGTCCTTTGTATTATTTAAATCGTGTTTTAAAATACTTGCAGCATCGTGAAGTTCATAAGTTAAATAATATTTTGAGTTAATATCTTTATTTTCATTTAGATATTCTTTTATTTTATCTGTCATTGTATCTACAGTTATGCTATTGTCTATAAAATCACTGACATTTGATAATAATTTTTTAATATTTTTTAGAGATTCTTCATAACCCTTATCAAAATCTTTATCTTTTCTTATTTTATCTAAAGTTAAATTTATGCTTTCTAAAAAATTACTTACAAATAAAGCTTGCATAAGATTCATTGGCAAATCTACATCTTTATCTATTCTTCTGTATATATCTGATGATAAATTTCTTACATTTGAGTATACTTTATCATTTAAATTCTTTAATGAATCTAAATCTTCATTTTTAATCATAAGTGATATTTCTTTATCTATGATATTTATAGAGTCTTTTATAATAGTTTTTGAACCTTTTTTAAGTTTATTTTTATTAGCTATAAACTGTAATATCATTATAGCTAAACCACAAAATGCAAGTCCCTCTAATCTAAGAGGTAATTGTTCTAAACTTACTGGTGTATATAGCATAAATAAATAACCTAAGGTAAAAGCTACATATGTAGGCTTTTTAGTATTATAGGTAAATGAATATAGTATAAAAAATATTACTATAAATGTAATTATTAATCCTAATACTGCATTAGTTGAAGATAAGTAAGCACCAACTCCAAGTAATACTTCAAGTCCTATAAATCCTATAGTATTTCTTATAGGATTTATGGTATAGTCCGTTCCTAAAAGTGATAAAGCAGCTGTAATCCCAGCTACACCAACTAAGGTATTTGCATCTCCAAATACAGATTTAAAACCAACTATAGCTAAAACTATAACTATAAACATTATAGTAGTAGATATAATCTGCTTTTTGTCAATTTTCATTTTAAAACTCTCCTTCTTATTTTAATATATCTTAATTTATTAATATATTAAATTATAACAGTTTTTATTTTATATTAAAATAATTTGTTTCTAAAACATTTTGGGCATATTTTTTTACTACAACTATATATTTATCCACTATACACTAGATTAAACCGTTTTAAAAATATTGTTTTTTTCTTAATATTTTTAAAAAGCACACAAGTTATATTATTGATTTATTTTTATTTTTGAAACTAAAATATAAAAAAAGAAGCAACTTAGTTGCTTCCTTCTAAATTTTCTATATTTGACTTTATTTTATTACTAGTTAGTATGGCATAAATATATTGTGGCCCTCTTGTTATCTTTTGAATATTTTTAAGCTCTAAATCTGGCATAAACCTACAAGCTAATTTAAAGTATTCTTTTTTTATAGTCTGATTGGTTTCATTTATTATTATATAATCTGTATATGCCTTGTAAGTAAATGGGACACCTATCTTGGTTTTAAATACTTCCCCTTCATATAACTTTATGATTTCCCATATTAAACCTACATTTTGGATATAAAAGTTGTCGTAGTCCATATAATTCATCTCCCTATACCCATATTTTAACATAATTTACTTTGTTTTTGAAGAAAATGCCTTTCTTAACATAGTGTATGAAGTATAAGATATTACAAATATAACAACCCATTTTAATATATTCATAGGCATTGATTTAACTATAAATGCAGCTATTAAAACACCTACTACTCCACCTATAGTTATAAATAAAGAAGTTTTCTTTGCATAAGCATTCTCTTTTATAAACTTAGTACTTGCTATTGGCATAAGCATTGCACAAGATCCCATCATTATAGGGAAAGCTACATCTGGTGACATTCCTAAGAAATATACCATAGCCATACATGGAGAATATAATCCAACCCCCGCTGTCATTAATGCTCCTAATATAAAGTTACCTATTATACCTATTACAAGTTTTGCTCCTGTTAATCCTGTAGCTACTCCTCCTCCTGGCATTAATCCAAGTTGTGCTAATAACATAAGTACTGCAGTTACTGCAAGTGCAAGCCCCATTATTATTTGGATTTTTCTCTCATCCATTTTCGATATTACTCCAGCTCCAAGATAGGAACCCACTACTGCTGCTGCAATTAAACTTATTAATGTTAGTGGGTCAACTTCTATAACTGTTGTAAATATAAATGCTTCTAGTACAACTGGTATTGTATGACATACATTTAACGTTCCAGGTATCAATCTATCTGAAATATTCATTTTTAAAGCATTAAACATAGCAACTGTAGGTGCAAAAGAACCTATTCCCAATGTATCAAAAAAATCTGTTACAAATCCTGTTGCTGCTGACTTTATTGCAGGTATGTCTTCAAACTCATTTTTAGCCTTTGCTTTTGATACATCTTTTACATAATTGAAAGTAAAGAAGGCAGTAAATGCACCTAGCAAAATTCTTATTACATTAATCATATATAATTCCTCCCCTTTTAAATATATTTTTCTTTAATTACTCCTTATATATTGTTAAAAAGCAAGTTTTATGCCATTTTTTGCATTTTAAACTTGTTTATATTTTATCTAAGAGTAGTCATTTTTCAACATTTTCCATTTGCATTTTGTAATAAATTTTGTAGATTATTTTTTAATTTTTATATATTAATGTCTATATACTGACATTTTGTTAAAATTTTATATAAAATTATTTTTGTATAGTTGTAATAACTTGATTTTCAAAGCATTTTTAATCTCTGTCAATTTTCAGACTATTGTCTCTTTTTTGACACTTCATTTTAGTATCTAAAATCCTATTTGAGTAAAATAAAAAGTGTTTGAAAATAATTTTTCAAACACTTTTAATAATTACCAAGGTAATAATATTTTATTCTTTTTAAATTTTTTAAGATTGAATATGTTAATTATACTTTAATGATTTCTATTTAATCTATTAAGCATTTCTTTTAGATTTTTTCTTTTTATAAATTGTAAAACCAGCTGCTCCTCCAACTACTATTATTCCAGCTACTGCTACTTTGTCATTTTTACTTGTTTTTTTACCTTCATTGTACTTTGATTCTATTTCTGATTTTATTGGTTCAAACTTTTTATCAATTTTTAAAGTTTCACCTTCATAGCCTTGGTTATAAGCAGACTCTAGCATTTCTTCTCTATCTTCATTACCTTTTTTGTAGCCTTCTTCATAGCTATTTTTAAATTTTTCGTCTATATTTTTGTTAGGTTTATTTATAATTCCATCTGTGTAGCCTTTAGCTTTGAATTCTTCATTTTTAAGTTCTATATGTCTATCTTCATAAGCTTTTTTATAAGCATCTATATATAAAGAGTCTACATTATCTTCAAATGTTCTCATTTTTTTATTTTCTTCACAATCTTTTATTCCAAGGGATTCATATTCTTTTTTCTTGTTTTCTTTATATTCTTCATTCCCTCTAGAATAACTTTCCTCGTAAGCTTTTACAACTGTTTCTTGTGTATATGTATTATCGTGGTTATTTTCTTTTCCGTCTTTATATCCTTTTTGCGATGCTTCTGACTTTTCTTTTTCAATTTTTAATTTTCCCTTTTGATAAGCTTCGTTATAGGCTTGTCTATATTCTGATTCGTAACTTCCTGTATAACCATATTCGTTTTTTGTATTTAATTGATAACCATCATTATATCCATTGTTTGTTCCTTTTTCTTCTATACTTTCTTTTGATGGACCAGTTGGTTGTGTTTGAGTATTAGAACTACCTGAGCCTTGAGAAGTTGCTGAACTTTCATCTGATGAGTTTGAACCTCCACCTTGATATGGACATCCGTTTGTATGTAAGTGTGCTGGGTGTCCTCCACAGTGATAATGATATGGACCTAATCCTGATCTGTTTTTATTGTCTCTGTGACCTCCTGATGCGTCCGTTCTTCCTGGATGTGCATCTACTATTAAAGCTTGAGAGCATATCATAAGTGCTGATGCAAATATTATAAATCTTTTTTTCATATTTTGATAAATCCTTTCTAGTTTTTTGCCTCAACTATTTTACCATTTTTTGGATAATTATTTAAGTTTTTTTATTTTACATTTTTCGACATTTAGGATTTTAAAAAAGAGCTATTAAGTTAATTTATATCATTAACTTAATAACTCTTTTTTATCTTAATGTTCTTTTCCTTTTATATACATTAAAGTCCCATTACTTAAACCCCATACTTCATCTGTATAGGAAGTTACTACTTTTGAATTCGTTGAAATTATTATACACTTATTATTTTCATAAGCTAATCTTGACATAATTTCCATTATATTAATTTCATTTTCTTCATCAATATCTTCAGTTATGTTATCCATTATTATAATGTCAGTATCATTGGCTATTACTCTAACAATAGATAGCATAATACTATCTATATAAGATAATTTATTAGATTTATAAAAAAGTTTCTCTTTGTCTATATTTAATTTTTCCATAATATCATAAATCAGTTGTCTTTTATTTTTTTCCGTACCTTTTTTTAAATCCATAGATATAAGTATATTATCAATAACAGTTACATTTTTCAAAAAATTATAATCTTTAAATATAGTTCCTACATGATTAAATCTATACAAATCTAGTTTTAAATTTTTTATATTGTTTTCTTTAAAATATATATTTCCACTTGTACATACATCTAATCCAGCTATTATAGACAATAGTGTACTTTTATCCGATTCATTATTACCTATTATTGAATATATTTTACCTTTTTCAAATTCAATATTAATATTCTTTAATATATATCTATTACTGCCTTCAAATTTATATTTTAAATCTTCAAGTTTTAGTATTGTCATTAATTCACCTAATTTCTATCATCAATTATTTCTATAGGTTTATAAATTATAGTATTGTATATAGCAACTATACTTGTAAGTAAGCTTAATAAAATACTTAAAATTATAATTTTTGATATAAAGTCTTTATCTATTTTTACTTTAATACTATCTATTTCTTTTTTTGTATCAGTATTATTTAAATCCTTATATACTACACTTTTATCTAAAGTAATATCTATATTTTTATCAACATGATTTTGGTATTCATAAATATAATTTGAAACAGGTTTAACTGAAACTACACAAATTCCACTTCCAATTACTAAGCATATAAAGGTCATTAATATACTTTGATATAAGAATTTTTTTGCTATTTTTAACTTTGGTATCCCAAAATTTCTAAAAACACCTATATCGTATTTTATATTATTTGTAGATAACATAGATATGATAAATAGTATCAATGCTCCTAGTATCAATGCTCCTAAGGTAAATATAAATGATATGTTATGTACATATTCTATAGGTTCTATAACTTTTCTGTATGTATTTTCATCTATAGCAAATTTATATAAATTGCTTAACCCTTTTTCTCTTAACTCTTTTTCAAATTTTGATCTATCTTTATAACTATTTAATATAAATTTAGCATTTGTATATACAAGAGGGTATGGAGACTTTAAATTATTATCATAATTAGCTAATGTGTTATAAGTAGTTATTACCTCATTATTAATTCCTGTATCTAAAGCTGTAATCTCATTTTCATTAAAATTTTTATTTGACTTTTCATATGAACCTACTATTTTTAATACTAATTTTTCGTTATCTTTTCCATTTGATATTGTTATTTTATCCCCTAATTTAAATTTGTTTTCTTTTAAAAATGATTCACTTACTATACATTCATTATCATTTTTAAACATACTACCATTTTTTATATTTATATTAGGTATCATATCTTTATAATCATTTGAGTATCCCCTAACAAATCCATTTATAAATGAAGTATCATTAGAAATATCTAATGTTTCATCTTGAGACTGTATTTTCCTTTTAATTAAATCACTTGATGGCTGTTTAACGTCATATTCTATTCGTTGATTAATATTATCTTTTTTAAAATTTAATTCTTCGATGTTTACAGCCATATTACCTGTAAAAAATGCTTTTTTTACATATTTAGATTTTGAAAAATTCAAATACTCTTTAGACGTTATCCATTTGCTTTGACTTAATAGTTTATTAAATGAACTATCAGTTAATTTTTCTTGATCTACAATAATTTGTACTTCTGATTCAAATTTTTTCTTATAACTTGATAAAATTATATTTGTACTAACATTTACTATTTCTGAAATTAAGACTGAAGATATAATTATTATCATTATTATTATATTAAGTGAATTACGTAATTTATTTTTTATTAAATCTTTAATTATCATTTTTAAACTATACATTTTATCTCTCCTATTTAAACATAATTTCTAGTTCATATACTTAATATTTTAAAATATATTATCTATTTAAATTCTTTGAATACTAGATAAAATGTTGAGCCTTTATTTTCTTCACTTTCTAACCATACAAATCCATTACATAAATCACATACATGCTTAACTAAACTAAGACCTATCCCATATCCATCTTTGTTTAATTCATTTACCCTGTATCTATTGTCAAATATTTTTCTCATACTAGATTTGCTCATTCCAATTCCATTATCTTTAACTGATACTATTACGCTTCCCTTTTCATTTTTAACATTTATATCTATTTCTTTTCCTTCACCATATTTTATAGCATTATCAATAAGATTAGATATTCCTCTATAAATCCATTTTTCTTTTCCATATATATTCATATTTTCATCTTCTTCAAAATTAAAACTTATTTTATCGTATACCTTTTTATAGTGGTCACATACTTGTGCACATACTAAGGCTATATCAATTTCATACATTTCATCATCACTTTTTACATCACTTATTGCAAGTACATCTTCTATATTATCTGTTACCTTATCGAGTATATTGATTAATTCATCATTTTTATTTATTTCTAAATTAGTTCTAAGTATTGAAATAGCATTTTTCTGCTCATGAGATAAATAAGAATTTAATCTTTTATAATCTTCAATATGAGAATCAAACTTATCTTTTAATTCTTTATATACTTTAGACATAATTGGATCTAGAGTTAGAATTTCTTCTTCATCCTCAATACTTTTTATGTTGTTTGCAATCTCTCGTCTATTTTTAATATCAAATTTTTTAAAAATAAATAATAATAATAAATTAGATATAATAGTAAATATAAAAAACAGCATTATAACTAGAATGTATTTACTATTGAACTTATTTTTATAACTATCCATTAATTGAGTATCTTTAACTTTATCTTCATTTGATGTAGACAAAGTATATTCACTAGTTTCTGTATATATATCTGGATAGATTTCTGAATTTATTTTTCTTAAATCATTAGTTCCAAATAAATCTACAATATAACTTGCCCCAAATATAAATATGATTAAAGATATAACTGAGTAAGCAACTAAAACTATTGCTGTTTTATCTCTTACTCTTCGCATATAGAATAACCTATGCCTCTTGTAGTTATTAGTATCTCTTTTCCTGAAACCTCTTTTAGTTTTTTCTTTAATCTTGCTATATGTACTCTAAGTACAGATGATAATGGATCAAAATATTCATCATATACATGTTCAGCTATATCAATTCCTGATACAATATCTGGGTTTCTACTTGCAATATACTCTAATATATCAAACTCTTTAGTTCCCAACTTCACTTCATTACCGTAGACATATACTTTTCTCGAAGATGGATTTATACTCAAAGGTCCTACTTCTATAGTAGGGTTTGTTCTTCCATAAAATCTTCTTATTACTGCTTGTATTCTAGCTCTTAGTTCTATAATTTGAAATGGCTTTATTATATAATCATCTGCACCTAAGTCTAGTCCTTTTGCTAACTCACCAACTCCATCTCTAGCTGTAACTATTATTATAGGAGTATTTAATTTATTTTTTCTAAAAAATTCTAGCATTTCTATTCCATCTTTATCTGGTAAATTCAAATCTAATAATATAATATCATAATCATTTATAAATGCTTTTTCATCTCCATCTTCTCCGTTATTTGCAATATCTACTACTAGACCTTCTTTTTCAAGTCCTAGTTTTACATTACAAGCAAGCTCTTTATTATCTTCTATCATTAATACTCTCATATAATCATCTCCTAAGATAAACATTATATATTATAAATGTTTACTGAATGTTAACAATACTTTATAATTATTTCCTATTATATATTAATCATAATTATAGTCTATAATTAAATACCCTTTTTAAAGTATTTGTATATCAATTAGTTACAATATCTATGCTGTTTTGGGTGTAAAAAAATAAGCCTAATATATTTTAAATATATTAGGCTTATTTATTAGCTAAGTTTTATTTTTCACGTATTACAGTTCCATCTTCAAGACCTTTTTGAATCTCTTGTTCAGACATTTTTGGCATATTCTTTATTTCACTTTCTGTCGGCTCCATTCCTTTTCCATTTGAGTCTTTACTCCCACATCCAACTGCACTAAGTGCTACCATTGATACTACTAATGCTACAGATAGTTTTTTATTTAATTTCATATTTATTCTCCTTTTATTTAAAATATTTATTCTGATTTTAAAGCTACTATTGGTTGTAATTTTGAAGCCTTATTTGCTGGGGATATACCAAATACTACTCCCATAAATACAGCAAATCCTACTGATGCGAAAACTACATCCCATGCTATATAAAACTCTGCTCCCATTGAACTAAGAATTGGCATTGATCCAAATATTCCAATTAATGCTCCTATTATTCCGCCTATAAAACTTATAGTTAGAGATTCTACTAAAAATTGAACTAATATAAATTTTCTAGGTGATCCTAGTGCTTTTCTTATACCTATTTCTTTAGTTCTTTCTGTTACAGATACTAACATCATGTTCATTATCCCTATACCTGCTACAAATAAAGATACACTTGCTATTGCTCCTACCATCAGGTCCATAATAGCATCCATTGACTTCATAGAATCTATCATTTCTTTATTACTTGTCACATAAAAATCATTTTGTTTCATACCTTTTTTTGTAAAATGAGCTTTTATTGCTTTCATTACATCAGTTACATTATCTTGTGAACTTGCTTGTACATTTATCTTAGTTATATCACTTAGGCCTAAAACAGTTTGAGCTGTTTTATAAGGCATGTATATAGTATCATCTTCTGGGCTATCATAAGATTCATCAACCTTATCTAATACACCTATAATCTTATATGGTATTGACTTAATACTAATTGTTTTACCGATTGCATCTGTCCCTGGAAATAATTCATTAGCAGTTTTATTACCTAACACTACTACCTTAGTTGTTTTATCATTGTCAATTGGCATAATAAATCTTCCACTTTTTATTTTACGATTATTGATTTTTGCATAGTTTTCATCTGTTCCAACTATACTTTTATTACTATCCTTCTTTTCATAACTTACTGTTGTAGAATCACTTATTTCTGGAGATATATTATTTATATTTTCATTACTTCTTATTGCCTTTATATCAAATTCATTTATTTTTTTATCACCATAAATACTTGCACTTATTAAATCTAGTGGCTTAGCTTCAAAGCTTTTATACATACTCTGTCTACTACCCATAGATATTGTAACGAATAGAATAACACTTGCCGTACCAATGGATATACCTAATATAGTAAGAAATGAACGTAATTTATTAGCTTTGATTTCTCCAAGTGCCATCTTAATTATTTGAAAAAGATTCATATACGACACCTCCTATTCAAAAATTTCACCATCTTTTATTCTTATCATCCTTTTAGCATTTCTTGCTATATCCATATCATGTGTTATCATGACTATAGTTTTACCTTCTTTGTTTAGACCTTCTAATATTTCAAGTATCTCTTCACTTGTTTTACTATCTAATGCTCCTGTTGGTTCATCTGCTAAAAGTATTCTTGGATTTGTGGCTAATGCTCTAGCTATTGCCACCCTTTGTTGTTGTCCACCAGATAATTGATTAGGTCTATTGTTCATTTTTTCTTGTAATCCAACTTTTTTTAGACAATCTATTGCTATCTCTTTTCTTTCTTTTGGAGTTTTCCCTTGATATATAAGAGGAAGTTCTACATTTTCCAAAGCTGATAATTTATTTAATAAGTTAAAGTTTTGAAATATAAATCCTATAGTTTTATTTCTTACTGCACTTAATTCATCTTCACTTAAAGAGGTTATACTTTTACCGTCCAGTATGTAATCTCCATTATCAGCTAAATCTAAACACCCTATAATATTCATAAAAGTTGACTTACCAGAACCTGATGGACCTATTATAGATACAAATTCTCCTTGTTTTATATCTAGTGAAACTTCTTTTAAAACTGTTATCTTTTCATCTCCTATGCTATAAGATTTTAATAAATCTCTAGCCTGTATTACATAATCACTCATAAATTATCACCTCTTTATTCTATTGCTGTATCAGGTTTTGAACCTGAATTTTCTTTTTGGGCAGGAGATACAAATGATTGCATAGTTATATTGTCATTTTCCAAAAGTCCCTTTGTAACTTCTATGCTTTCTGAATCACTTTCTCCAACTTCTACATATCTTTTTTCGTTTGTATTTGCCATAGTTACAAAGTATCCCTTTTCATCTTTTTGAATTGCTGATACAGGGACCTTTAATATATCCTTCTTCTCACTAACTAATATTGTTCCTGTTACAGACATTCCATCCTTTAATTTTTGTAAAGCTAAATCGCTCTCTTGTACCCATCCTGTAAGTTCATCATTAACTACTACCTTGTACCAGTCATCTTTTTTATCTATTATTTTAACTTTTTCACCTTGTACTAGCTTTCCAAGACTTTTACTTCCTGATGAATTGCTGTTTCTAATATTTACATCATTTTTAGATATTTTTGATTCTATATTCTCTTGTTCTAATCCATTTGTCTTAACAGAATCTTTTGGTACCCAACCCTCGCTGTTATCTTCCATTCTAATTTTTATCCAATTATTTTTCTTTTCTAGTATTTTAACTTTATTTTCTTTTTCTAGCTTAGTAACATTACCATATTCTTTAGATGGTCCTTTTTTAACGCTTACTTCTGAGTAAGTTATTTCACCTAATTCAAGTATTGGCTTAGATACTTCTACTTTAACCGTATATGTAGGACTATCGCCTTCATTTGCTTTGTTAGCTACTTCAGTTATAGTTCCATTTACAATTTCATCTGGAAATGCTTTTGATTTTATCTCAACACTTTGATTAACCTGTAGCTTAGATATATCGTACTGATTTGCAGATAATGTTATTGTTATAGAGTTTGGATTGTTCTCATCACTTAATGAAGCCTTACCTCCAGCTTCAACAACTGTTTTTATATCACCTTTTTCAACTTTTATTGTATTTATTGATTGGTTGATTTCTTGTGGTTGATTTGCTTGAGCCTTATTATTTAATCCTGTATAGGCCCCTACTCCACCTATTAAACTTAATGAAACTGCTGTTATAACCATAAATTTTTTTGGTTTCTTCATAATATCTTATCCTCCCTAAGTATTTTTCATATCATGATTGCCTTTTATTGATTTCTACTGTTTTATATAAAGTGTTACTTTTTGTTTATATAACTCCTTGGCTTTGAAATGAGTATAGCACCTTAATGTTAATCTAATGTTTATTAGTAAATCTTCTATAAAAAAGAGCTATATCTAAAAGTGATTTAATACTTTTAAATATAGCTCTTTTTATTTATCTATAATTTTTTTGTATATTTACATTTTGGAAAGTTGCTACATCCTAGAAAGTCTCCATATTGTCCTTTTCTTTCAACTAGCTTTCCTCCACATCTTGGACAGGAATCTGAATCTAGTTGTGTAGTTATATTTTTTACATGGCTTATGTTACTTTGACTTACTGTAGCCATGCTTTCAAATATTTTATCTCTTATTTCATTTACTTGCGAGTTTGTTAGTACTATTTCTTTATATTCTTTTATAAGGTTTAAAAGGTCTATTTCATTTATAACCTTTATGTTCCTTTGATTTGTTATTTCTACTTTTCTTAGTATTGCTCTATCGCTAAATACTACTACTGAATATATGTGTTTGTTTATACCTATTATTTCTTCTATAGCTTTTATGTGTCCATAATTTTGAAGTAGTGGGTTATAAAATTTATTTTTGTACTTTCCCATTACTTGCGTCCAGGTTTTGTCATATTCGCTTCCATAGATGTTTCCACTATAATTTTTGTTTTCTATTACGAATATTCCATAGTTAGATATTACTAGATGGTCTATTTGGGAAGTGGCTTGTCTATTTGGTATTATTATGTTGTTTATTACCTTGTAGTTTTCTCTTGGTAAGTATTCTAATTTAAATTCTTGTCTTACTTCTCCAAAAGTTCCTTTTATAGTGTTTTTTATTTCTTGAGGTATTGGTTGTGGTTTTTCTTTGTAGAAAAATTTTTCTAGTACTGTTTTTATCAATTTCATCCCCGCCTTGATTTTGTTGAGTTTAATTTTATATTATAAATATATCATTTAGTTAGATTTCTTTCAATTTTGCTTAATAAAAAAGTGTAGACTTAATCGTCTACACCCTTTTATTTTATTAATTCAGTATTATTGGCTAATTTTAAATATTGTCCTTCAGATACTGTTACATATTTTTCTCCCTCAAAGTTATCATTTGATACAATTTCATTTATATTTCCATTACTACTATTAGTAACTTCCACATATCCTGTAGCTTCATTTGACGTTACTTTATATTCTCCAGCGGGTATATCAACACCTACCTTATACATTCCATCTTTTAAAGTATTTGCCTCATCCATATTTAATACTATTTCACTTGGTTTTACTATTTTACAACCTTTTGTTTGTAAGTATTGTCCATCACTTACTGTTAGATATCTATTTGTACTAAAGTTATCATTTGATATTATACTTTCAGCGTCTCCTGTACTGTCATTTGATACTTGATAATAAGCGTAAGGTCCATCCCCTACTAATAGATATTCTCCTGCATCTATATCTTCTCCTACTTTGTACATTCCATCACTAAGTTCAAATGTATTTTTAGTTTCTTCACTTACTTTTTCTACTTCTTGATTTGAATTTGATTGATCGTTACTTATATTTATCATCACAATTATCAAAGCTATAATTATAAATGATCCTCCGGTAATTCTTCCTTTGTCTTTATTCTTAATTCCATCAATTAATATGTCTATTCCTATTAGTGTTAATAGTATTGGAAAAAACATAACCCCTATTATTCCTACTATTATTTTTTTACCTTTACTCATTGAGTTGAATTTTTCTATCATTTATGTCCTCCTTAAGTGTCACTTCTATGAAATTATACAATATATTCTTGTCGAAATTTGTTGTAGGTTGTAATATTTTACCAATTAATTTTAAATCTAACTATTTTTAACTGTGCATTTAAGTTTTAAATAAAAAAGAGTAGCTATTGCTACTCTTTATCTGTGCTTTAGGTAAACTAAATGTTTTTCTATATTACCATTGTTATTTATTGTTACTTCGTATTCGTTATAATGTGCGTTGTGTGGTTTTGTGTATTTACATTCTAATACATTTTCATTATCTTCTAGTTGCAGTAGTTCTGTGTCTTTTAAAAACTTTCTACTTATTAATCTCATTAATTCTTCCAAGCTATCCCCCCTCCCTCGTGAAATACGAGGTACGGTATTTAGTTGATATTTGAAGTTTTTCACTAAGATTTCAATATTAATTATATTTTCATTAAAATATATCTTTCCTATACTGTAAGCTTTAATCAAATTTTCATTTATATATTTTCTACATCATAAATTTCTTCTAATACTTCCTTTAATCCTTCTTGCATCTGTAAATATGTTGGTTCTTTAATTATTTCTCTCTTACTAACTTCTTTTTCAATAATAGGTAGTAATAAATCTTGTGCAAATTTTAATCTATCACTTGAAGCATACATATCCTTAAGCATTTTGCCATCTAGTATCTCTTTTAATGAATCAACACTCTTTTCTGCTTCCTTTTTTGTAAGCAAATAATCAATTGCTAAATCTGAAAACTTGCCTTCTATTATCTTAACCATTTCATCTGCATCATCTTCAACAAATTCATTCAGTATTGAACTTGTAACCTTTCCTGACATCGCTCCTGCGCCTAAAGACCCAATCAACCCACCTACTACAGTACCAACTCCAGGAAATATTGCAGAACCAATAGCGGCTCCACCCATCCATCCTGCAGTACCTCCCCCTACAGTTGTTATTGTACTTGTAATATTTTTAAATAATTGCTTTCCTGAAATTCTTCCGCTAAATATATTAATAATATCAAATGATGATAAAACAATTACAGTTACTCCTCCAGTTATAATATTTCCTCTTAATAGCTTCGCTGCACTTTTCATAGCAGCTGCACCATATATATTACTTCCGCTTCTAAAAGCATTTACTAATACTGCAGATGCTTTTGGTCCCATAATTCTTACTATAGTTTCGGAACTTCCTACTAATGCACTATTTAACCCTGCTTTAGATAATTGACTAGATAATACCGATGTAATAAATGCAGTTCCTCCAACCTTTATCCCTGAATAAGTAGCGTTTTTAATTGCAGTATCAAAGTTTTCCCCATTCCAAATAGAATTTGCAAATGTAATTATAGAACTTACTCCAAATGAAGAACTAGCAATAATAACACCATTAACAGAATCATAAGTTAAGGATTCAATAGTACCAGCTTTGGCTATATTCCTTGCCTGTGCATACGTAAAATTGCCTTTTCTAACTATATTTTTAGCTTCACTTGGATCCGTAACACCCGGAACTTGGCCATTTTTTATTCTATTTTCCATTGATCTTATAGCATCTTGATATTTATCTGATGGAACTTCTATTTGCATAGGCTTAGTACCATTTTCTATAGTATATCTCATCTTGCCATTTTCAAAGCATTCTGATATACAGTCAGAACCTGTTTTGCAATACTTTGATTGAATTTCTATCCCATTAACCAGTCTATCTGCTCCATTTTTAATGTTAGAATCGCCTAATATCTTAGCATCTTTTCCTGTTAATTTGTCATATAAATGATTTGCTCGTTCAGCAGCAAAACCATGACCTTTTGAAGCATTAAATCTTTCCTCATCAAATATCTTATTCACTGTACCATAGTTACCTATAGAATTTCCTGCAGAAATCGCTCCATTATCCTTATACTTTTTAGAGTATTCAATTTTAGTTTTACATTCTGATTCCATTTTGATTATTTCATTTAAAAACTCACATAAAGGTGTTTTATTTAAATGACATGAGGTAAACTTTATAATAGATTTATCTTTCATTTTAATTTCTAATTCTCTATCACAATCTTTTTTCTTATGTGTATTTTTTACTTCTACACTCTCAATATCTTCATACCAAATTTTTTTACCTTTTTCTAGTACCTCTTTGTAATAAATTTTATCATCAGTAAAAATAAAACCTTCCTTACCATTGCCCCTAAGTGTAGTATCATAAAAACCTATAATACTTTTTCTATCCATTCCTTGTGCAAAAGAATTTAAAGCATTATCAATTTTTTTACTTGGAATACTTCCTTTTATATGAAAAGTAAAGTTAGTTTTAATATCATAACTATACTTATCTATCAAACTTATTTTTTTATCTATATTGTCCATTTTAATCCCCCTTCTTATATATATCTAATTTTTCATCTATTTCTTATTTTGTAATATCTAGATTTGTAAATATATATTTTATTCTTTTTCCTATTAAGTAGTTCATATTGCTCCTCTATTTCCTTATAATAATTTTATAACATAATTTATTTTTTTTTCAAGTTTTATGTTATCGTTTCAATCATATTGTTCATTTTAAATAAATTTTGTTCAAAACTAAAATAAAAAACAAAGGTAAGAATACATATATATTTTATTCTATGTATTCTTACCTTTGTTATATATTTAAATCTATAAATAATATCTTAATTATGTAATTTTTATAATGGCTTTTTAAATAAAAGAACTACTTTTTGAGGTCTAACATTTGGTTGTAGTCCAGTAACATATTCTGAGTTACCAAAGTTAGGGTATGCTGTTTCATTTTCTATATGAGAAGATACTAATTCCCAACCTTGTTTTCCTAATTCATTTAATTCATTTTCTGGTATACTAACAGTTGATGGATTTAAAGCACCTGATCCTGTTCTACCTGTTTGGTCTGAATAATATTCAACCACTTTATAATCCCATTTTTGTGCAGTTACACTTTTTCCAGCAATTATAAAAAGACTTATTGTTATTAGAAACAATAATGAAGCTAAAATTGTAAACTTTTTATTACTTTTAACTGCTTCTTTAATCTTGCTTTTCTTTTTAGGTTTTTCTATTAACTCATCATTATTTGTTAATTCTTCAATTTCTTTTTCATGCTCATTTTGATTATTCATAAATACACTCCTATAATTTTAATCACTTTTAAATTTAAACCCTATATATTTTCAGTTTTCATATGTATTGTTATCAAATACTTAAAAAGGCGATCTTCCTTCAATTAATTGATTTGTTTGTATTATGAATATTCATAAGCTTTTTTAAAATAATTATTCATTTTAAAAACTCCTCTTCCAAATTTTTACATTATTATATTAACATGATTGTAGATGTTTTTTTGTCTAGTTTTGTCGATTTATTTAAATAATTATTTTATTTTGTTTAAATCTATGTATTTATCAATTAAGCTCATCAATCAAAATTTATAGTTTTTAAAATTATAGGAATTTTCTAATCTTTTTTTCCTTATATTAAAGAAATCTTTTGCATGATGTTTTAAGATAAAAATCATATACACTTGGTTTACTAAAATATTATATTTACTAATGTTTTTTCAACTTAAAAATAGCTTTACTTTCACCAACTAATTCCTTTTTATGATTATAAACTCTTAAATTATAATCATCATCAAAATAATCTAAATCTTCACTAGGTATAACACCTAACTGATGTAGTAGTTCAATAAGTACAACATTTCTCATAGGTGATAATCCATCATTAGTTTTAATAGCAAATCCTATTCCCTTATCAGGTATTGCTCCCCCAAAATATCCATTTGCTCCTGATTTTACAACCACCTTATTTGGATACTTTTTCATTACTTTAAAATCTATTCTATCTGAACCTGAAGCATGTACTGGATTATTCATAACAGCATTAACAACCCTAGTTACTGGCTCTCTATACTTTTCATCAAGACTAGAAGGATCAACCATACGTGCCATTCCATAAGCAAACTTATTTAAAGGTAGGGCATGAACAGGAACACCACATCCATCAAGACCTATTCCTATATCATCTGGATTATAATCACAAAGATTTCCTATCATTTCTATAATTCTTATTTGATGTGGATGATTAGCTTTGTAATATGTATCTAAATCTTCATTAAGATACTTTACTGTTGCTAACATTCCAGCATGTTTTCCACTACAATTATTATGAACAGCTAGTGGCTCTTCTCCTTTTTCCTTCATAAGCTTTGCTACATCTTCTTTAAAAGGATAATGCTCTCCACATTGTAGATAATCTTCATTTAAATGTATTTTATTTAAAATATCTCTAACTGTATCAACATGAATTTTCTCCCCTGAGTGGGATGCACAAATTTGAGCTATTTCTTTATCATTTATTTTATACTCATCTACTGCCCCACATAAAACTGGAACTACTGCCTGCATTAATTTAGCAGATGAACGTGCATATGCTACTTCATATGGATCTCCCACTGAATAAATTAAATTTCCCTTTGAATCTACAACAGCAATAGAACCTGTTGTAACAAGATCAACTAAATCCCCACGATATGTATTTACTAAAACTTCCATAATACCTCTCCTTTTTGTATACTAAAAAATTACAACTTCTAAACTAAAGCAAATCGAATTTTATACCTGATTACATAATTCTAATTTTTCTTTTTCTTCTTCAGTGTATCTTGCCATACCTATTCCTGTAATCCCACAAAGTAGTGAAAATATTGGACATAAGTAACATAAAAATGCGTAAGGTGCATACTCTGCAAAAGAAATATTAAGAGTACTCATTATAAACACTGCTGTAACTCCCCAAGGAATAATTGTTACTCCAATAGTTCCACAGTCTTCACATATTCTAGAAACATTTTCTGGTTTAAGACCTTTTAACTTAAATAAATCTAGCATAGTAGATTGAACCATTATAGCTGAAAAACAATGTGAACCAGTAAGCCCTATAGATAAATAACTTATTCCCATGGCACTTGCAACTAACCCAGCAGTTGATTTAATCTTTTGTGCAAACTTTGAAACAAGTACATTTATTATTCCTATCTCTTTTATCATTCCACCAATACCAGTTGTAAATATAACAGCTTGAACTGTACTGTTCATACTATTCATTCCACCACGATTTAAAAGTGTTGATAAAAATTCTAACTTAAATTCTTTTTCAAATCCTTTATAAAAACTATCAAAAACTAAGGTATGTTCAAAGCCTTGATAAAATATTGCTACTAATATTCCTAATATAACACCAGCTAAAATTGATTGTGCTGGAGATTTCTTTTTTAATAACATTATAATAACTATAACCATTGGTAAAAGTGTTACAAAACCTAATTTAAAGTTATCTGCTAAACCTAGAGAGATTTGTTCTATTAAAGTAAAATCTGCTGTTCCAGATACCTTAAACCCTAAGAAAAGAAAAATTATAGTAGATACTATAAGTGCTGGTACTGTTGTATAAAGCATATGCTTTACATGTGTTAATACATTAACATTCATTACTCCAGCTGCAAAGTTAGTTGTATCTGAAAGAGGTGAAAGTTTATCTCCAAACCAAGCTCCACTAATAATTGCACCTGCTGTCATTCCTGCTGGTATTCCAAGCCCTGTCCCAACTCCAAGAAGTGCAACACCAACTGTTCCCATAGTTCCCCATGAAGTACCTGTAAACATAGAAACTATAGCACATAAAAGAAGTGATGTTACTAGAAAGTACTTTGCATTTATTATTTTAATTCCATAATATATAATCGTTGGAACTGTCCCCGATGCAATCCAAACTCCTATTAATGCTCCAACAGCTAACATTATAACTACTGCTTGCAAGCTATTTCTTACGGTATCTAATGCTTTAGTTTCTAGCTCTTGATATGTATATCCTAACTTTAGAGCAAAAACATTTATTAGTATCCACGCTAAAAACATCGTAACATTTAGATGAACTCCTAAAACTGTAACCCCCAAAACCATAAATGTTGCTAAGCTAAGTAACGTAAACAATGAATAAGCAAAAGTCGGTATCTGTTTTTCTCTCATAATTCTCAATCTCCCCTTAAAAATTATTATTATCTACTTTATTAAAGTCACAACCTTTACTTATTGTGGCTGTTAACTTATAATAATTATACTTATTTTTATTTTTTAAGAAGTATAATTTTAAAGTATTTACTTTATTATAGCATCTATGAAATCGTTTTTAAAGTAAATACTTTGAATTTTCAAAAAATAAAATCAATATCAAATATTTAGGAGTTAATACATTTAAAATGAATATTATAGAAATTATAAAAAGTAATTATGGTTCTTTAACCAATAAACAAAAAAATGTGGCAGACTATTTAATTGATAAGCCATCTGATATATGTTATGTTTCACTAGCTACCTTGAGTAAAAAAATAGGTTGTTCTGAAGTTACTATATTAAAGTTTTGTAAAAGAATAGGAATTGATAGTTTCATTGATTTAAAAGAAGCATTTAGAAATTATAATCAAATTCTAGTTAATAAGCACTCTGTTTCTTCATATTCAGTTCCATCTGAAATAACAGATAATAACTCTAAGATAGATTATCTAAAAAATATTTGTAGCGAAGAATTAGATAAAATGATTAACTTTTATAACTCAGTTGATTTAGAAGGTATATTATCTATAGCCAAACTTATATATAAAAAGCATATAATATACCTATTTGCACATGATGCTTCTAAGACACTGGCTTCTTTTCTTAAGGTAAGGCTTGATGTTTTAAATTTAAATGTTGTATTAGTTGATTTATCAGATATGAAGGAAGTTGAGTATATAATGAAGCAAGTCACTAAAGATGATGTTTCTATATTTTTAAGCTTCCCTAATTATTATTTTTCAATTAAAAGTGTTGCTGAAAATATTAGAAATAATGATTGTGATATTGTTTTACTTACAGATAGTTTAAATTGTCCTGTTTCTGATTGTACGGATAATATTTTAATGTGCAATACTAGGACTAAGATATTTTATAATTCATGGCTATTACCTACTGCTTTGATAAATATTCTTACATCAATTTTGGCTATGTTAATTGAAGATAGTAGTGATTTTTAATTTTATTATTTTATTTCCTATCATACCTAAAATAACTATATTAAATTATAAGAATTTTTTAGTATAATATGGTGTGTTAAATATTTTTAATAAAATATGAATAGGAGATGAGGATTAAAATATATGAAATCTACAAACATACTAGATAAAATTTCAGATGGAAAATTATATGATATTGAAGACATGGTAAAAGCAGATACATGTGGCTGTAATGGATGTAATGACTGTTGTTTAGATGTTGGAGATCTAGTTGTCCTTACACCTTTTGATGTTTATGAAATAGTAAATTGTTTAGGTGTTACTTTCGATGATTTGCTAGGAGATAAGATTGAACTTCGTCAAAATAATAAAATCTTACTACCATATTTAAAAATGCAAGATAATAATAGATGCAGCTTTTTAAATGAAAAAGGTAGATGCATAATCCATTCTAAACGACCAAATATTTGTCGTATGTTTCCTCTTGGAAGAGTGTACCAAGATAATGATTTTAAATACTTTTTACAAATAGGTAATTGTCCTAAAGAGGATTTAAAAGATGTTAAGGTCAGCGATTGGGTAGGAATTGAAAACTATGATGAAAATAAAGAATTTATTTTAGAGTGGTATAAGCTTACTAAGGCATTAGCTTTTCGTTTAAAGTTTGTGAGAGATGAAAAAGAAATTGAGGAAATTAATCAAATTCTATTAGATAGCTGTTATCATATTGATATAGAAGAAGGAAAGAATTTTTATTCTGTATTTTTACAGTGTTTACCTAGTATAAAAAATAGATTAGGAATTATTTAAATTTTAAAAACCCCTAGGTCGTAAAGGCTTAGGGGTTTTTCTCTAATATTTCATTTTATCAGGTATTACCCCTCTTACCCCACCTTTGGGACAATTTGTATCTCCAAAGTATCTTGGGATTAGGTGAACATGAACATGCATTACAGTTTGTCCTGATACTTCCCCACAGTTTACTCCTACGTTGTATCCATCTGGTGAGTATTTTTCATCTAGTAGTTTTTTTCCTTCATCTATAAGAGAAAATATTGCTTCTCTTTCTTCTTTTGTTATGTCAAAAAAGTCTTTTATATGACGTTTTGGGATAAATAACATATGCCCTTTGTTTACTGGGAATTTGTCAAATATAGCATAGGCTAAATCATTTTCTAAAATATAATCTTTCATATCACAAAATATACAATTCATAATTTACTCCTTTCTTACCCCTACCTCGTAAAACACGAGGGGGTTATAGATAGGTTGTCGTGTTTCACGATAACCTATCTTTACTATTTATATTTATGTTATTATAAAAATCTATTAACACCACTAATTTATATATGTAATTACATTTTCTCAAAATCTTTAATATATACTATCTCTTCATTTACATATATCTTATTATCACTATGTGGTTTTACTAAGTTTTTACCTATATAAAATCCATCTTTATCTTTTATTAATTTTAAATTTTTATTTACAGATATGTGTTTTAAAATTTTATATAACTTAATTTCTTTTCTATCTTTCATATATAGTTCATGCATTGTTGTAGCATTATTTAATAAATACATAGTAGTATAATTAACATTAACTGGCCCATACTCAACACTTGATATAGGTCCTATTTTTACAAGTTCTTCTAATTCAAATCTTATGTATTCATCTAACTCTTTACTTTTTTCACACGTAAGTTCTAAACATTCTCCTCTTTTATACTCTATAATATCCTTGATCTTAGCAAAGTAATATATTCCGCTTTCTTCTTTAAAAGTAGTTTTAGGCTGATAAAATGCTATATAATCAATTCCTAATCTTACCTTTGATAAAGTTTTCTTAGGAATATGATAGAAGCAATTTTCTTTATATTTTTCAAAATGGATTTTATCCTTTGCATTTACTATCATTATATTTTTATTTTTAAATTTATAATAATCATCTTCTTCATCAAAAACTGGATTATTATTTATGGCTTCTACGTATGACTCATTTAAGATTTTACATATATGCTTTTTCATAAGACTCGTTGATCCTGGAAGCATTGGTAATGCTCCTATATTGACTTTATCTATACTATTGTAATATTGGTGATTTTTAAAATTTTCTTCATCACTACATGGAAACATTACATATGCTCCAAATGTTTCATACTTAAAGCTATCAATATCTTTGCTATGGCTTACAATAGCATCCCTATATCTATGCATCACATTTATATCATCTTCCATAGGTCCTATAACTCCATTTTTATCAATGTATAATCTATACTTAGCATCAAATATATAAACTCTATCCTTAAATCTATCACCTTTTAAGCACAACACTGTATCAGGTCTTTGATTTGTTGTAGGAAGTCCATAGTATGGCTTGTTGTACCAAAGCTCTACCTTATTTCCATTATTATTTTCATAAATACATTTAGCTTTCTTACTTTGCATAAGTGATAATGTAATACCATTAGATGTCGTTTGTATAATAGATGAATTTCTAGGAGTATATCCTAGCTCTTTAATAATATTATGAATCTTTATATAGCACCATATCTCATATAAATTCCATAACTTTTTGTGGCTTATATCATACAATCCTTTACAAATATCTAATCCCTTTGATAAAAGTGAATAATAGAAATACACTTCTTTGTATCCACTTGCCATTTTAAAAACTAATGACATAGATCTCTTTCCACTTATATCACTAATCTCTTTATAAAAAGTATTCAAATGAAAACTAAGCTTACCTTCAAATAATTTAAGCTTCTTATAATAAATATTATCTATACCTTTTTTATTTTGTACCTCGCACTTTACATGACTTATCTTGTTTAAGATTCTTTTAATCATGTGTTTAACATATTGATTTTCATAAATATCTAAAGTAGTTTTTTTCTTAACTTCTATAACTTTATCTCTACTTTTACCTTTTCTCCAAAGCTTTATAGTTTCTTTTGTAGATATAGATTTACTTCTATGTTTATCCTTTAAATTATATTCAGTCAAAACACCATGTTTAGGATGTCTTTCAATCCTTTTTATAGCTCTTTCTAACTTATCGAATATATTAGTTAATATAACTATAAACTCTAAATTTGTTTGGTTATTTACATCTTTAATTTCTACGTTAGAAAAAGTCTTAGATATAAACTCACAAACTAGAGAGTTAACTTCTTCATTTATATCACTTAAAATTTTATTATAATCATCCATGTAATCTAATTTAGTTGGAAATACTTGTATTGTAAAACTTAAAACCTCAGTTTTATTCTTAAAGACTTTAAAGGTTGAATGTCCTATATCTCCATTGAATCTAAATGATCCATAAATATTTTTACCTCTATAAACTAAATTTTCTCTTATTTCTTTATCCTCATGATATATTTCAAACATATCTTTAGTTTCATTCTCTAAATATATATCATAAATTCCATCTTCAAAAAAACTAGGTAACATACTACTATCATCATTTAGCTCTAACTCAGAAAAATTATTTATAGTGTATGTTTTTGTATCTTCATAATTAGATATTATTCCTAAATATGAAGATATATTTTTATTGTTATTAGTCGCTCTAAACTTCTTATTTTCACTATTCCCTGAAATATATATACTAAATTCTTCTGTACATATTTTTAATATATCTTTATTAGTACCAGTAACTAATGTAGCCATCATTTTGATACCCCTTTAGCATATATACTATTTTTTGTGCACTCTTTTTATATTTTGCACTTTCTATATGTTTTTGTGCTTCTTCTATGTCTATGTCATCTATTACTTTACCTTCACATGTAAAGTTGAATAGATCTATTAGTACTTGCGCTATAGATTGTTCACTTCCTGTTATTGCTGGAAGTATTTTTTGCATTATTTGATAGTCAAACGCTACATCTTCATTTAGTAACTCTGACTTCTTGTTTTCTATCATATAAAATAGTATTTCATCTCTTACCCTGTATGCAAATTGTTTTTGAGATTGTTTTAGTATGTTATTTATCTCAATAATTTTTTTATTTATTTCTTTTGCATATTCTCTATACTCTTCTTCTATATCCATAGTTTTTAAATATGTTGTTTTTAAAAATCTATTATCTACTTTTATAGGAGTTATTTCTTCTTCTGTAATTTCTTCAAATAGATTTTCTAGATTTACATCTGAAAATTCTATTGTATTAGCTCTGTCTAGTACTTTTCTACTGAATGTAAATGTTGTATCGTCCATGTTTACTGTTCCTATTAGGTATATATTATCTGGTATTTGTAGTTCTGAGTCTGTTATTATGTCTTGTCCTACTTTTTTTCTACTTTCTATTATGCTTAGATAATCACTTAAGTAGTATTCTACTCTTGCTAGATTCATTTCGTCTAAGCATGCAAAGTATGGTTTGTTTTTATTTTCTGGTTTTGATGCTTCTTTTATTATCTTTGTTAAACTACCATCTATAAAATCATCATTTAAATTTTTATACCCCATAAGTTCTGTTCCATCATTCCAATCTGGTCTTACTGATATCATGTTGAACTGTTTATTTTCTGTTGTTGCTCCTATTGCTTCTGAAAATAGGCGTACTATTTTTGATTTACCTGTTCCACTTATTCCTGCTAGTATTACAAATGGTTTTGTTTTTAGACTTAGGAATAGGTTTGATAGTTGATCTTGTGTGTATGCATATCCTTGATTTTGTATGTAGTTATATATTTGGTTTATTATTGTTGGTGTATCCTCTGGTATATATTCTATTTTTTCTATATCTAATTGTTCGGTATCAACATCACCATATTCTCCATTTATAATTTTAAATATCTCTTCTATAAAATCTTTATATTGAGTTATATTGGTTAATACCTTTATTGCAAAGGAATTATTAGAATTAGAACTTAAATTCCATTTACCTGTTTTTATCCATTTTACTTTTCTAGAATGATTCCATGTTTTTTTATCCTCGTAATACATATAATCAGATACAACTATTCCATACCCTAATATAAAACTTTTTCCTTGCTTAGCTACAACAATATCTCCTATCTGAATTTCCTTTAAAAACTGGTATACAGCTAATGAATTATTTGTTGGATTAACTTCTTTTTTGTCATGCTCCTTTATAGCTTTAGTTATTTCATCTTTACTTTTATATTTATTTAAATTTCCTAAGTAATCCCAGCCAATTAATATCTCCTCATCATTTCTACATTCATCCCAATACTCAGCATTTTTACCTAATCCCATAGTCCAATAACTTACATCTTCAATACTTTTATAATTTCTATGACCTTGCCATATCTCTTTTATATACCTAGCTTCATGATCTTGTAATTTATAATTTGTTCCATTTGGTTGCTTTATTATTAGCAATTCAGATAATATAACATCATCTTTCATATCTATTCGCTTCATCATATGATTATATTCGGTTAATCTTACTTCGTCTATCTTTACATCGACTAAATAATTATTATTAACTTCATATGGCTTACTTGAAATAACTCCATATGCAACAATTCCTCCAGTACCTTTTTCGTTCCCATCTGATCTCCATATATAAACTTCATCATTAAGCTTAATTCTATCTACATGGTATTTCTTCTTTATACTCCATGATACATTTTTATCCTTAATTAGGTCTTTATTAAAATCAAATTTTTGTTCATATATTGGATTTCCTTGAAATATCCATGTTTCTTTTTTATTTATTATATAATCTTCTACTATACCTTTATATTTTAAAAACACTTGTAAATATACATCTGTATAATTGATTATATTCTCTAAATCATCTATATCTATTATTATCTCTAATCTTGTCCACTCTTTATTTTTTACACCTTTGGATAAATCTATTTTGTATCCTAAGTTTGCTAATTCATTTCTTCTATTTACATATATTTCTTTTATTAGTCTAGAGCCTTCATTTACACTAGATTCTAAACTAATTACTAATTTATTATTTTTAGGGTTAACTCCAAATACAAATTTTATATGATTTCCTAATATATTTTTCCCACCGAAACAATTTCGATCTCCAGTATAATTGGCTTTATAATCAGTTTTTTCTCTTATTAGTTTTTCTATTTCACTTAAAAACTGTACTGTTTTTTTCATAATAATACTCCTACTTATAATCTAATTTATTACTCAATCTTCCTTGTATTTCCTTTTATCTATATATGAACATTTTTTATTTTGATCTTTAAACATTCTAATTCAAATATACCATAGATGACTATTTTTTCAATAATATGGCAATCATTTCTAAAAATAAGTCTTTTGTGAGTTTACCTCACAATATAACCTTTCTAAATATTTTAGAATACACTCATACATCAATGTGAAAGGATTAGCTTTTATGAAAAAAAGAAATTTAATAGGAACAAACTTAAAAAATATTAGAAAACATAACAATCTTTCACAGGAGCAACTTATAGCTCAATTAAATTTACTTGGACTAGATTTAGATCGTACTTCTTTATCAAGAATAGAAAATCACAATAGAGAAGTTTATGATTACGAGCTTGTGTATTTTTCAAAAGCTTTAAAAGTTAGCATTTTAGATTTATACAAAGATATTGAAATTTAACTTAAGTGCTCTCTATGTTAGTGAGCATTTTTTATATTTTTAAACTTTTAGTTAAGAGGTGATGTTTTGAGTAAAGTTATAGTTGATCAATTTATAATAGATCAGCCTACCCTAGATTCATACTTTAGAGGTATAGTATTATTTGGTAAAAACGCAGCTACATATAAATTTGCTCTTGGTAAATCAATAATAGAGCTTGCTTCAAATGGAACTGACTTTATTTCTTTAAAGGATTTGGCAATTCCATTTATAAAGTATACTAATGAACATGTTTTAAATGGTAATAAGCAAATAACTTCTAATTCTAGTAAATACTTTGATGCTTTTAAAAAGTATAATTCAAATGATTGTGATATTGATGATCTTGTAAAGTTAACACTTAGTAATCCATTTCAAAATGTTATTGATAGATTTCATAATGTAAATGGAGCTGAATTAGATACTAAGTTTTATGAGGTTACTACTCGTGATAAGGTTAAGGGAATTGTTTTAACTGATAATTTATATAAGATTAATGAAAATAGTTCACTTGATAATTTATTTATTGAAACAGAAGCTAGATGGAATTTAGTTGAAAATGCTTGGTCTTTAAGTATTAATCCTGCTCTTTTAAATGTTTCTTTTGATAATATTGATAATTCATTATTTATTACTGATAATAAACTTGGTAGAAGGATTGATATAACTTCTTGTAGAGATGCTTTAAATGGTTATCAAAGAGGTAAGTGTTTTTATTGTGGCGCTCCTATTAGTGTTGATCCTAATAGTGATAATTTGTGTGATGTTGATCATTTTATACCTCATACTCTTCAACAAAGTGTTGATGAGGATATTAATATTAATGGTGTTTGGAATCTTGTTTTAAGTTGTAAGAGTTGTAATAGAGGGGAAAATGGTAAGTTTGCAAAGCTTGCTGATTTTGACCCTTATCTTAAGAAGTTATATGATAGGAATGAGTATTTTATAGGTAGTGATCATCCACTTAAAGAGACTCTTATTAATCAGACTGGTAAAAGTCGAGAAAGTAGGCGTACATATTTAAATGATAGATATAATTTAGCTTTAGGTAAATTATTTGTTACTTGGAGACCATCTATTATTTTTGAATAATTTTATTTGGAGGTGTTTTTATGAAGGTTTATGATAAGTTGGTTAGGGATAGAATTCCTGAGATTATAGAGGCTAGTGGAAATAAGTGTGAGATAGAGGTTGTTAGTGATGAGGTGGCTCTAGAGTATCTTTATAAGAAGCTTAATGAAGAAGTTGGTGAGCTTTTAGAGGATAAGAATCTTGATGAGATTGCTGATTGTTTAGAGGTATTATTTGCTATTGGGTCTAAGTATGGTTATAGTGAGGATGAGGTTTTAAGTAGAAGGAATGAGAAGAAGTTAGAGCGTGGTGGATTTGAAGATAATTTAATATTGAAAAAAACTTATTAATATATTTAGTCTTATAATAAGTTTAAATAAAAAAATATAAAGTTTTATAGTTATAAAACTTTATATTTTTTACAAATTTAATGATATAACTTATTTAAATATTCTAAATTAACTTTTATAATTAATATATCCACAATACCTTATCCTATTAATATTAAATCTAAAAATTTGCATATTATTCATTATTTTTCTATCATATGCTATCGCTTTTCTTAAATATCTCTAAATATATTCTTTTCATTTCTATCAATTTATCATTTCATATAAAAAATAATACTTACATTTTAATTTAGTATACTATCTTTATCAAACTTATATTAAACCTACCTTATCTAATAAACTTTTAAATATATAAAAGAAGTTAATTATTATTTTTTAGATTATATTGCTCATATTTGTCTATCATTATATTTTTTATATATTGTTCCATATATTCATAATCAGGATTTCCTAACTTATTAATAGGCAATACGATCTTTTCTCTAGAGATTCTTTTATCATTGATTTCTCTGTTAAAATTGTATTTTCCAGATAATCTACTTGTTAAAGTAGCAATGAATAAATATACATATTTGTTCATATCATCATTTTTTAAATGCGTTATATGATCACTTGCAATAAATTCAAATGGTTGATAAAAACTTGCTCCTACACTCCCACTATTAGCAATTGTCAGGCAGTCAGAAAATTTCCTAACATTTTTATCATTAGATATATAATTATCAACTCCATTATTTAAAGAAGTTGAAGATATGTAAGGAATATTCCCATCAATTTGATTCGCTTTTGTAAGTCTTTTACCCCTTTTAATAACCGGGAATAAATCTGTTAAAAAGAATTCTTCCCAAGTTTTTTCGTTTAAAGGAACTATTGATTTATATTTAATTGTTTTAACCACTTCTTTTACATATTTTTCATATGCCTTTTCTTTGTCTTCATAGTGTTTTTTTATATAATCTCTCATAAAACTCCAATCTGGATTATTACTGTCGTCTACCGGTAAGAATATAGTTTCTCTCTTGACAACATTCATTTGTGCTTGTCTTCCATAAGAATATTTAATTCCTTGCCTTTTTATCATAGTTGCAACAAATAAAGAAATATACTTGTCAAGATTTTCATTTTGAATAACAGAAACATCATGCGAGCAATAATAATCATGTGGCTGATAATATGCTGATAGTGAAATTTTTTCAATCGTTATTGTATCTTTTGAAAATAGAACCCCGTTCCCAATAAAATCATTAATACCATTATTTGTAGAAGTAGCTGTAATATATGGAATATTCCCATCTATAATATTTTTGTTATTTAAGTAGATACCTTTATTAACAGCAAATAATTTTTCAATTTTAAAAGGCTTCCATTCTCTATTACTTAACTTCATTTTCTTCATTCTCCTTCTGCTTATCTGTATCCTGGAATAAATACTCCCTATTTTGCATTATCATTGAAAATTCAAATGATAAATAGTCCCCAATTATTTTTTCAAAATCTTCATCTATTGGAATTTCATCATTAAAATAATAAAAACTATGAAGCCATTCGTCAGTTGCTTCTACAGTTGTTTTAACACAAAACTTTGTTTCTGATTCAATTCTATCAAACCAAACGTCCAATAAATGTTGTTTTTTATCTTTTGCTTGCTCTGTTTCTATTAATCCTATATGAGGACTAACTTTATATCCATCATCTCTAAAATCAATGAATTTTGACTCTTTATTTGCAGGATGCGATTCTCCAGCCGTAAATACAGCGATACATGGCATTGTTCCAACGCCATAAAATGTATCTTTATTTAAAGTTATAACACCTTCTAACGTGTGCTTCTTAAATATATTTTCTTTTATACTTTGTTCTTCTTTTGTTTTACCTGTCATAGATGATTGAGGCACAATAACAATACACTTTGCTCCTACCGTTAATGAATCAAGTAAATGCTCAGTAAATGATAGTTCATATAAATCGGGATTTTGTTTTGATCCTTGTGAATAAGGAGGATTCATCATTCCCAATGTTGATTGCTTTAATTGTAACTTATTTGTATCTTGCTTCAAGAAATCTTCATTTATAAGATTACTTTTACCATCCCCTCTTAAAATCATATTTGTAGTTGCAATGGTAAACATATACGGTTGTAATTCAAATCCATGAAGTTGCTTTTGCTTAATATTCTTTCTCTCAATTTCACTATCTGTTTGTTTTAACATATGATGCATAGCTGCTATTAAAAATCCACTAGTTCCACAGCATGGATCTAAAACAACATCATTAGATTTTATTTCTGCTAGATCACAAAATAAGTCTGTAATATGCTTAGGTGTAAGAACTATACCTAGTGTTTGTCCATCTCCACCTGAATAAGACATGAATTCTCCATAAAATCTTCCCAAGTAATCCTCCGAAGAATTTGTATACTTTATACTTTTATAAATCTTTTCATTTAGAAACTCTGTATAATGTTTTAAAGGTGTTTTATTTAACTTTTGATTGACTTCATTTAAAACCTTAGTATCTTTGATAATTGCAAATTGACTAAGCACTTTATCTTTTTTAATATCAGGAGAGACATTAGATCTTGTTAAATTTGAACAAATAGCATCATATATTTTTTGTCCATCAGTTTTAATAGTATCACCTGTTAAATCATCTATTGAAAAGTTTTTAAATTCACATTCTCTTAATGCCAGCAAAATTCCTGAAACAATCAATGGTTTATCAATATCTTTAAGATTTCCATAATTTCTTAAGTCTTCGTGTAATATTGCAGCATCTTTTAAAATCTCTACAGTTTCTTTTTCTTCATCTGTAGATTCTTTTAAAATCTCTCTTGTGTAATACTCTTCTATATTATGTTCATTAAAAGATATAAAAGACTCCACTTCTGGTAATTCTCTATAGTATTCTGTCTCATCAATGTAAATTGGGCTAATCTTGTGTTTTTTTTCGATTCCTGAAATACCAAAAGCAATTATTTTTTTATATGTAGTATGCTTTGCTAAATGTTTACCATAAAATAAAGCCCCATTAACAGCATAATTTTTAATATCATTTTGATCAGTACTAATCAGACCTTTATCATTTAGCTTAATATGTTTTGACAAGTCAGCTTTATCTTCTATAACAATTAAAAAATCTTTAACTACTCCTACATATTCTGGAAATCCAACGTTTCCAGTTCCATTTTTCGAAGCACTTTTCAATGCATCATTAATCTCAACAATCGAACTTCCTTGAGGTTCTAATTCAATCTGTGCCTCTTTCAATATATTATAAACCCATAAATCTGTTTTAGCTTCTTTCTTCGCCATTTTTATACACTCCTATGTCATAATTTACTTTTTAATTATATTAATTCATATTCATTTTTATTTAATATATTTTATACTTGTAATTTTTAATACATATATAATTTAACATAAAAGCTTATATTAAATCTATATGATTTCAAATTTACATCATTCTACTATGCTTATTTGTATTAAATAATTTTTTCCTTCAAGCATGTAAACATAAGTTCCATTGGTATTATGATTCTTTTGTCCTTAGCTAATCCATATGTATACACCTCAACCTCACAGCGTTTAGTAAATTCTTCATAATACTCCTATCTACCTCTTATAAAAATAGAACTCAGTACATTTTTTATAAACTTCTCCACATATCTATACCTTAATATTTTTCATTTGTTTCCTCATATGCATTTTACCTAAACTTAATTATATCATTAAATTAAAACTTACTAATGTGATCTTCATATTTTAATATTTACTATATTTTTCAGATACTACATTGTCCCACTTCACACCTACTATGATAATATTTCCTAAACAATAAATCCTAGGAGGTAAAATATGAAATGGTATTTAGACTTTGGTCATGGAGGCAAAGATCCTGGTGCTTTAGGATCTAATAACACAAAAGAAAGTAATACAGTATTAAAAATTGGTATGCTAGTTAAATCCAAACTTGAAAAACACTCAGAAAAAGTAATGACAACTCGTGAATCAGACACATTCTATTCCTTAGAATACAGAACCAATAAAGCAAACAAAAATTCATGCGACTACTTTATTAGCATCCACATGAACTCATCTACAAATAAAACTGCAAAAGGAAGCGAAACTTGGGTATATGACTCAAACAGTAAATTATATAATTTAGCTAAAAATCTATCATCAAATTTATCAACTAATCTAAACACACCTAATCGTGGGGTAAAAGAATCTAAAAAATTCTCAGTACTTAAAAATACTAAAATGCCCGCACTACTTATAGAAATAGACTTTATATCTAACCCAGAAGTAGAAAGCTTATGTACTAATGACTCTTATATAAAAAATGTAGCTGATACAATAGCATCTACGCTACTTTCATTTGTGGGAAAAGATATTGTATTAGATGACGATATGATTGACTCCAAACTTTATAAAGTATGTATAGGTGCATTTAAGAATAAAAGTAATGCTACTCGTATTAAAAATGAAGCTATTTCAAAAGGTTTTAAAGATACCTATATAATTTGACCCCCCCCCTCGTGAAACGCTACCCCCTATAATTACAATACAAAAATAGGAGTTAGAATTGTTTTATCAACAATCTCTAACTCCTATTTTTATTATAAATTTAATATAAATTTTCTAATCGTAATCAACTTATATTAAGTTATATTTTTGTAATAATTCTTCAATTACAGTTCCTGAAATTTCTTTCTTAATTATATCTAATTTAATTTTATCTAATAATGGTAGCTTAACTTCTTTTAGTTTTTTACCATCCATCATCTTAGAAGTTGAGTCAAGTAACACCCTAATGTCATAACAAGAATTAAACACTTCAGGAACTCCACGGTCAACATCAAGTAGTGTATATACAGCTTCCATAGCAGTTCTTACAGAGTACTCTGTTGTAAATACAGTATCACGGACAGTATCTGCAAATTGACCAATAAATGCAAAGTTAACAGCTTTATCTGGTACTACTTTTGGTCTATCTCCAGCTGTTCTTGGCATAAAGAATGAAGTAATGTATGGCATCATACAAGGAATACAATGAGCAGATTTTTTTGCCATCTCAGGAATTTCATCTACTGGAACTCCTAAGTGATATAGCCATTCTTGAGTAATTTCATATCCTGTACATTCTTTCATTGGTTTTTTTATGAAATCTCCATCTACATCAGTAAATAATCCATAAACCCATACAACAAGCTCATTATCTGGTTGAGCTTTAAAATGTGGTTGTCTGTTTAAAGTATAGCTCATTAGCCAAGATGAATCTTTAACTGTAACAATTCCTCCTGTAACAACTTTTCCACTAAATGGGTTACGTTTACATATTTTTTCTATATATGGTGGAATCTTATTATCTAAAGTAGTTATAGTAGCAGATTCCCAATTAGTTTTATTTATATCAGTACAGAATTTATCAGGTCTACCAAAAGAAGGATCTTGTGCGGCTATGTTTTTCCAAAGTCTCCAGCAACCACCTTCAGTAGTGTTTAAAACTGGTGCATGATCATCATCACCTAAAGATGAATTTTCTGTACAGCTACCATTTGTAATAAATACTAAGTCATCTTCTACTAAATCAATAGTTTCTTCTTTTCCATCCTTAATGCAAACAATTTGTTTTGCTACTTTTTTATCTTTTGTTATTTCAAATTTTACATTGGTAACAGTTGTATTATATTGAAAATGAACGCCATTAGATTCTAGATATTTAACCATAGGTAAAATTAATGATTCATATTGATTATATTTTGTAAATTTTAAAGCTGAAAAATCAGGAAGTCCACCAATATGATGAATAAATCTTTGGATGTATCTTCTCATTTCAACCGCACTATGCCACTCTTCAAAGGCAAACATAGTTCTCCAGTATAGCCAAAAGTTTGATTCATAGAATTCTTTTGTAAATACATCATCAATTGTTTTATCATATAAGTCTTCTTCTTTTGCCATAAATAATTTAATTATTTCCATAGATGCTTTTTCTGTTAATCCAAATTTTCTATCTGTGTGAGCATCTTCTCCACGGTTAACTGTAGCCCTCATTAAAGAATAATTTGGGTCTTTTTTATTTAACCAATAAAATTCATCTAATACAGAAATTCCTTCAGTTTCTATTGAAGGTATTGATCTAAATAAATCCCATAAGCATTCAAAGTGATTTTCCATTTCACGTCCACCACGGATGATAAATCCCTTCTCAGGATTATCAATTCCATCACAAGCTCCACCTGCTATGTCCATTTCTTCTAATATATGAATATGTTCACCTTTCATTTGTCCATCACGAACTAAAAAACATGCAGCAGCTAAAGATGCTAAACCAGCTCCAACTAAATATGCTGATTTTCTATCCACACCTTCAGGTTTTAGTGGACGTGCAAATGCTTCGTAATTCCCATTACTATAATACATATAAGTCATCCCCTATACTTTAAAGCTTATTTATTGTAAAAGCTTTATTAGTTTGTTCATTAATATAATATTCCCATTTAAGATTTTATTATATAGACAATATTAAGGTTTTGTAAAAATTTTAAGCATATGTATAAATCTGTAAAAAAATTAGACAAATGATAATATTTGTCTAGTTTATAGCTTTTATTTATTTTTGTACTAATCCCATTTATCTGTTCTGTATCGCTCTAAAGCCTCTTCTATATTTCCACAAATTAATGTATTTAATCTCTTAATAATATCTTTAGGGTCTTCTTTCATTCCTTTTTTAATCCATTCAAGGACAAGTCCTACAAATCCATATTTATAAAAATCTGCAATGAATTCTTTATCTTTTTCCCTAACTGCCATATCTTTTGCTTTTTCTTCTACTACTCCCATAAGAAGTAATTGTGCTTCATTGTATAAGTAACGTTCTAGATGTTCTCTACTTACAGAGTTGAATGTGTTTAATACAAAGGATTTATTTTCTAATATGTAGTCAAATATATGTTCAAATCCTTGTTGCCAAGTATCATATGTCTTTTTACCATCTAAAGCTCTTGTTGCTTCGTCTGTGTAAACCCAATCTAGTAAATCGTAAATATCCTTGAAATGATAATAAAATGTCTGTCTATTTACTCCACAATCTTCTGTTATATCTATTACTTTTATTTTTTCTAATGTTTTTTGTGCTAGCATTTTTTTCAAAGATGCAGCAAATGATTTTTTAGTCATTTGAGACATCTGTATCACCTCCATTATTTTAAACTTATAAATTTTTTTATATCCTTTTTATCAAATATTTTTTACTATTTTATTCTTTTTACCCAAATTATCACAATAATATTATGATTCAACCTGAAACATGCCTTTATTTCAAATTATTCTTTCAAATATTTTTTTCAAATACTTTCTTTGATGGCTTAAATACCTTCCCCCTATAATTATCTTAACAATACAAAAGGAGGTGAAACACATGGCTGTTAGTGAAACTAAAAATCCATCTGCTTTAAAGATAAAGCTAGATTGTGGACTTAATGATAATGGTAGAACTATTGTAAAATCTAAAACTTATTCTAACTTAAAACCAGATGCACAGGCTCAAGATACATTAGATGTTGCAAGAGCTATTATATCCCTACAAGTTCACGATGAACTTGAGATAAATAAGCAAGATAATACTATCTTGAATTAGTTATCTAATAAATTTATTTGAAAGGAGGTATTTTAATGGAAACTACAAAGAGGTTGGTAATGTCTTTTAAGAATACTTTGGGAAGAGTTGTTTCTATATCAGTTGATGATCCTAGAGAAGATGTAACTGAAGCTGAGATAAAAAAGGTTATGGACATGATAGTTGAGAAGAATATATTTGTTCCTAATGGAGCTGATATAGTAGAAACTGTTGAAGCTAAGGTAGTTGTGACAGATACTACTGAGTTTGATTTAGTTGTGTAGTAAGTAGGATATGGTTGGCTTCGGGATAAGGAGTTAGAGTTGTTTCATTCACACAAAGACCAAAGGGCGGTCTTTAAGTGTTTCTTCAACAATCTCTAACTCCTTTCCCTTTGCCTTATTCTTTACTACTTTTTTTGGAGATTATGATGAGGGAGGTATTTTTATGAATTCGGAAATTCAAACACTTATTGCTTCTGTTGGTTTTCCTATTGCGCTTAGTATGTATTTACTAATTCGTATAGAGGGAAAGCTTCAGACTTTATCTGATAGTATTAATGAACTTAGTAAAAATATTAATATTATGAAGTTTAAGTAAAAAAGACAGGCTTTAGTAACCTGTCTTTTTTTATGTTTTAATTAATTATTTTTTCTTAAATTCCTTGTTATCTAAAATAATAACCCCTGATGTATCTTCCTTTGCTACCTTCTTTGTGTGATTTACAAGTTTTATAATATCTTTATATGATTTTTTTGCTCCTTTTACAAGTAAAGGTACTCCTATAAAATCAATTTTTAGCCACCTAGAAAATAGTCCCCCAAATGTCATTGGTAATGGAACAGTTGGGGATGTATTTGAAAATATAATTTTTTCATCTAATACCTTTTGTTTATGAAGCATAGAAGCTAAGTTATATAATCCTGGAATTAATACCTTTGAACGACCTCTTCCTATAGTATATACTTCGTTTCCATCTTTATCTTTTCCATGATAAAAAAGTTCTCCACGATTTCCATATACTAACTTATTAAAGTTAGGTAAATTAAGTATTTCATCCTTAGTCGGTTCTCGAGTTTCATCTAACATTTCTAAATGATAAGCCATTGCTAAAATAGATGAGTGAGTACCTCCATAACAATTGTATATGTATATCATTTAAATCACCTAATTTCTTATTTTTACTTTATTTTAATAATTGTAGTATATACCTTAAATCTTGGAATTAAACAACATATTAACAAGTTATATCTAAGGTCTTCAATATTTTTATAATAAAATAAATTTGGATTTAAAAAGGCTCTAGTATAAACTGCTAGAGCCTTTAACTTTATATATTAAAAAGTTTTTTTAATTACCTTTTACCTTAAGCCATTTTAATGCATTTTTTAATTTTACTGGATTACCATACATTAATGTAGCCATTCTATATATCTTAGCACCACCAATTCCTGCTAATACTGTTGATGCTATTAGTATTAATGCAGATATTATAAACTCCATTAATGTAGCATAACCTGTTGCAACTCTTACTAGCATAGTCATTGGAGATGAAAATGGTATATATGAACAAACTTTTATTAGTGTACTATCTCCATTATTTAACCCGTATATACTAATAAAAAATACTACAACAAATATCATTACTATAGGTCCAATACTTGAGCCTATGTCTTCTGTCTTTGATACTAAAGCTCCTAATGCTCCAAATATAAATGAATAGAATAAATAACCTAATATTCCAAATATAGCAAATGTAACTATTAATTCTGTAGGTATTTTAAATACATTATCTAGGATTCCATTCCAAACGTCACTATTTACCTTATATGCAATAAGCGCTGATGACATTATTACTCCAACTTGCACTATACTTGCTATAGCACCTGCAATGACTTTACCAAATATTAAATTATTTGTATTTGTACTTGTTACTAATACCTCTATTGCTCTATTACTTTTTTCTGCAGTTATACCCATGGCAATTAATTGGCCATACATTATTATCATCATATATATAATGAAAATTAACATATATGCGTAAAAGTAATTATTAGCACTGTCTTTACCTAATATTTCAACATTTGAAACCACTTGAGTGTTATAAATTGAATCAACCTTATTAAAATCTATTCCTTCACTAGTGATTTTATTTTCTCTATATTCTTTTTTCAAAAGTTCATCAAATATGTATTTATTTTCATCATTAAACTTAGTATTTTGAACAACATAATCATACTCAGTTAAACTTTTTACATTAAATCCTGCTTCTACATCTTTATTTTTTACTAACTTATCTAATTCATCTTGGTTTTTTACAACTTTCCAATTTGAGTTTTTAAAATAAGTATTTAACTCTTTTTTATCAGGAATAACATTATTTTTATCATATATTGCAAAGTTAGTTTTATCTTCATCTACAGACTTTTCTGATTTAGCTTTATCTCCTACTGGTAATATAGATGACATATCTATAAAGTTAGGTAGGGATAGACCTATTACAATTGCTGCTGCAATTATTACAGTACTTATTATAAAAGATTTCTTTTGAAAATAATTGCTAAGTTCAAATTTTAATACAGTAAGAAATTGCTTCATTATTCTTTACCTACTTTCTTTACAAATATATCTGTTAAGTCTGGTTCATATACAGCAAATTTTTCTATGTCTATATTTTCTTTTAGTATATTTTCTAAGAATTGATTTTTAGTTGTACTGTTAAGTAACTCTAATACTAAATAATCTTTTTTAATCTCATTTACAATTACTAAATCGTTAAACTTCTCTTTGCATATAGATTCTAAATCATTTAGTGACAAGTTATTTGCACTTAATATTAATCTATTGTTACCGAATTCTTTTTTTATTTCTCTAAGATTTCCACTTAATACAATCTCACCTTTATTTATTATAGCGATTTCTTCACAAAATTCTTCGACATAACTCATTTGATGACTAGAGAATATAACTATTTTTTCTTTACTTATTAATTCTCTAACAGTATCTTTAAGTATTTGCGCATTTACTGGGTCTAAGCCACTAAATGGCTCATCAAGTATAACTATTTCTGGGTCACATACTAGGGTTTGTGCTAGTTGAACTTTTTGCTGATTTCCTTTTGATAAACTATCTAATGTTCTATTTGCGTATTCTTCTATACCTAGTTTTTGAAGCCATATTTTTGCGCTTTCTTTTGCTTTCTTAGCTGGGATTCCTCTAAGCTGAGCTAAATAAACTATTTGTTCTGTAACTTTCTTTTTAGGATATAGTCCTCTTTCTTCTGGTAGGTATCCAATTTGATAGTCTCTTGGCTTAAACTTCTTTCCATCTATCAATATTTCACCTGAATTGGCTTTAAAAACATCCATTAATATACGAATTGTTGTAGTTTTTCCTGCTCCATTTCTTCCTAATAATCCAAGTGCCTTGCCACTTTCAACTGAAAATGATATGCCATGTAGTACTTCGTTTTCTGAAAAACTTTTTCTTAGCTCTTTTACTTCTAGCTTCATATTTTCCCCCTATTTTAAAAAATGATTTCCATATAATAGTATATTAACTACCTTTATATTACAACTAAAAAGACACATTTCTATTAATAAACAGAAATGTGTCTTTTTAATTATTTTATCTAGAATATAAATGGTGGGAATATAAAAGGATATGCTAGTAGTGATAGACCTACTAAACGAGAAAACGGAATTCTTCTTCTTCTATATCTTCTAAATCTTCTAGGACCAAATTGTCTTTGATTCCCTTCACCTTCTCCTTCTACCATATCTTCTCCAATCAACATAGTAACATTATCATCATCGACACCTTCAATGATACCATCAAGCATACTTCCATCTCTCATTGTAAAAACTACATGATAATTCATTAACTCTCTACATTTATCTTGAAGATTACTGTCATTTCTATTTGAATTTCTATTTAAATTTGATTTATTTGAATTCATTTTTATCAACTCCTCTCTGTATATGATATTCATTTTTGTCAAAAAGGGAACTACTTGTTTATATAAATATTTATTAAAAACTTTTCTTTCAAACTATTCTCAATCAACCTATCATTCACCCTTATGTTCCTACTATCCACAATTTTATCTATAATTTATATTTATTAACTTACTGTTATAATCAATATTTTTTTCATCTATTTTCTTAAAATTTAATAATCATAACAATCATCTACTAAAACTAAAAAAGAGTTTTATCAAAAATTAAAAAAACCGCATCATTTATTTATGATACGGTTTAAATGTATACTAATATCTAAAATCTAAAAGCTTATTTTTTAATTGTTCTTCAATATTTCTTAATTCTTCTTCAGCTTCTCTACGTTTTTGACGTCCTTCTGTTTGTATATTAAGTATTTCATCAAGAGTTGAAATTAATGATTCATTAGTAGCTTTAAGTGTTTCAATATCAACAATTCCTCTTTCAGATTCTTTTGCAGTTTCTATAGTTGAAGTTTTTAATATCTCTGCATTTTTACGTAAAAGTTCATTTGTCATATCTGTTACTTCTCTTTGAACTTTTGCAGCATTAGCAGCATGGGCAACTCCAAGTGCTAAAACCATTTGATTTTTCCAAAGTGGTATAGTATTTATAATTGTCGATTGTATTTTTTCAGACATTAATGAGTCATTATTTTGAATTAAACGGATTTGAGGAGCCATTTGTAAAGAAATCATTTTAGTTAATTCTAAATCGTGAATTTTCTTATCAAATCTATTACAAAGAGCAACAAAATCATTTAATTCTTGAGCATCCTGAGGGTTACCACTATTTTTTGCTTTTTCTTGTAATTTAGGAAGTTCTTCTTTTTCTAATTTTTGAAGTTTCTTTTTCCCAGCTAAGATATACATAGAAAGTTCTTTAAAATATACTTTATTTATTTCATACATCTTATCTAGCATAGCGATATCTTTTAAAAGTTGTATTTGATGCGATTCAAGAATGTTACACATTTTACCAATGTTATTTTCTACATTCTCATATTTTATTTTCATTTGGGAAATCTTATCCTTACCTTTTTTAAAGAAACCTAAAATCCCTTTTTTATCTTCAGAGTCTTCAAAGTTCTTTAATTCATAAACTACACTAGATAGTACTTCCCCTATTTCACCTAAATCTTTAGTTTTTACATTACTAAGTGCTGACTGTGAAAAATCAGAAATTTTCTTTTGAGCACCTACCCCATATTGTAAAATAGAATTTGAATCCTTTATTTCTATTTTATCTACAAATTGATCAACCATCTTTTTTTCTTCTTCTGTAAGTTGGATTTCATCAACTATTTTTTCTTCTACCTTTTCTTCTTTTAGTCCTAAATCAATCACTTCATCTTGAAATGGTTGAAAAGTTAATTCTGGTTTTATGTCAATAGACCCTTCTTTAAATTCATCACTCATTTTTTATGCCTCCCTTTTGTTTAAAAATTACTTTTTAAAATCATCTTCTGCTAGTCCCTCTTGTTTGAATAATGTTTTAAGAACAGAGATATCTGTAGAAATATCTAAAACAACATCTTCAAATAAATCATCTAATAAATTTTCAAAGGCGCTATTAATAAGGTCAATACTCTTTTCAATTTCAATCTTAGCATTTTCTATATTCTCACCTTGAACTAATTGATTATTTATATCTTTGTATGAATTAATTAATTTTATAGTAATAGGAAGATAATGATTTATAAATTTATTAACTTCTTGTATCTTATTAGGATTTTTTTCAACCTGAATTAAGATTTGGTTTGAAATATTTCCTAATTTGTCTAACTTTACAGCTATTTCTTCTTTAGAAAGCTCATTTCTTATATTTTTTATTTGTTCAATATAATTTCTTCCTATCTTAATAGTAGATTCTACTTCATTTTTTTCTAAATTTTCTATTTCTTCATTTAATTTTTCATTATTAGTTTCTTTAGCTATTTGTTGCTTTTGTAAGTTTAAATAGTCATTATAAACTTCATCATTTAACATAAAATAAGTTTTTTCTTCATCTATATGACCTTCTAAGAACATACCTAAATCAATCATTTTACTTAGGTCTTTAACAACAAAACTATCTTTCTCTTTAGCAAATTTAGCTAGGTCTTTAATTAAGAAATAATTATTGTCCTCAATAAATCTTACATACTTCTTAAAACGTTTTACTCTTTTTCTTAAAGTTATTCCTCTTAGTAATAAACCTATACTTACTACAAGTAATAAAAATGCAGATACAAAGAGAATGTTGCTTCCTATCATACCAAATAATATCTTAAATATTATAAATATCAACACTGAAGAACCATAAACTAAACATCCACTAATACCAAATAATATATAAAGTATTCCCGACATACTTCCAGCTGGTCTTTTACTAATATATTTTGATATATCGTTTTTAGCTTTTTTATTTAAACGCATATATTTTTCACTATATCCATTAAATTTTGATTTAACTTGGTTTAAAGTATTCTCAGTTTTATCGTTAATATCTTTTTTCAAATTAGCAAAATCTATTGCTTTTAATGCATTGCTAACTGTAGACATAATTTGATCTTCTAAATTAGATAAATCTTTTTTATCCATTATCTTGCCTCCAGATTATTTTTCTTATATTAACATAACTATAGATATATACTATACTGTTATTTTAATATTTTAAATCTATTATATCTTATAATTTAGCTAATTGTAACTACTAACTTAAAAATACACTTATTGGAATTATTTTAAAATACGCTTTTAGTCTTAAAGGCAAATATTATATAAAAAGTAGTTTTTTTAAGTAGTAATTTCTATAAGATAATTTTTAAAAAGTTGATTTATTCTATTATCTTAAATATAGCAATTCATTATAATATAGTTTATAAATATATTACTACTTATGATACTGTATTTTTCTAAAAAAAATAGCCCTAGGCAATTTATATAAATGCCTAAAGCTAAAGGAATTATATGTTTTTGATTTACTCACCTTTTCTAGTATCATACTTACTAATGTGTTGCACTCCTATAAATATAAGATTTATTAGTTCTGTTAGGTTTTTCCATTGTGATTCCTTTGAATCTAGATAATAAAAGTTTTTTGTTCCTTCTTTTCGTACATTTACAATTTCTGCTTCTTTAAGTATTTTAAGATGATGAGATACAGCTGGACGTGAAAGATGAGTTTTTTTTGTAATTTCCCCTACTCTAATTCCATTAAAGTCACTTTCTAGTAGTGTAAGTAAAATCAACTGCCTTGTTTCATCACCCATAGCAGAAATTGCCTTTTGACATAGTTTAAATTTTGATGTTATTTCTTTTAATCTTTCTTCACATTCTTTTTCCATAATATTTACCTCACACTTATAAGTATCTTACATTAGCTGTCTCTTTTTGTGCGCTACGTCTATATTTAACATCTGGATATCCAATAACTAGAGTTGTAACCACATTATCGTTATGTTTTAGGTTTAATTCTTTTTTTAGTTTTGATGAACGATTTGCTACAACTGTAAAAAATCCACTATAAAGTACCCCTAGACCATAAGACTCTGCCATTAATGCCATGTTTGATGCTGCAAGTGAGCCACTAATTTTATCTTTAGTTACTACCATTATTGCAATAGGTGCCTTTTTGAAAAAGAAGTCATCATCAATTTCAACCTCTTTTGCACTTTTCATAAAAAGACTTACAATTGGTTTTATTTTTCTAAAAAATGTTACTGCAGTTTTTTCATACTTATCTTTGTTATTATCTAAAACAATGTATGATACATCTTGTGTATTTTTAGCACTAGGGGTAAATCTACCTGCTTCAATAATTTGTTTTATAATTTCTTCAGATACTTTTTTATTTTTAAATTTACGAATAGTTCTTCTTGATTTAATTGCCATTAATAATTCATCTGGATTTAAAGTAGGTTGTTTTGAATATTCTATTGGTTCTTCATCAAATCCAGTTAGTGTAATAGCTCCTGTTGGACATATTGCTGCACAGTGACCACACTTTATACAGTCTTGATTTTTTATTACTGATTTTTTATCTTTAATAATTATATTATTTACTGGGCAATCATTTTTGCAAAGACTACACCCAATACAAAGGTCTTTGTTAACTTCAATTATGTGTTGTTTTTTCATAATATATTCATCTGCCTTTCGTTTATTTGTTTAAACTATTATAGCATTTAAATATTTAAAAATTTCATTGGTAAAGAATTTGTTTACCATTAAATTATTTTACTATACAATAGTAACTTCTTTGAAAATATCCACGCCAAGATTTAGTCTTTTTTTCGATTTTCACTTTATCCCCTAAATAAGTCCCTATATTTTTTGCTATGTTACGATTTTCTATTGTAATTTTTCTATATCCATTATTCTCAACAATTATATGTGTATCATAAATATTCGCTCCTATTACTTTCCCTGTTAACATGATTTTTTCAGTTTCAATGCCAGTAAAAAATAGCACACAGAGTAAAAAACAAATTGTTTTTGTCTTCTTTGACATCCTTTAACCCCTTCTCATAAAACAATACCCCTAAGTATTAATTGTTAGTTTAAGTATATCAGTTATAGTCTAGTAAAACACTATACCCTCTAATTTAGTTTATTTATAGTACTTATCAAGCTTTTATTTTCATTTTAATAATTTAAAATAGAAAATCTAATCATAGGATAGTAAACAGTATCTTTTCCACTTTAGCACATATTTTTATTTATTATTACCTAAACTATTTGTAAATTTTAAAAAGGAGTAATATCAAATGAAAAAATTCTATTTTACTTTATTTTTATTCGCTACTCTCTTAGTAGGCACTGTCTATAGTCAAAACCATTTATTTGCTCAAGCACCTTCTTCAAGTTCTGAGCAATCAAAAGACTACCAAAGTGCTTATACTGATATTTTTAATAAAATGAAAGAAGGCATGAATGCTGCCCAAAATACAGGTAATGTAAATTTGGATTTTGTTTTAGAAATGATACCACATCATGAAGGTGGCATTGATATGGCAAAAGCTATTATAAAATACGGTACTAATGAGGATGTAAAAAAAATTGCCCAAAACATTGTTACTTCTCAAGAAGCTCAAATTCCTTTAATGCAACAGTTAAAAGCTAAATTTGAAAAAGAACCTCTTTCAACAAAAGAGGATTCTCAAAATTATATAAAAAATTATGATGAAATAAAATCAACTATGTTTAAAGAAATGGAGAGCGTTCCTTTAACTGGCTCTGCTGATGAAACATTCCTAAGACAAATGATTTATCATCATGAAGGTGCAATTGCTATGTCAAAAAACATTCTTAAATATACTCAAAATGCTAAACTTAAATCTCTTGCAGAAAATATTGTAACTACTCAAAGTCAAGGTGTTAATGAAATGAAAAATCTATTAAAGACTATGAAGTAGTTATAAATTTATTAATTAATAAATAAAAAGGATTAAGCCAACACCGACTTAATCCTTTTTTATTATAATTATTTTAATAGTGAAATTTTTGTATCAATTATTTCTGGCTCTCTTTTAAATAAGAATTCACCTTTTCTAACAGAACAATTAACTCCAACTCTTTCTAGTATTGCATCAAATTCATCTTTTGCATTTAATACTATAAAGTTGGCATCCTTGCCTTCTTCTATTCCGTATTTATCTTGTATATGAAGAGTTTTAGCACCATTTACTGTTATTAAATCTAGGGCATTTTTAATTTCTTCAAATGACATCATCTGGCAAATATGAATTCCTGCATCTAGAATATTCATTAAGTTTCCATTTCCAAGTGGATACCAAGGGTCTGAAATTGAGTCTTGTGCAAAACAAACATTAATACCAGCATCATTTAATTCTTTAACTCTTGTAAGTCCTCTTCTCTTTGGATATGTATCATATCTTCCTTGTAAATGAATATTTTCAGTTGGGCATGATATAAAGTTGATTTTTGATAATGCTAAAAGTTTAAATAGTTTAAAAGTATATGCATTATTATATGAACCCATAGCACAAGCATGACTTGCTGTTGTAAGTTCTCCTATTCCATTCATATAAGCTTCAGCAGCTAATAGTTCAAGAAATCTTGATTGTTCATCGTCTGTTTCGTCACAGTGAATATCAATTAACTTGTTGTATTTCATAGCAAGTTCTACAGTTTTCTTTACAGATTTTTCTCCCATTTCTCTTGTAAATTCAAAGTGAGGTATAGCCCCTACTACATCAGCACCCATTTTTAATGCTTCTTCTACTAATTTATCCCCATCTTTATATGAATACATTCCCTCTTGAGGAAATGCTATGATTTGTATATCAACTAAATCTTTTACTTCTTCTTTTAATTCCATAATTGCTTTTAAACAAGTAAGCTTTGGATCTGTTACATCTACATGTGTTCTAAGATATTGAGTCCCATATAATATTTCTTTTTTTAGTGCAACTCTTGCTCTTTCTTTGATTTCATCTACTGTCATCTTTGATTTTGTCTCAGACCATCTTTGAATTCCTTCAAATAAAGTTCCTGTTCCATTAGTTGCACCATCCATACGAGCTGTATATACATAATCTAGATGAATATGTGGGTCAACATAAGGTGGAACAACTAAATTTCCTTCTAAATCATAAGTCTCTACATCTTTATATCTTTTAGAAAGATTAGGACCTATTTCTTTGTATTTTCCATTTTCAACAAGTAAATCAACTAATGTTTCATTCCCTTTTAATCTAGCGTTTTTAAATAATTTTTTATTCATTTTAATAATCCCCCTTCTATTATTTTTAATATTTCATTAGTTACATCCAAAGTCTAACATGAAAATATACACTAGTCATTGTACTAATCATACAATAATCCTTTAATATGACTGTGCACATAAAGAACATATTTTAGGATGTTTATTTGTATTTTTTGCACATTGTAATGTGGCATTTCCAAAGTATATACTGATAGTGCAATGAAATTTCTTGAAAATAAAAAAGCTCATTGTATAAAAAGTACTTAAGGGAAAAGGAAAATTTTTTAACTTAAAAGGGGGACGTTATTATGTACGAAAAATTTAAAATGAGAAACATGACATGGCAAGAATTTGCTAAGAAAAAAGATGATGTAATTATATTACCAATAGGTGCTACAGAGCAACATGGTCCTCATCTACCTACTTGTGTAGATGCTGTTTTAGCAGAGGAGTTTGCTTATCGTATAGCTGAAAAAATTAATGGTGTAGTTGCTCCAACACTTTCATATGGATATAAATCAAAACCATTAAGTGGTGGGGGACCATTATTCCCAGGAACTATTGATTTAAATGGAGCTACATTACAAGCTTTAGTAATGGATATAATTGATGAGTTTGTTCGTGATGGATTTACAAAAATATTTATTTTAAGTGCTCACTTTGAAAATGAAGCATTTATTATAGAAGCAATGGACCTTTGTTCTGCAAAATATGGAGATAAAGTAAAACTTCTTCTTACTAACTGGTGGGATCCAATGTCACCTGATGTAATAGATAAAGTATTTGATGAAGTTGAATTCCCAGGATGGGCTCTAGAACATGCTGCTGTTACAGAAACATCATTAATGATGTATTTTGCACCAGAACTTGTTAGAGAAGATAAAATATTAGATACAGAAAATGCTAATCCAGCAACTTACTTTAGATATCCTATAGAAAAAGATATAGTTCCTGAAACTGGAATACTTGCATCAGCTAAATCATCTTCAGCTGAAAGAGGAAAAATAATTGTAGACGATGTTATTCCAAATATCGTAAAAATAGTTGAAGAGGCGTTTAAATAAATCTTTTAGAAAGAGATAGGTATATTTATGAAATTAAAAGGAATAGTTCTGACAATGCTATCCTCTATTACCTTTGGTTTCGCTTTTACATTAGGTCCTATGACCTATGGTGCTGGAGGAAGTAATCCTGTAACATTAACTTTTTTAAGAAACTTTTTAAGTTTACCATTTTTATTACTAATAGTTTTATTCTTAAAAATTGATTTAAAAGTAACAAAAACTCAACTTAAAAACTTAGTAATATTAGGATTTGTAGGAAATGCAATAACAACATTAATGTTAAATATAGCTTTTGCTCATGTAGATGTAGGAATAGTTACTCCAATTCACTTCACTTACCCAATATTTGTAACACTTGGATGTGTACTATTCTTTAATGAAAGGCTAAGCAAACAAAAGATTATAGCTTTAATTATAGCTATGTGTGGTATAGGATGTTTCTTTGTTGAATCAGTAAATTCTGCTTCTTTTGATTCATCTACATTACTTGGATTAGTTTTAGCAGTAGCTTCAGGAGCATTTTATGCATTTTATATTATATTTATGGATAAAAGTGGCCTAAAAGGTGAATCTCCATTTAAAATAACATTTTATGTAGCTATTGCTTCAAGTATAGGTATGTTTTTCTATGGTATATCTACTCATGAACTTGTTTTATCTTCTTTAACAACTGAGTCATGGGTTATATCTTCAATATTTGCATTTTTATGTACAGTTGTTGCCTTATCACTTTTACAAGTTGGTATAAAATACATTGGAGCAAGTGAGGCAGCTGTTATAAGTACTTTTGAACCTATAACAAGTGTAATCTTTGGAGTTTTATTATTAGGCGAAAGAGTAACACCTCTAAAAATTGTTGCCTGCATATTAATTTTTGCAGGAGTCTTAATACTATCTTTTGCAAAAGAAAATACAAAAGATGACCCACCAGAAACCAATATGGAATTAGAAGTTTAAAAATAAAAAGCCCCTATGTATTTATAGGGGTTTTTTATTTTTAAGATTAATAAATTCATAAATTAATATACTATTAAAAAGTTCTAAATCTATCATTGCATCATCTAAATCTATTTTTAAAAGTTCCTTAATTGTTGATAATCTATAAAGTAATGTATTTCTATGTATAAAAAGTTCTTGGGAAGTTTTTAACAAATGTCTATTGTTTTGAAAGTAACATTTTAAAGTTCCCATTAAATCCATTCCATGTTTTTTATCATATTCTAAAATAGGTCCTAAGTTTTCATAACAATACCTTTGAATTTCTTTAATATCAGAAAGTTCTACTAACCACCTAATAATTCCCAATTCTTTATACTTAATAATTTTTGAGTCTCTATTGTATATATCAATCATAGATAAAGCTTTAAATGCTTCTTTATAACTTATTTTTATATCAGAATTTAATTCTCTTATCCGACTAAAGCTTAAGCTATTTTCAACTTCTGCATATCTAGAGTTTACAAGGTTAAATACAGCCTCTACTGCTTCTACTGATTTTTCCCCTTCGCTATAATCATTTGTAAATATTAAAAACATTAAGTTGTTTGCGTATTCCATTGGAATTAAAGTTTGATTTTCTGTATTTATTGCTTCTTCTAGTGAATGAATTATATGTTTGTTAATTTGTTCTAAATCATATGAAGCATTGGATGGCGTTTTGATTTTAAATATACATACATAGTGAAAAGGCCTTAATTTTATATTATAAAATTCTGCTAGAGCATGTATATCTTCTTGTAGATGGTCTTGAGAAAAGATAATTGATTCTAAAAAACGCTTTGCATTCTTTTTTTCTTCTTGCTTTTGTTCTAATTTAAATAATATTTCTTGTGTAATATCTATTAATTTAATATTCCAAGGCATTACAATTATAGGAAAATCCTCTTCATTTGCCTTGTCTATTACATTTTTAGGTATACTTTCTATATCTTTTTCATCAATTAAAACTACAATTCCAGAAAGCTTTTTTTCAATACATTCTTCTATAAGTAATAAAAAGCTATCATCATCTGTTCTCAAATCTGTGTAAATAACAAATATCAGTTCTTCCCCATAAAGCCACTGTGAAATAGACTCTGTCGTTCTTACGTAAGGCCAAGAAATTTCACGGTTTAATCCCTTTTCCCCAGCCAGTAGTTTTGCTTTTGAAAAATTTTTAAGTTGAAATAAATCCCTGCAACAAATAGCCATAAACCCCATTCCCTCTTTCTCATTTAAAAGTATCTGTCTTTTAAATTATATTATAAATTTTAAATTGATACAATTTATAATGTTTTTATTATTTCGCTATGTTTAAAGATAATGTTGAAAAATAAGATATTATTAAAGGTGTGAACTTTTGTATAAACGGTGTAGGTCTATATCTTTATGATAAAAAATAAGTGCTAAGTTAATCTAATATAGAATAACTTAGCACTTTATATAATATTAGAAATCAATTTTATTTAAATTAATTAGCATCCTTCATTTCATAATCGTTGATATTATTAGCTTTATGAATTTTTACCATAACCATTCTTGCTATAGGTTGTGCAATACTAGTTTCTACAGCGAAAGCTATTGCAAAGTTTCTAGGCCATTTATAGAAGAACGTATAAATAGGTTGCATACTTATTTTACCTGTACCTATCCAAGTACCTATTACAGTTAAAAATATTGACATAAGGAAAACTGTACATAATGTTTCAACTATAATGTGAGCATTAAAGCTATCTTCTTTTGCAATAATTTTAGATTTCATCCATGATGCTGGTTGATGAGTTAATAAAACTAAAATTATAACACTTACCCATATTAAAGGCATTGTTTTAAATGTATTAGCCCATACTTTCATGCTAAATCCCACCTCAAAGCAAGTAATAAGTGGAGCTATTATATTTACAGATATTATTGAGATAATAGCTAAAAATAAAGTAAATTCTTTTTTGTTACGTGGTAATTTCATATAAAATTCCATAGTGTTCATCCTCTTTTCTTTTATTATTTTGAGCAAAAAATAAAGCGCGAGCCTATTTACATAGGCTCGCGCTGAACAATTATACGCGCAAATCTTATATCCTTATTATTATAATAACATATATTATAATAATCTTTCAATCATGAAATTTTTTCCAATATGTATGTTTTTTAATAGATATTTTATTTAAAACTATATAAAATTACTTCGTATTATATAACAATTACGAATAATATAACAAATAAAACCTATACATGCATAACTCTATCCATTTAAACCAATACATATAGTTATTTAAATACTTTGTTGCAACACCATTAAATCCATCCATCCACTTTTTTAAAATTCTGAAATTATATTCCCAGTTCTATCTATTGCACACATTACAGCAACTTGATTTCTTGATATACCTCTTGGTTTAGGTTCTTCATTTTCAGATTTTTTACTTTTTGGACCTCTTAAATTAGGTTTTCGAGGCATAGTAACCCCCTTACTCTTACTATGATTTCCTTTATATGATAATCTAAAGAAAGTTTCATCTGCTTCAACAAGACCAGATACATGACCTGTTCCTATGTATAATCTTAATGCATCTAAAATCTTATGTCTCCAAGCAAATGATGTAGGTACAGTTATTTCAACTATTTCTGCACATTTTCTTATTGAATATCCAGCAACCATGCATTTTATATACTCTAACCATTTTGAAAATTATATACATTTTTAAATTAGTATGGTTATATTTCATTATAATTAGGCTTAGCTATTAAGTCTTAATATAGAAATTAAAATCAAAAAAAGATGCTCAATCCTTAAAAGATTAGCATCCTTTTTGTTAATTTAGATAACTCTAATATAAAATAAACATACATAATTTATTATTTAATATTAACTATATTAAAACCTTGCTTATTAGCCTCTTCATCAAAATTATCTCCATCAATATGAATACAGTAAACCTGATTTCTATATTCTTTAGGAACTAATTCACTTAACTTTCTTAATGATGTATGAACATTCCCTTTTGAATCATCAATACATGTATCATGATATACTAAATTTCCAACTTTCAAAAATTCAACTATATCAATATTAGTTTCATAAGTATCTCCACTATAAAAAATATTATTTCCTGTATCAAATTTTAAAATGTATGAATAGGTATTAAGTGTTTCAACATGTTTAGTTAATTTACAATTTATATTTAATCCTAAAGCTTCAATTCTATTGTTATTTGGGTCTAGGACTTCAAAAGCTTGGTTCTCTTTTAATCCTAGTAATTCTAAAAAAAATTTAATTTTTTCTTTTTCCTTAAAATATACTTTTGATGTTATTTTATATTTCCAAAAGCAAAAACCAATAAATCCACCTAATGAACCTACATGGTCTGAATGCATATGAGTTATTAATATATGCACATGTTTAACTCCATCCATTAAGTTTTTTTCTAAAATCTTCTTAAATACTGTTTCTCCACAATCGATTAATAATAATGTTTCATTTTCTTTAATATATGCTGATGTATTAGCTTCTGTAGAGTGATACCCCGAACCTCTACCTAAAAATGTTAAAGTATTCATAAATTAATCCCCCGTTTAAACTATAATTCTAAATTTATCATAACTCAGCTTATTACCCCTGTATACTACTTATAAGTTTTTTCTAATTGGTATCCATACTTCAAACTTTGAATTCATTGGATCTTGATTTAAATATAGTTCGATATCTGGTGCATCTGCATATTCATATCCTGATGTTGGTAGCCATTCTGTAATTGCTCTTTTTTCAATATCTTGAATTGCAGTTGGCATTTGACCTTCTCCTGGAAAAACTGCCCATGTACATGCTGGTATTGTGTATTCTTCCAATCCTTTTGGCGCTTCTTTATCTGTTTCTACCGCTATGTAATATTCCCATTTATCTAAGTAATCCATACAAGCACTAACTCCTAATACACCTTTTGAATCTGGACCCATAAGAGATGCTATTTCCATAATCTTTCCACTTTGAGCTACTTCTTGCCATAACATTGGTACAGTGTTAAAATTCTCTTCAACATTTTTCTCTAGTAATGCTTTTGCTCCCACTATTCTCATTTCTTCTTTTTTTACTATTCTATATTCCATTTCTTCCACGCCCTTTATAGTTATTTTAAAACTTATAGGTGGATATGCTTTTAAAAAGGTTCCTTCTTTTTGTGCTACTGAAGGTGATACATTATGTATTTTTTGAAAAGCTCTATTAAAAGCTGTTGGCGATTCATATCCATAACGTATTGCAACATCGATTACTTTCTCACCATTTTGTAAATCTAATGCTGCTTTTGTTAATCTTCTGTTTCTTATGTATTCAGATAAAGGAGTTCCTGCTATATATGAAAACATCCTTTGAAAATGATACGTTGTACAACAAGCTATATTAGCTGCTTTTTCATATTTAATTTCCCCATCTAAATTACCTTCAATATATTGTAGTGCTTCATTTAGTTTTTCTAACCATTCCATTAAGCTATCTCCTCCCAAATAATAGTATAATAAATTTTAAATTTAAAAACCTCTCATTTGATGCACAAATATGAGAGGTTTTTATCCAAGTTATAGCATATTCGATTTATTTAATATAGTAAAGAGCCCTTATCTCCTACTTGTGATACTTTACTCTAGGAAGCATATTTTATCTAACTCCAGGTTCTAATATTTTAAACATAGATTTATCACAGTCAATTTCTGCTAAACATCCATAAGGTATAGTTATCATAGGTGATGTATGACCAAAGTTCATATTATATATAATCGGTACATGTTTCAACCCTAATTCATCTCTTACTATTTTTAATATTACTTGTTTATATTCTTCATAATATTTATTATCATAAGGCTTACCTACTATTATCCCTTTTACTAAATTCAAAATTCCCTGAGAACCATAATTTCTTAACCAATATTCTAAGTATGTAGGCTTTGGTGTATCTTCTGATGTTTCAATAAATAATATTAAATTTTTCCATATATCTTTATCTGGCCATATTTCAGTTCCTTTAATCATCTCTAACACTTCTATACATCCACCTATTAAGCGACCTTTAACTATCTCATTGCCTTGTAATATTTCATATCCTTCGTTTTTATAGGTATTTCTTTGTATGTTTTTATTATTAATATCCCATGGTAGATAATCACTAGTCCAAATATCAGAAGGTATTATTTCCCCTATTGAATTAATATCAAATATAGCTTTTTCAAACCAGTATTTTGTATAATCAAACATCTTAACATTTTCTGCAAATTCAGCTAATACAGATGGCCCATAAAAACTAGATATACCAGCCTTCAAGCATATAAAATGTGATACTGTTGTGTCCGAGTATCCTATAAATACTTTAGGATTTTTTCTTATTATATCATAATCTATATATGGTAATATTCTTATACTTTCATTTCCCCCAATGCAAGAAAAAATCCCCTTTATAGATTTATCTTTAAATGCATTCATTAAATCTTCTGCCCTTTTTTGTGGATTTTTATATATATAGTCACTACCTTTTAAAGTATTTTCCATTTCTATAACTTCAAATCCAAATTCTTCTTCTAATCTTTTCTTTCCTTGTTTGTATCTCCATAATATTTCTTCATCTCCTGCTCCTCCCCAAGATAGACTTACTGTTGCTATTTTATCTCCTCTTTTAAGTGCCTTTGGTTTTATTAGCTTTTCCATTGATATTCCCCTTTATTTGTATTTTAAGATTAATCGAACTTGATACAGAAATTACATTAAGAAAAAAGCAATCCATACGGCAAAGATTAGTTCTGATTTCTTAATATTATCGCTTAAATTTTATTCATATATCTCTAAAACAAAATATAAAAATTATCATCCATAATAAATATACATGATAATACATGTTTTATTGAATACTAAAAATGAGTAATAAAAAATATTACTCATTTCTATAAATACGTATTTTGCCTATGAGCTACGTACAATATAATTATCAAACAATCTAAATGTAACACTTCTCTTCACATAATCAAATAACCAGTAGAAGAACTTTGTCCCATAAGACTTTAATATATTATTTAAGTAATATCCTGCTCCAGTTAATACAATTGCTACTAAAATCTTTAGTACAAATATATCACTACCAAACCCTATTGGTAAATTTGGCATAAGAATATTTAGTCCTAAAAATATTGGTGTAGCTAACAATACTATATCAATTAAATATGCAGATAAGATTATAACTGCTAAAGAAAGTATTATTGGCATAGGTATTAATATATTTAATACTCCTAATAAAAAGCAAATAATGCTAGATACTATTCTATGTCCCATATTTCCACCGCCTTTCACATTAATTGTAGCATAAACATAATAGCTTTATTTGATACTTAGTTAGCAAATTACAACATTAAAAAAACACATAATTTTAAGTAAGTGCAGATACTTCTATTAGCAATATATTTATTGAACTAACTTAAAATAAGATATTTCACTTTTAATTAACGAAATTATTTTATAATTGGAAAACGTTTAAACATTATGTATAATATAATCAAAGTTCCAAATTGCTAACAAGGGGATAGAAAGTTATAATTTTATGGGGGTATAATATGTTTGAGTATAAATTTATAGAAGTACCATTAAAACAAGGGTTTAAGATAAAAAAAGGCGACCATTTTGAGAAATGCAAAAACATTATTAATGAAGAAGCAAAGAATGGATGGAGATTAAAACAGATAGTTGTTCCACCATCAGATAGCAATGGGATGTATATTCCCTATTGTTATCAAATAGTATTTGAGAAAGAAATAAATTAGTTGCAAATTTAATATTACCACTTGTAGATAATTACATAGCCTTTATAGGTATTATAATTTGTAATCTTAATATATTACAAATAAATTATAGTAATTTAAAAAACAAATCTTAGAATATTTAAAATACTAAGGTTTGTTTTTTATTTTTCCTAACAGAAAAAAGGGCACTAAATATTACTGCCCTTTACTATTAAGTATAATAATTTATTAGTCTAATTTTACATATTACTATCAGTTGAAACTTAGCTATTAGAATAATATATATGCCATAATTATTGATATAACTATTGTTAATAAAGCAACACCTATTACAATCGCACACTTCTGATATGGCCTCTTTCCATACTCTTGATGTTTTTGAACTTCATCCATATTCTTTCCATCTATGAAAGTAAGTATTTCTCTATATGTTTGGATATTATTATCCTTTTTATGTTTTTCAACTTTAATAGCATAATACATTGATGCTATGGCAATGATAATCCAAATTACAAAACCTGCATTTCCCATGAATTTGTTAAGTGGTACAGCTGACACCATAGTTGTAATTAACAAAATAGAAAAAATATTACCATCATGTTTGAATTTTTCAATATCCTCTGTTTTAATTTCCTTTTTCATTTCTTCAAGGTCTCCTTTAATTAATACGTCAAGAGAGACATTAAAAAGTGAGCTTAGTAATAATAAACTTTTCACATCAGGGTAGTTTTTATTATTTTCCCAATTTGATATAGTTTGCCTAGATACAAATATCTTTTCAGCTAATTCATCTTGTGAAAGTTTCATCTCTGTTCTATATTTTTTTACTTGTTTTCCAATCTCCATACAATGCCCTCCTGCAATATAATTTTATGACCTTAAGTAAATTTTCTCTATCAAAAGTACTTGATATTGCCTGTTTTCACTATGTCAAAAGTGTTTTACATAGTAAAAACTCCTATATTTTTTATAACTTTATCCAATAACGTTTTTTAATTGTTCCATCTGCTTCTATATCACTCTCAAATACTCCCCCATTTGCAAGTATTACCTTTTCACTACATACATTGTCATAGTCACAAGTTATAAGTACCTTATCTAATCCATATTCTTTGCAGTTTATAATATTTTGTCTAAGCATTTCTGTTGCATAACCTTTTTTTCTTTCACATGGACGAACAGAGTATCCTATATGTCCTCCCCATACACTTAATATAGGATGATTATCAATGTTATGTCTAAAATCAATAACTCCAACAATTTTATTATCTGTTAATCTAACAGCTATATATGTATTAGAAGTTACCATATCTGATGGGCAAGTTGTTTTACTTTCAAGTAAATCAATTCTATCAATCCATTCTTTTGCTGTAGAACAATCTCTTAGGTTTCCACATCCTGCCATATCATCCCCTAATTCTAGAAACTCTCGCCTGTATTTCATAATATCATTAGCATATTCTAAAGTTGGTTTTATTAACTTTATCTCCATTTCACAAATACCTCCCTAAATTTTTATTTATCGATACATCTTTATTTACTTTAATATATAAATTAATTATAGCAGAACTTAAATTTCATTAAGTATCTAAAAAACAGATGTTTTTTTAATATTAAAAAGGAGCATTAAACTTTAATACTCCTAATACTTAGTATCGTTATGTTATTGGAAAATAAATAATTCATCTACCGTTACTTCTAATACACTAGCCAATTGAAAAGCTAGGGAAAGTGTAGGGTCATATTTATTGTTTTCAATTGCATTTATAGTTTGCCTTGACACATTACATAATTTTGCTAAATTTTCTTGAGATATATTTTTTTCTTTACGAAGCTTCTTAATATTATTATTCATATTAATTTCCATATTTCCTTTTATTAATAAAAATGCTCACAGTAAATATAATAGATATTAACCCTAAAGAAACTATAGGTGTATTTTCCATAACAAAATTGCTGTATTTTTCAAAGAAAATTGTGTATATTACATCAATAAATAATATTCCTGTATATACTAAAAAGGATTGTGTACAAGACTTTGATAATATATATTTTTTTCGCTCATCACCTTGTTTTGAAATTGATATTAACATAAAAATACTACAGATAAATGATACTACTAAAAATATCATAGCAAAATAGACAGAATATAGTTGAAACATTTGTATATTAGATAAATTAGTATCTATAAAACTCACCTCCTAAAATGTAAAAAGTATTTTACATTTTAGGAGGTGAGTTTTATTTGTATATAGTTCATATCTTTCTATATTTCTAAGTAATTTTTATTATCTTAAAGTTTATAGCTTAAAAGGATGTCCAGTAAAACAGATGTTTTTTGAACACTAAAAAAGCACTTAATTTTAAGTAAGTACTTTTTATTATTAATATCGAGGTTTCTTATTTCTTTTGTATCCATTTATAAAAAATACTACTGATGCCATCAAAGAAACAACTCCCCAAAATATATTATTTTCAGGCTCTGTTAGATTAAATTATTGATATACTCCTATGTAAAAAGATATATGTACTAAATTTTTTATAATTCTATTTATTTACAATTTCTTTTAGTTTACTTAAAATAGTATATTCTTCGTCATATATATCTTTTATCAACACTGAAAGTTCTTTCAAAAGATTTCTATTCAATGTTTCTGACAACTCCCACATTAAATTTCCAACCTTATCCCATTTATTTGATACAGATATATATTTATTTCCTATCTCTTTAAAATCCTCGATTTCAATTATGTTACTTGATTGTATTAAGAACTCTCCATACATTTTTCTAAAAATTCCTCCACCTGTTCCACCATCAGCACTTATTTGAAAATAGTTAGTAATACCTGCTATATTAAGTTTTACATCATCAAATTTATCCCACTTTAAAACTTCTTTAGAAAACTTCTTTATACCATTCAATCCTAATAGTTGTGCTGGAGCATTTAACATATTTTCGCAAGTTTCATTTATTGCTGAAAATATTATAGATTTAGTTATAGTAGTATGTTCGTTAAAATTTATATCGAGGTATTTATTTTTAGCAGGAAATGGTCTATGATTACTATTACGAGCCATCTCTACTTGGTCATAAGCCACTAAATGAAAGTCTTCTGAAATATTTCCTTTAGGGGTTCTAATAGCGTAGTCAGAGTTATCTCTATCACTTATATAGAATTTTTCATTTTCATCATCGTATCCAAAGATAACTATAGCATGTCCACCAAAATGGTTATCTTCATCCAAATTTAGATAATCAAGATAAGGCATATCAGCGTATATCAAAACTGGTTTATCTTCATTTAAAAGTTTAATGGTTTTATCAAATGCAGACTTATACTTACCACTTGATTTGCATTTAATTTCAATATTAAGTCTTTCCCCAAGTTTTTTTTCAAATTCAAAAGGTTTTGTTCTTCCTGATACCATAGGTGATTTATCAAGATTTATATAACAAAATGATAATCCAGAACCAATACCAAAAATCATTTCCTCTGTTATCGGATAATCATAATAGTTAAATACTTGTTTTAATGCAGTTGTAATACAATGCTTACCACCTGTAGGTTTAAAATTCTCAATTATTTTCTTCATTTTCAGTCCCCCCCTTTTTTTACCATAGTAACATATATAATAAGACAACGTTATGTCATATTTGTATAATTAAATAAAGTTAGTAAACCCTACTTTTATATCCTTCAATTTTTGTGTCTATAAACGGAATTATGCTATGTATCAATATATTCTTTTTTATAACTTCTTTATCAGTATTAAAACTTTGTAACCACTTGTACCCACTCACATAGTTCGGTAAGAATTTAGTTGAAACACCTTTAAATCTGTACATCCATCATAAAGTCTTTCAAGTGCATTATAAATAACCATTCCATTTCTACTATACCATCTATATCACCAACACCCACAAATGATTTTATACAATCAAAAACCTTATTTCTCATATAGAATGATGTTTTAACACTTACCCCTACATTTTCGGCATTCTTTCTTATAGAAAGACCTCTTATCATCCCTTTATTTACTACAAAGGTATATTCACAATGTGGACAACATGCCTTTTGCTAAACCGTGCTTCTCTGAACTCTTTATTAAGTTTAATTGAACGCTCAAATGAATGCGCCTATTGTTAGTACCCTATATATCCTACAAGCTATACTTTTATTATCTGCTTTCCATAGTAAAAATCATTAAGTATATCTGCTAATTTCTCTGGAGCATCATTATTTACTTCATGTTTAGCATTTTTTATAAATTTCATTTCTGCTTTTGGTATACTTTCAGCTAAATTTTTTGTAGCCTTTTTATTTGCCTTATCTTTTTCTCCACAAAGCAATAAAACTGGGCATGAAATATTTTTTAAACCTTCATTAAAATTTAAATCCATCATTGAATTTGTCAGTTTAATAAAATCATTCTTCTTTATCCCCATACTTTTAAATGACTTCTCTGGTATAAACTTAAAAACAATATTTTGTAGCTTAAGTAATGTTTTGGGCATTTCATATTGTGCCGCTATTAATACTAATGAATTAACTTTTTTAGGATTATCTATAGCATAATTTAATGCAAGAACTGCCCCCAATGAAAGCCCACATAGATCTAGTGGTTCTGAAATACTATTACAATAATCTGAAAAAGCTTTATACAGATTTGAATATCCTACGTTTTCTCCCTTAACAAATGAAGATAACTCTGGACAAACAATATTGTCTTGTCCAATCATATATGAAGTTGTTTCATTAAAGCTTGATGAATTTTGTCCTAGACCATGAATTAGTATACGTTGCATTACGTAGTTCCTCCCCGTTTATACCTTTTTTTATAGTTATATATAAGCTTTTTTATTAATTATATCATTATAAAAATATAAAAATATATTTTATTAATTTTCATCTTATAATTTCTAAATACATATTTTAATATATACCCTAACTCGTATTTTACGAGGTGGGGTATATGGTAAAACATGAATTTAGAAGAGATTGTGTAAAGTTCTTCATTTTAAAAATTGAAAGGATGTGTATAACTGTGAAAGATGAAAAACAAAATGAATTTAAAAAACCTACTCCAAAAGAATTTAACGAAATGCTAAAGGATATAGGCTTCGTAGCCTCTACACATAAATATGAAAATTTTTATATTGAAAGAGATTTAGTCAAACATAAACAGTTTGATGAGGAAGTTGATGTAAATAATGAAGATAAAAATACATCCAATTAGTGTTACCTTTTAGGTACTACTTAGTTTGATTTAATTGTTATATCTATTTATATATATATAAGCTTCAGATTTTATATAGTAGTAATTAAATTAGTAAAAATATTATTATTTAAAGTATTAAAAGAAAGTTATAGGATATAATCTTAATACAATTTATAACTATATTATTTTTTATAAAAATATAAATTTAATTTCTTAGGCAATATATTATTTAATTATAATAAAGTTTATAATTAACAACTCTAGATTATAACATCTGTTTTATAAACAAAATAATAACATATTGATTTTCTTATTTAATCTATTCATTAAATTGAAATTTACTATTACTCATAACTCATACTTACATACTTCATTTTAATTGATACAAACTTTAATAAATAATTCATCAACCAAAACGTGGCAACATAATAACATGCAAAAAAACTTATACTCTTAATAGTCATTACACTCTCAAAAACTAGTAAAATGCAATTAATTATACAAAATAACAATTGTAAAATATAATAAGAATCTTTTTTAACCCTAATCTTATTATTCTTTATAGTGTAAATAATAAATTTCTTTTTATATGCTATTAAACTATATATTAAAAAAATCAATGGTATTAAAAGGGCACAAACCACAAGTACTATATATTCTATTTTAATCTCCCCCTTTTTAATATTGAAATCATCTTCTCAAATAAATAGCCTAAAATATATGCTACTAAACAGTATTTTAAATATACGTTTGCAGAATCATTCATATATATTAATATCACAATGAAAAATGCAGTAAGTGATGTAATCAATGGAATTATAAATCCTATTTTTTTCCTAGAACACATCACGCCCTCTATAAAAAAAGATAATGGTACAATACCTACTAATCCAATTATAAATACTCCCTTTAATTTAAAACCCACTCCTAATATAATAACTACTAACATAGTTATTATAGGAATAAAATTCCCAAATACATTTTTCTTCACCTTATCCCCCTATACCTTATTTAATTTTTACTAAATTAACTACCCCTTGTTTATAACCCTCTATATGTTTATTACTTAAAGAAATTATTAATATTCATATTTTTTATATTTTATCCATAAATTCTTCTATGTCTTTTGATTCTTCCCAAATCTCTACTGCTCTAGGATCAAGTAAATAAAGTATAGAACCATTTAAAACTTCTACATATTCTCCATCTTCAGAACCAAGGGCAGACCTTGTAATTTTCAATCCTTTACTCTCATAATATTTTTTCGTTTCTTTATATAATTCTTCTCTTTTTTCTATATAACTTTTAACTTCATTATTTGAAAAACTATAAGCATCTACCATTGTTTCCCCTTCTACAAAAGTTTCTTTTGTAGATTCTTTTTCATCCCAAAGATGAATTTCTCTCCAGTTAAAGTATATCTCCCCTTCATCTGGTATAAATGAGAATTTCGAAATAATATATATGTAATTATTGTAGTTTACCTCATAGTAATCAGGTATATCTTTAAAGTTCATAAAATAGTTTATATAATTATCTGGAAAAACTTCTTTTTTTACGAAAGGAATACTTTCAATAAATTTGTATATTGATTCTTCACTTTTAAAAACTCCTATATCATAGCTTCTTTCATATTGTTCTATTTTTAATAAGTATGCCATAATTCCTCCTTAATTATAGTTTGTTTTAATATAATGTAATTTAAATTTATAACTTATTTACATCTATAAATCAGTTAATCTATATCCTTATCATAAAATGCAGAGTATAAAACTTTAGTACGTTTTTCAATCATTTTCTTTGTTATCTCAGTGTTTAAAAATGCATCATAGCCATGAAAAACACTTTTAACATCTTCTAACTGAACCTTTACCCCTGCTGATTTCAAAGATTTAGCATAATCTATACCTTCATCATGAATACAATCATATTGGGCTATCTCTATATATGCAGGTGGCAATTTTGAAAATCTTTTTGCCAAAATTGGGCTTATATACTCTTTCTTTCCCTTAATTCCATTTCTCAAATAGAATTTCCACGACTTTTTTCTTATAGAAGAATTCCATAGAGGACAGTCTGAATATTTTTTCATAGATTCAGTTTGCATACGTAAATCAGTTACTGGATAAATCAACATTTGAAAACACGGTTTTATGTTAGTTTCATCTCTACACCATAGTGTACACGAACCTGTTAATGCACCTCCAGCACTATCTCCACCTAATGCAATTTTCTTTTTGTTTACGTTAAATTGTTTAGCATTTTCCCATATATATTCAATTGCATTGCAACAATCTTTAAACGGTGTTGGAAATGGATATTCATCAGAAGTTCTATAATGTACAAATACAACCATACATTTTGCTTTTTTAACATATTCACAAACAAGTCTATGCATGTATGCCTCATCTTTAAAGAAAAATCCACCGCCATGAAAATAAATAAGGCAAGGTATATTGCTATTCATATCTTTTAGCTTATAAATGCTTAAAGGTATGCTTTCTTTATCCTCAGTCTTAATATATCGTATTTCTCTGGTAATATCATCAGGGATTTTGGGTAGTCCTTCTTTAGATAATAATTTATTAACTAATTTTATATTTGATAATGTCACTACTTTATCTGGTATACTGAATTTATTCATTAGATAATAGCCTTTTGTCAAAGGGTATTTCTTGTCACGATAATAAAACCATAATCCTATTAGCCCAGCAATACCTGCTGATATAACAAACCTTTTTTTCATTATAGTTTCTCCTTTCTATAACACAGGACACCTAATTTAAAATTGTGAAATTATGCAAAAAGCCTTCATTGTACTAATACTTAATTTCACTGTTATATGCTTATATTTTGTATAATTTCATAGTATAATACCCCAAATTATAAATTATCCAGTAGTTTAATAACCAGTTCCTATAATTATACAATAGCTAGTCCTCATTTATATATCATTAATACCTTATTGTTACATTTATTTCTAATTAATAATCTACACATATCCATATATTGGATTTTATAAGAAAAATCCAATTTTAAATAATTGAAATTAACCTTAAAAAATGGTATGCTATCAAAAGAAATTAAAAAAATGTCGTTACTGTATATACTATCAATTACAGGATTAAGATTGATTATATATTAAAGAGCTTATTTTTATAGGCTCTTTTTATATCTTATTAAGAATCAGACCTTTAGGTCATTGGCTAGGTGAATTGATTTGCCTAGACTTAGATTAAATAAAACGAATTTTTTTAAATGATAAAGAGAGGTAATTATATGATAAAAATTGACAACTTGTCCTATTCATTTCCGCAAAGAGATCTATATAATAAGGTTTCATTTACATTAGAAGATGGACAACATTGTGCTTTTATAGGAGCAAGTGGTAGCGGAAAAAGCACACTTATAGATATAATAATGGATCCAGAAAAATATATGTTTGATGGTAATTTAGAAATGGATCCAAATTTAAGAATTGGTTATGTAAGTCAGTTCTCACAACTAGATAAAATAAAAGAAATTACAGTTTTTGAATATATAGCACAAGAGTTTATAAAGCTACAAGATGAAATAACATCTATTTGTAGTGAAATGGAAAACTCTACTGATATTGATGCTTTACTAGAAAAGTACCAAGAAGCTTTAGATGCATTTGATGCAATTGATGGTGATGATTATGAAAGTAACATTAATAAGAAACTAAATGTTGCAAATTTAGCTAAGCATAAAGATAAAATGATATCTGAACTTAGTGGTGGAGAATTTAAACTTATTCAAGTTATTAAAGAAATGCTTAATAACCCAGATTTAATGATTATGGATGAGCCAGATGTGTTCTTAGATTTTGAGAACCTTAATGCTCTTAAAGATTTAATTAATTCTCATAAGAAAACAATTTTAGTTATTACACACAACAGATATTTATTAAATCATTGCTTTAATAAAATTATCCACCTTGAAAATACAGAGCTACAAGAATTTGATGGTAGATATATGGATTACAACTTCTCTCTTCTTCAAACTAAAATCGAGTTACAAGAAATGTCTATTGCTGATGAAGAAGAAATTGCAAGAAATGAAGCTTTAATAGAAATATTAAGAGAAAAAGCAACTTATAATGCTGAATCTTCTAGAGGTAGAGCTCTAAAGGCTAGAGTTAAAATTCAAGAAAGATTAGAAGCTAAAAGAATTAAAGCACCATTTGTAGATATTAAACAACCATATATCAATTTAGAAACAAATAATGAAATTGAAGAAACTATTGCTCTAGAAGCTTGTGACTTTGGTGTATCATTTGATGAAGTTCTTTTAGAAAACGTTAACTTCGAGATAAAATCTACTGATAAAGTAGCTATTATTGGTACAAACGGTGTAGGAAAAACTACTTTATTAAAAGAAATATTTAAAAATAATAATGAATCTATTAAAATAAATGAAAATATTAAGCTAGCTTACTTATCTCAAATGCAAAGTGAGGTAGTAAATGAGTCTAATACAATACTTGAAGAGTTTTATGATGTTGGATTTGAGACTTATGGTGAAATTAGAAAATATGTTTCAAGATATGGTTTTGGTTCAGATATACTTACACAAAAGATTGAGTCTTTATCTGGTGGAGAAAAAAATATACTTCAATTGGCTAAGGTTTCTGCTAGTAAAGCAAATATGTTATTAATGGATGAACCTACAAGCCACTTAGATATTTATTCTCAAATGGCTCTAGAAAAAGCCATAGCAGATTACAAAGGTGCTATTTTAATGATTTCTCATGATTATCATTTTATAGTTAACTGTGCGGATTATGTTTTACTTATTGAAGATAAGACAGTTAGAAAAATGAGTATGCGTAAGTTTAGAAAGATGATTTATGCTAATCATTTTGACAAAGATTATTTACAGATTGAAGAAAAGAAAAAAGCAGTTGAAATGGAAATAGCTTCTGCTTTAAAGGATACTGATTTTGAACGTGCAAAAACTTTATCTACAAAGTTAGAAGAGTTAATTAAATCACTTTAAATAAATAAACCCCTTAGAATTGATAGTGTCAATTTTAAGGGGTTCTTTTGTAAATTAAAATCTATAGACTATCTTATCAACAATTCATTTTTTGTTTTCTATAAACAGATGGTGATACTCCTGTTTTCATTTTAAATTTTTCAATAAAATAACTAGTACTACCAAATCCACACTGATAAGCTATATCTGAAATTGAATCATTAGTTGTAGTTAATAAATCTGAACTAACTACCAATCGGTAATTAATAATATATTCAAAAATAGTACAGCTCATATACTTTTTAAATTCACGACAACAAGTACTTTTAGATAAATTAACTTCTTTTGCTAAATCATTAAGTTCAATTTTTTCCATATAATGATTACATATATAGCTAATTATATCTTTTATATACGAACTATTATTTTTAGCATTATCATTGGGAAATGATACAAAATAAGATTTTATTAAAATATTCCATACCTCTACTAATAATATAAATATTTGTAATTCAAACCCAATATCTTTCTTATTATATTCTTCATAAATTTTAAAAATATTATTTAGTATAACCGATTGCCATTTAATATCATTTTTCAAAATACAATAATTAATCCTAGAATTATCTATATAAGGTTGTATATATTTTATATTTATAATACTGCCTGTGAAACTAGATATAAAATCTGAATGAAAAGCTAAACATATATAAGAACAATCACTTCCCTTATAATTTTTTGCCTGGTGTAATTGTCTTGAATTTATAAATATTCCTTCTCCTTCAGATAAAATTATTGAGTCTCCATCAACATTAAAATTAATATTCCCTTTTGTTACAATACAAAATTGCAATTCTTCATGCCAGTGCCAATCAATATATCCCAAAATATTTTCACTTATTTTAGTTTTATAAATTGTAATTGGAAATTCAAATGAACCCTGTTGTGTTATTTCTTTTTTATTTTTATTAGTAATAATATTATTAGCCTGCATAACTTCACCCTCTTTTTGCTAATTTTAATTTTTTAAATTTATATGTAATTTAATCATAAAGATAATATAACGATATTTATTGCTTATATTATTATATATTTTCTCTAATTTAGTCAATATAATTATAATTAATAAATAAATAATTTTAGGAGATAAAAACTATGAGAAATATAAAAGATATTAAATATATACAAAATGAAAACGCGAGAAATTTACACAAATCTAAAACGAGTATAGACTTTCTTAACAAAGAAGAAATAGAAAAAATTAGAGAATTTCATAAGAGTTTTTCAGAATATAAAGTAACTCCCCTTCACAGTTTAAATAATTTAGCGAAGGAATTCGGTGTTAGTGATATATGGATAAAAGATGAGTCTTATAGATTTGGACTTAATGCATTTAAAAGTCTTGGTGGTTCATATGCTATTGGAAAATATCTAGCAAAAAAACTAAATATGGATATTTCAGAACTTTCTTTTGAAATATTAAATAGTCAATATATAAAAGAAAAGCTTGGAGATATAACTTTCGTAACAGCAACTGATGGAAATCATGGGAGAGGAATTGCTTGGGCTGCGAATCAAATTGGACAAAAATCAGTAGTATTTATGCCAAAAGGATCTTCTGAGATAAGATTAAATAATATAAAAAAAGAAGGTGCAAAAGCATCTATAACAGACTTAAATTATGATGATGCAGTAAGGTTAGCTACTAAATATGCTCATGAAAATAATGGTGTTATTATACAAGATACTGCTTGGGATGGTTATGAAGAAATTCCAACTTGGATTATGCAAGGATATGTTACTCTTATTGATGAAGCCATTGAGCAAATAAATTCTTTAAATAAGGGAATTCCTACTCATGTATTCCTTCAGGCAGGGGTTGGATCTTTTGCTGGAACTGTACAAGGATATTTAGAATATGTATTTGGCAATAATAGACCAATAACTACTATAGTTGAACCAAGTGAAGCAGCATGTATATTTAAATCAGCAGAAATAAATGATCAAAAACCACATGCTGTTACAGGTTTTATGGAAACTATAATGGCAGGACTTAATTGTGGTGAGCCTAATACTATAGGATGGAATATTTTAAGAGATTATTCTGACATGTATATTTCTTGCCCTGATTATGTATCTGCAAGAGCAATGAGAATACTTGCTAACCCATTAAAAGGAGACCCTAAAGTAATATCTGGAGAATCTGGTGCAGTAGGTCTAGGAGTTTTAAGTTTAATTTTAGAGGAAGATAGTTTAAAAGAAATAGCGGATAAATTAAACATAAATAAAGATTCAAAAATACTTATTATAAGTACAGAAGGTGATACTGATCCTGAAAATTATAAAAGAATAGTATGGGATGGTGCTTATACATCAATTTAAGAAAATAAGGTAGATGAGGGATTAATACCTCGTCTACCTTTATTGTATTTATTTTGATATATCACTTATTTGTGATACGGTTCTACGTATCGGTATTAAGTGAGGTTTTTCCATTTTATAAAACTCCTCAATAGTATCTCCGTTACCTCTAACTATTTATGAGGGATAATTGCAATGTTACCTATATGAAAACCTCCATTCTGATATTTTTAAGCCTTCCTTTTAGTAAACCTAGCTTTCAGTAATATGTTTTATACTCACTCTTCTAATAACAGCTACAAATGTATCATTTTTATTCCCATTTAAAGCACTTAATTGCAACTATTGAAGAAATAGCAGTTATTATTAACATAATAACTATTGGTATTATAATATTATCAACATATTGTCCTAAAATTGCTGCTTTTAGTATTTTTATTCCTTGTGTAAGCGGAAATACATCTACTATGTTTTTCATTATATTTGGCATAACCTCATATGGTATTGTCGCCCCTGAAAATATCAACATAGGAAAATATAATACACTTGCTATAACTCCAGCAATTTTTGAATCTTTTGATATACCACCAACCATAATTCCAATACTAAACATTGAAATCATAACAAGTAGCCATCCTAAAATGAAGTTTAAAATACTTCCTTGCACATTAAATTTAAAGAAAAGTTTAGATACTAAAAATAATGAAATCATAGATACTAAAGAGTATAGAGCATATATGGTCACTTGTACTAATAATATAACTATTGGATTAACAGGTGTTACTTTAAACCTCTTTAAAATATGCTTACTTCTATAATCTGAAACTACTAAAGGTAATCCCATAACTCCTCCCGCGCAAATTGCAATAGTTGTTATTGCCCCAAATGATTGCTCTAAAAATGTATAATTTGCACCTTCGAAAGCAGGTTTGCTTCCATAAATAATACCCATTACTACAAGTACAACTATAGGCATGCATATAGCAAATATAAACATATCCAGTCCTCTTAATGATAACTTCAACTCTGTTTTTAACATTGTAATAAATGACCTCATATTACACTACCTCCTCATCCGTATACCAAAGATATGCATCTTCTAATTTTTCATAAGGGCTTGCTTCAATAGCCTCTTTAACTGTTCCATGAAATACTACCTTTCCTTTTTTAAGAATACAAATAATATCACATAATACTTCTACCTCATCCATAAAATGTGAAGTTAACACAATTGTTAAACCTTTTTTCTTTAAGTCTTTTAATATTTGCCATACATCTCTTCTTGCTCTTGCATCAAGTCCAGTTGTAAGCTCATCTAAAAATACTACTTCCGGATTAGGAATAAGTGCAAGTATAATAAACAATCTTTGCTTTTGTCCTCCTGACATCTCCTTTACTAAAGTTTTACTTTTTTCTTCAATTCCGAACCTTTGTAATAGCTCCTTATAATTAGCTGGATTTTTATAAAGTGATGATGTCACTTCACAAAGCTCTTCAACTCTTATATTTTCTTGATAATTAGCTTCTTGAAACTGAACTCCAACTCTTTCAAATAACTCTTTACGATTATATATTGGATTTAATCCTAGTATTGAAACTTCACCCTTATCTATCTTTTTAGTTCCAAGTATACATTCAATACTTGTACTCTTCCCTGCTCCATTAGCTCCAAGTAACCCAAATACAGTTCCTTTTTTTACTTCAAAACTTAAGTTATCTACCGCTACATAACTTTGATAATTTTTTGATAGTTTATCTACCTTAATTGCATAATCCATTTTTACATCCTCCTCTTGTTTGATGTAAAAATAATAACACCAAACAAAAGTATGGTGTTAAAGTGGAGGGTTTGAATATTTTCTTTTCATTTCATATAACATTTCTAATATTTCCTCAGCATTTTGGATAGCTAAATTCAAAGAAATTATAAGCTTGTCACATACTGAAATAATATCTTCATTTTCATCAGGTGAATTTAATATTTCATTAATATCAGCTTCATTATTCTCTGATAATTTATTAAGCATTCTAAGTATAGCAGAAAGAGAATAATTACCACATTTAAGAGAACGAATAACCTTTAAGCGTTGGATATCTTCATAAGTGTAAATCCTATATCCATTTTGCTTTCTCTTAATATTTACCAATCCATTCATCTCCCAGTTACGAAGAGTATCCATAGATATTCCAAGCAATTCTGAAACTTCTTTACGCTTTAAATTAAAGTCTTTTTCATGATTTAATCCATTTATTAATTTTCCTGCAATATCTACAGCCTCATTAGCATTATCAATCTCTTTTTTAATAGATTTAATATACTGATTAGTTAATACAATAGCTCCATCAAAATCTTGTTTAGCTAACATCTTAACAATAGCTATAGCCTTTTTTCTTAATCCATTTTGTAGAACTTCAACTTCGAAAACCTTACGTGCTAACTTAAACTGATATATATGCAAATCTGTAAATACACGATACCCATTATCTTTTCTACTAGGTTTTGATATTAACTCTAAATCCTCATACATACGTACAGTATTTGGATGTATTCCTATCATTTTAGCTACTTCACTTGTTTTATAAGTTTTCTCTATAGTACTCACTCCCCTTATAATAATTTTGGTGTTATTTCATCTTTATTTTTATTATTATCATAATATCTAATTCCATTTTTTATATAATATAACAATATAAATTTTTATGAAAAATAAATGTAAAAATTATTTATTATATAAACTTACAGATAAATTATAATTTGAAATATTACTTATGGTACAGTTCACTACTATTTATACTAAATAATTAACTTCGCAATATATAACAACCATCATTTATTATAACATAACAGTTAATTACCTTTTATCCATAAACCCTAAAATTAAGCTTTCTCCCCTTCATCTCAACCAAATAATCCTTGCTCATCTCAATTAACCTACTACCAATTGCCTCATCAATATCCAACAACTCATCTACACCCTTTTCACAACTTACAATCATAGGCAAATTATTAAAATACCTAAAATTAACTATTTCAAAGACAATATTAACATCACTTTTACTAATACTCCCCTTAAACAAATCATCAATCAAAAGAACTTTAGCATTTTTATACCTATTAACAATCCTCTCATACTCCTCACCATTCATTACATTTTGCTTAATCCTAGTTATAACGTCCCTATATGGCATATACAAAACACCAAAACCATCATCCATAAGCTTATTGGCTATAGCCAGGGACAAGTGAGTTTTCCCCGAACCCACTTGCCCTAAAAACATAATAGAATTTTTCCTACTACTTCTAATATCTAAAAAACTACTATAATACCCAATAGCCTTACTATAAGCATCAATAGTCTGTATATCATAAGCATAATTAAAACTATCAAAAGTCTTTTTCCTAAACTCCTCACTTATCCCACTTAACTTTAAAATACTCTCAGTTTGTCTTAAACTTCTACAATCACAAGAAACAGCAACATCACCATCTAATATAAAAGTTAAATCACGACATTTATCACAATTATAGCTTTGTATTTTCTTCAAGGAACTTTTTAAATTCTTTAAGCTCTTTTTCTGTTGGCTTTCTATAAAATTCTTGTTCCTCTTCATCAACTGCTCTTTGATACTTATCATGATTAGCTCCCCCTTTTTTATCCTTATTTAACTTATAGGCATTTAAATCTTCTAAACTCCTAATATTATTACTTCTCCACTGCTTTAAAATCCCATTAACATAACCCTGATTACAACAACTATTACAAGTAGCTATCTCTAAAGCTTTTTTAAACAATCTAATATCAACATTTTCACTAACTTCAATTAACCATTCACTAGCTATCCCATTAATAAGTCCTATATTTTCTTCATAAAGCTTAGCATACTGACTTATATTATTTTTTATATACATACTTAAATTAATTTTTTCATTTTCGTCTTTTTCTTTATATTTTTGTTTTTCTTTTTTTTCTTCTTTTTCTTTTTCCCCATAGTCTATAGATAGGGTATCTATACTATATTTAATCTCTTTGCATACATCTAAAAATACACCTATAAACTCTTTATTCTTAATCTTATTTAATTCTTTTTCTATACACTTTTTAACCTGTGGACTATTTGCCTTATTATGCTTCATCCAATTTAAAAGAAAAATCTCCTTAGTCTCTTCACAGTAAATAATCTTTTCATACTCCTTAAACCTAGAAATTAGCTTCTCAATAGTTTCTCTGTTATATCCTGTCTCTGTTTCCATAATCCTTTTAGGAAGCTCATAAATTCCACATTGACTTGTCTTACTATTAGTCATTAAATACATATAAAAGTACTTCTCCTCTGGTGTTAAATCAAGTACAAAACCATCTTGCCAAAAATCTATGTGTATATGCCTGTAAACTGCCATAAATATATTCCTCTTTTCTTTTATTTATTTTTCCTCAACCTACATATAGGCTTGTATTGGAGTTATATAGCAATCTGACAAAACGTTAAAGCCGTGCTCTTTAGGCTTTACAGTGAAGGAAGATACTATATAACTCCAATACAACCAATTCCCTTAACACTTTCATCTACAGATACTGACTTTTGAAGTTCAATACTTAGTGGTGCATATTTAAGTAACTTCTTTATAACTGTTTTTTTAGCCATAGCATCAAATTCACTTTCCCATAAATCACATCCAAAACTTCTACTATATTTTCTAGAATGACCTAAAATTTCATCACGAGTCATAAACACAAAGCTAGCTCCCCTATTATCCATTTGATAAACTGCATAATATCCTATAACTTCACCTCTATCTCCACCTAAAAATGGTTTGTGAATAAGCTTTTGATCTAGACCATAGTCTATATGAAATTCATCCTTTTCAAAAACTTCATTAGCATACAAACTCTTAATCTTACCACTTCTATATGCTAGTTCTATAAGCCCCTTATACCCTAGTTGAAACTCAACCTTATTAACTCCATCAACACAAACTGGAACTAAATAAGCTTGTCCTAAGATATTATTAGGCTCAAGTCCTAACTTTGCACACTCTATCATTGCAGATATAAAAGTTGTTGCTTCACATTCTTGTAAAGACTTATCTAGGTTATATGTGTTAATAGAAGACTTTTGAAAATTATCTATACAGAAATGACTTGGAAGTACTTCTTTAATATCATTTTTCATCTTTATCATCAACTGTTTCATAGCATAACTTTTACTTACAGTTAATCCATCTCCCTTAGCTTCCTTACTTTGAAGTGCACTTTTTAACTTACTCATAATAAATATCTCCCCTTTATTGAATTTTTTATATATAGTAACTACAATTAACTTATAAATATATAAGGAGGCTTCCCTTTTGAAAAATTTCTTCTCCCCTAAAGGTAATTTTAATATTTTCATTGTAATAGGACTTTCAATTATGTTCGCATGTATAAATTTACCTCGTAATGTAGCTATTCCCTTAGTACTTTTAGCTATAATTATTAGTTGGATTCCAATTATTTATCAAGGACTTATATCTTACAAAGAATCTAAAAAAACAAGTAAAATAATAAGACCAATACTAGCCCTTTTATTTATCATTTTTTTAATCATATTTCAAATTATATAATCTCACTTGCCTACCATTTAAATTAAGCTAGAGTATTGGATAAGGTAAAAGCCTTCTACTTCACAAATATAGTTTAGTAACTATTAAGTGATGTGGTTATATCAATTTGACGAAACGTTAAAGCTTCTACTTTACAAATATAGTTTAGTAGCTACTAAGTGATGTGGTTATATCAATTTGACGAAACGTTAAAGCCTTGCCCTTTAGGCTTTCAGTGAAGGAAAATGATATAACCACATCACAAGGCTAGCTAACTCATCCTAAAAACCCTTGATGTAGTAGTTTTCATATATCTATCCACCAACTCAGGATATTCTTTTTTAAGCTTTTTACTATCCAAACTATTTCTAATCTGAGTTTTCCAAGTAATCTTTCTATCCCCAAGATAAGCTACTTCATAATCTTTCATCTGACTTTGAATATATTGTTCTATAGTCTTTTTCTCCTTAGAAATATCCTTTGAAAGCTCACAAACTTCATCATACCTACTCATCAAATCATCTTTTTCAAATAAAATAAGCTCTTCTTTTTTACTATCTTTATAAATTCCTTGAATCATATTAGAATAATCATCACTTCCATCTGGATTTGGTAAACTTTCACCTAATACACACTCATCCCAAAACCTTTTTTCCAAATTCATAACCTTATTTATAAGTTCTTCATCCCTATAAATCTTATGAATAACCAAATCTTCATTACCTATAAGTGCTGCAACATAACAATGAGTAGCACCAGTTACAGCCATATAATGAGTCATTTGAATTTGATAATGCATAGGAACTTCCTTTTTCCATAACTTCTTTGAAAAACTATTAGTAACCTTACACTCTAAAAATGCTTTCTCCCCAACTACAGCTCTATCAATATTAGCTAGAGCAAATGGATAATTATCATTTTTAAGTATTCCATTTATATTCCTAACCTTTTTACCAGTTTTTAAAGTAAATTCACGAGCTACAAATTCTTCTAACTTATTTCCTAGCTCCATCTTATAACTTACTTCTTCTTTAAATTGATTTTTATTAATTAAACTTATTCCATCCTTTCTTTCCAAGTCCTTAGATAAATTATTATGTTGAATCTTTTCCAAATAAACACTTATTGAACTTTTGTATGGATTAAAACCTAATACTGAACTTGCATCACTTCCCCCTATACCACCTCTTCTTGCTTCTAACCATTCCTCTTTGGTCATATATTTTGTTTCATGTGATATAATCGCATCTAAATATTTTCTCATTATTATCCCCCTATTGTTTGTACTATTTTAACAACTAATTAAGTATGAAATCTTCTTCTATAGTTTCCATAAAATATATTTGTCCCTTACCTGTTATAAGTGGTGTGATTATTAATTTATCCCCATTTTCAGTTTGAACAACTCTTTCTACAACTCTAAATAATCCCATATCTATATATTTTTGCTTTGGATTATTTTTTTCTTTACCACTTTTAATTAAATATCCATTTTCTCTAAACCAATGATAAAGTCTATTTCTTCCTATATTTATATAATTATTATTAAGAAGCTTAGCAAAAGAACCTATACTAATTGCACCTTCCACACTACTTACAGTTTTTGAAAAATCTACATAAGGCTTATTGGATATTATATTTCCTTTTAATAAATTTACTTTTCTCTCTGCTTCATATCTTTTAGATTTTTCATCTGATAATCTTTCAGTCAACTTCCTTAAAAGAATTGGGTCATCTAAAACCTCATCAATTATATCTTCATTAATATATTCCCCATGCTTTCTTATAGTTGGTAAAACTTCTTCAAATACCCACATTTCAAATTTTCTTACTTTTTTTAGCTTAGATTTAAGAATTAATCTATATAAGTTTCCTTCATCTATAAATTTCTTACTTACAAACTGCATAATAGCATCTCCACTTTTATATTTTCCAGTTTCTACCCCTACCTCGTGAAACACGACCCCCTCTTTTTGACAATGTCTCATTAAAGCATCATGTGGATTTGAATATCCTAAAGTTTTTGCAATTGGTATAGCATCAAAATACTCCTTACCATTTACCACTACTAATCTTAAATCCCCAAACTCTTTGCTTTTAAAAATTTCCATTTTTAATCCCCCTCTATTTATTTTTTACCTAATTGGTAACCTTGAGTTAAAAAAATATAATCAATACTTAAATTTAAAACCTTAGATAATTTCATAGCTTCTTTTATATTAAAGTAAGATTTTTCATTTTCTTTTTTTATATAGGTAGACCTAGGCATATTTATTAGTTTTGCTAAATCCCCTTGAGTTAACCCCCTACTTACTCTAATACCTTTTAAATTATTTTTATAAATAATCTAAATCATCCCCTTTTTATTTTTCCATTTTGGTAACTCTTTGTAATTTAATTGTATTACCATATAGGTTACTTGTCAACAGTATTTTTATTATTTTCGGTTACTTTGTTTTACTTTTAGGTAACTTAAACTATACTTATACTTGAAAGAGGTGAACAAATGGAAACTTTATCTACTAGATTAAAAGAATTAAGAAAAGAAAAAGGATATACCTTAGATCAAATGGCACAGGATTTAAATACCACTAAGGTTACACTTTCTAGATATGAAAATGGTACAAGAGAGCCTAAAAGCGAAACTCTTAACCAACTATCAGATTATTTTAATGTATCAATAGATTATTTATTTGGAAAAACTGATGAAAGAAATCCTAAAACTAAGGATGAAATTATAGATGTGAAAAAGGCAATTGAAGAAATAAAAGACGAACTTGAAAATAGCAATTCTTTAATGTTTGATGGGGAATGTTTAAGTGAAGATGCAATTTCAAGTTTACTTTCAGCTATGGAAGTAGGTCTATCTATTGCCAAGAAAAAACAAGAAGAAATGAAAAATAAATAAAAAGGATTTGTGGGTTATATGGGGATTTTAGATAAAATAAAAGATAGTATAAAAGGTTTGGTTAATAAAAATAAAACAAGAAACCCATTTGAATTAGCTGAAGCTTTGGGGATAATATTGGTTGAGGCTCCTTTAAAAGACGGTCTAAATGGATGTTACCATGAAAGGTCTGGATTTCAATTTATATATATAAATAGCGATTTGCCATATGAAAAAAGACTTATGGTAGCAGCTCACGAACTTGGACATGCTATACTTCATAGGGGTAGAAATATTTTATATCTAAGCAATAATACTTATTATACCAGGGGAACTTTTGAAAGAGAAGCTAACTTGTTTGCTGCAGAACTTTTACTTGAAGATGATTTTTTTGAAAAGTATAAGCACATAGAAAATTGTACTTTAGAATATGTAAGTCAATGTGAGTGTGTATCTCATGAACTTGTTGATTATAAGCTTAAATATTTAAGTGAATAATTAAAAGGTGTCTAGTATTTAGACACCTTTTAGTTTTTTAATTAGGAGTTACTTTAAAATTATATTTTACAGGTGAACTTCCATATCCATATACTTCTAAATAATAAGTTCCTACCTTTAAATCCACTTTCCCATTTAATTTATTATCTATTGATTCTGTTGGTGATGCTATATAGTTTTCTAAATCACTATCTTTAAATAACAACCAATTTACACCATCACCTTCTGTTTTTTCTAAACTAATATTTAATTGAGCATCTTCTTTTACTTCAAATTTAAAATAATCCGAAGTGTCTTTATTATTATCAAGTTCTCCTTTTACTAATTGATTAATGCTAAAAGGATTTGCTTTTTCAAAGCTATTATTATCTTCTTGTTCAACTCCATCATCATTGTTATTGCCAAAATTTACTTTTAAATTGTAATTTGCAATTGATTTATCATGGTTATATACTAATATATAATATTTTCCTGGTTTAGTTGCATTATAATCCCCATTTAAAATTGCTCCACTAGTTGTAGGATAAGCAACATAATTGTTTAAATCAGATTCATGGAATAATTGCCATGATATGCCCTTATTATCAAGATTTTCTAGAGTTATATTAATATTAGAAGGATTATCTAAATTAAAGTAATAATAATCTTTATTATCAGTATCACTTAAATCTCCACTGTAATTAGTATTAATTTTTATAGGTCCATTTGCTGTTTCAAATGTATCATCATTTCCAACTTCTTGGCTACCCTTAGGTAAAATACCTGTGAAAACTATCCTAAATTCGTAATTGCCATTTTCATTAACCTTATAATCAGTATGATATGCGTTTACTGTTTCATAACCAGACCAATCAATTTGTTCAAGATTTTTTAAAGTTGTATTTAAAATTTCACCCATTTCCTTGTTATCATTTGTTCTTCCATTACTCTTTCCACCTTCAAATACTCCTGAGAATGTATATGTGTTAAATAAAGGACTTTTTTCACTTTCAATTGCTGATTTTCCACGTTTTCCTGATACTTTATATTTATTAAGAATAGCTTTTTTATTAGTTTCAACCTTTGAATTTTTAAGTTTTATAGTTTTATCAATATCCTCTTTTATCTTAGAAATGTCTCTAGATGGGTGATCCTTTAAGTAATTATCAGAAACAAAAGGTATTGTTAGATTATCATAATTATCAACTAGTTTTTGCATATATGCCTGGTATCCTTTATTTAATTCAACATCCTTACTTAATTCTTCAACATATTTATCATAACCTGCTACATTGTTTGTTATCATTAAATCTGTGAATTTTTCAAATATTTCTGGTCTTTCTCTATAGATGAAGTCTACAAAAGCAAACCCATAATTATAAAAATCCCATGAACCGTATTTAGAATGCATAAGTTTATCTACAGTAAATCTATCACTTGGATTTTTTGATATTCCAGAAACCATAGATTTTCTTGGTATTACATTATCTGTTCTTGTAGACCCAGCCCAAAACTCTGCTGATCCCTCTTCAAACCATGTTATTCTCCAATCTTTATCTTGATAAAAATCTCCTGTTCCAAAATAACCTTCTATTAAATATCTACTTTGTAAATAATGAGTATATTCATGTCTGAATAATTCTTCTAGGCTGTAAATACTTTCTTGTGGAGTTCTCTCGTAAGTGTAAAATGTTCCTTCTCCTTCTATATACATTCCGCCATTATCTGTTGAGTAGCCGTATAAAATCTGGTTCATTTTGTATTCTTTTGGACTATTGTAAACTACAACTGTTAATATATCATCTGCATGACCTACTTCTAAAGCTTTATCACTTCCAATAATTTTAAAGAATTGTGATTGAACTTCTTTAGTTGCCCAATATAATCTCTCAACTTTTTCTGCAGTTACTTTGTCTCCTGTTTTTATAACAATTTTATCATCTTCAAATTTATATTCATTTGGTAAATAATATTTCTTTGCTTTTTCTTTTATTTCTTTTGAATTAACAGGTGTTCCATCTGACAATGTACCTCCCATATACCACTCTATTAAATCAACTGCTTTTAGATATAACCAAGACATTTCCTCATTTATTTCTAAAACCTTATCCATTTTTGCATGTATTTGCTTAGGTGCTGAGTGGAATTTATATAATTTAGAAGTGTAATACATTCCACACTCTATAAACCACTCTTCTGAGTCATTCTCTGGTTTATTTGATATATAGTCACTTACAATATCAATATACTTATCTATTTTTTTAGCAAATTGTGTTTCTTCTGGTTGTAATTTACTGTCATATGCATATGCGTTTAATCTATATTCGACACCCTTCATTATGTTGTAAATTATATCTGACTTAGCAAAATTATTCATATTATTTTTCAAGTCTTGGTTATATTGTTCAAATACTGGAATCATATTATTTACTACATCTACGCTTACGGCACTATTTCCTATTAACATACCTAATGATTTTATAACTTCATTTTGACCATTTTCTCCTAGTTTAAAGTTTGGATTTTTTTGTATAGCTATCATTGCTGGTAGACATTTTTCTCTCGTCTCTAGTTCATATATATAACTTAGTCCTTCATTATAGAAACCTAGATAGAACCCAGCTCTTATAACCTCTACGAATGTAGGTATTCCCTCATGGTTTTGAGATGTATATTTTGTACCTTTTTGTTCAAGTGTTTTAATTAAAAAGTCAAACTTTTCTCTATTTCCATAAAACTCTTGTGCATCTTTGTTATATTGAAATAAGTCTGTAATATTATACCAATTAACTTTTTCTAATGTATTTACAAGTTCTTCATTACTCATTTTATTTAAATCTGCCATAGTATAGTTTATACTCTTCTTATCTTTTTTTACGTTATCTATACTTTGTTTTCCCATAATTTTGACTTTTTTATGAACACTTGCTTCCTCAGCTGTTAGCCTATCTGCTTTATCTTTATTATTTTGAGTTGTGGTATTTCTAACTTCTTTATCGTTGTTATTAAACATATTTATATTTTTTGCGTTCTTAGAATCCATTGCATGTGATAATATTGGGCTCTGTATTGTAGTAACACCAAATGAGCATATTAACGTTCCTGCTATATATTTTGCATGATTCTTATATTTCATAAAAGTATCCCCCTATAAAAATTAATTTATGCCTTCTCATTATTACGTTGCGTTTTTTATTTCTGAATAGATTTGATTCACAATATAAATGTATTTTTCTCTTATTCATACTAGGGATTTTCTAAAAGCTTCTTACTAAAGATTATGCCTTTGGTAAAGTATTAGCCTATTTCTAGACATATACTAATATATAACTACTCATAATAATACGCGCCCCATTCCCCCCTCTCCCTACTACAAGTAAGTTACTCTATACGCATAGCTTTTTCCAAATATTCAATCAATTTAAGTTTTAATACTAGAATTAAATAAAGATACTTTATAATATTAATTGTTTAATTATAAATAAATTTCATAATACTATTTATACTAGTTGCCTTTTAGAAGATACTTTTTTGAAAAGTATAAATACATATAAAATTGTACTTTATAGTATGTAAGTCAATGTAAGTGTGTACCTAATGAACTTGTTGATTATAGACTTAAATATTTAAGTTAATAATTTCGCTCTTTTATACAATTTGAATGTTAAATTACTTAATATTTTAATATAAAATGTTATTATAAATATAAATAGACTTAATTTACCAAAAACTATAATTTGTAGTATAATTAATATACAATTTCATTCGCAATTGTTATATAAAGCAAACTAAAAATAGTAAGATACAACACATTTTATTGAATATAGTATCTTGCATATAAAAGATTTTTAAGGGGGAAAATTTGTGGAATATAAATTTAAACTGACTATTGAAGAGTATTCAACGGCATTAAAGCTCTTAGATGATGTTAATATTGAAAAACAATCTATACTCAAGTTAGTTAGAAAGTGTGTTATCGGAGGACTTTTATTTCTAACTATCCTTTATACTTTGTATTTCTACATCAAATATAATGCTTATTACGGCATCCTAACTTTTTTAGTGTTAGGGTTCATATGCGTAATAATATTCAGTATATATTCTTATTTATTGAGACCAGAGCGTATTAATAAGAATAGACTTAAATCGGTTAAGAAACAGATAGCTGAATGCCCAACTATACTAGATTGGCAAATTGTAAAGATAAACGAGGATGTTATTGAGTATATTTTTAACAAAAAATCTTTAAAAACAAATCTTGTAGATGTAGGTAGGGTTATCGAAGAAGATGGTGTTATTCTTATACTTGCTTGTGATGGTGCTATGTGTGCTATTATTCCTTGTTCATGTTTTATTGATATAGACAGTAAGAAAAATTTTATCAATAATTTAAATGTAAGTAGATAAAGTTTGTAAAGAAGATAAATGCACTACTAACTTAGTGTATAAAGTGAAAGATGTAGTGTTTTTCGTTAATATGCTTCACATTCATAATGAAGAGGGGAATTGCAATCTAAAATCTGTTTCAGGGATATCATTACCGAGGTTTGAAATTGATATGAAATGGAAAAGTAAATAAATAAAATAAATAGTATTGTTAATATAATGCGAACTTAAGGTAGGTCTATTCCTACCTTTTTAAATTACTTAAACTAATTCCATAAATCTTTTCTTTATAATATCAAATGTTAAGTTACAATCTAAACTATCCATTTTAATTAATAAATCATTGGCTTTATCAACAAGTTTCTCTTTTTTAGTTATCTCTTTTAACTTCATCCATGACATATAATTATCCAAATATTTCGTAGAACCCCCTCTAAACTTACTCATAAATATCTCTAAATTATTGTGTAATGCATTTATGTGTTGAATATGCCATATACCGTTTACATGGTACTTACCATTGATTTGCTTGTGATTTAAGTTGAAGTCTTTATCCATTTTTTCATATCCTTTGTGTATATCCGTACAAAAAATAGAATCTTTATCTATTCTTCCATTATAAAAAGTCTTTAGTTTGTTAGCACTAACATTACCTAAAGATATTTTTCCTAACAACATAGCCCTATTTCTGTCCATAGCTGTTTCAACTGCTACTTGCTCAACAGATAATCCTCTTACATTAGATTCTAATTCCTCTAATTGGTTCATATTTAAATTTTCAACAAGTTTAATTAATTGCTTATTAAGTGACATAATATTTCTCCTCTCGATTAGTTTCTATAATACTATTTATGCCACAAATTATATTCAAAAACATTTAATTTATTAGTATGTGTAAAAAAACCACAATAAATTAGTTAGATTTATTATGGTCTTATATTTAACATTCAAATTGTATAAAAGAGTGAATAATTTAAATTTAAAAAGGTGTCTAGTATTTAGACACCTTTTGTTTGTTTATCTAGTATATTTCTTATTTGAGACTGGCTTATATTATATCTTCTGGATAAAATTTTGTAGTCTCCATTAAAATCTTCTTTTATTATTCTATCTCTAATAGGTCTTGTTAGAGAAACTTCTTTTGGAATATACAAAGAGTTTCCACCTAATAGTTTTACTAATTTTTTAAATGAATCTATTCCTATTTCCTCTGCAACATCTTTGTATGAATCTGGTAAGTCTTCTATTTTTAAATTTTCAAGCATAAAATCCCCCCTATAACTTTTTTCTTTAAATCTTATATATATTATACTATTTATTTTTATAAGTTTTTATCATAAGAATACAAGTTATTCCAACATATACAGTGCTTTTTAGAGGAAAATGACCTTATATGGTAATATAAAAAGCCCTACCTCGTAAAACACGAGATAGGGCTTTTTTATATTCTAAATTTGAAGTAATCCTAAATAAATTTCATCTTTTAAATCATCAATTTCTTTTTTATCTTTATTAGTTAACTTATCTGAATCAATCTTATCTATTGATTTTTTTGATTCCTCATATTTTTTATCTTTTATTAACTCTTTTATATGTACTATTTCCTTATCTATTTTTTCTTGTTCATGTATTTTAGCTTTTAAATCATCTATATCATTTTTTATAGAATCTTCTATAGTTCCTTCATCTATTTGATTCATAAATTTATTAGCATCATCTATATTATCTTTTTCAAATTCAACATTGGCTTTATTATAATTATTTATTAAAGTTGTTAATCTTTTTGCTTCTTCATTGCTACTGTCTTTATCTAATGCAACTTTAAATGAAGATAAAGCTTTGTCATATTCTTTGTTTTTCATTTCTACTTTACCTTGTTCTACTGCCTTTTTAGATTCACTATTTTCACATCCTACCAAACTTACAACTAATAATATTAAAGTTATAATTATACCTATCTTCTTCATTTAATTTCATCCCTTTTTTCATTTTTTAAATTCTAATATACTTATATATTTACCACATTGTTTATATTATCAATCTAAAAATTTCCAAAATAAAAGGAAGTAGATTTAAATTTAAACCTACTCCCTTATATTTCAAACAACTACTTCTCTATATCTTTTATGTAATTTATATTATTATTTTTCTTACCTTCTTTTGAACCATGTGTATATCCAATAACCTCAAAATGCTTAGCAAACTCTTTTGCATACTCTTCATAATGACTACATCTACCTCTTATACAAGTAGATATATGCATAACTTCAACATCTGCTTTTTTAAGCTTTTCAATCTTTACATCCAAACTCTCTACTGGATCTTGATCACATCCATTACAAGTATTAAAAGCAACCAACTTACATCCATCTTCCTTATATCTCTCAAAAGAATCTTCCATAGCATTAAAAGTTCTTAAGCATCCATTAGCGGTACACTTTCTAGAAACTTCTCCACACACGTATATCGCAACTTTTTTCATTAACGTCCTCCTGCAAACCAATTTCAAGTCTTTTATCTAAGTCATTATACATCTTTCTTATTATAATATAATTTGATTAAATATTGCGTATCATATGGTACACTTTTTTAATATTTTTTTTAAAACTTACAATTATCTTAAATAATAGCCCATTTTACTCAATTTATGGCTTATTACTGTATATATGCTATTAATTTTGACTAAAATATGGCAAAAGTGATACAATAATTGTTGTAAACGTTTTTAAGGATAAAGAGGATGGTGATGGGAATTGATTTTAAAAAACAAGAAATACAAATATCTTTTCGAACTTATAATTTTAGCACTAGGATGCTTTATAATGTCTGTTGGACTTAACATGTTCTTGGAACCATATATGATAGCATCAGGGGGACTTACTGGTCTTGCAATAGTCCTTAAAAATCTTTTTAATACCCCTTTATGGTTTATAAACTTAGTTTTTAACATACCTTTATTTATATTTGGTATTAAAATACTTGGTAAAAGAGATGCTATTAAAACTTTAATAGGAATTTTATTTCTTACATTCTTCTTAAAAGTTACAGAACCCCTAACTTCAGCTTTTCAAACTAACGATGTATTATTATCATCAATTGCAGGTGGTATAGTTGTTGGTATCAGTCTTGGAATGTTATTTAGGATAGATGCATCTACTGGTGGTACAGAACTTGCTTGCCTTATCTTAAACAAGATATTTCCATTTATATCTATTTCGGTTTTTATGTTTATAATAGATGGTTTGGTAATAGCTTTGGCTGGTCTTGTTTCTAGAAATATTCAAATAGCTTTATATGCTATAGTTTCTTTATACATTTCAGTAAAGATTTGTGATACCATCGTTGAAGGCTTTGATTTTTCTAAATCTTTTATAATTGTAACTGATCATTCTGATGAAATTTCTGATTCAATTATGGAAAACTTAGAAAGAGGAGTAACTTTTTTAGAAGGTCGTGGAGGATACTCAAAGCAAAGAAAAGATGTTATATTAGTAGTAGTTTCTAGACGTGAGGAAGTTGTTTTAAGAAAACTAGTTAATGAAATAGACCCTCTAGCATTTGTTATAATAAATAATGCTTATGAGGTACTTGGGGAAGGATTTACTAGAAAAGTTTAAAAAGTAAAGGCTATAATTTTTATAGCCTTTACTTTTTTGCTTAATGAAATTATATTATTTTTCTACCCATTTCACTTATTTCTCTTATTACATCAATTTCAAGAATCTTTACCATATCTTCTTCAAAGAAAACATCCTTATATGACTTACACCCTACTACAAAAGGTATCCCTAATTTTCTAAATAAAAATATTTTAGACTCTTCATTATACAACACATCAAAGCCATTATTTATAACTGATACAACTTGTTTTAATTCTTCTAAAGTTATAACAGACTTAATCAAGTATTTTTCTATTATACTAAGTATTAATATTTCCTTTTTCCCTATATACTTAACGTTAGTAATTTGTTCAAAAATATTTTTAGTACTTTCACATATTGCATTCTTTGCCATAATTATATCTATATCAAACTTTTTATCACTATCTGATTTAGCAAACATATTTGCCATATCATCTAAAGATATTTCATCCTTCATTGATAATATATACTCTATTCTTTCTAATATCTTATCCTTAGGTAGATAAGTTTCTTGACCTGTAAAACTTGATTTTTTTATAAACCACTCTTCAGGTATAATTTTTTTTCTTTTCCATCTATATAATTGTCCATAAGAAATATTAGTAACTTCTAGTAATTCTTTTTTAGATATTAAATTTTCTTCCATGATTCCTCCTTAAACCCTGCTACTACTTGCTACCGTAGAATTATCTGAAACTTCTAGTAAGTCATTATATTCTACATTACCAACATTACATTTATTAATCAACTTAATTTCTCTACCTCTTATATTTTCTACATTAGATCTTTCTAAGTATATACGATCTCCTTCAATTAAGTTGCAATCTAAAGTTCCCATTTTATCAAATAAAGTAATAGGCTTAAATATTCCTTTAGGTTTTTTTGTAACTTCTATAGTACTTGCTCCAATTTCACTACACTTACATCTTCCCCTTGGAATTATAATTACTTCTTCTGCATTTAATAATCCATTACAAACAATTTCTCCATATATAGTTATAGTTTCTGATTCTATATTTTTATCTACATTTAAATCACCATAGGATTTTATATGCTTAGCAGTTATACTTTCTTTGCATCTTAGAGAACCTTTTATTGTAACATTGTTACACTCCATATTATAAAAAGACTCCATTTCTCCAGTTACAACTAAATCATTTATTTTACAACTTCCTTTTACAACCAAGTCACCCATTACCTTAATACTATCACAAATTAAATCTCCATCTATTCTAACATTACCCATCACTTTAAAATCCTTACATTTTAAAACACCTTTTGTCTCAAAATCTCCAGTTACTTTTAAACTTTCAAAATCTAAATTTCCATCAAAATTGCAATCTCCAAGTATTTTCACTTTATTTGCAACTATATTCCCTTCAGATTTTCCATCTCCTACAATCTTTATATTATTATATTCACCTTCAGAGATGAATCCATCACCTATCAATTTTATATTTGATCTTTCCATTTTTTCCTCCTATATTTTATTTATATTATCAACCTTAGATAATTCATTTATATCAATGCTTTCGCTATATTCTACTTTATCTATTTTACAGTTTTCACCTATTACTATATTTTTACCTCTTACTATACCTACATCACAGTTTGATAACTTTATATTGTCACCTTCAATTACTTTAATATATGCGTGGTTATTTTTAATTCTTTTAGGTATAAATATTTTTAATAGATTTATAGATTTTTCTTTAGCACATATTTCTATATTAGTTGCTCCTATTTCACCGATTTTTGATTCTCCTTCTGTAAATAAGTAAAAATCTTCACAGTTTATAAGACCATGACATATAATATTTCCTTGTAAATCTACCTTTTCACTTTCAATATCTTCTTTTACCTTTATGCAACCTTCTCCTGAAATCTTTTGAGACTTTATATTTTTCCCAATAGTTGCAACTCCTGAAACATTTATATCATTTGCTTGTAATGATTCACTACTTTTTAATACACCTGATACTTTAAATTCTTCACACTGTATATTTTTACTATCTTTTAATACCCCTGATACATAAAATTTATTACATATAATATCTCCTTTTAGTGAGTATACGCCTGATATATTCATATCTTCAAACTTTCCGCCACCACTACTTCCTACTCCATCTAAACTTATAGAATGTAATTTATTATTCATATTTACTCCTTTCAAAATACTATCTTTTATAGTTATTGTAACAATGTTTTATTTAATATATTCATAGTATCAAAACATTGTTACATTGTCAAACAAAACAACCATAATAATTTTTTAAAGCATAATAGCCATGAGTATTTAAATTATCCCATGGCTTATTTTATGTTAGAGTTTTTGTAAAAATGTTTTAATAGTGTATATTTCTCATCACTCATTTTCATATTTTCTTCATAAACAAATTTTTCTAAGTCTTTTTTATTTAATTTATTGTAGTTTAATATAAGCTTATTTTCAATTTTATTTCTATCCATAGATAAACTCATTAATTTTGCTGTATCATGTTTCTCTTCCATAATAAGATGTATTTCTTTTAAAATAGCTTTTGTATTCTTTTTATACTTATGTTTAAGTTCTTTTATAGAATCCTCAATTTGATAAGGTAGGAAATAATTATTAAATAAAAGACCTATTCCTATACCTATACTTACAAATGCAAATCTACTTAAAGATGTCTTATCTATATTTTCAACTAAAGAAATTGAACTTAAGGATAATATTGTAGTCATTATTACTTTTTTACTATAATCTGTAAAATAAAAATAACCTGTAAATGAAAATAAAAGTATAACAATTACTGGTACATAATCTTTTATTAAACTAAAAGTAATAAAAAATATTATTGCACCTTTTGTTACTCCTATAAATCTCTTCTTAGCCTTTACTACTCCATCTTCTTGGTATGGTTGTAAAACTATATAAGCACTGATTATAACCCATGCTTTATGTTCTATATTTATAATATTTCCTAAAAATATTAATATGGATATAGCCATAGCTAACTTTATTGAATATCTAAATCTTAGGGATTTTATATTAAAGTTTTCTTTCATAGATTCAACCATATTAAATCGCTTTGGCATATTTACAGTTTTATAAATTTTACTTGAAATTGTGTTATCAGATTCTTCATTTACACTTATTCTCTTTAAAAATATTTTTAAAACATAAATACTTTCATCTACCAAGTTTATTTTTTTACCTAACTTTTTATATCTATTAGCAAAATCATCAATATTTTTATTTATAATTTCAAAGCTATTAAGTCCATCATTAAACTTATCAATATTAATTATTTGTAGTTTTAAATTATTTAAATACTCATCTCTTTTATCTTTATCCATTTTATATTTTGACATATGATTTATTATTATATTTAATCTTGATAAGCATATAGCTATATTAAACATGTTTACTTCATGCTTATTTTTTTTGAAAGAATTATTAATTCTTTCATTTATACATATTACTAAAGACCTAATTTTTTGATTTATTTTTATAGATTTTCCTTCTTCATACTTACCGTCTATTAAATCATCTATCTGTTCTAAAATTTCTTTTACTATATTTTTTATTATATTTGTAGACTTTTTTTCAAATTGCTTTCTATTGAGTATTATTTGAGGAAGTATAATAAAAATAACTCCCATAGATACAGCTAATAATCTAAGTGGAAGCTCATCTATATTTATTTTCATACACACCATAAATATGTAAGCCATTAAAAATGTATATGATGTGGGATGTTTATAATCATTCATATATACATATGTAACCATAAATATAGTAATAAAGTTTATAACTAGTCCTATATATATATTTGTGGTAGCAAAATATGCTGCAATAGCCAAATATAAATTTATGATTAAAAAGGTTATTGTTCTATATAATATTTGTCCAGTAAAATCTCTTTTAATAAAACCAACTGCTGCTAATCCTAAAATTATTCCTATGATTATATTGTGCCTTCCAAATATTGTTATGTAAAATATTTGAATGAGTATCATATATAGTGCTTTTAATAGTGCTTCTATAAATTTCTTATTAATAATTTCACCTTCTTTCTATATATATCTTTATCTTAGTAAAAATTTATTATCCATATATCATATTAGTTGACTTATCAACTGATATAGTATACTTTATTTAAGTTGATAAGTCAACTTTACTCTATTAATAATCTATACTATACTATTCTTATAATATTAATGACTTGAAATGGGGGTATTGTCTTGGAAATAATTGATACTTTAAATTTAATAAGAAGCACTTCTTTACTTAGAAAAAACTATGCTAACTTTGTTAATAAGTCGCTTTCTAACTCTGATATAACTTTATCAGAATTTGCATATTTAAAAGAGGTAGTTAACTGTGATGGAATAGCTCAAGATGAGCTTATTAGAAACCTTTCAATTGATAAAGCTGCTGCAACTAGAATTGCACAATCACTAGAGAAAAAAGAAATAATACAAAGAATTAGAAATGAAAATAATAAAAGGTTTTTCAATGTATTTTTAACTGATAAAGGACATGAATATGCTGATTTTATAAAACAAACTTTAAATGATTTTTATAATGTACTTAATAATGAGGTTAGTTCTTCTGATATGAAAACTTTCATGACTATTTTTAAAAAGATTAATAGTAATTTTGAAGAATAAATTACCTATAAATTTTAAATATATAATAATAGCCATGAAGATTAATATCCCCATGGCTTATTTACTACTCTTTTTGTGTTTTTAAAGCTTCACTTAAAGCTATCTTCTCAATTTTTCTTGAACATATTGCTTTAGATATTTCAAAAGTTAAAGCTATTATAACAAAACCTATAAGTATATAAGGTAATGTAATTTTAGCTTCTAATGCTATATCTAGTTCAGCAAATATCTTAAATATCAAATCTATTATAAAGTACCCAATAGGAACACCTATAATATATCCAATTACTACATAAATCCTTGAACCATTTAACATCATTGAATTTATTTCTTTTTTCTTATAACCAAATACCTTCATTAAAGCTATATTGTTTTTATTTTCATCTATACTTATAGATGCTATTATATATACGATAATTATTCCTATAATAAAGGCTACAACTGCTATTGCATATATAAAGGTTTCCATTAAATCCATATAATCTGCTAACATATCTTTCATATTACTAGGTGTGTTTGTCATGTAAAGTAAGTCTTTATCTATATTAATAGGTGATTTTGATATAATTGCACTATGCTCACCTTTTTTAAGTCCCATCATTTTATTAAAATTATCTAGAGAAGTAAACACATAATCTCCAGTATTACTTTTAGCAATATCAGTAATTGTTAAAGAGTATTTCTTATCATCCATTATATTAATAAAAGATAGTTTATCTCCAACATCTAATTTATATTCTTTTGCCATCTTAGAAGTAATAATAAATTTATCATCATCAATACTTATTTTGCTTCCATCTTTATTTTTCAAACTAACCATATCTGAGTTTTCACTTACTCCCATTAGCTCAAACTTATCTTTTAGAGTACTATCAATTGCAAATCTAGTTCCTGATATCGCCTCTGAATCTTTAGGAGGTTTATCTGTTGTAGGTTGTTTTAATATATACTCATAGTTGTAGCTAAATATATTATTATCTTGATTTATAGCATAATCCATAGAACATTTAGCAATAAATCCATACATTAAAAATATTGTAGCTATGGCTACTCCTATTACTAAAAATGCTAATCTAGGTATTGAACGTAGTTGTTCTCTTATAGCAAACTTTGTTTTAAATTTAAATCCTTTTAAGTTTATTTTTCTTTCAATTATATTTACTTTTTTAGTTTTAAATTCATTTTTCATTAATGATACTGGTGATGCCTTTAATATCTTGTTAATAGATATATAGCTCCCTACAACAGTAAATAATACACATAAAACTATTCCTAATATAAAGTACATAGGGCTATATGATAATTTTTCTACTGGTATTGGGAAAAATGTAAGAAATAAATCAAAGATATATTTTTGTACTATAATCCCAATCACGCCTCCAACTACCCCTCCAGTTAATGAAAGTATTATAGGGTAATTTAGGTAATGCCTTATTATTTCTTTTTTTCTATAACCTAAGGCATATAATGTACCAATTCCAGCCATATCATTTTTTATCATTCTTCCTAAAACAATACTTATTAATACAACTGTTATTAATAATATTACTGTAGGTAATACAATTGAATAAGTACTTATTGCCATAACTTCTATATCTAGTACTGATATTTTTAAATTATTTTTAGCATATACCCAGTCAATTATATTTACTCCATTTTCATTTAAATAGCTTTTTAAAGGTTTTGACATATCATATACATTTTTATTTTTATCATTATATTTTACTGAATATAAATATGTAGCTCCTTTAATATCTTCTTCATTTAATATTCCTATCCCAAATTTCTTTGGATTGTTTATAATATCTCCTTCTTTTTCAAGGATATAAGCATAATTTGGTATACCAATGAACCCTGATATTTTATAAGAAGAATCCCCTATCTTATAATTATCCCCAATACTCAATTTATTTGCTTTAGCAAACTGTGGGTCTAGGGCTATTTCTCCAGCTTTAGGCATAGAACCTTCTAAAACTGCTGTAATATTTACCTTGTCATTTGGCGTAAATAATCTTAATGTTTTACCATCATATTTATAATCTTTTACAAGGGTTTCATCCATTTTTAAATTAAATTTTTCTTCTATTTTACTTATATCATCAATCTTATTTAAAGTATAAAACTCTAAGTCTTCTTGAACATTTTTTGTTACATATTCATCTTTGTTATATCTTAAGTTTTGAGCTGTAAGGTTTAGTGAAACAAATAAAAACACAGATAGTATTAGCATATATAACATTCCTAAGTATTTTCCCATGTTTTCTTTCATTACACGTAGTATGCTTTTGTTTAGCTTCATTACCACTTAACCTCCCTTGCATCAACTGGGTTGTTGTTAATGATAAAATCGCTCACCTCGCCACTTCTAAATTTATAAACCTTATTTGCCATAGCACTTATTGAAGCGTTATGTGTAATTATTAAAATTGTAGTGTTAAACGTTCTATTTATTTCTTGGATAAGAGAAAGTACATCTATTGCCGAATTGTAATCTAGTGCACCTGTTAATTCATCACAAAATAGTATTGCTGGATTTTTAATTACAGCTCTGGCAATTGCAACACGCTGTTGCTCTCCCCCAGATAGTTCTTTGGGAAACCTATTGGCTTTATTTATTAAGCCTACTGCTTGAAGTACTTCATTAATATCAAGAGGTGATTTACTTATGTTTTCTATTATTTCTATATTTTCTAGTACTGTTAAATGAGGCATTAGGTTATATGATTGAAATATAAAACCTGTTTTCTCGCGTCTATATTCTACTAATTCATCATCTGATAGTTTTAAAATGTCAACTCCATCTACAATTGCCTGACCACTATCTCCTCTATCTAATCCCCCAAGAATGTTCATTAAGGTAGACTTACCACTTCCTGATGGACCTAGTATTACCCCTATATCCCCTTTATCAAGTGAAATATTTGCATTTTTTAATGCTATAGTTTCTACATCCTCAGTTTTATATGACTTACATAGGTTACTAGTTTTAATAAACATTAGTTTTCTCCCTTATAGTATAATTTTTTATAAAAGTTTATATAATTTTCTACTTCTTCAAATAAGCTTTTTAAATCGCTCTCATAATTTTCATAGGATAACTTATCCATCCACTTCATTGATAGTCCATCAAAGGTAAGTTCTATAGTCTTTATTGCCATATCAATGTCTATGTCATCTCTAAATTTACTTTTGTCATAATCTCCTATAAAGTTTAATACTAATTGATCTTTATTTTTAAGTATATTTTCTAGCCATTTTTGTGCTACTTGTGAATCATCTGAGTATAGTGTTTTAAAGAATTTAAATATGTATGGATTTTTTTTAAGTATTTCAAACTTAACACGTGCTGCCTGTTTGTATAGTTTAAAAAAGTCATTTCCATTATTTTCTTTTTGTTTAAATACTTCATCTGTAATTATTTTTATTTGATAATCACAAATGTATAGATATAATCTTTCTTTATTTTTAAAGTATTGAAATATAGAGCCTTTTGAAATCCCTGCTTTTGATACAATATTGTCTACTGTTGCACGTTTATAGCCTTTGTTTGCAAATTCTTCTATTGCTGAATTTATTATTCTTAATTTCTTTTCTTCGCTTAGATTTTCAAATGTCTTATTCAATATTATTCCTCCTTGTATATAGTTATGACTAAGTTAGTCATATTTATATCCTATTGAATAGGACTGACTTAGTCAACATTTTTATATAAAAAATACCCATATCAATTTTGATATGAGTACTTTTAAATTATAACTATTTATCAAATCTATCTA